>DASUEN010000260.1:0-16012 GCA_036275055.1 Thermoanaerobaculia bacterium
GGCGCGACATCCTTCTCCATCGCTCTACGGCCTCGCAGTCTTGACGACGTGGAGGAAGGCCGCGGTCCCAAGACCGTGGATCTCGGGCTGGGGGCAGCCCACCTCCTGCTCCCAGAGCTTCGCGTCGGCATAGACCTCCACCACCGGCAACAGGTGGCCGTCGTGCGAGAACAGGGAGCCGCCGGGCGAGAGCAGCGGATAGAGGTGCTTGAGGCAGGTGCGGGTGGAGGCGGCCAGGTCGACGTCGACGAAGACGGCGGCGACCGGCTCGCGGAAGTGGGGCATGGTGTCCTCGAACCAGCCGGCCACGTAGCGGCAGACCTCCGGAGCGCCGAAACGGGCGACGTTCCCCTGCACCTCCGCCAGGGTGCCGCACCAGTCGCCCCCCGCGAACTTCACCCTGCGGCCGAAAATGCTGCGATCCTGGGTGTCCGCGACCTCGGGCAGGCCGGCGAAGGAGTCGAAGACCACCAGCTCCCGCCCCGCGGCCCGGGCCGCGAGGCTGAGCTTCGCGGTGCTCCCCCCCTTGTAGCAGCCGGCCTCGACGATCACCCCCGGCACACTCTTCGGCAGGATGAGGATCGCCGTCACGACCGTGAAGATCTGGCTCTCGTCGTGCGGGCAGTCGACGTGGTTCGCGGTGCGGTAAAACCGCCTCACCAGCCGCCATCGCTCCGCCGGGGACAGCGGGAGCCGCGAATCCGCCAGGAAGCGGAGCGCCGCCAGCGCGTCCCACGGCGTCAGGATCACCCGCAGGGCGTTGTAAAGCCAACGCGGCAGGAGGCGCTTCCACCGCACGCGCGTGGCGTGGCGAAAGTACAAGCGCTCCTTGAGCCGCGTCGAAAAGGGGACGGCGGGCACGGCGCCTCAGTGAGCGCTCAGCGCCTCTGCCGGCATTTGCACGCTGTCGCCGGGCTGCGCGAGCTCGATCAGCATGCGGTCGGTCAGGGCATCCATCACCTTGCCAAGACGGGTGAGGTACTCGCCGAACACCCGGCGCGCCAGGGCGAAGTCGGGGGTGCGCAGGACGGCCTCGTCGTAGGTGTCGAGCGCGTCGACCACCACGAGGAAGTGGCTGATCTCCGTTTCGTCCTCGATGTGGGCACGGATGTAGGTGAGCGCGTTTTCCTTCGCCTCGGGCGTGAAAAGGAAGTGGCGGTCGGCCAGCTCGGAGAAGGCCGGCAGCGCCATCGAGTACTCGCCGTGATTGTAAATTTCGGAGAACATGTTGGTCAGCAGGCCGATCGCCGGGTCCTCCACCACCATGTTGCGATAGATCCAGCGCTGGAACTCCGCCGCCTCGGGCACCAGGTAGCGGTCGAGCTGCCACGGAGTCTCGGGCACGAAGGCCGCGGCGAAGGCGTCGTACAGCTCGGCATGGGTGTGGCCGTCGAAGTCGAGGCCCAGGTCTTCGTAGCTGGTCTCGGCGTTCAGGGAGCCGGCGGTCAGCAGCTTGTCGCGCACCTCGCCCTCTTGGGACGCGGCCAGCCGCTGCAGACGGCAGGAGAGGCCGTAGATGGCGAGCATCTTCAGGTGGGTCGCCTTCCAGGAGCGGACGAAGGTTGCCAGCAGCTCGTCCGACCAGCGCTTGCTGGGGAGGAGATGGAAGCAGCGCTCGATCTTCGCCACCGCTTCACGGGCGTCGCCGAGGCCGTCCTCGAGCGCCGCCTTGAGCTCCGTCTGGGGAACGAGCGCGATCACCGGGTTCACGTTCTGCGACAGCAAGGGCATGCCTTCCATTGAGTGGTCTCCTTTGAAGAGGACGCGATTTCGGACTGCTGCATCCCTGAATGCCGCCTACTTTACCAGTAGATTCGCGCGACCGCCAGACGGGGAGCTCAAGAAATCCGCCACGCCTCGGCCAGCCGTTCGACGATCGGCCCGCGATCGACCTTGCCCAGGCCGGCCCGCGGCAGGGCGTCGAGGAAAACGAGCTGCGCCGGCACTTTATAGGGCTCGAGCTCGCGCCGGCAGTGGGCTGCCAGCTCGGCTCTCAGGGTCTCCAGATCGGCGCCCTCGCGCGGCACCACCGCGGCGCCCAGCCGCTCGAACGTCGCGGGATCGGGGATGCCCACCACGGCGCAATCGCGCACCGCCGGATGGCGCGCCAGCACCTCTTCGATCTCGTAGGGAAAGCACTTGAGGCCGTCGACGTTGATCGAATCCTTGAGCCGGCCGCGGATGGTGAGGAACCCCTCGGCGTCGAAGCTCCCGAGGTCGCCGCTGCGGAACCAGCCGTCCGCGGTGACGCCGGGAGGCAAGCCGTCCCCCTCGCCCCAGTAGCCGGGCATGACGTTGCCGCCGCGGATCAGCACCTCGCCCACGCCGCTCGCGGAATCCGCCGGGGCGAGGGCGATCTCCACCCCCGGCGCCGGCCGGCCGGCGGCGGCAAAATGCTCCGGATGATCGTTGAAACATTGATACACGCTACGGCTGGCCTCGGTGAGGCCGTAATAGGTATGGAAACGGGTGCCCGGGAGGATCTCGATCAGCTCGCGCACCAGCTCCGGCCGCATCGGTGTGACGTTGGCGAGCACGTAGCGCAGGCTCTTCCCCTGGCTGCGCAAGGCCTCGCGGTGATGCGAGGCCAGCCGGCCCAGCATGCCCGGCGTCGACAGGAAACCGGTGATGGCGTGCTGCTCGATCGTCGCCAGCATGTGGCGCATGTCCCCGTCGTCCATGGCGCCGAAGAAATAGGGGAGGAGCCGCGCGTGATTGCCCAGCACCAGGTTGGCGTGAACGTGCCCCAGGCCCCCCGTGGAGCCCAGGGGCATGACGATGACCTCCCGGTCCCCGGGGCGCATGCCGGGGATGCCGATCAGCGTGCGGGTGACGAAGAGGACGTTCTCCTGCGTCGTCAGCACCGCCTTGGGCTGCCCCGTGGTGCCGCTGGTGAACATCATGTAGGCGACGGGATCGCGCTCCCCGGTCCACCGCTCGGGAGCGGCTGCGAGGTCCGCAAGGCCAGGCATGGAGACCCGGGGGCAGGGAAGGTCCGCCGCCGCAAGCTCCGGCTGATCGGTCAAAACCAGCGCCGCCCTGGTGTGCTCGGCCGCGAAAGCCACGAAGCGGCGAGTCTTCTGAGCGTAGAGGTGAACGGGCACGGCGCCCAGGGCCATGCTGGCGAAGTACCCCAAAAGATGAGGAATCCGCCGGTCCACGTAGAGCACCACGCGGTCACCAGCCCCCACGCCCCGCGCCGCCAGAAAGCCCGCCATCCGCCGGGTGAGAGCGAAGAATTCGGCGAAGCTCGCCGTCCAGTCCCCTTCGGTGAGAAAAGGCTGGTCCGGGAGAGCCGCGGCCTGGGCCGCGAGGGTGTCGGCGATCGTTTCCATGGGCCCCGGCTATCGGTATGGCGAGGTCAGCCCGCCATCCACGATCAACGAATTGCCCGTGAGGTAAGAGGAGGCGTCCGAGCACAGCCAGAGAACGGCCTCGGCCGCTTCCTCGGGCCGCCCGATCCTGCCCAGTGGAACGAGCTGGGCGAAGCCCGCTTCCACGGCGGCAGGATCATCCGGCGAGGCGCGCTTGAACACCCCTTCGAGCATGGGCGTACGGAATCCGCCGGCCACCAGGGCGTTGACGCGAATCCCTTGTTTTGCATACTCCTGGGCCGCGGACTTGGTGAGCCCCAGCACCCCGGCCTTGGCGGCGGCATAGAGCCCGTTGAACGGGACCCCGCCGAGGCCGTTGACCGAAGAGGTATTGACGATCGTGCCGCCGCTGCCCTGGCGCAACATCTGGGCGATCTCGTGCTTCATGCACAGCCACACGCTCTTGAGATTGAAGGCGAGGTGCTGATCGAATTCCTCCTCCGAAAAATCCGCCGTCGCCTTGTAAACCCCGACGTCGATCGCGGCGGCATTGTTGAACGCACAGTCCAGCCGGCCGAACCGTTCGACGGTCCGCCGCACCAGCGTCTCCACCTGCCCGGCCTGGGACACGTCGGTGGGGACGAATTCCGCTGCGGCCCCGAGAGCTTCCAATTCCCGCTGGACGGCCTCTCCCCGCTCCGTGCCGCGGCTGGCGATCACCACGCCGGCTCCCTCTCCCGCAAAAGCAAGAGCGGCGGCACGCCCGATCCCCGAGCTGCCGCCGGTGACGAGGGCTACCCGGCCGGTGAATCGCCGTTCCTGAGAGGTCCGTTCCATGGGCTTCGAAGAATAGCATCGCGGCTCCCGGTGGACCAGGAGCTGCGAGGCTCAATCCTTCTGACGCCCGCAGACGGGGTTGACGCAATGCTGGTGGGTCGGGGTAGGACCCTCGTGGCAATGGGTGAGGCTCGCGAACTTCGTCCAGCAATCGACGCCCGGGGCCTGCTCGGCGCAGGTGTAGCCGGGGAAGAAGTTGCTGGTTCCGGGCAGGTTCACGTCCTTGCCGTCGCAATCTTTCACGGTGAAGGGTCCGTTGATGACCAGAGCCCGATCCATCGGCTTGGGACACCAGGGCATGTCGGCAATCTTCAGCTTCACCTCCTGGTTGATCGGACCGATCACTTTGTTGTCGCCCAGGTTGGTGAACCGCAGGCAGGTCTCGAGCTTCAGGGAGCCGTCGAAGTGACCACAGCCGCACGACTGATCGACCTTCACCACGATATCGGTCGCCGGCTGGTCGCCGCAGAGGCAGACGTCGAGCTTCCACTGGGTGGAGCTGCCGCCCGAGCAGGAGACGGTGAGCGGGTTGGCGCTGGTGAGCGTCAAAGCCCGCACCTTCACGGGGACCGTGGCGGGTCCGCTCGTGAAGGAGGCATCCTTCAGCCGCTCCACGACCGTGTCGGCGCTGCCGGCCAGGCCTCCCAGCGGCACGCCTACCAGCGAGATCTTGCCGTCGAATTGCGGCGAGCCCGGGCAGAAGAACCCGGGCGGTAAGGGATGAGTGGCGAAATCCACCCCCGTGGCGCCGCCCGTCGCAGTTTGGAACACGTCCACCCCGTGAGTCACAGGAGGGGCCTGCGCCCCGAAATCGTGGTGATGCTTGTGCAGGCAACATCCGGCCAGGGATGCCGCCAGGGCCAGAATGCATAGGACACGACAGACGACGCGAGAGTGTCTTTCCATGGCCATCTCCTCCTTGGTTCGTGGCCTGCCGCCGGGAAAACGCCCGGACGATCCGTCTCTTCTAAGCTCGGTCGGCGGGTCAGGGTTCACCCGAGGTATTCGCGGACGATGAGGTGTATCTGACAGGGAGCGCCTGAGAGGAACGGGGCACCTCTGCTAGGATCTCAGGCCGCATGGAGTCCCTGATCGCCGATCTCGTCCGCTACGGCCTGCTGGTCGTCTTCGCCAACGTCTTTCTGGAGCAGATCGGCGCGCCCATTCCGGCCCTGCCGACGCTGATCGTCGCCGGAGCGCTGGCGGCGCAGGGGCGGATGAGCCTGCCGGCCCTGCTGGGGATGGCGCTCGTTGCCGCGCTGCTGGCGGATACCGTGTGGTTCCTGCTCGGCCGCTGGCAGGGGCACCGGGTGCTGAAGACGCTCTGCCGGCTGTCGCTCTCTCCCGACTCCTGCGTGCGGGGCACGGAAGACATGTTCGAGCGGGCGGGCATGCCTTCGCTCCTCTACGCCAAGTTCATCCCCGGCTACAGCACGGTGGCGCCGCCGCTCGCCGGGGCCACGGGGAGGAGCCTGGGCGCCTTCCTCCTCTGGGACGGCTTCGGCACCCTGCTCTGGATCGGCTCCGGCGTTCTCCTGGGCGGCATCTTCCACCGGGCGATCGACAAGGTCCTCCTCTACCTGGAGACGCTCGGCTTCTGGGCGCTGGTGGTGCTGGGCGTGGGGCTGCTGCTGGTGATCGCCGTCAAGTGGTGGCAGCGCAAGCGGGTGGCCCGGCTCCTCCACCTGGCGCGCATCTCCGTCCCCGAGCTCAAACGGCTGCTGGACGCGGGCGAGGCGCCGGCGATCGTCGACGTGCGCAACCGCTCCTCCCACCTCCACGACCCGCGGCGCATCCCGGGCGCCCTGCGCATGACTTTCGACGAGATCGATGAGAAGCTGGCCGAGCTGCCGCGGGACCGGGAGGTGGTCCTCTACTGTACGTGACCGAACGAAGCCTCCGCGGCCCGTGTGGCTCGCGCTCTGATGGAACGAGGCTTCACCCGGGTCCGCCCGCTGGAAGGAGGGCTCGACGCCTGGATGGAGCAGGGGTACTTCGTCGAGGACGAGACGATCATCGCCATCCGGAAAATACGGTAGGGACGGGGCAGATGCGAATTTCCGAGACAGTGTCTCGGAAATCTCACGTCAAAAAGGAATGCCCCGCTCGACCGCAGCTCGTACGGCCCGGAGGTCGCCGTCGAGCGTGCGGTCCTTGAGCATCGTGGGCGCGAGCGCTCGGAGTTGGAGGTAGGCGTGCCGCGTTCCCTCGCCGAGCGCGGCGGCGATCTCCGGCCGCTGCGCCGGGAGGGTTCGTGCTGCGAATTCCTCGGCCTCGCGGCCGGCCTGCTCCCAGTCGGAGGGGGCATCGGAACGGGGCGCTACGGGATCGATCGCCATGGCCACCCGCCACTCCACGGCCTGAGCCGCCACCAGGAGCTCGATCGCCAGCACGGCCTGGGCGTTGCGCAGCACCGTCCGCAGCTTGCGGGCGGCGATGGTGGCCATGGCGTTGTGGTCCTCGGAATTCGCGGAGGTGGGGATCGAATCCACCGAGGCGGGGTGGGTGAGGACCTTGTTCTCGGAGACGATGCCGGCGGCGCAATACTGGATGATCATCAACCCGGAGTTGATTCCCCGGTGCGGGATGAGGTTCCCCGGCAGGTTGCGGTTGTGATGGGCGTCGAGCAGCATCTGGGTGCGCCGCTCGGAGATGTCCGCCAGCTCGGCTAAGGCGATCGCCAAAAAATCCGCCGCCATGCCCACGGGCTCGCCGTGGAAGTTACCGGCTGAATAAGAAATCCGCTGCCGGCCGTCGTAGCCCTCTGGCCAGTTGGCGGCGAACTCGTGATCGAAAGGCGGCGTATCGTCCGCGGTGAAAAAAAGCGGATTGTCGGTGGCGGCGTTGATTTCGGCTTCAGCCACCCGGCGGGCGTAGGCGATGGTGTCGCGGGCCGCGCCGTGGACCGCGGGCGCGCAGCGCAGGGAGTAGACGTCCTGCACCGCTCCGGCTTTTTCGATCAGCCGGCTCCCCTTGAGAAGGGAACGGATGTTCGCGGCGCTGGCGATCTGCCCGGCCTGGCCGCGCGCCTCGTGAATCCGCAGGTCGAACGCGCGCGCGCAGCCGCAGACGGCCTCGAGGCTGAGAGCCGTGGCCACATCGGCCGCGTGGGCGAGCGACTCGGCGTCGTGGACTGCCAGGGCAAGGAGCGCGGCCGAGAAGGTGGCCCCGTTGGTGAGCGCCAGACCCTCCTTGAAGCTGAGAGCGGGGATCTGCTGTGCGAGATCCGAGCTCAAGTCAGCGGCCGGCTGGAGCTTCCGGGGCCGGGAGAAGGTGAGATCCTCCGGCTCGCGGACGACGAAGTAGCGCCCTTCGCCCAGGAGCACCGCGAAGAGATGGGAGAGCGGGGCGAGGTCGCCGCTCGATCCCACGGAGCCGCGGATGGGCACGAGCGGCACGATCCCCCGGTTCAGCATGGCGCGGACCGTCTCGACCATCTCAGGGCGCAGGCCGGAACACCCTTTGAGGAAAGCGTTCAGGCGAACGGCGAGGGCCGCCCGCACGACCTCCGGTTCGAAATAATTAGCGGGATTGTCCGGATCGCCCGTCTCGCCGGTGCCCACGGAGTGGGAGAGGAGGATGTTGCGCTGCAACTCTTCCAGGCAATCCGGAGCGATGGGGACGTTCTTGAACTCGCCGAAGCCGGTGGTGACGCCGTACTCCAGCACCGGGTGGACGCTTCGGTCCCCTCGCTCCCGCGCTTGCCAGTCCCGGGTGTATCGATCAGCCAGCTTCTGGATCTGCGCCCAGCTCGCCTCGACCCGTGCCATGGCCTCCGGGTGGATCTCCACCTGCACTCGGGGGTCGCGGGCGATGCGGGCGAGGTCGGCGAGGCTCAACGTGCCGCCGTCGAGGACGACGGCGGCGAGGGAATGGTCCGGCTCGCTCATAGACAGCTCAAGCTCCTAGTGCTCGATGAGCCCCAGCATATCGCGAACCGCTGCGACGAGGCCCTCGCGCGGCACCTCGCGCTGGCCCGGCCGCTCCTCCAGCCACTCCTGGCGGTTGGCGAGGGCCTCCGCCCGCTGCCGCCCCGCGTCCATGTCCTTCAGGGTGACCGTCCCCTTCTCTTTCTCGTTCGAGCCGTAGAGCAGGGCGATGGGGATTCCCCACTGGTCAGCGTACTTGAGCTGCTTGCCGGGGCCGCGGGCGGTGCCCAGGTAAAGCTCGGCGGGAATGCCCGCGCGGCGCAGCTCCCAGGTCATGGCGATGTAGTCGTCGTTCAAGGCGGCGTCCATGTTGGCCACCAGCACCTTGGCCGTGGACTTCTGCTGCCCCGCCCGTTTCAAGTGGATGAGCGCGGCGAGCAACCGGTCGACGCCGATCGAGGCGCCCGTGGCCGGCACCTTCTCGCCCAGGAAGCGCATCACCAGCCCATCGTACCGGCCGCCGCCGAAGACGGAGCCGAACTCGGGCGCGTCGAGCAGGATGGCCTCGAAGACCGGGCCGGTGTAGTAGGCAAGGCCGCGGGCGATCGAGAGATCGAGCGACACGCGATCGTCCGCGTATCCCAGGGCGTAGAGATGGTTCGAGATCTTCTCCACCACCCCCACCTCGGTATCCGCCCCTTCGACCCCGGCGAAAAGGTCGCGGAGCTGGGCCACCACCTCCCGGCGGTCGTCGGAGCGGATCTCCAGGAAGCGCTCGATCTTGTCCACCTGCTCCGAGGCGAGGCCGACGCCCGCGATGGGATCGCCGGAAGAGTCCACGTAGCCGGTGGTCAGCTCCAGCCTCACCTTCTGCGCGCCCACCTTGTCGAGCTTGTCGAGCACCCGGAAGACGTCCGCCCCCAGCTCCGCGGGGATCCCGGCGAAGGCTAGAAGCGTGTTGAGGATGCCGCGCGAGGAGTAGCGGACGCGGTAGCCCCCCACCTTGAGCGCCGTGAGGGTGTCGCACATGCCGGCGACGATCTCGGTGTCGGCGACCTCGGACTCGACGCCCACGGAATCGAGGTCGAATTGGGTGAACTCGCGGAAGCGGCCGGGGCCCGGCTTGTCGGCACGCCAGACGGGGGAGACCTGGTAGCGACGGAAGGGGCGCGGCAGGTCCCGGTACTGGGCGATCACCCGGGCGAGGGGGACCGTGAGGTCGAAGCGCAGGCCGAGCTGCTCTTTCTCCGGGTTCTGGACGGTGAAGATCGACTGCTGCGTTTCGGCGCCGGCGGCGGAGCCCAAGAGCACGTCCAGGTATTCGACGGCGGGCGTCCCCAGCGGCACGAAACCGTACAGCTCGTAGACGCCGCGGATGGTGTCGATCATCCACTGCCGCGCCAGCATCTGGTCGGGCAGCAGGTCTCTCAACCCGCGGGACAGGCGCGGCTCGACTTGGTCGGCCATGGGGAGAAGCCCTCCAGGAGACTTACGGTTCGTCCGAAAAGAGGGTGATGGTACCGGCGTCCGGATTTGAACCGGAGACCTCCTGATCCACAGTCAGGCGCTCTCGCCAACTGAGCTACGCCGGCCCGGACCGCGAATCCTACGTGCCGGAAGGGCCGCTTGTCAAAGGGACGGCGGCGGGCGAGGGACTACATCTTGCTGTAGTTCGGACCATCGCCCCCCTCGGGGGGCACCCAGGTGATGATCTGGTAGGGATCCATGATGTCGCAGGTCTTGCAGTGCACGCAGTTGCTGGCGTTGATCTGCAGGCGCTCACCGGTGGGCGAGGCCGGGTCCGGCACCATCTCGTAGACGGCGGCAGGGCAGAAGCGCTGGCAGGGGTTCTTGTATTCGATGGCGCAGTGGTAGATGCAGATGTCGGTGTCCGCCACCAGCAGGTGGACCGGCTGGTCCTCGTCGTGAGCCGTCCCCGAGTTGTAAACGTCCGCCAGGCGGTCGAAGGTGAGCTTGCCGTCGATCTTCACCGGCTCGGGTGCCTCGAGGCGCTTCCCCTCGGGGGTGTTCAGCGGGATCATCCGAGTATGCCCGGGTGCGGTGGGCAGCCGGTCGAAGACACCCCAGCCGCGACCGCCGGTCACCAAGCCGACCCCGGCCTGGAGCATGCCGGCCAGCACGCCGTGATCGAAGGCCTGGTGGAAGTTG
Source organism: Thermoanaerobaculia bacterium (assembly GCA_036275055.1). Taxonomy (GTDB): domain Bacteria; phylum Acidobacteriota; class Thermoanaerobaculia; order Multivoradales; family UBA5704; genus DATARR01. The sequence continues at coordinate 10,190 of DASUEN010000260.1, forward strand.
CGCACCTCCCACATCTCCTCCTTGATCCAGCTCGCCTCGACCTTCGCCGGGTAGGCGGCGAGGCGCTCGGGAGTCGCGCTGCCGGCCTTCAGGGCCTCGAAGATCGTCTCGGCGGCGAGCATTCCGGACTTCATCCCCAGGTGAATCCCCTTGAGGCGCTGGCTGTTGAGCATCCCCGCCGAGTCGCCGATCAGCAGGAAGCCGTCGCCCGCGAGGCGAGGCATCGACCACCACCCGCCCTCCGGAATCGCCTTGGCGCCGTAGAAGGTCATCTTCCCACCTTCGAAGATCGGGGCGATGGCCGGATGGGTCTTGAAGCGCTGGAACTCCTGGTGGGGATCGAGGAGCGGGTTCTTGTAGTCGAGCCCCACCACCAGGCCCACGATGGCCTGATCGTTCTGCATGCCGTAGACGAAGCCGCCGCCGAAGGTGTCGAAACCCAGGGGGAAGCCGAGGGTGTGGATCACCTGCCCCGGCTCCAGGCGGCCGTGCGGCACCTCCCAGACCTCCTTGAGGCCGAGGGCGTAGATCTGGGGGTTCTTCCCCTCCCACAGGCCGAGCTCGGAATCGAGCTGCTTGACCAGGGTGCCGCGGGGACCCTCGCCGAGCACGGTGACCTTGGCCCGGACGTCGACCCCCGGCTCGTAGTTGGCCTTCTTCTCGCCGTGCCGGGAGACCCCCTTGTCGCCGGTGCGCACGCCCACCACGCGGCCGTTTTCCACCAGCGCCTGGACGGCGGGGAACTCGAAGAGGAGATCGACGCCCGCGGCCTCCACCTTCGGCGCCAGCCACTTGAGGAGCTTGCCCAGCGAGGTGACGTAGCTCCCCTCGTTTTCGAGCGGCGGCGGGATGGGGAGGGAGAGCGACTTGTTCTCGGTGAGGAAGAGGAACTTCTCGTGCTCGATCTTCCCCTCGAACGGCGCCTCTCGCCACTCTTCCGGCAGCAGCTCCTTCAAGGCCCGGGGATCGGCGATGGCGCCGGAGAGGGCGTGGCTGGTGATCTCGCGCCCCTTCTCCAGGACGCCGATCGAGAGCTCCATCCCGGCCCCCTTGGCGAGGCGGGCCAGGTGATAGGCCCCCGCCAGGCTCGCCGGTCCGGCGCCCACGAAGACAACGTCCATCTCCAAAGTCTCGCGCTCGTCGCTCATGCGTGCGGGTTCCTCCCGGCTTCAAAGGTCTCGATTCGGGCAGGGATGCTACCACGCCCCCACCTCCCGGCAAGGTCGCAGAAAAGTCACGGCGAGGCGTTGAAGCGGGGGCTTGTGATTGTGCTACAGTGCCCTCATGCCAGGCAACCGGGTTTCCGTAGAGAAGTTACCAGTCGCCCCTCCCGAAGAGCGCCTCGCCATACGCCGGGTGGAGAGAGCCCGGGCCAGTCTCAGCTCCTTCGGGGATGACGTTCGCCGCGGCCTCACTTCCACTCCCAAGGTTCTCTATCCCAAGTACTTCTACGACGAGCTAGGATCGCGCCTCTTCGAGGCCATCACCGCCCTGCCGGAGTACTACGTCACCCGAACCGAAGCGGAGATCCTGCACGCCCGCGCCGGGGAAATCGCAGCATCCCTGAAAGGCCCGCTCTGGCTCCTGGAGCTCGGCAGCGGCGACGGCCAGAAGACGCGCCTCGTGATCGAGGCCCTCCTCGCCCGCCAGGAGACGCTCGAATACGTACCGGTCGACATCTCGGAGTCCGCCGTCGAGCTGAGCAGCCGCGCCCTCCTCACCTCCTATCCGGACCTGCGCATCACCGGCTACGTCGGCGAGTATCAGGCGGCATTGCGCAGGGTTCGCAGCGACCGGGTGGCTCCCGGCTGCACCCTCGTCCTCTTCCTCGGCTCCACCCTGGGGAACCTGGACGTGCCGGAGCGGCTGGCGCTCCTCTCCGACGTGCGCAACCTGCTCGATCCCGGCGAGGGGTTCCTCCTCGGGGTCGATCTCGAAAAGCCCGAGAGCGTGCTGATCCCCGCCTACGACGACCCCTTGGGAGTGACGGCGGCGTTCAACCTCAACCTGCTGGTGCGGATCAACCGCGAGTTGGGAGGCGGCTTCGATCTCTCCACCTTCCGCCACCGCGCGCTCTACAACCGGCAGGCGGGGCGGATCGAGATGCACCTCGAAAGCCGGCGGGAGCAGACGGTGCCCATCCGCGCCCTGGACCTCGCCGTCCCCTTCGCCGCGGGCGAGACGATCCACACGGAGAGCTCCTACAAGTTCCGGGTGGAGCAGATCGCCGCTCTCGCCGCGCAGACCGGCTTCGAGCTCAAGCGGACCTGGACGGACGCCCGCGGCTGGTTCGCCTCGAACCTGCTCGTCGCCGTCTGAGAGGGTGTCGAAGCGGCCGATAACGGTCCGTCCATGAGGTCGCGTCTCCCACTCATCCGGACCGGTCCGTGCATCACCAGGAGCCGTTTGTGGAACGCAACGCAACGTTCCCCGGCTCCACAGACCGGTTCCTGCAACACGAGGGAGTGTTTCCCGGGCGTTCACGAAGCGGGATGAGACACGAGCCTGCGTTCCCTAGCGTCGCAGCAACGCCCGTGCATCACAAAGAGCCTCTCCTGCGGGGCCGGGAAAGGCTCCTGCATCACGCGGACCGCGAGAAGCGTCACGGCGCTTCCGAGCTGCATCACTAGGGAAGCTTGCGCGGTGACGCAATCCGGGACCTGCGTCATCCCGCTCCGCAGCGCGGTAATGCTTCCCGCGATCTGCGTCATGCAGATCCAGAGAACGGCGATGCAGATCGAGATCCGCGTGATGCAGATCCCTTGCGCGGTGATGCAGACCGGGACCGCTACTTCTTCCACTGAGACTCGCGCCGCCTACACCTTCGGCCCGATCGTGCAGTCGCCGCTGCCGGTCTCGACGTGGATGGCCGTGCGGCCGTCGCCGCGCTTGGCGCCCACGACCTTACGGCCCGCCTTGCGCAGGGTGGCGTCGGCGTAGTTGACGATGAGGTCGCCGCTCCCCTGATCGGAGTCGACGTCGAAGGAGGCGTTCGGCCCGGCCTTGATGACGATGTCGCCGCTGCCGGTCTCGGCCTTCACCTTCCGGGTCTTGGCGAGCGAGCTTTGCACGGTGACGTCGCCCGAGCCGGTCTGCGCCGCCAGCTCTTCGAGCTCGACGGAGAGGACCTTGACGCCGCCCGAGCCGGTGTCCGCGATCACCCGGTTGGCGACGCCGTCCTGCACCGTCACGTCACCCGAGCCGGTCTCGATCGAAAGCTTGCCGGCCGAGAGCTGGCTGACGGTGACGTTGCCGGAGCCGGTGGTCATCGTGCCGTTGCCCACCAGACGCCGGACGACGACATCTCCTGAGCCGGTGGCGATCGTCGTCTCCCCCTTGGCGGCGCCGAGGATGACGTCCCCCGAGCCGGTGTCCACGGCGAGCTGGCCGGAGTGGGAGGCGATCTGCACCTTGCCGCTGCCGGTGTCGATAGCGAGCGTGCCGTCGAGGTCGCCGCCGTTGATGGCGCCCACGGCGTTGCGCACCGCCACGTTGGAGCCGGCGGGGAGGATGATCCGCAGGTCGGCGTAGAGCACCGGCGCCGAGGAGCGCTTCTTGGCGTAGACGTGCACCCGCTCGCCGCGATAGGTGGTCACCGTCTGACTCCCCACGTCGAGGAAGCTCAGGAAGGCCGGCAGCTCGGAGCCGCCGTCCTTCTCCTTGGTGCGGGGATAGGCGTACGAGCGGTACTTCTCGACCGGGTAGGAGAGCGCCCACTCCTCGCGACCCTTCTTGTCGTGGCTCTTCACCCACTTCATCTGCGCCAGGATGCGCTGGGTCTCGGCGGCGCTGCCGGCGTCGCCATGCACGGTGGCGTCCACCACCACCTCGCCTCCCTTGCCGGGCACGATCTCGATGCGGCCAGCGAGGTTGGCCAGCCGTACCTCCGCCGCTCCGGCCGGGAAGGCCTGGTGGACGGCGCGGGTCTGTTCGTCGGCATGGAGGGCCGCCGCGGCCCCCACGCCCAAAGCGAGCATCAGTGCCGCGGCCAGCGCGGGCACTTTGGAAATCGACTTCATAGCGGGCCTCCGTGTTTCCATGATGCCCCACACTACGGCGGCGGATGGGAGAAGGTTGCAACCGCTGCTAGACTCGTCCCGCTTTCCAGCCACCCCCGAAGGAGGAGGATGCATGCGCCGATCGCTCATCGTCTGGACTCTCGCCGTGCCCCTGGCCGCGCTGGCTCTCCCACCCGCTTTCGCCGCAGGGCCGGAGCAGCCCCCTGTCCGGAGCATCCACGACATCGGCGCCTTGGTCGCCCCGGACGCCAGCGGCCGCCGGCCGTCAGCCGCCGCCTGGTCCCCGGACGGCTCGCGGCTGACCTACCTCTGGGACGAGAAGGGGGAGGGGAGCGGCAAGGCCCTGTGGGTCTTGGAGGTTGCCACGGGGAAGAGCGCGGTGGTCTCGAGCCCTGGCGAGCTGGGAGACAAGGACAAGAAGAAGGACGAAAAATTGGAGGTGGACGGCTACTCCTGGTCCCCCAAAGGGGATGCGCTGCTGATCGAGGCGGGGGGAGAGCTCTACCTCAAGAGCCTGGCGGGGACGCTGCGCCGCCTCACCCATACGGAGGGCGCGGAGGAGGCTCCCCGCTTTTCTCCGGACGGTAGGCGGATCGCTTTCGTGCGCAGCTTCGACCTCTACGTCATGGACGTGGCCACGGGCGCCGAGACCCGGCTGACTACGGACGGCGAGGAGAACGTCGCCCTGAACGGCATCAACGACTGGGTCTACGGCGAGGAGATCTGGAACCGCAACCCCGAAGGGTTCTGGTGGAGCCCGGACGGCTCCCGCCTCGCCTTCTACCACTTCGACGAAACCCCCGTGGGCGTCTACCCGCTGGTGGACGACTCGCCCCTCTACCCCAAGGTGACGCTCCAGAAGTACCCCAAGTCCGGCGAGCCCAACCCCAAGGTCAAGGTCGGGGTGGTGAGCGTGACCGGGGGCAAGACCCTGTGGCTGGCGACCGGCGACGACGACTCCTACCCGGCGCGGGTGGAGTGGACCCCCAAGGGGGACGCCGTCGCCGTTCAGCGGCTCGCCCGCGATCAGAAGCACCTCGACCTATTGCGTTGCGGTGCCGGGGACGGCGCCTGTACGACCCTGCTCTCCGAGACGTGGCCCACCTGGCTCAACCTCGGTGACGATTTCCGCTTCCTCCCGGACGGCCGCTTTCTCTGGGGCTCGGAGCGCGACGGCTGGCGGCGGCTCTATCTCTACGGCGCGGACGGCCGGCCCGTGGAGGCCGTCACCCCCGAGGGATGGGTGGTGACCTCCCTCGACGCCCTGGCGGACGACGGCTCGTGGGCCGTCGTCACCGCCTACCCCACCTCCGAGCTCGGTCCCATCGACCGCAAGGTCGCCAGGGTCTCGCTGAACGGCCATGGCTGGCAGGTGCTCACTCCCGAGCCCGGGTTCCACTCGGCCGTGGTCTCCTCCAAGACCGGCGCCTGGGTTCACTCCTGGAGCACCGCGGACCTGCCCTCGCGCAGCGAGGTGCGGCCGGCCGGGGGCGGCAGGAGCCTCGTCCTCCCCTCGGCGGCGCCGAAATTCGACGCCGCCACGTTGCCGAAGTGGGAGTTCCTCACCATCCCCGGGCCGGACGGCTCCCGCCTGGCGGCGCGCATCCTCAAGCCCGCGGGCTTCGACCCGGCCCACCGCTACCCGGTGATCGTCTACCACTACGGCGGCCCCGGCTCGCAGGTGGTGAGCAACGCCTGGAGCCCCCGCGACGTGTGGCACAAGCTGATGGCCGAGCAGGGGTTCGTGGTGTTCAGCGTCGACAACCAGTCGTCGCTCTTCTTCGGCAAGAAGGGAGAGGACCGC
>DASUEN010000261.1:0-3025 GCA_036275055.1 Thermoanaerobaculia bacterium
TTGTCGTCGGTCTCGAGCATCAACGGAGGTAGGCTCGAAAGGTGTGGAAACGAGTGAAGGCGGTGTACCTTTCGGTTCGGCCAGAACCGAGCCGGGCGTTGACGCGCCCGGGAAAGGAGACACCGCCCATGAAGGAGCAGAGCACCGAGCGGGTGATCGAGTCAAGGCCATCCTGGGAGGACGTGGAGGCCTTCGCCCGGCAGCGCATCCAGTCCTGGTTCCAACGACTGCTGGAAGAAGAGGTGGAGGAGTTGTTGGGGCGAGCGCGGTACGCGCGGCGTGAGGGGATCGACGCGGCGTGGGGCTACCGCAACGGCCTGGGGAAGCCGCGCCGGCTGACCCTGAGCGCGGGGACGATCACGGTCCGACGGCCGCGGGTCCGCGGCCTGGCTGAGCGCTTCGAGAGTCGCCTGCTGCCGGTGTTCAAGCGCCGCACCGAGGCCGTGGGCCAGTTGCTCCCGACGCTGTACCTCCACGGGCTGGCCGAGGGCGACTTTGATCTGGCCCTGCGAGGGCTGCTCGGGGACGGCGCGCCGCTGTCGGCAAGCTCGGTCGCCCGCTTGAAGGCCAGCTGGCAGGCGGAGTACGACGAGTGGAAGACGCGGTCGCTGGCCGACCTAGAGCCCGTGTACCTCTGGGTGGACGGGGTCTACGTCAAAGCCGGGCTCGAGAAGGACAAGGCGGCCATGCTCGTCGTCCTCGCCGGCCTGCGTGACGGGCGCAAGATCATCCTGGCCGTCGAGAGCGGCTATCGGGAGTCCATCGAGAGCTGGGCGGTGTTGCTGCGAGAGCTGAAGCACCGGGGCCTCCGGCCTCCCCGTCTCGTCGTCGGGGATGGCCATTTGGGCATCTGGGGCGCGCTGACCGCCGTGTTCCCCCTGGCCCGCCAGCAGCGCTGTTGGAACCACCGGCTCCTGAATGTGCTCGACAAGCTGCCGAAGCGGCTCCAGGCCGAGGGCCGGCGCCTCCTCACCGCGATCCCCTACGCCGAGACGCGGGAGGACGCCGAACGCCAGAAGCGGCTGTTCCAGGCGTGGTGCACGAAAAAGGGCGTCAGCGCGGTCGGCCAGGCGCTCGACCACGACTGGGACCGGCTCGTCGCCTTCTACGAGTTCCCGAAGGCGCACTGGAAGCCCCTGCGCACCTCGAACCCGATCGAGTCGCCATTCGCCGCGGTCCGCTTGCGGACGGCGGCGGCGAAGCGGTACAAGAAGGTGGAGAACGCGACGGCGGTCATCTGGAAGACGCTGCTGATTGCCGAGCGCACGTTCCGGCGGCTCGACGCGCCCGAGCTGCCGGCCGAGGTCGCGGAGGGCGTGACGTACATCAACGGCGAGCGGGTGAAGCCGAGCCAGACCACGGCCGCCGCCGGTAGTGGGCTACTTTGAAACCAAGATGAGGCTAGACTAAGAGTCCGAGGAGGAGCCGACATATGTCTGACGCACCAGCCAAGCCAATCAGCGATACCAAGGGGAAGGACAAGGAAACCCTCGTCTCCATCGTCAAGGAGATGACCGAATCCATGACCGGAGCGCAAAGCACGCGACACTGGGCTGAGGATGCCTTATGGTTCGACATCCCACCCTTTGCCTCGCGAGGTATTCAGCCTGCACTGAAGTTTTTCGACAGGGTGTTCGGCAGTTTCCAGTCTTGCAAGGTGGACATCCTCGAAACGGATGTCGTCGTGAATGGCGACATGGGTCTCGTTTGCACGATTCAAAGAGTGAACGTCGTATTAAAGACGGGCGATGCAAAACGCCTCGTGGTGCGCGAAACTGATTGCTTCGAGAGGCGAAATGGCGAGTGGAAATTGATTCACCAACACGCCTCCGTCCCATCTGGTGGAGACTGGGACGGCAAAGTCACAACGGCCTAGCTCAGGGGCAGCAATTCAAAGTAGCCCACTACCCCGCCGCCTAGGCTGTTGACCACAGCTCGCCTGCGGACCACACTCCGTAGGGTGATAATCCCCTGGCCGGTCAGGATCCAGACCACTGGGAATGGAGCGACGACATGCCTCGGAGCCCGCAACACAAAGGCGAGATGTTTCGTGTCCTCCACAGGCAGGAGGGGGCCTTCGTCATTCCGAACCCTTGGGACATCGGCACGGCGCGGATTCTTGCATCCATGGGGTTTCAGGCGCTTGCTACCACGAGTGCCGGCATGGCGTTCGCCCTCGGCCTTCCGGAGGGTCGCGTCTCCAAAGAGAAGACCCTCGCGCATTGCCGGGAGATCGTGTTGGCTACCGACCTGCCAGTGTCCGCGGATCTGGAGAAGGGATTTGGTGACACGCCGGAGAGCGTTGCCGAGACCGTGCGAGCCGCGGCCGAGATTGGGCTCGCCGGCTGTTCGATCGAGGATCACACCAACCGCAAGGACGACCCGATCTTCGCGTTCGAGCTTGCGGTCGAACGGATCGCGGCGGCCGTCGAAGCGTGTCGCGGCCTGGCCCATGATTTCGTCCTGACCGCCCGCTGCGAGAACCTCCTCTGGGGCCGCCTTGATCTGGACGACACGCTCAGACGCTTGAAGGCCTTCGAAGAAGCAGGCGCGGATGTTCTCTATGCTCCCGGCCTCCACGATCTCGAAACGATCCGCACGGTTTGCGGTGCTCTCGGCAAACCCGTCAATGTCGTCATGGGCATGCCGGGGGCCACGTTCAGTATCGAAGACTTGGCGGCCGCCGGCGTGAAGCGCATCAGCGTCGGCGCGGCGCTGGCTCGCGCCGCGTTCGGGGCGTTCGTTCGCGCGTGCCGAGAGATACGGGACGTCGGCACGTTTCACTTTGCACAGGATGCGATCGGCTTCGCCGAGCTTGAACAATTCTTCGTGCCGTTTGCTCGCGACTAGTTCTTGAAAGGACCACCGCCCAAGGTCATTTCCACACTCCTTGACGCGACCTCGCCGCCCCAGGAGCCCTGCCACAGCGTCACTGGGTAATCTCCTGTTAGTTGCTGAGCAACGGGCTGCTGATCCTCCAGGCATTGGGAGGTGCGCCATGGGTCCCGACGCTCCCGCCGACGTC
>DASUEN010000262.1:0-7739 GCA_036275055.1 Thermoanaerobaculia bacterium
GACCGGTCCGTCCAGCCGTGCGACGATTTCTACCAGTTCGCCTGCGGCGGCTGGCTCAAGAAGAACCCCGTGCCGGCCGACCGGCCGCGCTGGAGCCGCTTCGACGAGCTCCAGGAGCACAACCAGACGGTGCTGCGCAACATCCTGGAAAAGGCTGCGAAGCCGGACTCCAAGCGCGGGGCCATCGACCAGAAGATCGGCGACTATTACGCGAGCTGCATGGACGAGGCCGCCATCGAGGCCCAGGGGATCGCCCCCTTGAAGCCGCGGCTCGACCGCATCGCCGCCCTGAAGACCAAGGAGGAGATCGCGGTGGCCCTCGCCAAACTGCACGGCGACGGCGTTCCCGCCCTCTTCCGTTTCGGCTCCCAGCCTGACCTCAAGAACGCGAGCCTCTACATCGCGGGGGTCGACCAGGCCGGGCTCTCGCTGCCCGACCGGGACTATTACCTGAAGGACGATGCCCGCTTCGCGGACGTGCGCAAGCAGTTCCCCGGCCACGTCGCGAAGATGCTGGAGCTGGCCGGCGAGCCGGCGGCCACGGCGGCCAAGGACGCCCAGACCGTGCTCGACGTCGAGACCGCCCTCGCCAAGGCTTCGCTGGAGCGGGTGAAGCGCCGCGACCCCGCCAGCCGCGACCACAAGATGAGTCCCCAGGACCTGGCGGCGCTCGCCCCCCGTTTCGACTGGACGGCCTACTTCAAGGCCACCGGGGCTCCCGCCTTCACCGAGCTCAACGTCGGCTGGCCGGACTTCTTCAAGGGGGTCAACGAGGCCCTCGAAGCCCACAGCCTCGACGACTGGAAGGCCTACCTGCGCTGGCATACCCTCCACGAAGCGGCGCCGGTCCTCCCCGCGGCCTTCGTTACCGAGAATTTCAACTTCTACGACAAAATCTTGTCCGGCACCAAGGAGCTGCGACCCCGCTGGAAGCGCTGCGTCGAGCTGACCAACCGTCAGCTCGGCGAGGCTCTGGGCCAGCGCTACGTCGAGGCCACCTTCGGCCCCGAGGGGAAGGAGCGCATGGCGAAGATGGTGGCCGCGCTCGAATCCGCCCTCGACCGCGACATCCGCGACCTCCCGTGGATGACGGACGCCACCAAAAAGAGGGCCCTGGAGAAGCGCGCCGCCATCGCCAACAAGATCGGCTATCCCGAGCACTGGCGCGACTATTCGACGGTGAAGATCGTGCGCGGCGACGCCTTCGGCAACGCCGAGCGCGCCCGGACCTTTGAAGAAACGCGTAACAAAAAGAAGATCGGCAAGAAGGTGGACCCGTCGGAGTGGACGATGACGCCGCCCACTGTCAACGCCTACTACAGCCCGCCGGAGAACAACATCAACTTCCCGGCCGGCATCCTGCAGCCGCCGTTCTTCGACAAGACGGCGGACGACGCTCTGAACTTCGGCGGCATCGGCGCCGTCATCGGCCATGAGCTGACCCACGGCTTCGACGACCAGGGCCGCAAGTTCGACGCCAAGGGGAACCTCGCCGACTGGTGGACCGAGACGGACGGCAAGGAGTTCGAGAAACGTGCCACCTGCGTCGCCGACGAGTACACGGCCTTCACCGTTGCCGGGGGAGTCCACCTGAACGGCCGGCTCACTCTGGGCGAGAACACCGCCGACAACGGCGGCGTGCGCATCGCCCTGATGGCGCTGGAAGACACTCTCAAGGGCTCGACCCCACCGCTGCGCGACGGCTTCACCGCCCAGCAGCGCGTGTTCCTGGGCTGGGGCCAGGGGTGGTGCGAGAACTCGACGGACGAAAACGCCCGGCTGCGGGCGCAGACCGATTCCCACTCCCCGGGCCGCTACCGGGTCAACGGCGTGTTCTCGAACATGCCGGAGTTCCAGAAGGCCTTCAACTGCCCCGCCGGCTCACCGATGGTGCGCGAGAACGCCTGCCGCGTGTGGTGAGTAAGGGTACAATGGAGCCTCTACGAAAGGAGAACACGATGAAGAAGACGACCCTGATTCCGAAGCTCGTGCTGGCGGCCGCGCTGGTGGCTGGCGCCATGGCTCTGCCGTCGCAGGCTATCAGCAGCGGCAGCGGCTGCCCGCACCATGGCTTTTGCCCCGATATCTACCAGCCGGTCATCTGCTCGAACGGCGTGGTCTACTCCAACTCCTGCTTCGCCTCTCTGGCCTGCGCCACGGGCTGCGTGCCGTACGGCCTGGACTAGGAAGCCAACCGTCCCCTGAACGCCAGGCGCCAGGCCGGTTTCCCCGGCCTGGCGTCGTCTCAGGAACCTTGCAAAGAAAGCTCGCACCCCTCACTGGCCGGCCGGCGGCGGCGGAGGAGGATCCTGCTTGGAGACCGGCACGCAGAGCTTCTGTGTGTCGGTGACCAGGACGGTTTCCGCGGGCTGCGTGCTCAGCACGGGGTTGAGGTGGGTCAAGGTGAGCTGCCGGTTGAGGGGTTGGCCCCGCAGCTTGTAGCAGAGGACGTCGGAGTTCTGGATGATCGGCAGCACGTCCGACGGCGGAAACTGCCCGTTCTTGGCCACTGGCACGCAGAGCTGGAACGGCGCCGGCCCTACGAAGAAGGTCATCTCCGGGGGGAGGCCGGCGAGCAGGGGATTGAGGTGAGTGAGTTGGATCGGCTCGCCCCCCAGGTGCCGGTTGCTGTCGATGCGGTAGCACTTGACGTCCAGCCACTGGATCAGCCGCAAGATGTCCGGCGGCGGGAAGGCGGACTGGCCGGTCGTCGGATCGGTTTTCGCCACCGGCACGCAGAGCTGCTGCGGCTCCCGCACCGTAATCAGATCGGTCGGCCCGAACATCTCGGCGATCACCGGGTTGAGATGGTTCACCTGAAGCGGCAGGTCCAGCGAAGGACCGTTGATGCCGTAGCACCGCCAATCGACGTACCTGAGGAACGGCAACGTGTCGGGTGGCGGCACCTCGGTGTTCTTCTGCACGGGGACGCAGAGCTGATGAGGATCGAGGTCCACGAATTCCCGTGGCAACCCTTTCGCCACGAACAGCGGGTTGAGGTGGTCGAGCGTCAATTGGATCGGCCGGTTGATCCGATAGCATCGGACGTCGAGGTTGGCCACGAAATTCTGGGGGTTTGGCAGGGGCTGAGGCGCGGGAGGGACGGTCGCCCCGAGAAGCGGCCCCGAGAAGAGCAGACCCCATACGACGGCCCGGCTGAAGAGCCTGTTCATTGCAACACCTCCTGGCTGCTCTCCCGAGCAGCCGGCTCAAGGTTTGCGTTCGCTGGGCCCAGGACACCTCTTCTGTAAGAGGTATCTATAAAAAGAAGGTGCAGAAAACCGCCGGAGCGAGACAAGGATGGCGAGGCGGCCTCTCTCCCGAAAGCCACCTCGCCAGGTCCGGTCAGAATCCTAGCGTGCCGTTCTCCCGCGCCCAGGCAAGCTGCTGGGCGAGGAAGTCGCGAGGGTAGGAGATGGCCACGTCGATCACCTTGCCGGCCTTGTCCTTGACCGGCGTCAGGTCCGCGTAGATCCCTGAGCTGTAGATGGGGAGCTGGAGCTTCTTGTAGCGGGCGGCCACGTCGTCGCGCACGGCAGGGTCGAAGTGGATGCCGTACTTGCCCACCAGGGCCTTGCCCGCCTCGTAGTCGCCCGTGGCCTTGATCCGCATGATCTCGGCCAGGAGCTTGCCCACCCCTTCGTGCGCCTTGTCGAAGTCCTTGACCAGGATGTACCAGTGGCCGTTCTTCTGCACCCGCTCGAAGGCGCCGGCCTCGATCAGGTAGTTGGCCACCAGCAGGCGGGAGCGGTCGTGGTCCTCGGCGGCGGAGTCGCCCGTGGGGTAGTTCTTGAGCGCCACGAGCCCGGCCCGCGCCGCCTGCCGGTAGAGCTCGCGGCCGACCTCGGGCACGTCGGGCACGCCGAGCTCCGTCAGCTTGGGATCGTAGATGTTCCAGTAGGCCACGAGGTCCGCCCGCGCTTCCTCCAGAGTGGAGAAGGTCTCCTTGAGATAGGTCGTCGGATCGTTGGGCACGGCCGCCTTGCCGGAGCCATGACCGATGATCTCGTGGAGCGCCGTGTGCAGGTTGTCGGCCCAGGCGCCGTGCTTCTGGAACTGCTCGACCTCCTCGGCGCTGGGCAGGAACTCGGACGCCACCCGGGCGCCGCGGGTGGCGGTGATGGCGTTGACCGACGAGGTGAGGAGGATGCTCTTGGTGCCGTACTGCTCGCGCACGTCCTGCTCGTTCGGCAGGTTGTCGCCGATCGTGCCGACGTGGAAGTCGCCGGTCGCCACCAGGGTCTCGATCGCCTTGCCCACCGGCGGCTTGACGTCGAGCTTCTTGAAGCGCTCCTCCCACGGCGCCTTCTTCTCGAAGTAGACCGCGTTGTCCGCCAGCGCGTGCATCAGCGGCGCGAGCTGTTGATCGACCACGGCCACCACCATCTGCGCCGATCCCTTGGCGCCGCGGGCGTCGCGGTAGACCTCGATGAAGCCGGAAGCGAAATCCACCGTGGCGTCGTTCCGGAGCCAGAGGACGCTGAAGTCGTGCCAGTCCTTGGGCTCGCCCGTCTGGTAGTAGCGCACGAGGGCGCGGAGGACCTTGGCCTGGGCCGGATCGGCGAGGCCCGCCGCCGCCTCGAGCTCGCGGTTGACGGCGGCGAGCTCCTTGGCGTACCGCCCTGGAGGGACCTTGCCGTCGGGCGTGCCGGCCCGGTAGACCTCCTCCACCAGCTTGCCGTCCTTCTTCACCAGCCGCGAATTCAAGGGGTACTTCTCGGCGAACCCGGTGAGGTCCTTGAGCGTGACGCCCTGGTAGTAGTTGTTGCTCGATGCGGTGAGGATGTCCTCGCCGGCCGGCGGGTCCTTCTCGGTGATGTTGGGCTCGAACTTGGGATCGTAGAGCGGGGTTTCGAGCTCCTTCAGGGTCTTGGCGAGCTGCTCTTTCGTCCCCAGGCGGGCGCCCTTTTGCCGCGCGGCCTCGGCGGCCCGGGAGAGATCGTCGAAGGAGATCCCGGGGAGAAACTTCTTGCCGGTCGTCTCGTTGTGATTGCCGTCGCAGCCGAGAAAGAGGGTGGCGTACTCGACGATCGCCTGGCGCGATCCTTCCGGCAGACGCTCGGGCTTCTCGGCGAGGGCGCCGAGGAAGCGCTTGGTCTTCAAGCCGTAGGCGGACATCTGGTCGTAGAAGATAGGATCGAGCTGGATCGCGGCCCGGGTGAGGTGCCAGGCGAGGAGTTTCTGCTGCAAAGGGAGCTTGGCGAAGCTCGGCGACTCCACCTGGAGGAATCCGCGGTCACCGATCCGTCCGGCGAGGGGCGAAGGGGGCGTCTGCGCGGCCAGGGGTGCTGCCAGGAGCAGGGCCAGCGGGAATAGGGTCAAGGGGTGGCGAAGGTTCATGGGGGTCTCGCTTTCCGGATTGGGGAGGCGACCAGCGCGTTCCGGGGGTGGATTGTAAGCGAGAGCCGCCACAGAGCGGCGAGTTGCGACATGATCCGCCCGTGTCCAGCCGCCGCCCGTTGCTCCTCATGGCCGCCTCGGCGGTCTGTTTCGCCCTCATGGCATTCGCGGCGAAGCTCGCCTCGGCGCGCCTCCCTGGTCCCGAGGTGGCCTTCATGCGTTTCGTGGTCATGGCGGTGCCGGTGCTCGCCGTGCCCCGGCTGGCGCGCAAGGCGTTCGAATTCCAGCGCCTCGACCTGCTGATCTACCGGGGAGTCTTTGGCGGCCTCGCCATCCTCCTCTACTTCCTGGCCATCGCCCATATCCCGGTGGGCATCGCGACGCTTTTGAACTACACCTCGCCGGTCTACAGCGTGGCCTTCGCGGCGCTCTTCCTGGGCGAGAAGGTGGACCGCCGGCTGTTGCTCCCGCTGGTTGCGGCGCTCTGCGGCATGGCGCTCGCGGCAGGCGGCGAAGGCGGTTTCGGCCGGCTGCTGCGCTTCAACCGCTGGGAGCTGGCCGGGATGACCTCGGCGGTGCTCACCGGCGCCGCCTTCGCGGCCATCCGCGCCGCCCGGCGTACGGAAGGGTCTTGGGCGATCTATGGCAGCTTGACGCTCTGCGGTCTCCTTGCGACCGGGCCCTTCGCCTTCTCGAGCTACGAGCGGCCCACGCCCAGGGAATGGGCTCTCCTCGCCTGCGTGGGCCTGGGCTCGGTGGCCGCTCAGCTCCTCATGACCTACGCCTACCGCTGGGTGACCAATCTCCAGGCGGGCGTGCTGTCGCAGCTCACGGTGGTCCTCTCCCTCCTTCTGGGCGCCGTGTTCCTGGGCGACCGTCCCTCGCCGGTGCAGGTCCTGGGGTGTGTCCTCACCCTCACTGGAGTGATCGGCGTCGTCTGGCTCCAGGCGACGCCGCGGGCCGTGGAGTGAGGGTCAATCCTCCGGCTTCTCCCCCGCGGGCGCCATCTTCACCAGGCGGGGCTGGAAGGAGCCCAGGACCTCCACCAGGTCGCTCTGGGCGGCCATCACGCTGTGAATGTCCTTGTAGGCCATGGGGACCTCGTCGATGTCGCCCGAGATCAGCTCGACGCCCCGCTCGGCGAGCAGGGGGCGGGCGTTCTTCCAGGTGAAGCTCCTGCGGGCCTCGGTGCGGCTCATCCGCCGGCCGGCGCCGTGCGAGGCGGAGCGCAGAGAGCGCTCCTCGCCCCGGCCCTGGACGAGGAAGGCGGGATCGGCCATGGTGCCGGGGACGATCCCCAGGACTCCCGCGCCGGCCGGGGTCGCCCCCTTGCGGTGGACGATCAGCTCGCGGCCGTCGTGCTCCTCCTTCCAGGCGAAGTTGTGGTGGTTCTCCACTACGGCCAGCACGTCGAAACCCAGGGTGCGGGCCACGTGGTGATGGATGCGCTCGTGATTAGCGGCGGCGTACTCGCCCATCAGGCTCATCGCCGCCCAGTATTCCTGGCCCTCCCCCGTGTCCAGGCTGAGCCAGGCGAGGTTCTTGAGGTGGCTCGGCAGGCTGGGGTTGAGCCGCCGGGCGAGGTCCGAGTAGTGCCCGGCCACGTTGGCGCCCGTCCCGCGGCTGCCGCTGTGGGAGAGGAGAGAGAGGTAGTGGCCGGGCGCGAGCCCCAGCGCCGGGGCCTTGAGCGTCAGCAGGCCGAATTCCACGAAGTGGTTGCCGCTGCCCGAGGTGCCGAGCTGGGACCAGGCCGTGTCCTTGAATCGCGCGGTGGTGGCCGTGACGTTCCAGTCCTCGTCCAGCACCGGGTGATCCCGGCGCGCCTTGCCCTCGAAGCGGGCGCCCACGCCGAACCGGGTCTCCGCCTCCAGGGCGGAGCGCAGGCGTTCGCGCACACGCCCCGTGAAGGCCTTTTCGACTTCCTTCACCTCGAAGACGGAAAGCCGCATCCGGCAGGCGATGTCGACGCCCACGGCGTAGGGAATGACGGCGTTCTCCGTGGCCAGGACACCGCCGATCGGCAACCCGTAGCCCTGATGGGCGTCGGGCATCAGCGCGCCGCGCACCGCCACCGGCAGCTCGGCGGCGGCGGCCATCTGCTGGAGGCTCCCCGCTTCGAGCCCCTCGCCCCACTGCGCCCAGGGTGCCGGCGCGGGCCGGGGCTCGAACGGCTTGGGATAGGCGAGGAGCGCCGCGGCGAGCGCTCCCAGCAGAGGATCGTCCCGGTGGCCCTCGGGATCGGCCACGACCTGCGAGATCGTCTCGCGCATGGCGGCGCGGTCCTTTCCGTTTTCCGCCAGCGCGCGGACCACCGCGAACGCCTGGGGAAAGGCGCACGCGGGAACGCCCAGTATCTGTAATTGATCAACCTTCACGGTATCCTTTGGGGCGCCTCCCAC
>DASUEN010000263.1:0-3725 GCA_036275055.1 Thermoanaerobaculia bacterium
TGGCGGTGGGGTCCGTCCCCTGGAAGCTGAGCGTGGCCGACGAACCGGTGGCGGTGACCGCGTATTGGTGGAGGGACCACTGGAGCCCCGCACCGGGCGCCCGCGGGCCGAGCTGGTCGACGACCGAGCCGTCGAAGCGGACGTCCATCCGGTTCTGCGCCGCGGTGGTGCCCGGCCTGGCCGCGAAGGCGAAGGACAGCGAGTACGAGGCGCCGGGCGTCGTCGCAACCACCTGGCTGACCCCGTTCACACACGTCGTGTTCAGCTCGATGGACTGGTTGCCATCGGCGGCGGCGCCGAAGGCGTTCCGGTCGATCTCGATTCCGGGGCCGCACGAGCCCGTGGGCTGCCACCCCGGGATCGAGCTGACGAGCCGGACGGGCACGGCAATGACGGGATCTTCGAAGCTCCCGTTCACGATCAGCGAGCCCGACGGAGCCCCTACCGCATGGGCGCTGGAAAGACCGGCTCCGAGGACCAAGATCTGGGTGATGATCGAAAACAGGTGTGCAGACTTCATGCGGCTCTCTCCTTTGGGTTTTCCATTGGACTCTGTTCACAGCAGAGTAGCTCGGGGAAGGCCGGGCTCTCGAAAGAGCCCGGCCCGGGTGCTTCTTGCGCCAGGGGTTATTGATAGGTGATCACGAGCTGCGGCCGGTTGGCCGAGGTCGCCTCGCCCGAGTAGTAGCCGATGTAGTCGGTGCCGCTGTCGTTGTTGTCGTCCAGGCTGAAGTAGATGCGGAGTTGCGTCGTGCCGGTCTTGCTGATGGCGGCGAGGCCCGCGGCGTTGAGGCTGCCGGTCGACCAGTCGCCGTTGTTGGCGGCGTTGGAGAGGCTCGTCGCCTGGACCGCCGTTGCCGTGGCCTGGAAGTCGGCCGTCTCCAGCGTCGTTGAGCCGGAGAAGCCGCCCGTCTGCACGTCCACCCAGCAGGTGCCGTGCGTGGTGAAGGGATTGGTGCCGGAAACCGTGCCGCGGCGCAGCCGCAGGGTGGCCGAGAGGATCGTGGCGCCGTCCGGGATCGACGAAGTGTCGAAGGAGACGACGGCTTTATATTGCTTGTTCTGGTTGTCGTCTCCCACCCGCAGGGCGCTGGTGCTGTTGGTGGTGGCGTTGAGCGAGCCGCCCACGTTGGAGGTCTCGGTGGACTCCAGCACCCAGCCGTCCTGGCCGGCCACGGAGGTGAAGGTCACCTGCGTCGGAGCGGCGTTGACGACCTGCGTGGCATTGCCGTTGCTGCCGCTCCAGCCGGTGATGCCGGTAAAGGTGGCGGTGACGACGTGGCTGCCCGCCGCCAGCGCCGCGGTGCTGAACGCGGCCTGGCCGTCGGCGTTCAAGGCCACGTTGGCGGCCAGCACGGTGCTCCCTTCGGCGAAGGTGACGGTGCCCACGGGCACGCCGCCGGTGGAGGTGACGGTGGCCCGGAAGGTGACCGAGGTGCCGGAGGTGGAAGGATTGGGCGAGGAGGTCAGCGCCGTGGCGGTGCTATTGACCGTGGAGTCGTTGCAGTACTGGCCCTGCTTGCCGATCATGCCATAGGGGCAGCCGGCCTTTTCGAGCAGGTAGAGGACGGCCGAGCGGTTGCGCGCCGTCTCCGTGGGGATCACCTCGTCGGGCGGATAGAAGCCCGGCGACGAGCCCACCGAATACATCTCGAACACGTAGGTGAAGATTCGGTGGGCGCCGTAGAGCCAGTCGTTGATGGTTCCGTCGCTGATGTACAGGTCGCTCATCTGCTGCGGCGTGTAGCCGTTGCTGCCGGCCATGGCCTTGCCCATGGCCGCGAAGACGTCGTGATCGTCCTGGGTCATGTCGGCCGGCACGTCCGTAAAGGTATAGCCGTAGGGCCACATCACCTGCTCGCCGTAGGTGTGGAAGTCGATGTTGGCCTTGATCTGCTGCACGCCGCCGATGACGCGGCTGTTCACGAAATCGCGCACCGCGACGGTCTCCGGCGCCGAGAAGGCGGCGGCGCCGCGATAGGTGTCGCTGCTCGGCGAGCTGCTGCTACCGCCGCAGCATCCCCAGTTGTAACCCCAGTTGCGGTTGAGATCGGTGCCGATGGCGCTCGAGCCCGCGTTCGGTTGGCGGTTCTTGCGCCAGGAGGCGTAAGAGCCGGTGGCGATGTCGTACTCGCCGCCGTCCGGATTGAGATCGAAGACGAGCCAGATCTCGCGGCTGTTCACGATGTTGGTGATGCGCGGATCGACGCCATACTCATTCGTGAGCATGCTCAGGACGTAGAGCCCCTGCTCGATCGTCAAGTGCTCGCGGGCGTGTTGATGGAAGGTGAAGAGAACCTCGGGCTCGTCCTTGTCCACGGCGACGTTGTCGGAGATCTTGGCGGCCCACATCGTGCGCCCCTCGTAGGAGAGGCCGACGCTGAACAGCGACATCGTCGTTGGATGGTCGGAAGCCGCCTGCTGCAGCACCGCTACCGTCTCGGCGTAGTCGTGGTAGTTGGAGTCGGCGGTCGGGAACGTCTTGAGGAATTCCTCGGGAGCTTGAAATCGCTGGAGCTTCAGGCCGAGGCGCCGGATCGCCTTGAGCTCCTCGGGCGTGGCTCCCACCAGGACGTAGTCCTTGCCGACTTCGAGGATGTCCGCGCCGGTGGCGGCGATGGCGGAACGGGTGTAGCGATCGAAGACCTTTTCGATCTTGTAGGTCTGCACGGTCTTGCTTTCCGGCTGGCTGGCGGCGGACGCCGCGGCCGCGAAGCCGAGCAGCAGGAATAGCGCCAGCCCCAGCAGCGCCGGGACGTGGCGGAGCCGATTCTCGTTGGACATGGAATTTCCTCCTTGAGTGAGGTTACATCTTCAGGTTAGTGCCCGCGGTACCGCGTGTCCATCCTCTCTAGCGATGATTTTTGGAGGCCTCGGCCTCCTCTCTAGAGAGGAGGGACACTGAGGGGTTTCCCCCTCCTCTCTAGAGACGATGGACAAGGCGAAAAATGGGCGCTAGCGTTGGCTGCGAAAGGAGACACCGCATGAAAGGATGGACATTGTTGCTGGTCACGGCCGTGGTCTTGTGCGCAAGCCCCGCGTCAGCGCAGCTCGACGCGACCTGCGTCGCGTCGATCACGATCCACTACGATCCGCCCGCGAGGCTCGTGCTGCCGCCGGCAACGGCGCCGCACACCACCGGCATCGGCGGCGGCACGATCACCCTTTGCGTGGTCACGGACGGGGGCCCCACGACAGGCACGTTCACCTTCTCGCTCGAGGGCGACATGACGTGCACGTCAACGACGAACATCACCGGCACGCTGGACATCGTGTGGGCGGACAACACGGTGAGCTACACCGAGATTACGAGCCTGGTGCCCGCGCTCAGCAGCATCGGCGGCGCCGCCGGGCTCACCGCCACCGTCACCAGCGGACGTTTCGCCGGCGAACAGCTTCAGGTCGTCAACGTTCGCGATCCCCAAGCCCTGATCAAGTGCTTGCTGAGCGGTGTGTCGAATGCTACGGCGACCACGAGCCTCACCATTACGCAACCGCTTTGAGCGCGACGTTCAGACCATCCAAGACCCTCACCCCTACCCCTCATAGCCGCTAACTTTGCGGAGAGCGCCACCCACCCAAGACCCTCATCACCCCGGCCCTCTTCTCCCGCCCCCTCGCCACCCCCTCACCGGGAGAAGAGGGAGCCCCCGCCCAACAGCAAAACCGGTTCGGTCGGGACCCCTCTCCCGGGGAGGGGGTTTCGGGGGTCGGGAGAGGGGCAG
>DASUEN010000264.1:0-35296 GCA_036275055.1 Thermoanaerobaculia bacterium
AAGACCCTCACCCCTGCCCCTCTCCCGACCCCCGAGATCCCCCTCCCCGGGAGAGGGGAACCGGTTGGAGCGGTCTTGCAACTCTCCCTCGTCCTTGTTGTCCCTGCTGTCCCTGATGTCCCTTTTTGGCTGTTCTCCCTCGGGGGTCGGGAGAAGAGGGTCGGGGTGATGAGGGTCTTGGGTGGGTGGCGCTTTCATGCGGCAAAGTTAGCGCCTATGCCCATCCTCCTTCCCCGGGCGGCTGCCTGCTGCGTCTACGCCGCTTTGCCCGCCCACGGCTTGATCCGCTCGAGCGCTTCGGCGAGGGCCTCTTCCGCCACTTCCGTGTCGTAGGCCGCCTGGGCCCGCAGCCAGTAGCCGTTGGACAGGCCAAAGTACCGACACAGGCGCAGGTCCGTATCGGCCGTGATGGCGCGCTTGCCGGCCACGATTTCGCCGATCCGCTGGGCCGGCACGTCAATCTCCTTGGCAAGACGGTACTGCGAGAGCCCCATCGGCAGGAGGAACTCCTCGCGCAGCAACTCGCCGGGCGTCACAGGCTTGAGCTTTGCCATGGTCTCTGCTCCTTCAGTGGTAGTCCACGATCTCGACGTCTTCGGCGCCGCCGGCCGTCCAGCGGAAGCAAACCCGGAACTGGTCGTTCACCCGGATGCTGTGCTGCCCGGCGCGGTCACCCTTGAGCGCTTCGAGCCGATTGCCCGGCGGCACCTGAAGGTCCTCCAGCCGGCCTGCGATCTGCAACTGCCGAAGCTTGCGCCGAGCGACCGCCTCGATGCTCCCGAATCGTTTGACTCGCCGGCCGTTCGCCAGAGCCTCGGTCTCGGCACTCTTGAACGACACGATCACGCCAGAATAGTAACGCGCCGCGTGATTAACGTCAAGCGTGATGCCACACCGCGTTCAACCCCGGCCCGGCCCGCCACCATCCTCCATGCTAAGCTTCGTGAAACCGTGAGCCAGGTCTTCCTGAGTTACCGCCACGTCCCACGGGACGAGCAGCTTGCCGAGGGGCTTTGTGCCTTCCTCCAGGAGCGGGGGCTCCGCGTGTTCCTCGACAAGCAGATCGGGATCGGCCTCGTATGGGCGGCGGAGATCGACCGCCAGCTTCGTGCCTCGGATTCATTCGTCGTCCTCCTCTCCGAGAACTCGATCCGCAGCGACATGGTGCGCCAGGAGATCCAGGCCGCCCATGAGCTCCGGCAGGAAGGGAAAATGGCCATCTTCCCCGTCCGGCTGGGCTTCCAGGGGAAGCTTCCCTACGACCTGGGTGGGTACCTGAACCACCTCCAGTACGCCCTCTGGAATCCGGGCGATTCCGAGACGGAGCTGTTCGCCCGCCTTCATACCGCGATCACGGGAGGCGCCTCACTCCCGGTGGCTCCGGCCTCCGAGGATACGGCGGTCCTCTCCCTCGTGGACCCCCCGGTGGCGGCCGAGCGGAAGGGGGCTCCCTTCCCCGCGGCTGATCCCCGGATCGTCATGGAGACGGGGACAATCCGCCTCGACTCGCCGTTCTACGTCCGGCGGCGGGAGGACGGGGCCGCCGAGAGCTGCCTGGGGCAGCCGGGGAGCACGATCGTGGTCAAGGGGCCGCGGCAGAGCGGCAAGAGCTCCCTTCTGGCGCGGATCCACGCCCTGTCGAAAAAGGCTGAGCGGCGCTCGGTCTACGTGGATTTCCAGACCTTCGACGAGCCCCAACTCGCCAGCCTGGGCACTGTCCTCCAGACGCTCGCGGGGAAGATTGCGCGCTCGCTCAAGACGACCCTGCAGCCGAAGGAGTTATGGGACTCGGAGCTCCTCGGCGAAAAAGGCAGCTTCTCGGAGTTCCTGGTCAGAGCCGTCCTCAACGGGTCTTCCTCTCCGGTCGTCCTCATCCTCGACGAGGTGGACCGCCTCTTCGACCGCTCCTATCGCGGGGACCTGTTCGCCGCCGTCCGCGGCTGGCACAACAACCGGGCTACTGAAGAGGCCTGGGAAAATCTTCACCTCGTCCTCGGCCATGCGACCGACCCGGCGCTATGGATCGAGAATCTGAACGAGTCCCCCTTCAACGTCGGCGACCGCCTGCGCCTGGGAGACTTCACCCGCGATGAGGTGGCGGATCTCAACGATCGCCATGGGAAACCCTTGCGCAATGCCGAGGAGATCACGGGCCTCATGGAGCTGGTCGGCGGCCATCCCTATCTCGTCCGGCAGGCGCTCTACGTCCTGGCCACCGAACGCTGGTCCCTGGCCCGGCTCCGCGACGAGGCCGGCAAGGATACCGGTCCCTTCGGAGACCACCTCCGGCGGCATCTCTGGGCCTTGCTCCAGAGCGAGCGCCTGCGCGCCGTGGTTGCCCGAATCGCGAAAGGTGAGGGCTGCGACGACGAAGGGCTCTTCCAGCATCTCCTGGCCTCAGGGCTGGCCGCCGGAGAGGACCGCTTCAAGGCGCGCCTGCGCTGTGCGCTCTACCAGCAATACTTCCTGTTGCATCTCTGAGGAAGCATGAGCGAGCCCGCGGCTCCCACCCGTCCGTTCTACGTCACCGGCGGCACCCTGAAGCCCGGGGAGCCCAGCTACGTCGAACGGCGGGCGGACACGGAGCTCTTCGAGAGTCTCCTGGCCGGGGAATTCTGCTACGTCCTCACCGCGCGGCAGATGGGGAAGTCCAGCCTGATGGCCCGCACCGCGACGCGGCTGGAGCAGGCCGGCGTCTGCTCGGCCATCGTAGACCTCACCCAGATCGGGAGCGAACGGGGAGCCCAGGCGGCGTCGCAGTGGTATTTCGGGATTGCCAACAAGATCCACCAACAGCTCAGAATCGAGGCTCCGCTGCGACCCTGGTGGCAGGAGCGGGCCGATCTCCCGCCCGTCCAGCGCCTCACCGACTTCTTCCGCGAGCTCGTCCTGACCCACTGCTCCGGCCGGGTCGTGATTTTCGTGGACGAAATCGATTCGACGATCGGGCTTTCCTTCGCGGACGACTTCTTCGCAGCCCTTCGCGCTTGCTTCAATGCCCGGGCAACAGAACCCCCTTTTGAGCGTCTGACGTTCGTGCTGCTCGGCGTCGCGACGCCGGACCAGCTCATTCAGGACCCGGCGCGCACGCCTTTCAACATCGGGAAAAGGATCGACCTCACCGATTTCACGCCTGAGGAGGCGCAGGTCCTTGCGCCCGGGCTGCACGCCGATCCCGGCGAGGCGAACCTGACGCTGGAGCGCATCCTCTATTGGACCGGCGGGCACCCCTACCTATCCCAGGCGCTCTGCCGCGCCGTCCGGGAGCGGGCCGCGGGCGCCGGAACGGCAGAGGAGGCCGTCGATCCTCAGGTCGAAGAGCTTTTCCTCACCTCGCGAGCGCAGCGGGAGGAAACGAACCTCAAACACGCGCGAGCTCGTCTCGAGAGGCGCGGTCCCGAAGGGCGACGTCTCCTCCAGCTCTATCGCCGCGTCCGCCAGGGAAAGCCGGTCCCGGACCAGCCTACCTCACCCCTCTTCGCCCAGCTCAAGCTCGCAGGAGTCGTCAAAGCCACGGACGAAGGGCGACTCGCCGTACAAAACCGCGTCTATGAGACGGTCTTCACGCCGGAATGGGCGAAGTCCGCAATGCCCGCGGACCGCGGCCGGCAGCTCGCGGCAGCCACGCTGGCGGCGACTCTGGTGGGCGTGCTGGTCTGGTATGCGGCCTTCCAGCCTCGGCCTTACGAAGAAGCGTTCCGAGGTGCCATCAAGGATGACGCTTACAACGTCGCCCTTGGTGCCTACAAAGACCTTCGGGCCAATCCTTTCTCACGACCCAGGGCGACCGAGCTGATGCAGCAGTTCTGGGTACAGCGAGCCCTACGGTACGCCCTGGCGGGCAAGAGGGATGAGAGCCTTCTGAGCTACCTTCAGGGATTAGGCTATGGGAACAGCGAAAGGCTCAGAAGGCAGGCTCGGAATCTGGTGGGATCGGACTACGAAAGGCTTCGGCTTACACTTTTGCATGCCGAGGACGTAAATGCCGTGGCATTCAGCCCTGACGGCAGGACTGTATTTACCGGGTCCGACGACGGCACCGCCCGGCTCTGGGACGCTCACTCCGGAAAGCTCCTCTCCCCGACCTTCCAGCATCAGAGATATGTCAGCGCCGTGGCCTTCAGTCCCGATGGGGGAACCGTCCTGACGGGGTCCTGGGACGAGACCGCCCGTCTCTGGGATGCTCGCTCCGGAAAGCCGCTCACGCCGACCTTGCAGCATCAGAGCATCGTCTTTGCCGTTACCTTCAGCCCCGATGGCGGGACCGTCCTGACGGGGTCCTGGGACAGCACCGCCCGGCTCTGGGACGCTCGCTCCGGAAAGCTGCTCTCCCCGACCTTCCAGCATCAGGCACCCGTCGTAGCCGTGGCCTTCAGCCCCAATGGCGAGACCATCCTGACAGGGTCTGGGGACAACACCTCCTGTCTCTGGGACGCTCGCTCCGGAAAGCCCCTTACGCCGCCCCTGCAGCATCAGGACACCGCCAACTCCGTGGCGTTCAGCCCCGATGGTGGGACCGTCCTGACGGGGTCCGCGGACAACACCGCCCGGCTCTGGGACGCTCACCCCGAGAAGCAGGTTACGCCGCCTTTGCAGCAACAGATAGGCGTCTCCGCCGTAGCCTTCAGCCCCGATGGCAGCATCCTACTGACGGGATCTGAGGACAAAACCGCTCGGCTCTGGGACGCTCACTCCGGAAAGCCGCTCTCTCCTCCCTTACAGCATCAAGGCTCCGTCGTCGCCGTGGCCTTCAGCTCTGATGGTCGGACGGTCCTGACGGGATCCCTGGACAACACCGCCCGGCTATGGGAAGCTCACTCCGGAAAGCCGCTTACACCGCCCTTGCAGCATCAGGACTCCGTCGTCGCCGTGGCCTTCAGCCCCAATGGTGGGACCGTCCTGACAGGGTCCGTGGACAACACCGCCCGGCTATGGGACGCTCACTCCGGAAAGCCACTTACGCCGCCCTTGCAGCATCAGAGATCTGTCGTCGCCGTTGCCTTCAGCTCTGATGGTCGGACGGTCCTGACGGGATCTAAGGACAAAACCGCCCGGCTCTGGGACGCTCACTTCGGAAAGCCCCTCACGCCGCCTTTGCAGCATCAGGACTCCGTCAGCGCCGTGGCCTTCAGCCCCGATGGCCGAGCGCTCGCGACAGGGTCTGATGATCGCACCGTCCGTCTCTGGGACGCGGCTACCGGCAAGCCCCTCGTACAACCCTTGCCGATTCAGAGCTCAGCGCGGACCCTGGCCTTTAGCCCAGAAGGTAAGGTTTTTTTCGTAGCAACAGCTCACTGGCTGAACACCTACTCGTGGGACGGCCAAAAAGCTGTTCCTCTAAGCAGCCAGTTGCTCCATGGATTCTGGAAGAGGGGCTTCCGCTTCCCCTCCGACTGCGAGAACTGCCTCCAGGTAGCATTGGGGGATACGGGCAATTCCTTCCACCTCGAAACCCTTCACCTCGATGAGCCTATTGATCTTCCGATCGAGGGAGATCCGAGAAAGCTCCTTGAAAAGTGGCAGGGCCGCTTGGGGCTAAAATTTGACGAGCAGATGAGGCCGGTTCCGGTGGTGGACCTTTCGGGAGGGCCAGCGGGGGCGCTCGGCGACGGGAGGCGCTCGCCGGGGAATCGGCGGAGATAAGAGGGTGTCTGGAAAGGTTGCCTGCAACTCCGCTGGCGCCGGGGATTTCAGCCGTCTTCAGCCCCCGGCGGTGGCGGTCTCGGAACTTTGAGACACCCTCTAAATCTAAGAGGGGACAGCCTCAAGGAGGCGAGTCACGGTGACCTCCCATCCAAAATACCAGATCCAACCCCAGCCAACGTATACTAACCTCATGAAGATTAGGGTCGTCGTCCATGAAGCCGAGGAAGGGGGGTACTGGGCCGAGGTTCCGGCCATCCCAGGCTGTGCCACTCAGGGGGAGACCTTCGAAGATCTGCTACACAACCTCTACGAGGCGGTGGAAGCCTGCCTTTTAGTCGACGTAGAGCCCGCTGAAGAGTCCGGAAGAGTCGTCGAAATCGCCGTATGAAACCGCTCACCGGCAAGGAGCTGTGCAGTCTGCTCGAACGCCACGGCTGGTCCCTCCTGAGAGTCCATGGTAGCCATCATGTTTATGGCAAGCCCGGTAGCTCGGTGAGGCTTTCGGTGCCTGTCCACGGCAATCAAGCTCTCAAGATCGGCCTCCAGAGGCACCTGCTCAAGCAAGCGGGACTCCCCTGAGGGCTGCCGTAGTTGGCTATGCGCCGTTCAAGACGGAGCCCGGGATTTCACTCCCGGGCGGGAGAGCCCGGCTCCTCCATCGCCGCCAGCAGCGCCTCGACTTCGTCGTCCGAGAGGTTTTCGAGGCTTGCGAGGAGGTCGTCGACGTCGGCTTCGCTGGACTGCTCCACTCTCGCCTCGGCCACGGCGAGGGCCAGGGCGGCGATGGTGGGCTTTTCGAAGAGGGTGCGCAGGGGGAGCTCGACGCCGAGCTCTTCCCGCAGGGCGGCAATGACGCGGGTGCCGAGGAGGGAGTGGCCCCCCAGCTCGAAGAAGTTGTCGTGGACTCCCACCGCGGCGAGGCCCAGGAGGCGCTGCCAGACGGCGGCGATGGTCCGCTCGATACCGTCGCGGGGAGGCACGAGCTCCACGGAGGCCGGGCGGCTGGGCTCCGGCTCCGGCAGGCGGCGGTCCACCTTGCCGTTGGGGCTCAAGGGGAGGCTCTCCAAAGGGATGAAGACGGCGGGGATCATGGCGTCCGGCAGCCGCTGCGCGAGGAAGGTGCGCAGGGCAGCCAGGCTCTCCGCGGTGAGCGCGGTGTCCCGCTCGGGCACCAGGTAGGCGATCAGGCGCGCCGAGCCGCCCGCCTCTTGCCGGGCGACGACCACGGCTTCCCGCACCGCCGGGACCGAGCCGAGGACGGTCTCGATCTCCCCCAATTCGATGCGGACTCCGCGTACCTTGACCTGATGGTCGGTGCGCCCCAGGTACTCGATGCGGCCGTCCGGAAGGTGCCGGGCGAGGTCGCCGGTACGGTAGAGGCGGGCTCCGGCCTCTCCGAATGGATCGGGGACGAATCTCTCCGCCGTCAGCTCCGGCCGGTTGAGGTAGCCGCGGCCGACGTTGGCGCCGCCGATCATCAGCTCGCCGGTGACGCCGGCCGGCACCGGTTGCAGGTTGCGGTCCACGAGGTGGATGGCCGTGTTGGCGATGGGGCGGCCGATGGGCACCGTGCGCTCGTCCGCGGGGGACGTGCGGTGCCAGGTGACGTCCACGGCCGCCTCGGTGGGGCCGTACAGGTTGTCGAGCGCCGCCCAGGGGAGGCGCTCGCGGAAGCGGCGGGCGAGCCCCGGCGGCAGGGCCTCGCCGCTCGCCACCACCAGCCGCACCCGGGTGCAGTCCGCGGCCCGCGGCTCTTCCAGGAAGACCGCGAGCATGGAGGGGACGAAGTGGAGCACGGTCACTCCCTCGCGGACGATGCGGGCCGCCAGGGCCGCGGCGTCCCGGTGCTCGCCCGGCGGAGCGAAGACGAGACGCGCGCCAGCGAGGAGGGGCCAGAACAGCTCCCAGACCGAGACGTCGAAGCTGAACGGGGTCTTCTGGAGCACCGTGTCCGCCGCGGTGAGACCGTAGGCCTCCTGCATCCACCAGAGCCGGTTGCGGATGGCCCGGTGATGCACCATCGCCCCCTTGGGCCGGCCGGTGGAGCCCGAGGTGTAGATGACGTAGGCGAGCTGCGAGGGGGAAACCGGCACGTCCAGGTTCGCGGCGGATCGCCCCGCGGATTCCGCGCCTCCCGGCTCCAAGCAGAGGACGGGGATGCCGGCGATCTCCGGCAGGCTCTCCAGGAGACCCGCCCGGGTGAGGACCAGGGCCGGGCGGGCGTCGTCCAGCATGAAGGCCAGACGGTCCCGCGGATAGTCCGGATCGAGGGGAACGTAGGCGGCGCCGGCCTTCAGGGTCGCGAGCAGGGCCACCATCAGCTCCAGGGAGCGGTCGAGGGCCACGGCCACCCGCGACTCGGGGCTCACTCCCAGCTCGCGCAGGCAGCGGGCCAGGCGGTTGGCCCGGGAGCTCAAGGCCGCATAGGTGAGCGTCTCGTCGCCGCAGGCGACGGCCAGCGCCTCCGGCGTGCGGGCGGCCTGCTCTTCGATCAGGGAATGGAGAGCGCCGTCCAGAGGATAGGGGGCTGCCGTATCGTTCCACTCGGCGACGAGCTGCCGGCGCTCAGCCGCGGCCAGCAGGGGAAGCTCGGAGAGCCGGCGGTGCGGCTCGGCCAAGGCGCCCGCCAGCAGGGTCGCGAAGCCGCCCGCGAAACGCTCGACGGTGGCGCCGTCGAACAGGTCGGTGCTGTGCTCCCAGGAGATGGCGAGGTCGTCCCCCACCTCGGCCACGTAGGCCTGGAGGTCGAAGAGCGCGGTGACCACCGGGACCGCGAGCGGCGCCAAGGCGAGCCCCGCGGCCACTTCACCCCGGGGGGGCGGCACGTTGAGCAGGTTCAAAGCCACCTGGAAGAGGGGATTGCGCGACAGGTCGCGCGGCGGCTTCAAGTTCTCGACGAGTTGCTCGAACGGCAGGTCCTGATGGGCCAGGGCGCCGAGGCAGACCTCGCGGGCTCGCGCCACCAGCCCGGCGAAGGTGGGGTCGCCAGAGGCGTCGGTCCGCAGCACCAGGGTATTGACGAAGAAGCCGATCAGCCCTTCGAGCTCGCGGCGGGCGCGGTTGGCGACGGGCGAGCCCACGGCCACGTCCTCCTGCCCCGTCACGCGCAGCAGCCAGGCCTGGAAGGCGGCCAGAAGGACCATGAAGGACGAGGCCCCGCCCCGGCGGGCACCGGCCGCGAGCGCCAGGGCGAGGCCCGGCAGCACCTTCCGCCGGACGGCGCCGCGGTAGCTGGGAACGGGAGGCCGGGGACGGTCGGCCGGTAGGTCGAGCGTGGGCGCCCCAGCCAATTGCCCGCGCCAGTAGGAAAGCTGCCGCTCCAGCACCTCCCCCGAGAGCCACTGCCGCTGCCAGGCGGCGAAATCCGCGTACTGCACCGGGAGCGGCGGCAGGGCGGAAGGCTCGCGCCGGGAGAAAGCCGCGTAGAGGGAGGCCACCTCGCCCGCCAGCAGGGCATTGGACCAGCCGTCCGAAACGATGTGGTGAATGGTGTAGAGCAGCGCATGCTCCACGGGCTCCGTCCGCCGCAGGAGGACGAGGGTGGTGCGCAAGAGGGGCGGCCGCGCGAGGTCGAAGGGCTGGCGGGCGCGCACGGCGGCGATACGGAGAAGCTCGGCTTCGCGCACTTCGTCCGGCAGCGCCGTGAGATCGATCACCGGCAGGGCGATCGCCGGCTCGGACACGATCCGTTGCACCGGCTGGCCGCCGGCTTCGGCGAAACCGGTGCGGAGCGTCTCGTGCCGGCGCGCGACCTCACGCAGGGCGGCTTCGAGGACAGAGGCCTCGAGCGGGCCCGTGAGCCTCATGCCCCCCGGCAGGTTGTAGAAGGGATTGCCCGGCACCAGCCGGTCGAGGAACCAGAGGCGCTCCTGGCCGAAGGAGAGGGGAAGGCCGCCTTCCCGCGGCACGGAAACTAGGGGCGGCGGCGGAGCTCCGGCCCCGCTTTCGCGCAGCGCCTCGCCCACGCGCCGGGCCAGGGCCGCCACCGTGGGCTCCTCGAACAGGGCGCGGACGGGAAGCTCGACGCCGAACGCCTCGCGCAGGCGGCCGAGAAGGGACATGGCCAGCAGGGAGTGGCCGCCGAGATCGAAGAAGCTCTCGTGGACGCCCACCCGTTCACGCCCCAGCACTTCGCGCCAGAGGGCGGCGATCTGCCGCTCCAAGTCGCCGGCCGGCCCGTCCGCGACGCTGGGAGCGGTCGAATCCTCTGGCGCCGGGAGAGCGCGCCGGTCCACCTTGAGGTTGGGAGTGACGGGCAGGCGATCGAGGAAGACGAAGGCGGCCGGCACCATGTAGGCGGGGAGCACTTCAAGGAGCGAGCTACGGAGAGCCGGGGCCGCGAGCTCGCGGCCGTCCGGAACCACGTAGGCCACCAGACGCTTGCTCCCCGGCGAATCCTCACGCGCCACCACCACGGCCTCGCGAACACCCGGCAGCCTGCCGAGGGCGGCTTCCACCTCGCCCAGCTCGACGCGGAAGCCGCGGATCTTCACCTGCTGGTCGCGCCGGCCGGCGAAGGCCACCTCGCCGTTCGGCAGATAGCGGCCGAGATCGCCCGTGCGGTAGAGCGTGTGGTGGGCGAGGAACCTCTCGCGGGTCAGCTCGGGATCGTCCAGGTAGCCGGCGGCGAGATGGGGGCTGCGCACACAGATCTCTCCCACTTCGCCGATGCCGGCCAGGAGCCCGAAGCCAGAGACAGCAGGGACTTCAGGGACCGCAGGGACGGGGAAAGCTCCGGCGCGCAGCACGAGGAGCTGGGTGTCCTCCATGCCGCGTCCCAGAGGGAGGACCTGCCCGCCGTGGCCCGCCGTGACCACGTGGTAACCCAAGGCGCGGACCGTTTCGGTGCTGCCGTAGAGGTTGACCACGGTCACTCCCGGCGCGGTCCGGCGCAGGCGCGCGACGTCCTGCCCGGTGAGCACGTCGCCGATCAGCATGGCCCAGCGCAGAGTGGGCACGGTGGCCTCCCCCGCCGTCAACACCTGCGCCATGGCCGGCGTCAGGTTCGAGAAGGTGATGCCGCGGCGCGCCATCCACACCGCGAGCCGCCCCGGCGTGTCGAGGTCGTCGCCCGAGGGGATGCAGAGCGTGCCGCCCAGGCAAAGGGAGGTGAAGAGGTCCCGCTGGAGGGGATCGTGGGCCAAGCCGGAGAGCATCGTATGGCGCTCCGCCTCACCGAGCGAAAAGCGCTCCCGGATCCAAGGGAGGAAATGGGAGAGCGCCCCGTGCGGGCCGAGAACCCCCTTGGGCTCGCCCGTGGAGCCGGAGGTGAAGGCAATGTAGGCAAGGTCGTCCGGGCCGGCTGCGAGAGGAGGCAGGGACGGCAGGGACTTCAGGGACGGCAGGGACGGGGGAAGGGCCACCCGGCAGACGACGCCGCTCGTTTCCAGGAAGGCCTCCACCTCCGCGGGCGCCGGCCCGGCGGCTTCGACGGCCACCCAGGCTCTTGGGCGGGCGAGGGCCAGCCGGCTCACGAGCTGCACCGCGGGATAGGCCGGGTCGAGGAGGACGAAGGCGGCGCCGGCTTCGAGCACGCCGAGCACGGCCACGGCGAGGGGCGCGCTGCGGTGCGCCCAGATCGCCACGCGGTCCCCCCGCTCGATCCCGGCGGTCCGCAACTCGGCGGCGAGGCCGCGCACGGCAGCGGCGAGCTCGCCGTAGGTCCAGGCACCGGCCTCGTCCTCCACGGCCGGCCGCTCTGGGTGGCGGCGGGCCTGCGCGGCAAAAAGCTCGTGCACGGCCCCCACCCAGGCGCCGTTCTGCGGCGCCACGGGATCGGGCAGCAGGGCGGCGCCCTCGGGGGTGAGAAGGGAGAAGCGGTCGGGGGGCGCCTCCGGCTCCGCCACGGCCTGGGCGAGGAGGGAGGCGTACTGGCGCAGCATCTCCTCCATGCGCGGCGGATCGAAGAGGGCGGCGTTATAGACCAGGTCGAGCGCAACTCCCTCCTCGCTCTCGGCGGCATAGATCGTGAGGTCGAACTTGGAGCCGGCCTCGGCGCCGGAGAGGGGCTCCACCGTCAAGCCCCCCGGCAGCCGCGCTCCCAGGTCCGGAAAGTTGCCCAGGTTGAAGAACACCTGGAAGAGGGGCGTGCGGGAGAGGTCGCGCTCCGGCGTGAGCGCCGCGAGGAGCGCCTCGAAGGGCACGTCCTGATGGGCGTAAGCGCCCACGGCCGACCCGCGCACCCGGCCCAAGAGATCGCGGAACGTGGGGTTGCCAGAGAGGTCGGTGCGCAGGACCAGGGTGTTCAGGAAGCAGCCGATCAGCTCCTCCAGGTCGGCGTGGACGCGACCCGCCACGGGCGTGCCCACCAGCACGTCGTCCTGGCCGCTCAGCCGGGCGAGGAGGAGGTCGAAACCGGCGAGGAGGGCCATGAAGAGCGAGCCGCGGACGCTCGCGGCCAGCCGTCGCAGCCCGTCCGCCAGGTCCGCGGGAAGCAGGGCGCGGACGGTGCCGCCGCGGAACGTCTGCACCGGCGGGCGCGGCCGGTCGAGAGGAAGGTCCAAACGCGGCGGATCGTCTCCCAGCCGCCCGCGCCAATAGGCAAGCTGGCGCTCCATCTCCCCCGCCGTCCGCCGCTGCCAGCGGGCGAAGTCCGTGTACTGCACGGGCAGCGGCGGCAGGGGCGAGGGAAGCCCGGCGGCGAAGGCCGCGTAGAGGGCCGTCAGCTCGCGCTGCATCAGCCGCACGGACCAGCCGTCCGAAACGATGTGGTGCACGGTCTGGAGCAGCACGTGCTCCTCACCCGCGAGCCGGACGAGGAAGGTGCGCAGGAGCGGGCCGCGCGAAAGATCGAAGGGCCAGGCCGTCTCCTCCACCGTCAGCCGCTCGGCTTCGGCGCGGCGCAGCGGCTCCGGCAATCCCGCGAGGTCGAGCACGGGGAGGAGCTGGGGGCGCCAGGGCTCCACGATCTGAACGCCCGTGCCCCCGCGTTCCGCGAAACGGGTGCGGAGCACCTCGTGGCGGCGCCGGATCTCGTCGAAGGCGCGGGCGAGCGCCGCGACGTCGAGCGGGCCTTGGAGGCTCAGGGGGCCGGGGATGTTGTAGAGCGGCGTACCCGGGGTCAGCCGGTCGAGGAACCAGAGGCGCTCCTGCGGGAAGGAGAGGGGGGCTGGCCCCTCGTCGGGCTCGGCCCGCAGGTCAGTAGGCGAGATCGGTCGGATCGGTCTGATCCGTCCGATCAGGCTCGCCGCCAGGGCCGCCGGGGTGGGGGCGTCGAAGATCAGGGCGACGGGCACGGCCTCGCCCAACGCCTTCTGCAGGCGGTTGACGAGCACGGCGCCCGAGAGCGAGCTTCCCCCCAGGACGAAGAAGTCCTCGCCGCGCCCCACCGGGCGGCCCGCCGGCAGCTTCAGCACCGACTGGAAGAGCCCGGCCACGAAGCGCTCCAGCTCGGTCGCCGGCGGGTCCGCCGCAGCTCCCGGATCGTCCGTGGGCGCGGGAAGGGCGCGGCGGTCCACCTTGCCGTTGCGGGTCAGGGGGAGGGCGTCGAGCACCACCAGGGCCGAGGGGAGCATGGGCTCAGGACGCATGGCGGCGAGGAAAGCGCGCAGGTCCTGGAGGGAAGGCGCATCAGCGCCGGCGACCATCCAGGTCACCAGCCGCGGCTCGCCCGCGGGGCCGGGACGGGGCTCCACCACCGCTTCGCGCACGGCCGGATGGCGGGCGAGGGCGGCCTCGATCTCCCCCAGCTCGATGCGATGGCCGCGGATCTTGACCTGATGATCGATCCGTCCCAGGTATTCGAGGTCGCCGTCCGGCAGCCGGCGCGCCAGGTCTCCCGAGCGGTAGAGGCGCGCGCCGGGAGGGCCGAACGGATCGGGGACGAAGCGCTGGGCCGTCAGCTCCGGCCGGCCGAGGTAGCCCGGCGCCACACCCGCGCCGCCCACGGCGATCTCGCCGGGAACGCCGATGGGCTGAAGGGCGAGATGGGCGTCCACCACGTGGAGGGTGAGGTCCGGGATGGGCTCCCCCAGCACGCTGCCGCGGCCGGCCTCGACGTCTACCCGCCGGATGGGGCGGTAGGTCACGTGCACCGTGGTCTCGGTGATGCCGTACATGTTGATCAGCCGCGGGCGCTCGTCGCCGTGGCGGGCGAGCCAGGGCGCGAGCGAGCCCACCTCCAGGGCCTCGCCGCCGAAGATGACGTAGCGCAGGGCGAGGTCGGGGGTATCGCCGGCCGGCAGACTCCCCCGCCCAAGACCCTCACCCCTGCCCCTCTCCCGACCACCCCATCCCCCTCCCCGGGAGAGGGGAACCTGGTTGGAACGGTCTGGCTGTTCTCCCTCTTCTCCCGGTGAGGGGGGTGGGAGGGGGCGGGAGAAGAGGGCCGGGGTGATGAGGGTCTCTTCCGCCCACAGGAGCTGGCGGAAAGCCGAGGGGGTCTGGTTGAGGACGGTCACCCTCTCGTCGCGGAGCAGGGTGTAGAAGGCCTCGGGTGCGCGGGCCACCCCGTGGGGGACCACCACCAGCCGGCCGCCGTGGAGGAGGGCGCCCCAGATCTCCCAGACCGAGAAGTCGAAGGCGTAGGAGTGGAAGAGGGTCCACACGTCGTGTGGCCCGAAGCTGAACCACTCTTCTGTCGCCGAAAAGAGCCGGGTGACGTGGCCATGGGGGATGACGACCCCCTTGGGCCGCCCCGTGGAGCCCGAGGTGTAGATGACGTAGGCGGGGAGCTCCGGGTCTGCCGGGACCTCCGGACGCACGGCGCTCTGGGCGGCGATCGCGGCCGCGGCGGCCTCCAGCGCCTCGCGGGTCAGAAGGAGGGTGGCGCCGCTGTCCTCCAAGGTGAAGGCCAGGCGCTCGGCGGGGTACGAGGGATCGAGCGGCAGGTAGCCGGCACCGGCCTTGAGCGCGGCGAGAAGGGCCACCACCAGCTCGGCCGAGCGCTCGAAACGGAGCGCCACGAGATCGCCGGGGCGAACACCCAGGGCGAGCAGATGACGGGCGAGACGGTTGGCGCGCGCGTCGAGCTCGCCGTAGGTCAAGGTCTCACCGCCGACCGTCACCGCGGGCGCTCCGGGCGCGCGGTCCACCTGGGCCTCGAAACGGCGGTGGATCGGTTCGCGGACGTCCGCGGCTCCCGTCGGACCTGGATTCCATTCGATCCGGAGCTGGTGCCGCTCCGCGGCCGTCAACAGCGGAAGGTCCGAGAGGCGCCGCTCCGGCTCGGTCAGGGCGGCGGCCAGCAGGCTCTCGAAGGCGCGGGCGAAGCGGACGGCCGTGGCGCCGTCGAAAAGCTCGGAGCTGAACTCGATGCCACCGCGCAAACCGGCCTCCTCGACCAGCGCCAGGCTCAAGTCGAGCTTGGCGGTGGTTGCCGGGAAGGGGAGGTCGCGGATTTCGAGGCCCCCCGCGGCAAGCGAGGAGGCCGGAGTGTTCTGGAGGACGAGGAGGGCCTGGAAGAGCGGCGTGCGGCTGGGATCGCGCTCCAGGCACAGCTCCTCGACCAGCCGCTCGAACGGCAGGTCCTGATGGGCGAAGGCGGCGACGGCCACGGCGCGCAGCCGGCCCACCAGCTCGCGGAAGGTGAGATCACCCGAGAGGTCCGCCCGCAGCACCACGGTGTTGACGAAGAAGCCGATGAGGCCGGCCGTCTCGGAGCGGTTGCGGTTGGCGACGGGCGTGCCCACGGCCACGTCGCTCTGCCCCGCGAGCCGGCCGAGGAGGGTGCTCCAGGCAGCGAGCAGCACGATGAACGGCGTCGCCTTCTCGGCCAACGCCAGAGCCTGGAGGCGCGCTGCCTCGGCAGGAGCGACGGACAGGGGGCGGGAGCCGCCGGCCGAGCCGCGGCGAGGCGGGCGGGGGCGGTCCGTGGGGAGGCGCAGGGGCTCGACTCCCGCCAGGGCGTGGCGCCAGAAGGCGAGCTGCCGCTCCAGCCGCTCGCCGGAGAGCCACTGCCGCTGCCAGACGGCGAAATCGGCATATTGGATGGGGAGGGGTGGCAGAGCCGCTGGAACTCCCGTGACCGCCGCCTGATAGAGGGCCGCCACCTCGCGAACCAGCACGCCCAACGACCAGCCGTCGCAGACCACGTGGTGGAGGTTGAGGACGGCCACGTGCCTCTCCGGCGCGAGGCGCACCAGCAGGGCGCGCAGCAGCGGCCCCTTCGCGAGGTCGAAGGGGCGGAGCATCTCCTCGCCCACGCGCCTCTCCGCTTCTGAAACGCGGGAGCCCTCCGGCAGGCCCGTGAGGTCGAGGAGGGGCAGGGAAACGGCAAGGGCTGGGGCCACCACTTGGGCCGGCCGCTCGCCCACCTCCGGGAAGGTGGTGCGCAGGGCCTCGTGGCGCTGCGCCAAGGCTTCGAGCGCCCGGCGCAGGGCCATGGGGTCGAGAGGCCCTGCGATCTCCAGCGCGGCGGGGACGTTGTAGGTGGGATCGCCCGGGCGGAGGCGGTCGAGGAACCAGAGCCGCTGCTGGGCGAAGGAAAGGGGGAGCGGGTCGGGCCGCACGGCGAGACGAGGGATTGGAGCCTCTCCAGCCGGAGATCCCCTGCTCGCCCGCAGGCGTTCGAACAGCCGGGCCTTTTCCTCGCGGGACAGCTCGGCGAGGCGCGCCTCGCTCATCCGCCCTCTCCCGCCAGCAGCTCGGCCAGCAGGGATTCGTCCACCGCCGCCAGCTCCCGCTCCACGATCCGGTCCGCGAGGTCGCGGAAGTCCGCGGCGTCGAAGACCATCTGGAGCGGCACGTCGAGCCCGTGGCGCTCGCGCAGCCGGGCCACGAATTGCGTGGCGAGGAGCGAGTGGCCGCCGAGGGCGAAGAAGTTGTCCCGTGCTCCTGCGCGTGCGACGCCCAGGACCTCGGCGCAGGTCGCGGTCAGCGACTCCTCGACGGGAGTCTCCGGCGGCACATAGGCTGTCTCCGATACCTCTGGCGCAGGCAGGGCCCGGCGGTCCACCTTGCCGTTGGGGGTGAGCGGGAGGCGATCGAGGACCACGAAGGCGGCCGGAATCATGGGATCGGGGAGCCGGGCGGCGAGTTGCCGGCGCAGCTCGGCTGGATCGGGCTCGCCGGTGACGTAGGCCACCAGCCGATCCTCGTGCAGCAGGACGGCGGCCTCGCGCACCGCCGGATGGGCGGCGAGCGCCGTCTCGATCTCCCCGAGCTCGACCCGGTGCCCCCGCACCTTCACCTGGCCGTCACGCCGGCTGAGGAACTCCAGCACGCCTCCCCGCCAGCGCACGAGGTCGCCGGTGCGGTAGAGGCGCCCCCCGGGCTCAACGCTCCAGGGATCGGGCACGAAGCGCTCGGCGGAAAGCTCCGGGCGGCCAAGATAGCCGCGGGCGACGCCCTCACCCCCCGCGTGAAGCTCGCCCCAGACCCCCTCGGGCACCGGCCGGCCGGCTCCGTCGAGCACGTGGACCGTGGTGCCGCCGATGGGCCGGCCGAGAGGAACGGTCCCCGCGGGAGGGTTCGCCGCCGTCATGGCGTGGCAGGCGGTGAAGGTGGTGTTCTCCGTGGGACCATAGCCGTTGATCAGGATGATTCCGGGCAGGGCGGCGAGGGTGCGGCGCACGTGCGCCGGAGAGAGGACGTCCCCCCCGGCCAGGAGATGGCGCAGAGGGCGAAGCGCCTCCAGCCGCTCGTCCACCATCTGGTGGAAGAGGCCGGCGGTGAGCCAGAGCGAGGTCACGCCGTACCGCGCGATCGCCTCGCCGATCTCGTCCAGCGAAGCGCGGCGGCCGGGGAAGAGGACGAGCCGGCCGCCATTCAAGAGCGGCCCCCAGAGCTCCAGCGTCGAGGCGTCGAAGGCCAGGGGGGCGAGTTGGAGGAAGGTCTCCTGCGGCCCCAGGGGCATGAACCCGGGCTCCTGCACCAGCCGCACGACGTTGCGATGGGTGACGGCCACCCCCTTGGGCATGCCCGTCGAGCCCGAGGTGTACATCACGTAGGCGAGTTGGCCGGACGAAACGGGAGGCAGATCCGACGGATCCGACCGATCCGACTGATCTGGCAGATCCGGCAGCATGAAGGCTCCCGCATCCGCCAGCATGAACGCCTGGCGCTCCGGGGGAGACTCCGGGTCGAGCGGCAGGTAGGCGAAGCCGGCCTGGAGGATGCCCAGCATGTCGGCGACGAGGCCGGGCGAGCGCTCGGCGAGCACGGCCACCCGCGCCTCCGGCGGCAAGCCCTGGCGGGAGAGATGGGCGGCGACGAGGCCGGCACGGGCGGCGAGCTGGGAGTAGGTCAGGGCCTCCTCGCCCATCACCACCGCGATGGCGTCCGGCGTGCGCTCTGCCTGAGCGGCGAAGAGGCCATGGATCGTCTCCTCCCGCGAATGGGCTCCGGAAACACCGCTCCAGGCCAGGAGCTGCCTGCGCTCCTCCGCCGAAAGGAGAGGCAGGTCCTCCAGGAGCCTCCCCGGCGCCGGCGTGATCCCGGCCAGGAGGTTTCCGAGGTGCTCCACGAGGCGCGCAACCGTCGCGGCGTCGAACAGATCGGTGGCGTACTCCACCTGGCCGGCGAGCCCGTCCTCTCCCTCGAAGAGGGTGAAAGTGAGGTCGAACTTGGTGGTGGCGCTCGCCACGGCGAGCGGCTCCAGGGCGAGCCCCGGCACCTCGATCGCTCCCAGCCGCACGTTCTGGAAGGCGAAGACGGCCTGGAACAGGGGATGGCGGGAGAGGTCGCGCTCGAGACGCAGCTCCTCGACCAGCCGTTCGAACGGCAGGTCCTGGTGCTCGAAGGCGTCGAGCGCCGTCTGCCGCACCCCGGCGAGGAGGTCCGCGAAGCTCCCGGCCCCGGCGAGCCGGACGCGCAAGGCCAGGGTGTTGACGAACATGCCCACCAGTCCTTCGAGCTCAGGTACCGGGCGGTTGGCGACGGGCGAGCCGAGCACCACGTCGTCCTGCCCGCTCCAGCGCGCGAGGAGGAGGGCGAGGGCGGCCGTGAGCGCCATGAACGGCGTGGCGCCGCGCTCGCGGCTCAGGGCCGCCAGGTCCCGGCTGACCTCCCGTCCCAGCGCGATGGGGAGGGAGGCGCCGCGGAAGCTCTCGACCCGGGGGCGCGGCCGGTCCGTGGGGAGATCCAGCGCGGCTGGTGCGCCTTCGAGCTCCCGCCGCCAGAAGGCGAGCTGGCGGGCGAGCTCCTCGCCGGTCAGCCACTCCCGCTGCCAAACGGCGAAGTCCGCATACTGCACGGGCAGCTCGGGGAGGACGGTGCCCGCGTAAAGCTCCGCCACCTCGCGGATCAGCACCCCGGCGCCCCAGAGGTCGGCCGCGACGTGGTGGACGGTGATCAGCAGCACGTGCTCGCCGGGCGCCAGCCGCAGCAGACGGGTGCGCAGCAGCGGCCCGCGGGCGAGGTCGAAAGGCACCAGGGCCTCCGCCGCGGCGAGGCGGGCGGCTTCCGCCGAGGCATCAGGGAACCAAGAAAGGTCCTCGACCGGCAGGGTCCAGCCGGCGGCAGGCGCGATCTCCTGCACCGGGCGCTCGCCGCGGGAGGGGAAGGACGTGCGGAGCGTCTCGTGCCGGCGGACCGCGCCGGCGAAAGCCCGTTCCAGGGTGGGGACGTCCAAGGGGCCGCGCACGGCCAAGGCCACGGGCACGTTGTAGGCCGGGCTCCCCGGGGTGAGCTGATCCAGGAACCAGAGGCGCTCCTGGGCGAAGGAAAGGGGGAGCGCGCCATCCCGGGCCACGCTGCGGATGGGCTTGGCACGGGCGGCTTCCTCACCGCCCTGCACCAGTTCCGCCTGGGCCGCGAGGGTAGGGGCCTGGAAAATAGCCCGCAGGGGGATCTCGACGCCGAAGGCGTCGCGCATCCGCATCACGAGCTGGGTGGCGAGAAGGGAGTGGCCGCCGCGCTCGAAGAAATCGTCGAAGACCCCCACCTCCTCCACCTCCAGGACCTGAGCCCAGAGAGCAGCCAGCAGCTCCTCGACCGGGGTGCGGGGAGACGTCCGCGCTCCCACGGGCGCGGCGCTCCCCTCCGGACGGATCGAGACGAGGGCGCTCCGGTCCACCTTGCCATTGGCGTTGCGTGGCAGGGCCGGCAAGAACACGTAGGACGCGGGGACCATGTAGTCGGGCAGGCTCGCCGCGAGCGCGCGCCGCAGCTCGGGAACTGCCGGCGCTTCGGCACCGGGAGCGAGGCCTGAGTAGGCGGTCAGCCGCGGGTCGCCCGGCCGGTCCTCGCGCAGCACCACCACGGCCTCGGAGACCGCGGGATCCCGCCGCAGGGCGGCCTCGATCTCCCCCAGCTCGATGCGGAAACCCCGCAGCTTCACCTGGTGATCCACCCGGCCCAGGTAGGTCAGCAGGCCGTCCGGCAGCAGCCGCGCGAGATCGCCCGTGAGATAGAGGCGGGCACCGGGCTCGCCCGAGAAGGGATCGGGGACGAAGCGCTCGGCAGAAAGCTCCGGCCGGCCGAAGTAGCCGCGGGCGAGCCCCCGGCCGCCGATCGCCACCTCACCGGCCGCCCCCAGGGGAACGGGCGCGAACGAGCGGTCCAGGAGATAGATCCGAGCCTCGGCGATGGGGCGGCCGAGCGCGATGGGGCCTTCTTCGGCGACCCGCCAGGCCGTGGCCCAGACGGTGATCTCGGTGGGGCCGTAGAAGTTCCACAGCCCGCGGCCCAGGGGGAGCAGGCGGTCCGCCAAGTCGCGGCTAAGGGCCTCGGCGCCGATCAGCAGCAGCATCTCCGCCCTCCCCGGCCAGCCGGACTCCAGCAACATGCGATAGGTGGCGGGGGTCGCCTGGAGGATCGTGGCGCCCGAGGACTCCAGGGCGCGGGCCAGGAGCACGCCGTCCCCGGCCGTCTCGCGGGAGAGGATCGGCGTCGTGCCGCCGCCGAGCATGGGGAGGTACAGCTCGGGGACCGAGAGGTCGAAGGCCGCGGTGGTGATCCCCGGCATGGCGTCGCCGGGGCCGGCGGTGTAGAGCCGCCCCATGGCACGGACGAAGTTGGCCAGGGCGCGGCGGGGGATCTCGACCCCCTTGGGGCGGCCGGTGGAGCCCGAGGTGTAGATGACGTAGGCGCGGTTCTCGGGATCGGCGGCAGGAGCGAGGGACGACGGGGACGGCAGAGCCAGCAGGGACGAAAGGGGCTCGGTGTCGAGGCAGAGGCGAGGCACGCCTGAATCCGGCAGCGAGCCGGCAAGCCGCTCCTGGGTGAGCACGGCCCGGGCTGCCGAATCTTCCAGCATGAAGGCGCGGCGGTCCGCCGGATAGGCCAGGTCGAGCGGCAGGTAGGCCGCGCCGGACTTGAGCACGCCCAGCAGGGCCACGGGGAGCTCGGCCGTGCGCTCCAGGTAGACCCCCACCACGTCCTCGGGGCCGAAGCCCAGCCCGTGCAGGTGGCCGGCGAGCCGGTCCGAGCGCGCGTCCAGCTCGGCGTAGGTGAGGGTCCAGCCTTCTCCGCTCCAGGCCGTGGCCGCGGGCGTGCGGGCCACCTGAGCCGCGAAGAGGGCGAGGACGTCCAAGGGATCGCCGGACAGGGCGGTGTCGTTCCACTCGACCAGGACCTGGTGGCAGGCGCCGGGGGTGAACGCCGGGAGGGCGGAGAGGCGCAGGTCCGGATCGGCCGCCACGGCATCGAGCAGGGCGCCCAAGAGCTCGGCCATGCGCGCCACGGTCGCGCGGTCGAAGAGGGCGGCGTCGTACTCCAGGGGGCCGGCGATCTCGTCGGCGTGCTCGAAGAGGACGAGCATCAGGTCGTAGCGGGCATTGCCGTCGAAGACGTCGATCCCCTCGATCTCGAGGTCCCCCAGCCCCACGGCGGCGCCCGGCTGGCCGTCCAGGAGCTGGACGAGGGCCTGGACGACCGGCATGCGGCTGGTGTCCCGCGCCGGTTGCAGGGCTTCGACCAGCTTGCCGAACGGCAGGTGCTGGTGGGCGAAGGCGCCCAGGGCCACGGCCCGCACCCGCCCCAGGAGCTCGCGGAACGTGGGGTCGCCCGCGAGGTCGATGCCGAGCGGGAGCTGGGTGAGGAAGAAGCCGATCAGCGGCTCCACCTCGGGGCGGCTGCGGTTGGCGTTCAAGGTGCCGGTGATCAGCCGCTCCTGGCCGGAAAGGCGGGAGAAGAGGGCCGCAGTCAGGGCGGTCAACACCATGAAGCGGGTCACCCCCTCGCGGCGGGCGAGGGCGCGCAGGGCCTCGGTGCGCCGGGCGCCGAGGAGCACGGGCTCCCGGCCGCCACGGCCGGAGGTCTCCGCATGCTCCGGAGAGCGGGGATGGTCGGCCGGCAGCTCCAGCACCAGGGGAAAGCCCTGGAGCTGCTCGCGCCACCAGCCGAGCTCGCGGTCCAAGACCTCGCCCTGGAGCCAACGCCGCTGCCAGACGGCGAAGTCGGCGAACTGGATGGGGAGGGAGGGCAAGGCGGCGAGCCCGGAGTACAGCACGGCCAGCTCGCCCCAGAAGATCTGGAAGCTCACGAGGTCGCTCACGACGTGGTGGACCGTCATGATGCAGACGTGCTCGCGGGGGGCGAGATGCATCAGCGTGACCCTGAGGAGCGGCCCCGTCTCCAGGGAGAACGGCCGGCGGGCGTCGTCGTCCGCCAGGGCCCGCATGACGCCCTCGCGCCGCGCGGCGGAGAGGGCCGAGAGGTCCACCACCGGCAGCGCCAGGTGAAGCTCCGGGGCCACCCTCTGCACGGGGCGCCCGCCGGCCACCGGGAACGTCGTGCGCCACGAGCCATGGCGCGCCACGAGGCCGTTGAGCGCCGCGGTCAGGGAGGGGACGGCGAGGTCTCCCGTGAGGCGCGTGGCCGTGATCATGTTCGAAGCCGTGCTCTCAGGATCCAGCACGTAGAGGAACCAGAGCCGCTCCTGGTCGAAGGTCAGCGGCCAGTCGCCGGCCCCGCCCGGACCGCTCACCCGCTCGATGGGAGGCGGCGCGGCGGGGGCCGCTTTGCGCTGCTTCTCCCGCAGCGCCTCGAAGAGGGCCCGCTGCTCGGGCGTCAAAGACGCCAGGCGGTCCGCGACGCTCATGCCGCGCCCTCCGGGAGACTGGGGAGTTGGGAGAGGCGGACGTCCGGCTCCGCCGTCACGCGGTCGAGGATGCGGCCGAGGAGGGCGAGCCAGCGCGCCACCGTGGCCTCGTCCAGGACGTCGGCGTTGTACTCGATCGACCCCGAGAAACCGAGGTCCTCGTAGTTGTAGAGACCGAACAGCAGGTCCCAGCGGGAATTGCCGTCGTAGAGCGGCTCGGCCGTGGAGTCGAGGCTGCCGGCGCTGGCATGGCTCTCCCCTTCGAGGACGAGGAGGAGCACCTGCACCACCGGGAAGCGGCTGCGGTCCGCCTCCGGCGCCACCGCCTCCACCAGCCGGTCGAAGGGCATGTGCGGGCGGCTGTAGGCGAGGAGGGCCGCCTGCTTCACCCGCGCCAGCAGCTCCACGAAGGAGGGATCGCCCGCGAGATCGACCGGGAAGGGGACCTGGGTAAGGAAGAATCCCGCCACCGTCTCCAGCTCCGGACGCGGGCGGTTGGCGCTGTTGGAGCCCACCACGAGCTTCTCGCGGCCGGTCAAGCGGAAGAGGAGGGCGTCCACCAGGGCAAGGACGGCCATGAACGGCGTCACCCCCCGGCGGCGGGCGAGAACGCGCAGCCGGTGGGCGGCCTCGGGGCCGGTCGAGAACGGGATCATGCCGCCGCGCTGGCTCTGCACCGCCGGCCGCGGCCGGTCGCCCCGCAGGTCGAGGACGAGGGGGAAGCCGGCCAGCTCCCGGCGCCAGAGCTCCGCGGCACCCGCCAGGACCTCG
Organism: Thermoanaerobaculia bacterium; assembly: GCA_036275055.1. Taxonomy (GTDB): domain Bacteria; phylum Acidobacteriota; class Thermoanaerobaculia; order Multivoradales; family UBA5704; genus DATARR01. The sequence continues at coordinate 23,339 of DASUEN010000264.1, forward strand.
CCGCTCCACCATCGGCGCTCCCAGACGGCGAAGTCCGGGAACTGCAGCGCGGGCTCGGGGAGAGGGCTCGGCGTGCCGGCGCGGGCGGCGTCGTAGAGCACCATCAATTCGTGCATCACGACCTGGAAGGTGATCCAGTCCGTGACCGTGTGGTGGAGGGTCAGCAGGCAGAGGTGATCCTCCGGAGCGAGGCGGACCAGGGTGCCGCGCACCAGCGGTCCCCGCTCCAGGTCGAAGACCGCCCGCGTGCGGTCGAAGAGCGCGCGGCGGCCCGCGGTCTCGCGCGCTTCATGGGGCAGTGCCGCCAGGTCGATGAGGTCCAGGGTGAGCGGGAGCCGCGCCGCCACCCGCTGCACGGGCCGGCCCTCCACGAGCGGGAAGCTGGCGCGCAGGGCGGCATGGCGGCGGACGACCTCGCGCAGAGCCGCCTCGAGGGCCGCCGCGTCCAATTTCCCTCGCAGGCGGCTCACGGCGTCCACGTTCCAGGAGACGAGGCCGGGCTGGTCGCGGTGGAGGCGCCAGAGGCGCTCCTGGTCGATCGAGAGGGGCCAGTCGCCCGCCGCCGTGGGACCCGTGACCCGCGGCACGGGCGGCGGCTGGCGGAGTCCCGCGGGCGCGTTCCGCTGGCGGCGCAACGCTTCGAAGAGGGCCCGCTGCTCCGGCGTCAGGGAGGAGAGGCGGTCCGCCACCCGGCTCTGGGCAGGCGCCCCGCTCAACGCGCCGTCTCCAACTCGGCCAGCTTCTCGGCCGCCTCCTCGGCCGACAGCCCCTCGACCAGGGCGAGGAGGGCTTCGAGGTCGTCCTCGCTCTCCTCCCCCTTGGCGCGGGCCACGGCCTTCGCCAGCTCGGCCACGGTGGGGGCCTCGAAGAGCGCCGTCACCGGCAGGTCGGCCGCCAGGCGGCTGCGGATCTGGGTCACCATCTGGATGGCGAGGAGCGAGTGGCCGCCCAGCTCGAGGAAGCTGTCGTCGACGCCGATGGGGACGATGCCGAAAAGCTCCTCCCAGAGGGCGGCCAGGGCCGCCTCGCGCTCGCTGCCGGGCGCGCGGTAGGGAGCGGAGAGGTCGGGGCGCGCCGCCTTTTCTCCCGGCGCGCCGGGGCTCATCTGGGCGAGGAGGGTCTCCGCCGTCGCCGCGTCGGCCTCGGCCATCAGGGTGCGCACGTCGCGGGAAGCGATCACGGCACGGAGGAGGTCCGCGGCGAGGAGGCGGCGCAAGGCTTCGCCACTTCTGTCGCTCCCGGTTCCCCAGGCGCCGAGGGTCTTCTCGACCTCCGCTGCCGCGAGGCCGGCGACACCGCCCGCCGCCCCGGCGACGAGCCAGCCGTTCCACTGGTATGGGTCCCAATGGGCGGCGACGACGCGAGTCTGGCCCAGCGCCGGCCGGCTCTGGGCCAGGGCGTCCAGGAAGACGCCGGCCGCGGCGAGGTCGAGCTGGCCCAGGCCGCCGGTGAAGGCCAGAGTGGAGGACATGAGGACCAGGAAGCGGGGCGGCTCGGCCGCGCCCTCCAGAGCCTGCAGCCAGGCCTCGGCGCCGCGCGTGGCAGGATCGATCGCCGCGCGCAGGGACTCGGCGGTCTTGAGCTGGATCAGGCCGCCGGTGAACGACTCCGCGGTGTGGAACACGCCCTGGAGCGACCCCAGCGCCGCCCGCGCCGCGGCGAGGACCGCGGCCGGCTCGCCCGGCGGGACCAGCGTGATGCCGGGGCTGACCGCCTCCCCCGCCGGCCCTGCCGGCATTGGCATCGCCACCCGCGCCGCGAGCGTCTCCGTGAGGTATGCGGCCAAGGCGGCGGCACCGTGGCCTGCGTCCGTGATCAGGTAGGCGCCCCCCGGCTGGAGGAGCGAAGCCTGGACGCCAGCCAGGGGGATGGGCTCGAAGTCGCGTACCCAGCGCTGCCGGCCGCGATAGGCCACGGCAGCACCTCCCGCGGCGGCACCGCGGCGGGCCTCGGCCAGGATCTGGTCCACGAGGCGGTCCGGCGACGTCAGGGCGACGTCGACGCTGGAGCAGGTGAGCCGCGGCGACTCCTGGTGGATCACCCGCACGGCGCCCAGGACCGTGGCCTTGGCCGGATGGACGGGATCGCCGTCCAGCACCTCGTGCAGACCGTTGGCGACGACCGTAACGTGTACCGGCTCGCCGCCGGCGGCGGTGACGTCCTGTGCCAGCCGCACGAGGCTGAGGAGCCCCGCGGCCTGGGCTTCGTCGTAGGAGGGCTCCGCCGCCGTGACTCCCCCGAGGTGGAGGACGTTCGCGGGCAGCCGGCTGCCGCCCTGTTCGCCAGGGGCAACCGTGGCGACGCTGCGCCCCTCCTCGCGCAGCCGCGCCGCGAGCCGCTCGCCCAGGCCGGTCTCGTCGAGGAAAATCAGCCAGGCGCCGTCATCCTCTCCAGGAGGTGCCGCGGCCAGGGGGACCTGCTTCCAGGACGGCACCCAGAACCAGTCGGCGATGTCCGATTGGTCGGATCTGTCGGATCGGTCCGATCGGTCGGATCGAAGCGAAGCGTCCACGCTGCCTCGCGCCGGGGGATCGATCCAATACCGCTGGCGCTCGAAGGGATAGGTGGGGAGCCGCACCTTCCGCCGCCGCTCGCCGGCGAAGAGGGCGGCGGGGTCGTAACAGGCTCCCGCCGTCCATAGGCGGCCGAGCGCGCTCAGGAGGAGGGCGGCCTCCGGGCCCTCGCCGGCCCGCCCCAGGGTGGTCGCCGTCACCGTGCTCCCGGCGCCCGGAAGCTGGTGCACCAGGGTCGAGAGGGTGCCGCCCGGCCCCACCTCCAGCATCGCCCGGTCCGGCTCCCGCAACAGCTCGGCCAGCCCGTCGGCGAAGCGCACGGGCTCGGTCATGTGGCGCGCCCAGTAGCCCGGGTCCGCCAGGTCGGCGGCGGTGATCCAGGTGCCGGTGACGTTCGAGAGATAGGGGATCGCCGGCTCCGCGACGGGGAGCGAGCGGGCGATCTCCGTCAAGGCCGCCGCGGCCGGCGCCATCATCCGCGAGTGGAAGGCGTGCGTGGTCGCGAGGCGCAGGCAGGCCACGCCACGGCCGGCAAGCTCGGCTTCGAACGTCGCCACCGCCTCCTCCGGCCCGCCCACGACGCAGAAGTGCGGGCCGTTGATCGCCGAGAGGGAAAGCGCAGCGCCGAGCAACGGCCGTACCTCGGCCTCCGGCAGGGGCACGGCCATCATCGCCCCGGCGGGCAGCTCCTGGATGAGCTTCGCCCGCCGCGCCACCAGGGCCAGGGCGTCCTCCAGCGAAAGGACGCCGGCCAGGGCCGCCGCCACGTACTCGCCCAGGCTGTAGCCGATCATCGCCGCCGGGCGCACGCCCCAGGCCAGGAGCAGCCGGGCGAGGGCGTACTCGACGACGAAGACGGCGGGCTGGGCCAAATCCGTACGCGCCAGCCGCTCGCCCGCCTCGTCCCGCGGCGCTCCACCCCGGCGCAGCATGGCGCGCAGGTCCGGACCCGATCCCGCCGCCCTGGGACCAGCGCCGAAGAGGATCTCGCGGATGTCGAGGCCGAGACGAGGCGCCAGGATCTCCGCACAACGATCGACCTCGGCGGCGAAGACGGGCTCGGTCTCGTACAGATCCCGCCCCATGCCCACCGCCTGGTCGCCCAGACCCGGGAAGAGGAACACCACCGGCCGCTCGCTCCCTTCGAAGCTGCCGCGGGCGCCTTGGGAGCCACGCAAGGCGGCGACCGCCTCGGTGCGGTCGCGAACGGCCACGGCCCGCCGCTTGGGAAACGCTTTGCGTCCCGTCTGCAGAGTGAAGGCGGCGTCCGCCAGGTTGAGGTCCTCGCCCTCCAGCCGGTCCGCCAGGCGCCGGCAGGCGGCGTCCAGCGCTGTCTCCGTGCGGGCCGAGACGGTGAGGAGCTGCCAGGCGCGGGACGAGCCGGACGGCTCGATCTCCGGCGCCTCTTCCAGCACGGCATGGACGTTGGTGCCGCCGAGGCCGAAGGAGCTCACCGCCGCCCGCCGGGGCGAACGGTCGGCCGGCCAGGGCTCGGCCCGGGTGGGGACGCGGAACGGCCCGAAGTCGCACCCCGGGTTGGGCCGCTCGAAGCACAGGCTGGGGGGGATGGTGGCATGCTTCAGGGCGAGGACCGTCTTGACCAGCCCGGCCAGCCCCGCGGCCGTGTTCAGGTGGCCGACGTTGGTCTTGACCGAGCCGAGAGCGCACACCTCCGTGCCGCCGGCCGCCGCGAAGGCCTGGACGAGGGCGGTCACTTCGATGGGGTCGCCCAGGGCCGTGCCGCTGCCGTGACCCTCGACGTAGGCGATCGAGGCCGGCTCCACCCCGGCCATCGACAGGCTCTCGACGATCACCGCCGCCTGCCCCTCGACGCTGGGGGCGGTGAAGCCCACCTTCGCCGAGCCGTCGTTGTTGGCCGCCGAGCCGCGGAGGACGGCGTAGATCGGGTCGCCGTCCGCCAGCGCGTCTGCCAGGCGCTTCAGGACCACGGCCGCGGCGCCGTTGCCCACCACCGAGCCGCCGGCCGCCGCGTCGAACGCCCGGCAGTGGCCGTCCGGTGAGGAGATCCCCCCTTCCTCGTAGAGATACCCCTCCTGCGACGGCAGGGCGATCGAGACCGCCGCCGCCAGGGCCAGGTCGCTCTCGCCGGAGAGCAGGCTCTGGCTCGCCATGTGGACGGCGGCGAGCCCCGTCGAACACGCCGTCTGCACCACGACGCTCGGCCCCTCGAGGTTCAGCTTGTAGGAGAGGCGGGTGGCGAGGAAATCGCGGTCGTTGAGCAGCAGGGCCTGAAGCCCGCCCACCGTCTCCAGCAGACCCGGATGAGGGAGGAGGTTCGCGAACAGGTAGTAACTGGTGCCCGAGCCGGCATAGACGGCGGCGCGCCCGCCGGCGCGCTCCGGGTCCTGTCCCGCGTCCTCCAGCGCCTCCCAGGCGCATTCGAGGAGGAGGCGGTGCTGCGGGTCGAGCACCTCGGCCTCGCGCGGCGTGAAGCCGAAGAAAGCGGCGTCGAAGTCCTCCACTCCGTCGAGCACGGCGCGGGCACGGACGTAGGCGGGATCGCGGAGCAGCGCCGGGGCAACGCCGGCGTCCAACAGCTCCTCGTCGCTGAAGAACGAGACGGACTCGACGCCGTCGCGCAGGTTCTCCCAGAATCGTTCCAGGCTCGCGGCGCCCGGGAAGCGGACGGCCATGCCGATGATCGCGACTTCGCTCATGCTCTCGACCTCACTGCCGTTTCCGGCCCCGGCGGCTGGCGCGGGCCTGGCTCATCTGCCGCAGCGCCTCCTCGCGGCCGCGGGCACGGGCACGGACCGCCTCGACTTTCTCCCGCGCCGCCTCGGCCCAGGGCTCCGCGGCGAGGCGGCGGGCCAGCGCTTCGACGGTGGGATGGCGGAACAGCTCGGTGACCGGCACGTCCACCCCGAGCGCGGCCGCGAGGCGGCTGTGCAGCTTGACGATGAGCAGCGAGCTGCCGCCCGACTCGAAGAAGTTGTCGTGGACGCCCACCCGCGGCAGGCTCAGCACCTCGCGCCAGACGGCGCCGATCTGCCGTTCGAGCTCGCTCCTCGGGGCCACGTAGCCGGCGCCCGCCGCGGCCACCGCACGCGGCGCGGGCAGGGCGGCGCGGTCGACTTTGCCGTTGCTCGTCAGCGGCAGGCCAGGGAGGTGGACGAACGCCCACGGCACCATGGGCTCGGGCAGGGTCTGCTGCAAGGCGGCACGCAGCACGGCGGCAGTGGGCGCCGGCTCGCGCGCGGCCACCACGTAGCCCACCAGGCGCTTGTCTCCCGGCACGTCCTCCCGCGCCAGCACCACCGCCTCGCGCACGCCGGGGTGGCGCAGCAGCGCCGCCTCGACCTCTTCGAGCTCGATGCGGTGGCCGCGGATCTTCACCTGGAAGTCGATGCGGCCCAGGAACTCCAACTCGCCGTCCGGCCGCCAGCGGACCCGGTCGCCCGTGCGGTAGAGCCGCTCCCCGGCCACGCCGGAGAAGGGATCGGGCACGAACCGCCCGGCCGTGGTGTCCGGCCGGCCGAGGTAGCCCCGGGCCAGGCCGGCGCCGCCGATCGCCAGCTCGCCGGGGACGCCGAGGGGAACCGGCTGGAGGGTGGAGTCGAGCACGTAGGCGCGGGTGTTGGCGATGGGCCGGCCGATCGGCGGCGACACCGTCTCCGGCTCCACCCTGCCGGCCGTGACGGCCACCGTGCCCTCCGAGGGGCCGTACTGGTTGAAGAGGACGAACGGCAGGTCCGCGCGCGGGCCGCGGTGCAGGCGGTCGCCGCCGGTGGTCAGCAGGCGCAGCGAGGTCTCCCGGGGCCAGGGCTCGGCGAGCACCACCTCGGCCAGCGGCGTCGGCAGGAAGCAAACGGAGATCGCCTCGGCGGCCAACCACGCCACCAGCGCGGCCGGATCCCGGCGCACCTCCTCGGACGGCAGGTGCAGGCTCGCTCCCGCCGCCAGGTAAGGCCAGGTCTCCACGACGGTGGCGTCGAAACCCGGGGCCGCGACCTGGGTGGCCCGGTCGGCGGGGCCGACGCCATAGGCGTCGCAGTGCCAGGAAACCAGGTTGGCCAGGCTGCGGTGAGAGATCACCACGCCCTTGGGCTGGCCCGTCGAGCCCGAAGTGTAGACGACGTAGGCGGCGCTCTCAGGGGCAACCTCGACGCCGCCGTCCTCTTCGCCCCCGCCGGCCCAGGCTTCTCCTCCCACCTGCAACCGGATCACCTCCGCGCCCGGAGGATCAGGAACCTCCAGCCGCTCCTGCGTCAGCAGCACGCGGACGCCGCCGCCCCAGGCATCGGCGATCTGCCACTCCAGCCGCTCCCGGGGATGCGCCGGATCGAGCGGCACGTAGGCGCCGCCCGCCGCCAGCACGGCGAGCTGCGCCACCACCGTCTCGGCCGAGCGCTCCATCAGCACCGGCACCCGCGTCTCGGGGCCGACGCCCAGGGCGCGCAGCCGGCGGGCGAGCCGCCGCGCCCGGGCCATCAGCTCCCGGTAGGTGAGCTGCACTCCGTCCGCCGCCAGCGCCAGGGCCTCCGGGTTCTCCGCCGCCCGCGCCGCGACCTGGCGATGAACCGGCACGTCGAGGGCGAAGCTCGCCGCCGTCTGGTTCCACTCGACGAGGACCTGCCGGCGTTCGCCCGCGGGGATGAGCGGCAGGTCCTCGACGGGCATGCCGGGCGCGTCGCTCAGGCCTGCCAGGAGGGTCTCGAAACAGCCGGCCAGGCGCGCCATCGTCGCGCCATCGAAGAGATCGGTCCGGTACTCCAGCCAGCCGGCGAGGCCCGCGGCGCCAGCGGACGTCTCGGCGAGGATTACCGACAGGTCGAACTTCGCCGTGCCGGCCGGGGCGTCCTCGGGCGACAGGGCGAGGTCCGGCAGCGCGACGGGAGCGAGCGGGGCATTCTGGAGCACCAGGGCCACCTGAAAGAAGGGCGTGCGCGACAGGTCGCGGTCCGGCCGCAGCTCCTCCACCAGCTTCTCGAACGGCAGGTCCTGGTGGGCATAGGCCCCGAGCGTCGTCTCCCGGACCTGGCGCAGCAGGTCGCGGCCGGTGCGGATTCGCCCAAGGTCGGCGCGCAGCACCAGGGTATTGACGAAGAAACCGATCAACCCCTCGGTCTCCAGCCGGTTGCGATTGGCGATGGGCGAGCCGATGGCCAGGTCGCGCTGGCCGCTCAGCCGGCCGAGCAGGGCGAAGAGGGCGGAGGCGAGGACCATGAAGGAGGTCGTCCCCTCGCGCCGGGCGAGCACCGCGAGCCGGGAGGAGACCCCGGCGCCGAGGGTGAAGGGCCGCTGGCCGCCGCGCTCGGTCATCACCGCCGGCCGCGGACGGTCGGTGGCGAGCTCCAGACCCGCCGGCAGGCCCTGAAGCTGCCAGCGCCAGTAGCCGGTCTGCCGCTCCAGCCGCTCGCCCGCGAGCCACCGCCGCTGCCAGACGGCGAAGTCGGCGTACTGCACCGGCAGCGGCGGCAACGGCGCCGAGCCGTACAGAGCCGCCACCTCCCGCATCAGCACGCCCAGGGACCACAGGTCGGAGACGACGTGGTGCAGGGTGAGGAGCAGGCAGTGATCGTCCGCCCCCACGCGGAGCAGGCCGGCACGCAGCAGCGGCCCGCGGGCGAGGTCGAACGGCCGGCACGACTCCGCGGCGGCGAGGCGATCGCCTTCGGCCCGGCCGCGGCTCGCCGGCAGGCCGGAGAGGTCCACCCGCGGAAGCGTCCAGGCGGCGGTGCTCTCCGGCGGCGCGATTTCCTGGGCGGGCTCGCCGCCGCGTTCGGGGAAGACCGTGCGCAGCGTCTCGTGGCGGCGGATCACCTCGCGCAGGGCAGCTTCGAGGCGCGCCGCGTCCAGCCTGCCGCGCAGCCGCAAGACCAGGGGAACGTTGTAGGCCGCGCTGCTCCCGCCCTGGAGCTGGTCGAGGAACCAGAGCCGCTCCTGGGCAAAGGAGAGAGGGAGGCCACCCGTCCGCTCCACGGGCAGGATGGGCGCGGGCGCCTCGCCGCCGCTCTCGCGAGCGGTTTGCACCGCCCGCGCCAGCTCTTCCAGGACCGGAGCCTCGAACAGCCGCCGCAGGGGAAGGTCCACCGCACAGGCCTCCCGCACCCGCGACACCACCTGGGTGGCGAGCAGCGAGTGCCCCCCGAGGTCGAAGAAGCTGTCGTGTCGGCCGATCCGCTCGATCCCCAGCACGTCGTTCCAGATGCCGGCCAGCAGCTCCTCCAGCGGCGTTGCGGGAGGCACGAACCCGGGGCCGCCGCCCGCCTCCTCCTCCGGCGCCGGCAGGGCACGGCGGCTCACCTTGCCGCTGGCGGTCAGGGGAAGGGCGCCGAGCTGCATCCACAGGGTGGGGACCATGAAATCGGGCAGGGCGGCGGCGAGGAAGGTCCGCAGCTCGCCCCAGGACGGCACGGGCTCGCCCTCGCGGAAGACGCACCAGGCCGCCAGGCGCTTGGCTCCCGCACCCGCGGTGCCGCCGCGCACGCCGGCCACGGCCTGCAGCACGGCGGGGTGGCGGGCGAGGGCGATCTCGACCTCGCCCAGCTCGATGCGGTAGCCGCGCACCTTCACCTGGTCATCGGCGCGGCCCAGGAGCTCCAGGGTGCCATCGGCCAGCCAACGGGCGAGGTCGCCGGTGCGATAGAGACGCTCGCCCGGTGCGTCCGCGAAGGGATTCGGCACGAAGCGTTCGGCCGTGAGGTCCGGCCGCGCCAGATAGCCCCGGGCGAGGCCCGCGCCACCCACGTAGAGCTCGCCGGGTACGCCGGCCGGCACGGCCTCCAGAACGGTACCAAGGAGGAGGATGCAGTGATTGTCGAGCGGCCGGCCGATGGACGGCCGCTCGGGCCAGCCGGCGGGGTCGCCGTCCAGGGCGAGCCAGGTGGTGGCGTGGGTCTCGGTGGGGCCGTAGTGGTTGTACAGCACGGCACCCGGCAAGGCGGCGAAGAGAGCGCGCACCTGCGGGGTGACGTAGAGCTGCTCGCCGGCCGCCATGACCTCGCGGAGGGCGAGGGAAACAGGGACTTCCGCCGCCGCCACCGCGAGTTGCTGGAGCGCCACCAGGGGAACGAACAGCCTCTCCACTCTCTCGGTCGCCAGCAGGCGCAGCAGCGCCGGAGGGTCGCGCCGGACCTCCTCGGACACCAGCACCAGCGTGCCGCCCGAGGCCCAGGTGGAGAAGACCTCCTGGAACGAGACGTCGAAGGCGAAGGGCGCGAACTGGAGGGTGCGCGTCCCCGCTCCTGCCGCCGAGGTGCGGAGCTGCCAGGCGAGCATGTTGGCCGCCGCCTCGTGAGTCATGGCGACGCCCTTGGGGCCGCCGGTCGAGCCCGAGGTGTAGAGGAGGTAGGCGAGGTTCTGCGGCCCGGTTCCGGGATCTGCGGCGACCGCGCCGTCCCCGCCGGTCCCGGCCATGGACTCCCGCGTGAGGACGACCGGCGCACCAGCGTCCTCCACCATCAGGCGCAGGCGCTCGGGCGGGTTCGCGGGATCGAGCGGGAGATAGGCCCCGCCCGCCTTCAGGGCGGCGAGCACGGCCACCCACTGCTCCGGCGAGCGCTCGCAGAGCACTCCGACCGGCACGTCCGGCCCCACGCCCAGGGTCCGCAGCCGGCGGGCCAAGGCGCCGGCCCGGCGCTCCAACTCGGCGTAGGTCAGCCGCTCCGCGCCGCAGACCAGGGCCGTTGCCTCCGGCGTGCGCGCCGCCTGGGCCGCCACCAGCTCGTGGACCAGCGTACCTCGGGGATGGGGCACCGGATTCCGGCTCCAGGCGAGGAGCTGCTGCCGCTCCGCCACGGGCAGCAGAGGGAGCTCCGAGAGGCGGGCGTCCGGCGTGGCGGCGGCCCCGGCCAGCAGGGTCGCGAAGCGCTCCACCAGGCGGCCGGCGGTGGCGTCGTCGAACAGGTCGCGATTGAATTCCAGGCTGCCTTCGTCCTCCCCCAGGAACAGCGTGAGGTCGAACTTGGCGGTGGGGATCTCGACCTCCTCTATCTCGGCGGCGATCTCCGGCAGCTCCAACTCCCCGGCCGATGCGCGCAGCACCAGCATGACCTGAAACAGCGGCGTGCTCCCCAACTGCCGCTGCGGCGCCAGCTCCTCCACCAGCCGCTCGAAGGGGAGGTCCTGATGGGCGTAGGCCTCCAGGCTGGCGGCGCGGACGCGGCGGGCGATCTCGGAGAACGCCGGGTCACCCCCGAGGTCGGTGCGCAGCGCCAGGGTATTGGTGAAAAAGCCAATGAGCCCCTCGATCTCCGGGCGATTGCGATTGGCGATGGGGGAGCCCACCACCAGATCGGTTTGCCCGGAGTGACGAGCCAGCAGGACGCCGAACGCCGCGAGGACGGCCATGAAGGGGGTCAACCCGGCGCGCCGGGCCTCGCTCCGCAACTGCGCGGGCAGAGCCGAGGGCAGGCTGAAGCGCACCTGCCCGGCCCGCCACGTGGGCACGGCCGGACGCGGCCGGTCCGCCGGCAGCTCCAGCGACTCGGGCGCGCCGGAGAGCACCCGCCGCCAGTGGGCAAGCTCGCCGGAGAGCACCTCGCCGGAGAGCCAGCTCCGCTGCCAGGCCGCGAAGTCCGCATACTGCACCGGCAGGGCGGGAAGAGGCGAAGGCTCGCCTGCCAAGGCCGCCCTGTAGAGCGCCGCGAGCTCGCGCAGCACGATGGGCAGTGACCAGGCGTCGGAGGTGACGTGGTGCATGGAGACAGCCAGCAAATGGTGTTGGCTGCCGAGCCGGATCACGACCGTGCGGACGAGCGGTCCGGCAGCGAGGTCGAACGGAGTCCCCGCCTCCGCCGCCAGCAGACGCCGGGCCTCGGTCTCGCGGCCCGCCGCGGGCAGACCGGAGAGGTCGATCCACGGCAGCGCCAGGGGCGCGGGAGCGAGGACCACCTGCAGAGGCTCGGGGGAGGCGTCGCGGAAGACCGTGCGCAGCGACTCGTGACGCTGGACGACCTCCGCGAGCGCCGCGGCCAGCGCCGCTGGCCGCAGGGGACCGCGTAGCCGCAGGGCGCCGGGAACGTTGTAGGCCGGGCTCGCCGGCTCCAGGCGGTGGAGGAACCAGAGCCGGCGTTGCGCGTAGGAGAGCGGCATCCCCTCCGGCCCCCGCGGCACGGGGAGGATGGGCGGTGCCGGCTCCGGCGATCCCCGGCGAGCCGCCCGGCGAGCCGCCGCCAGCCGCCGCGCCAGGGCCGACGGCGTCGGCGCCTCGAACAGCGCCGCCACCGGGAGGTCGACGCCGAAGACGGCGCGCACCCGGGAGATCACCCGGGTCGCCAGCAGGGAGTGGCCGCCGAGGGCGAAGAAGTCGTCGTCGACCCCGACCCGGCCGCCTACCCCCAGCAGCTCGCCCCAGATCGCCGCCAGCAGCTCTTCCTCGGGGGAGCGCGCCGCCACTTTCTCGTGCCTCTCGCCGCTCCACTCGACCGCCGGGAGGGCCCGCCGGTCGACCTTGCCGTGGGCGGTCAGCGGCAGGGCGTCG
>DASUEN010000265.1:0-41744 GCA_036275055.1 Thermoanaerobaculia bacterium
AACAGGGTCTCGCTCATGAGTGAAGTATCTCACGAACACGAGCCAATCAGAGGCGGCTATCCGGAATTTTTTCACAGCCTCTCAGGCCGGACACCTCTTCGACGCGGTGCGGCACCACAACCTGGCCTGCGGCCATTTGCCCGAAGCCACGCAAGCGACGATCGAGCACGGGATGGCCCTCACCCGCCAAGGGCGCGGTGCCGAGACGCCCTCCCTGGCCATAGATCTGGTCCGGGTGTTCGCGGATCAGCCGGGCCTCGACCTGTCCCTCGCAGCCCTTCTGTTCCTGGGTGAGGAGCGAGGTGGAGACGGCCCGGGAGAGGAGGCCGCCTGGAGCTACCTGTGGCCGGCGTTTCTCTTGTCCTTCCGGCTCTTGGGTGTCTCTCCCCAGCCGGTGGCTTTCGTATGAGAGCGCAAAGCCTCCTTCCACCAGGCGAGGTGATCGCGCTCGACGCGAGCTCCTTGTGGCTTGGCTGGGAGGCCGATCCGCCGCGGATCAGCCAGGAGGAGCGGCGAGAGGAGGCCGAGTCGCTTTACACCGCATTGCTCGCTTTGCCAGTGGCGGAGAGGTTGCGGTCCTCGTGTAGTCCCGAGTACCGGCGCCTGGGGCTGGTGGAGATCCTGCTGGAGCGGAGCCGGAGCTTGCAACTCGCCTACCCTGGCTTGGCGAAGACCCTTGCCTGCGTTGCCGGCGCCGTTGCGGCGCAAATCGTCGATCCTACCGAGGACAACTCGCGAGTTTCGGTCTACCTGGCGCGAGCCCACTACCTGATGGGCAACGCCTGGCGCCTGCTCGGCAACCCTGCGGAAGCCGAGATCTCTTACGCGAACATCGTCTACCACTTTGCCTACTCCAGTGTTTCGCTGGACCGTGCCTACTACTGCCGGTCGCTGGCTCTCCTGCGTTGGGAGCAGGGACGCCTGGACGAAGCAGGCGCTCTCTTGGCCCGGGCCTCTCAGCGCTTCCAGGAGAGTGGCCCCCGAGAGGAAAGCGGCACCACGCTTGCCTTGCTGGCCCTCCTGGAGCTGGAAGGCCAGGACGCGCAGGCGCACGCAGCCTTGACGAGAGCGCTCGATGAGATGGACCTGGAGCGCCGGCCGTGGCTCACGGTCCGCGTGGCCCTCGCTCTGGCTTGGATCCTGGCCTCGCGCGAGCAGCCCGATCCTGCCCTGGCGGTTCTTCAAGAGGTCTGGCGGCTGGCCCCTCGGATCTCCGATCCTGACCAAAGGCTCTGCATGCGCTGGTGGGAGGGGCGGGTGCTGTTCCGCTTGGGCGACGAGCACGATGCCGCCGGGCTGCTGGGGTGCGCAAGGCGCAGCTATCTGGAGGAGCGCCGGGTCCCGGAGGCGGCCTTGGCCTCGATCGACGCCATGCTCGGTCTCGCCGAAGCGGGGAAGGCCGATGAAGCATCCCCTCTGGCTGACGAGATGGCGATCCGGCTCGGCTCAGAAAATGGCGGTGACGTCGCGCTGTCCGTCGTGCGGGGCTTTCAGCGCGATCTCACCACTCAGAGAAACCTGCGTGACTGCGCGGCCGCTCACAGCGCCACTCTGCGGCGCATTCTGCGTTTTCGCGGCTTCCGCATCGATCCGTTGCCGTTTGCCTGAGCCCATGGCGATGCCTGCACTGCTTCCGGAGGAGCGGTTCGAGTTAGTGGTGGTGGACCGTGGCTTCCTGCCCTTTCCCGAGAGGCTGCGAATCGCTCTGCGCCTGGAGCCTGGGGAGATGGTGGCCCTGGAGCGCTGGCCGGCGACTCTGTATCTGGAGACTTACAGCTCGTTTCTCGGTGCTCTGGACGAGACCGTGCCCTTCGAGGAGCAGTGGGGTCAGGTCGTCGAGCACTTCCTCCGCCGGAAGCTCGCCGTCCTGGAGGGCAAGGGGCTACCGATCCCGGCCGATCTCTTTGTGCTGGAACAGGGCGACCCCTTTGTGCTTCAGGTGCTCTTCCGCGGCCGGTTCCCTGAGCTGTACCTCTATCCGGCCGACCTCGTAGGAGTACGCCGGGAGCTTGCGATTGAAAGGGATCGGTAGCGGTACGCAAATGAGCGACGAGAAACATCTGTCGATGGATGAGCTTGCGAGAGCGGCAAACATTGCCTACGACACGCTCTCGATCTTTCTGAGAAAGCATGGCAGCCGGATTCCTTCCGCAAAGATCGGCAGGACTCGGTTCTTTCCGCCGAGGGCAATCGAAATCGTTTTGGAGATCGTCAGGGAGAATGCCGCGCGCCGGGGGCGCCACTTACGTCGCAGGTCTGCGGAAAAGGCCGCCTCCGAGGAGGCGTTGGCATATATCGAGAGGGCGGCTGCGAAAGCAACCGAGTCCCTTGGGCGTGCCTGCGAGCTGTTGGTCGCTCATCCCTTCACGGTTGTGATTTCTCTGCGTACGCTCGCACCGGGACTTGCCTTCCGCCACCCGGTGGACGTTCTGATCGAGCTGGATGGGCGTGCGTGCGTGGCACGCCTCCTCGAGGTCGGTCTTAGCGCGAGCGGGGAAACGAGACAGAAAGCCATGGACAGTCTCCGCGCAGTGATCGTCGAGACGTACCGCGAGCAGCTCGAGAGGACGGACGAGGAGCGCTGGACGGAACCGGAAAACAGTCCGTCGCAGTGGGGTCTGCTCGACCAACTGATCCGGCCCGCGCGGAAGCGGAGGCGCGACGAGCAAAGCGATGTCCTATCTGCTGTTGAGGGCCAACCGGATGAGAGTCGATGAACCGTCGTCCGCAGCCTCGCAATCACTCTCCCGGAAATCTGACGTGCGGTCTTCGCTCCAATAACGGTTAACCCCTTTCAGACAACGGCGGGACAGTTCGATCGCCGTTTTCAAGTGACGGATGAGGAGGTCAAGAATGAACGAGGTGGGAGAGGCTGGTAAAGCCGGCGATGGCGAAGAGAACTGCCAACGATTCAGGGTTCTGAGTGGGGAGGTCGAGACCGGCGAAGAACGAACGAAGCGAAGATGGAGGCGACCGGATCGCAGACCAGCGGCGATGATGTCCATGCGAAGGCCTTTTCGGTGGGGGCGTGGGCGGAGAGAAGCCCCTTCGCGGCGCGAGGCCGGCAAAGTGAGGAATCGCTCGTTGCGAAAGCGCATCCGTCGGGGCAGGCGACAGCCCCTTCGGACCCTTGAACGCGAGGTATTGGACCGGCTGCGCCGGACGGCGAGCGAGAATGAGTATGACACGCTAGTACGTGAGAGTTGGCAAATGTTGCAAGCATGGGGTAGGTCTTTCATGGGGCTGTTGTACGAACCCAACGGCGGGACCATTCTATTGCCAGGCGCTTGGGCCAGCCTAGATCACTCGGATGACCACTGACAAGAGGAGGTACGACGTTGAAAAAAGTCCTTGGCTGCTTCTGCGTCGCAGTAGCAATAATAAATGGGGGACGCACGTTTGGAAGTCCGCAAGGGGGCTCGCCCACGGCAGGCATGGGGATATACCGCGGCAACGAGCAAAAGGCTTTATCGTGGTACGCGCGTGGTATGGGCTCCAAGCGAAAAGCGGAACAGGAGAAGGACCTGCAAACGAAGGTTAAGTTCTATCAGAAAGCCAAAGAAGAGCTTGAGAGGTCGCTGGGATATCAGGGCCATTACGATGGCTACCTCGCGTTGGGTGAAGTGGACCTGGCTTTAGGCGAGAAGAGCTCCGCTGAGGCCGCCTGTAAACAGGCCCTGGCCTTGAAACCGAGTGATCCGGCTGCGACGGCTTGCATCGAGGCGGCCGGCAAGGCGAAGCCCGGAGAAACTGCGCCGCCGAAGAGTCGGTGGATGAGCTTGCGAGGGCGGCCGAGCGGGCGGCGCTTGTCGGCATGCTGAAGCAAATCCGGCTATGGAAGCCTCGAGGCTGAGGTTGGGATCGGACGGACTAGTTGAATTCCCCACTCCGTGGCGACAGCCGGCCCGGCAAAGAATCAGCCCTCAGAGACGACGCCTGACGGATGCTTGGTGCGATTGGTCGGCAATCGGCTCGGCGCTGTCGAGGCGCAGCTCGCGGGCGAGGCCGCGGCTCGGAGATCCTTGGCGGATCTAAAGACCTGGGCCAGTCGAGCTCGTTGCCAGTCTTCCTGGCAGGCCATCGAGCACCGTCTTCCCCTGAGCGAGGTGCGCAACGTCTCCGTGGAAGACCTGCTTGGCTGCGCCATCGCAAGCCCCCCGGCCTCGTGGTTGCATTCGCCTTTCCTACTTCGCCCAGCAAGGGCGACGACGTTCGCGACACCGATCTTCTCTTGTTCGAGGCTCCCTGGCTCCGCGAATGCTTTGCCGTGGTAGGCGGTTGGTGCAGGACCTGCAGAGGCATCGCCTGGCGCTTCTGGCCTGCGAAACGGAGGACTTGGCCCGCGGTCTTCACGCCTCGATTCGCTCGAAGCGGGTCTGGTTTCGGCTCTACAGTCCAGAGGGTTTGGAAGTTATCTGAAGCAAGCGCCGGCAGACCCACGCCGGGGAGACGAGACGATGACTCGGGAACCGGCAAAGGGGCTTGACCTTCGAGAAGTGGCAGCGGAGCTAGGAGAGCCTCTCTCCATGGTCGCGAAATGAAAGGGAGCCGACCGCGTCGTCGGAAACTGAGAGCATGTCGATCCGACGTGGGCGGCCGGTACAGGACGTTTCGTTGCGAAACCGAATTAGATGGGGAGAGGTGAGTGCCTTCTGGGAGCGATAGTCCACGGTGGACGAGCGACAGGGAATGAAGGTTGCTTATCTTCGAGAGGAGGTTCGCTGAATCCGCCAGAAGTCGAGCAGGCCTTCCGTGTCCAACTGGCGAATGAAGGCGGCGAGGTCGTCAAGCGGGAAGACGGCCTCGGTACCAGCACGGCCAAAAACGTGGACGGTGTCGTTTTCGATGTAGACACGGACCAGGTCGTCGCTGGTCGTGAAGGAGGACAGGTTGGAACCTTCAGCGGTATGAAAAAGAAACTCATGGAGATCGGAGGCGTCGAGCAAGCCCTCGGTGTTGCCATAGCCCATCCAGAGAGATTGTGCATCAAGCACAAAGCGCGTCTGGCATGGCGCTTCGAAGAAGAGTAGGCAGTCGTCACCGTAGTGCATTGTTTTAATCGTCGCTGTAAGCTGCTGTAGTCTCGGACATTCGAAAGTATCTTCTCTGGAAGCTGTCTACTGAAAGACTGGGAAGGGTGGAAACTCTCATTTGCCTATAAGAGTACAACAGATTCGTCTCTATGCGCTTGAAGTCTAGCAGAATTCACCGGTATAAAGATCCGGCCGCGTCCCTGGGAGCGGGTAAGGGGAGCAAGAGGTCCTCAAAGGTGGTGAAAACTCGCGATTTTTGTTAGCGGCGTCATGAGGTATGCCGATTCAGTTCCTTTCCCGTTGAAGCGAGACTCATGAACGAAGGACTCTTGTTAGCAGTTGTGCGAGAGACCCTTTAGGCCATCGTCTTTGGAACCGAGGTCCTAATGGATAGGCCGCCCGGCTTCGAGCTGAGGTACCGAGCCTGCCGGGTGCTGTGCTGTGGCTTGGTACTGATTCGCCGGTCAACCCTGCACTTCAGACAGAGCCGTTTCGCGAGTGATCTCCGATTCTCAGGATCGGGCGTCGCGGGGACGGGTCAGAGCTTCTTGCCTTTCGGGTACGCAGTGTCCCCTTTTGCGATCCGACGAGCACCTTACGTGTAGAGCTGCTTTGGGCAGCCGTGGTAGGTGTGTTTGCCGCCTGAGTCCAGGCGGGAGTACGATGCCATGCCATGGCGAGCGAAGCAGCGGTGCGTAGGCGGTTAATTCCGGCGAAGGTACGAAACAAGAAGGTGTTATTATCGCTCAACGAAGAAGAATTCGAGATGTTGGATGAAGCCGCCCGAGCTCAGGGTCTGGCCAACGCGACACTGGCCAGGGTCGTCCTGACGGACTGGCTGGAGAGGCGGGAGCGAGGCGAACCAGACTCGTGACCTCTTGCCTACGTGTTTGCGTTAAGATAGACTAAGAGTTAGGCTTCGCGATAGACTGAGTCGCGAGGGACCAGGGAAAGCAAAAAAGCCATGCGACCGACGCTCTCGCCCAGTGAATACATGTTTTACCATGCCCTGTCGAAGGGGTCTCCAGCCACCCTCAATGAGGTTATCGAGCGGCTGGTGCGCCGGCCTTATCAGCGCACGGTTACCGTGCCCTATGCCGCGGCGTTGGTGAAGGGCTTGGTGGCAAAGGGGTATGTCGAGGGAGAGAAGGTTCCATCCGGCCAGCGAGGGCAGCCGGCCTCGCACTTTACTGCCCTCGTGCCGTTGAAGGATGTAATCCGGGCCGAGGCCGAGCGAGCGTTGCAGCATCTCGCTTGGAATGACCTGGATGCGCTCGGAATCATTCGAGGAGTGATCGACGAGGCGCTCGATGCTCGCCGGCGAGGCGCGGCGTAAAGAGAGTCTCCTCAGTCTGTAGTTGCTTTCCTGCCTTCAAGTCGAACCAGGCGCTGTGCGTCGAGAGCGCCGGGGAGACTTCGCTAGATTTCTTCTTTCCGACGGCATCGGGTTTCACCTGTTGAGTCGTTCTCGGCCACTTGTGGACGCTGGACCCTCCTTGAGGGGCTGGGTGTTGTTCGCGGATTGGTCGGGATGGCCGGTGATAGCGAGATACCAGCCGAAGCTCAAGTAGACGCCCAAGTCGGCCAAACCGCATCGAGTATCGCGTAGCACGGTTAAATGAGTGGCAGGGACCAGCAGGGTGCCTCGAAGGGGGACGAGGTGATCGGCGGCGCGATGAAACGAGCTTGGCGGCGGCCAGGAGCGGTGCAGGTTCTGGAGGACTCGCGTGATCATGAGGGAGTGGTACCAGTGGTAGGCGATGGTCACTGTGCCGGGGACGGGCAGGAAGTTGGCTCCGTGGTGAGCGAGCAAAGCAGCGCAGCAGATAAGAGCTTTTGGTATTGCAGGAACGAGCGAGGCGAGATTTCCTCGGTTTGTGCTCGCGAGCTCGGCCTCGAGTACGGCAAGAAGAGCGGAACGGTCTTGCGAGGCGTGGAGCGCGCGGAGATGGTCGAAGATTGGCGGATTGGCTACCGCGGCGAGTGCCTGAAGGGGTGGGTAGGGAAACTCGGTTTGCGCCATGAATCAGGCTCCTTTCAGGACAAGGCGAGGGGGCTCCCAAAGGACGGCGGCCGCCCGTCTGCGAGACGGGCGGCCGGTTTGAGAAGTCAGGGCTGCGGCGCCTGGCGCCGCCTGAGAAAGGGCAGGGCACAGAGGCCGAGAAGTGAAGCGAGGGAGGCGAGTCCGATCGCGCTCAGCGTTGGGATCGCCGGCGTGACGGTCGCCTTCAAAGGTGTCAGGGTGGGATCTCCCAGGACATCGGGAGTTGCGGGATCGTCGCTGGGGACAGTGTCGAAGTTGTCACCCGCGATGAAGCTTTGAGTGGAGACGAAGTTTGGATTGCCGGTACCAGCAATGTCGACGGCGAGGGCCTGATAAACGACGGTCACGGTCTCGCCAGGGCCGAGAGTGGGGACGGTGAGGGCGACCGTGGTGTCGCCGGGGCCGTTACCCGAGGTAATGATCCCCTTGTCGGTTGAAACGCTTCCGACGAGCAGGCCGAGGCGGGAGTCGAGGGAGGTGGTGATCTTGAGGCCGGCAGCAGCCGCGGAACTGGGGTTCTTGACGACGAGGGTATAGGTGATCACATCGCCGTTGTCGAGGAAGCCATTGCCATTGGCATCGTGGGTGAGGATGTCGTCGAGGGTGGCGGTGAGGGTGACGGGCATGGGCGTCGAAGTCTGGTCGCAGGTGGTCGTCAAGCCGACGATGGCGCAGGCGCTGTTGGCGATCTGGCGGACGTTGGGTGGCAGGGGGGAGTCGGCCTTGACGGCGAAGCTCACCGTTGAGCTGGCGCCGGCGGCGAGGGCGGCTAGAGTGAGACCGCAAGTCTGGCCGGCAGCCGGAGAGACGCAGCTCCAGCCGGCGTCGGAGTGGGCGGCGTCGAAGGTGCTGTTGGCCGGGATCGTCTCGGTGAGCTGGACGTTCTCGGCGGCTTGAGTCCCGGTATTGCTGACGGCGATGGCGAAGACGAGAGAGGCGCCAGCGGTGAGCGGTGGTCCGGAGTAGGTCTTGTGAATCGTCAGTTGGGGAGAGCCGCCAGGCGGGTCGGTGACGGTGGAGCAGACCTGGCGGCCAGGGACGTCGGCGCCGCAGACGGTGTTGGCGATCTGGGTGACGCCGGCCGGCAGGGGATTGGCGACTCGCACGGCGAAGTTTCGGTTGACCGTCGTGCCGGCTGGGAGGCTCGGCAGCGTGAGGGTGCAGGTCGCTGCGTTGCAGGACCAGGCCGGATCAGAGCCGGCGGCGTCGAAGCTCGTCGCCGGTGGGACCTGCTCGGTCAAAGTCACCGCAGCGGCGTTCTGGTTGCCGGTGTTGGAAATGGCGATGACGTAGGTGACGACCTGGCCGGGAGCGGGCGCGGCGGAGCTGCGGCTCTTGGCGATCGTCAGGCGCGGGCTTGCATTGGCCGGCACCTGGATCTGAGCGCAGGTCTGGCCGGTCGTGGGAGTTGTGGCACAAGCGGAGTTGGAGATCATCGTGACGCCGCTTGCAAGCGGGGAGTCGATGGCGACGGCGAAGAGGTAGGTAGCGCTGGTGCCGCCGCCAGCGAGCGTGCCGGCGTTGAGCGAGCAGCTCGAGCCGGCGGCTGTGCCGGCGCAGGTCCACGCAGGGTCACTGCGCCCGGAGTCGTAGGTGGTGGAGTTGGGTACAGTTTCGCTGAGCGTCACCGGGGCCGCCTGGTTGCCGAGATTCTTGACGGTAATGCCGAAAACGAGAGTGGTTCCGGGGGTTGCGGTGCCTGCGACGACCGATTTGGTAACGGACAGTTGGGGCTGTCCATTGGTGGGGACCTGGATGGAGTCGCAAGCGGAGCCGTCGCAGGCGGTATTGGCAATCGCCGTCACGCCGGCCGGCAGCGGGTTGACGATGGTCACGGCAAAGGTGCGGGTGAGGGATGCTCCGCCACCCGGGATAGTGGGGAGGTCGAGGCTGCAGGCCGAGCCAGGTGAGGTACCCGCGCAGCTCCAGCCCGCGGAGCTGTGGGCCGCGTCGTAGGTGGTGTTCGCAGGAACGGTCTCCCGGAGGACAGTCGCCGCAGAGTCTTGATTGCCGCTGTTGGTGACCGTGAGATTGAAGACGAGGGTCGCACCGGGAGCTCCGGTGCCGCTCGCAAGGGTTTTCCTGATGGCCAAGTGGGCTGCCGCGGTCACGGGTGCCGTGCTCGCGGCACAGTTGTTGGCCTGGGGATCGCCGGCAGTCGTGGTCGAAGCGCAGGCCCGGTTGTCAATCGCCGTGGCGCCGGCCGGGAAGGGCTGGGCGATGGTCACGGCGAAGTTGCGGCTGGCGCTGCCGCCGGCGGGAAGGGTTCCGAGGCTGGCGGTGCAGGTGGCGCCGGCGGCGGTGCCGGAACAAACCCAGTCGGGCGAGCTCGGGGCCGCGGCAAAGGAGCTGTTGGCGGGGACGGTTTCGGTGAGGGTCACGCCTTCAGCGACCCCGGTACCCTGATCGGCGACGTTGACGGTGAAGACGGCGACGGTCCCGGGTACGCCTCCCGAGCTGGTAAGGGTTTTGCTCACGGCAAGGTCGGGAACGCCAGCAATCAGGGGCGTGGTGTCGGTAGCCGTGTTGTTTGTGGGATCGACGTCGGTCGTGGTGTCGGTCGGAGCGATGGTTGCGGTGTTGGTGATCTGCTGGACCGAGGGAGGTGTGGTGGGTAGGACGGTCACGGCGAAGATCCGCGAGCCGCTGCCGCTGACCGGGATGGACCCAAGATTGAGCGTGCAAGTGGAGCCGGAGCCGGTCCCTGTACAGACCCAGCCGGGTGAGCTTTGGGCCGGTGCGAAGACGGTATGTGCGGGGACCGTCTCGGCGATGGCGGCTTGCACGGAAAGGTTCCCGGAGTTGGTGTAGGTCAGGGAGTAGGGGACGGTCTGGCCGGGCCGTGCTGCGATGCCGCCATCGCTTTTCATCAGGGCGAGATCGGCGGAGGAGCAGGAGCTCACGCGGCTTTCGGTGGTGGAAACGTCGAGAGTGGTGGCCGGTTCCTGGAGGTGGTCCTGCCCGGTGATGGTGATGCCACCCGCGGGACCGGTATAAAAGCCGTGCAGGAGAATGGCGGCGGCGTATCCGTGGGAGTTGGAATTGGGAGGGGTACAGTCGTAGTCGATCTGTGCGGAGCCGGGCAGGTTGGTGATGGTGATCGCGCAGTTGGCGTTGAGCACCGGATCGAGGACGGCATCCCTGAAGCTGAAGCGAACCGAGCTGGTGGGAACGATGATTCGGCCTTGAGCGACGGTCGCGACCGTGGCGTCGTTGTCGTAGAGGCCGACCTGGAAGATGACCTCTTCGCCGCAGTCGATGAGGCCGTTGCCGTTGGTGTCGGTGAAATCGCGGGTGGAGAGGGTGAAGGTGTGGGCGGCAAAGGCAGCTTGGGCCGCGAGCCAGGCGGCGAAGAATAGCTTACCGATTCGTGAGTGCTGCGAGCGCATGCGGTTCTCCATATAACTTACGTTATTGTTAGTTATTAAGCGTGACGAGGCCGGAGCCTTTCGTGCACGCTTTTGGGTTTCAGGTGGCCCGGGCCTCGAGGAATTCGAGGAGGGTGTAACCGGCATCGTCGGGATCTTCAGGGAGCGGAATCTGGAGCTCTCGGAAGAGGATTTCCCAATGCCGCCAGGTCAGGGCGGCAAGGTATTCGTTGGCGCCTTTGGGAGCCGGAGGGGGATCCGTTCGAGGTGCCGGTCCTTGTTGCGAGGCGGGAGCTTCTTCTTGGGAAGAGAGGGCCGGCCCGCTAGGGGATTGGGCATCCTCATTGGAGGACTCTGATCCTAGGCCGCCGGGAGGGACAGGAGCGCGTTTTGCCTTGGCGCTTTCGGGCTTTTTCTTGTTGTCTTTGACTTTCTGGAGCATCAGGCGGGTCAAGGTGACAGCGGTGGCTCGGGCCGTGGTCACGAGCTTCTTCTGGTCCTCGTCGCCCAGGTCGAGGAAGAGTCTCAAGGCCTCGGGATCTTTGATGATATTTTCGTCGAGGGCCTCGAACGCAGGTCCTTTGGTCACCTTGGCGGCGAGGATGGTGTGGGCGAACGTGGAGGGCTTCTTGCCGAGCATCTCGGCGAGTTGCTTGTCTCTCTTCTCAGGTAGCATGCGGCGCAAACGCATGTAGCCTTCGCCTTTCTCTCGCAAGGTGAGATCCTGCCGCTGGTCGTTTTCCGTCAGTTGGAGAAGCAATCGGTCGGATTCCGAAACCTCCGTGCGAACGACGACGGGAACGTGGCTGAGGCCCGCTTTTTCCGCTGCGCGATGGCGGCGTTCGCCAACCAGGATGATCCATTCTCCCTCGTGTTCGGGATCGGGAGTGACGACCAACGGCTCGATGATGCCGGTCTGCTCAATCGAGGCGGCGAGCTCGGCTAAAGCGACCTCGTCGAAGCGCTGTCTCGGTTGCGTCGGGTCGCGGTGGAGCGCTGCAATGGGTAGGGTTGTGGCGGCCGGTCCCGCTTCGGAGCCGGGCGCGACCGTTCGCAGCATGTCGTAGGCGGACTTGATCATTGCCATCCCAGGGTCTCCGTTGCGAAATTGCGCCAGAGGGCGCGCAGCGGTGGCTTGGCGGTCTTGAAGGCCCAGACGGGGACGCCGGTGCTGATCGCCGCCGGCACATGATCGCGAAGAGGGAAGAACGGTTGCCGCAGCGGAATGGCCGTGATGGTCTGCAACTGGAAGAGAGCCTGTCTTTGGGAGCGGCTGTTGGCGCGGAACATGTTGACCAGGACGGTGGTCTGGATGGCGGGGTTGATGGTTCGGGCGGCCTCGACGTCGTCGCGCGTCTGGGCGAGACCAGAGACCGCGAACTCGTCGGCGATGATGGGAATCAGCACGCGGTTGGCGAGAAAAAGCGGTGCGATCTGTCGCGGACCTGCTGAGGGCGCAGTGTCGAAGAGGATCAGGTCGTAAGGCAGGGACCGTAGCAGGGGGACCTGCTTGGGAAGGAATCGGTTCTTGAGGTAGGAGACGTCGAAGAGGGAGTCGACCTCGTCGAGGCGGGTGTGCCCATGCAGCAGGTCCAAGAGCGGTCGCACCGTCCGGATGGGAAGGTCTTCCGGCCGTTCGACGGTGAAGATCGCCGCCGATCCGCCGGGAACCTTGAGCAGGCCATAGTCGTGGGTCAGACCGGTCGAGGCGTTGGCTTGCGTGTCGAGGTCGATGACGAGGGTCCGCAGCTTGAGCTCGACGGCTCGATGGGCGAGGTGAAGCAGGAAGGTGGTCTTGCCAACCCCGCCCTTCTTGTTCTGGATTGTGACCACTCTCACCGCGGGCTCCCGGCGAAGGGGCGAGGGAAAGCGACGTCACGGGTCAAAACGACGTTGAAGGTCAGCCCTGGTGGCAGCGAGAGGCTTGGTGGGATGTCGAGGTTCTTGCGGATGAGGTTGGCGCTGACTTGGCCGAGCTCCTGGCCGACGGCGGCGCCGGCGGCTTCCGATGCGGTGGGAGTCCGGCCGACGGCCGTCGTCGAGGTTGGGTTCTGAGTGATCTGGACCCCGGCGGAGATGGCGGAGAGCATCAGGGCGCTGCCGATGGTTTTCAGCCAGTGATTGTTCACCCGCCCGGGCAGGCCGGCTGAGCCTGCGAGGTCGGCAGAGGGGGCGACGATTTGATAGGACGTGCCGTCCGGGAGAACCAGGCGGCTCCAGACGAGGAGAAGCCGGCTCGCACCCCAGACGACGTCGGAGTTGTAGGAGCCCAGGAGGCGGCTGCCCTGGGGGATCAACAAATAGCGGCCGGTCAGGGTGTCGTAGACGTCCTTGCGAACGTATCCGGAGGCCTGTCCTGGCAGCTCGGAGTGGATCGCGGTTTCGAGGACCGCCGGGATTTGGGCTCCCTGAAGGAGAAGGAAGGGTGTGCGGGCCTTCTGGCGGTCGCCGATGAGCTCGAGGGTCTCGGAGCGGTCCTTGGCGACCGCCGAGAGAAAGGAAGCGTAGCGGGAGGACGGTGTCTCGCCAATGCGGGGGATAGGCTGCTCTGATAGAAGTGCGGGCAGAGGGGGCTGGGTGGCTTGGTTGGACTGGGTCAGGAGAGGGAGTTCTGCGGCGAGGGAGGCCAGGGCGGCTCCGGCAGGGTCGGAAGGCAGCAGGTTGCGGGCAGGAATGGGGTTGGGAGAACCAGCCCGGTAGCGCAAGGCGGGGCGATTCTCGTTGTTTCCCGAAGCTGCCAGGGCGCGCTCGAGAGGCTCGAGGCTGGGAAGCTGAGGCGGCGCGGAAGTGGGGGGCGTTTTCTGCTGCTGTGCGAGATAAGCCGGCCACCTGGGGTCGTAAGCTCCGACGGGCGGCGGTGCGGTCGTGGTAGCGGGAGGCACGTCGGAAAGCTCGTCAGTCTGGAAGGCCGGCTGTGGTGGTTGAGGGGCCGGCCGGCGTTCCTGCATTGCGCGTTGCTTGCGGGTGGCTTCCTCCTCGAGGAGGCCGGAAAGATCGTTGGTGGAGCTGTTCGCGGGCTGCGAGACAGGTTGAGTCTTCGGCCTCTGAGGGCCGCCGAAGTTCATGGCGAGGACCAAGAGGACTAAGACGACGAGGCCTCCGGCGTAGAGCGGGGCGAGATTGCGGCGCGGGGCTGAGGAGCGGCCGTCGGCGTTGGCTTCGACAGCGGGAGGAGTGCGGCGCTCGATGCTCATCGGTCGTAGGCCTTATTGGTGATGGTGAGGTTGTCTTTCGGACCAAACTTGAGCTCGATTTTCTTGGCGACGGTATCGACGACGTAGAGAGTGCCATTGGGGGCGATGTGGGGAGAGAGCAGATTGCTTCCCTGCTCGTCGACGCTGAAGATGACCGGAGCCTGCGAGGGCTTGCGGTCGGTCCAGCCGATGTAGGTATGGTTGCCATCGTCGAAAACGACGGTCGGGGCGTTTCTGCCGTGGGGGATCGAGTAGTCGAGGTTGAGGGTCCTGGGGTCGATCGAGCCGAGGTAGGTCCCGCCGGGCGTGGAATCGAGCTCACGCTTGAAGCGCAGCGCGTTGCCCTCGGGGGACGTGAGACTGGTGTGGAGATTCGCTGCCCGGGTGCGATCGATGGAGAGGCCGAAGCTGACCAGCCGGCGATCGGTGGTGATGATGACCGTGGAGCCCGTAGTTACGCTCGTGTCGGGCCAGACGATGACGTGGCTGGTCTTCGGCTTGAGGCCGGTTGAAACGACCTGAGTGCTCCAGTCCTTGCCTCCGGCGACGACCACCTCGTTGACGTTTTCGCTCGCCTCGAGCTCGATGTCGCAAGGGCTCGCCGGCAGACAGTTGAGGGTGGCAGGAGGCGCAGCGGCGGGGCTCCCTGGGAGAGTCTGAGAAGCGGGCGGAGTCTCCGGAGCCTGTCCGAGAAGACAGGCCGGGATGAGCAGAGCAGAGGCCAACAGGGCAACGGATCGGGTCATTGGGGTCTCCTTTGGGCCACGGGGGTCCAATCAAGGTCGGTGACATAGAGCCCGAGAGGATTGAGGGCTCCGCGTTTGAGTTGGTCGTTTCCTTGACCGTTCCTTCTCTTGGGGGGATCGGTCGTAGTAGTGGCGAGGGCCTGCCAGCGTTCCTCGACGGTTCGGCCGCCTGGGTCGCGCCGGGTTTCGGTCCATTCGATCTGCCAGATGTCGTTGCCGCGGCGAAGCACCGTGATCGGCTGTTGGACGAGCACGGTGGTCGACTTGGCGGCGAGGAAGGGGTTTTGCTCGCGGAAATAATCCTGGACGATGGCGGCGGCGTGGCCACGGAGGAAGGCGAGACCGTCGTCCAAGTGCATCTTGAGGAGGTCTGGGTCTGACGGTGCGCAGGTTGCGAACGAGAAGCGAGAGGGTCCATCGCCAGAGCTCGTCGGTGGCGATGGCTTTAGGATCGATGGGACCCGCGGACTGAGCCTGGCCGAAGCGATCCACCTGGACGACATAGGTGGCGACCTGGACGTGGGTTGCTAGGCTCCAGTTGAGGACCGCGAGGAACACGTCGAGAGCCAGGAGGACAGCCGCGAGGATGCGGTAGTTCTCTCGGCTGGCGGCGAGTCGCTCCCACCGGTTGTCATGGGCGGCGCGGGCTTCGCGGTGATGGGTATGGATCTTGAGCATGGGCGGGCGTTAAGAGGTGGTTCAGTTGTCCCCGACCACCGGGCTCAAACGGATGTGAAACGACGGCGGGACGAGATAGTTGGTCAGCCGGCTGGGCAGAGTCCACTGGAGAATCGCCGCCGTGAAGGCGGTGCCGAGAAACGCGAGGTATTCAAAGACGTCGACGAAGGTGCTGTTGGCAAGAGTGGCTGCCCACTGGAAGGTGAGCCCGGCGATGACTCCGGTGACCAGGTAGGTGACCAGGAGCTTGACGGCGATGCGGAAGACGGCCGTAACGCCGCCTTCCGCCAAGGGAAAGGTCCAGCGGCTGGCCGCAAAGCCGAGGAGCAGTTGAGCGCCGCCGCTGATGATGATGTAGGACTCGATCAGGGTGACCATGAGCGAGGTCGCCATGAGTCCGAAAATGGCGACGCAGGCGAGCGATCCATAGACCGCGAGCTGGCGTACGAAGGGATCGAAGAAGAATCCGGCGGCGTGCCATCCGGTCCAGATGCGCATCGCAAGGCCGATGCCGGTATTGAGGTAGGCACTGGGGCGTAGCGCCGTGATGCCGGCGGCTTGGCCGCCGGCCCTCTGGAAGCCGGCGATGATCAGTCCGAAAGCGGCTGGGCTTTTGAGGATCAGCCAGTTGAGAAAGGCGAGGTAGAGAAGCTTCCGGAACCCGAGCTCGAAGAGGTCGGAGCCGGACACGCGGGTGGAGATGGCGGCGCGCACGAAGGACCAAAGGAATTCCAGGGTGCCGAGGGCCGCGAAGAGGCCCAGGGCGAGGGGCTGGAGTGTGGCCACCCAGCCGCTGGTGGCGGAATCGAAGGCGTCGAGAATGTTGTTCAAGAGCCCGAAATCCATTACCGAGGCCTCGCGGGGGTTGGAGATGGGGGGAGAGGTACCGCCGGAAGTTGAAGCGGCCCTGGGGCGGTGGTGGGTGAGGTGGCGGCGCTGGCAGGGGTGGCCGCAATGGCCGAGCGTTCGAGCGAGGTCGTGAAGGCTTGCTGGCGCAGGGCGTCGCAGTTCGGCCTGAGCGAATGGGCTACACAGTAAAGGAGAGCGGACTGGTAAAGGTCCGGTTGCTCGCGGGCGACTGCTGTCCAGTAACCGGGCTTGTAGCTCGTGTCGAGCGTGTCCTGGCGGAGGATCTCAAGCGGCGACGGAGGTCTATGGTGGCTCGTCTGGTAGCCGACGATGAGTGCGGCCAGGGCGGCGAGAGCCGCCAAGGCCGGCACGGAATAAGGTTGGGAGAGAAGGGTTTTGAAAAAGCGCATATCGGCGGTGGCCCTTAGAAGAACAGCGAGGTGTTGGCAGAGGAGGGCAGGCCGGTGTAGCCGGAGGCCGATGGATCGAAGCCGACCGGGGGAGGAGGCGCGCCCGAATCGAGCCAACGAGTGAGGGCGGCGTGGGCCGTGGCTTGGTCCTGGATCTGCATGGCCACGCCCATGGCGATGGCGTTGGCTGTCATCATGGTGGCTTGCAACGTCTTCTGCTGCTCGGTCACTCCTAAGCTGGTCAGCATGCCGTTGGCCTGCGCGGCTTTGAGCGCCGTGTCCGCGCCTTGGGAAGCCGCGGCGAATTCGGCAAGCTCGACCTGGCTGTGGGTGTCGTTCCAGGTGATTCTGTTGAGTCCTTTCATGAGAAGGGCCATGGTTTCGTTGACGCGGCTGACTCTTTGCGCGTAGCTGTCGGGGACATTGAGGTTGGGATCGGCCGTGAAGACTTCGGTGCCGGGAAAGCTCTGCCGGTAGAGGTTTTCGACCCCGACCTTGAGATAGCCGAGGTTGCCCTGGAGCAGTGAGTAGCTGTTGAAGATCTGATCGACGGCGCCCAAGAGGCCGTTCAAGTCGGAGTAGTGGCCGTCACGGTAGGCTTCGAGCTGCTTGGCGGCGGCTTGGGCTTCCAGGATGGCAACCCGGATGTGCTGATACTGGTTTTCGATCTGGTGGACCTGGTTGTAGATGATGGAAAAGCGTTGGATCCAAGCCAGGATGTCAACGACGGGGATGCCGGTGGCATCAGCCGTCGAGGGGAGGAAGACCAGCAGGCCGGCGAGCAGTGCGGGAAGAAGGAGTTTCTTGGTCATGGATGGTTCTCCAGTTGCGGGCGAAGGAATTCAGCCCAGGTTTTAAGGTTGCGACTCTGGAGCCAGACCGCGGGCCAGAGCCGGTCGTGAGAGGCCGCGAGCTCACGGACTTGGGCGAGCTCTTGGCGGGAGCCGGCGCCGCAGAAGCTCAGGGCCAAGGGGCCGAGCTCGAGGCGCATGAGACGGTTGCCCTCGCTGCAGGAGACGTAGTAGTCGCTTTTCGGGCGTGCGCCGGCGATCAAGGACAACTGACGGGAATTGAGTCCCAGAGAGCGGTAGAGAGGAGCGACCGACTCGTTGGCGGCTTGCGGGTTGGGGAGGAAGACCTTCGTTTCAGTGCTTTCGACGAGAACCTGGGCGAGTGCGGTAGCGGCGAAGTCGGCCAGGCTCTGCGTCGCGAAGAGCACGCAGACGTTGTATTTGCGCAGCTCTTTGAGCCAGAGACGGATGCGGTGGGCGAACTTCTCGTGGTCGAGGAAGGTCCATCCTTCATCGAGGACGAGAAGCGTGGGAGCTCCGGTAGTGAAGCGTTGGGTCAGTCTTCGGAACAAGTAGAGCAGGGTGGGAACGACGAAGCGAGAGCCATGTTCCATCAGCCGGACCATCTCGAAGGTCAGAAGCGTTGCCTCGGCGAGGTTGTCAGCCGGGGAGTCAAGAAGCGAGGCGCCGATGCTGCCGGCGGCCGTGTAAGGCACGAGCGCGTCGCGCAGCTCCTGGTCTTGCACCTTGAACCGGAAGTTGGTCAGAGTCCGGTCATCCTGAGAGGCAAGCAGCGCCAGGGCGTTGGCAATGGCGATCCGGCGTGCAGGGTTGATCTCGACTTTGTTGAGCTCGAAGAGGTCCTCGAGCCACTCCTGGCACTCCGATCGCTCATGGGGATCCTCGATGCGGGCGAGGGGACAGAGAGACAGCTCAGAGCTCTGGGCGGCGAGGTCGTAGTGAGCCCCGCCCAAAGCGTAGGTTAAGGGGAGGAAGGACCCGCCCTTGTCGAAGGCGATCACGCGGGCGCCTTGATAGCGGAACCACTGCGCCATCAGGAGGGCGACGATGGTGCTCTTGCCGCTACCGGTCGGGCCGAGGATCAGGGAGTGCCCGACGTCGCTCGCGGCGTGAAGATTGAAGCAGAAGGCGGTTGAACCCTCAGTCGAGGTCCAAAGAAGGGCTGGGCAGCCGCCGGGAGGAGAGTAGGGGCTGGGGTTGGTGGTACGGCCCTGCCAGACCGTCGCGAGGGGAAGAAGGTCGGCGAGATTTCCTGTGTGAACCATGGGCCGGCGCACGTTGTTGGCGCTTGCCGGAACGATCGAGCCTAGAAACGCGTCGAGAGTGTTGTCCCGCTCGATGCGGGCGGGAATGCCGAGAGCCTGGATCAGGGCGGCGACGGTGCGTGCGCGGGTGGCCAGCTCCGTGGGCTCTTGGTGGTGAAGGACGACGGTGATGGTGAGGTAGCCGAAACGAACCATCTGGGCGTTGAGCGCCGCGGTGGCTTGATCCACGTCGGCCATCATGTCCGCGCTGTCGTGGTCGACGGAGACGTCCTGGTCGTCGCGAGTGGCCGGATTGCCGAAGAGGCCGGACAGAAGCCAGCGCATGCCCCGCCGTTTGCGCATCCAGGCTCGGCGGTAGCCTGCGAGAACTCGATCGGCCTCGCCAAAGCCGAGGGGCAGCCAGCGAGTATTGAGGCGCAGCGGAAAAGGAAGCTGGGCGACTTGATCCAGAAGGCCGGGCGTGGTGGCCCGGGGGAGGCCGGTCAAAGAAACGCAGGCGATGAGCTGGTCGCCGATCCTGGGTGCCAAAACTCCCTCCAGGTCTTGCGAACAGAGAAGGCCATCGAGGAGAAGAGGCGTCGCCGGGACCCGCACTGGATGGTGAAGGCCGGTCAGGATGGAATGAAGGTGGGTCAAGAGCTGCTCGTCTGAAAGCCTGTTTAGGCGAAGAATGTGGGAAAGCCCCTGCTCAATCTCGGCGAGCTTGTCCTCGAGCTCCTTGAGGTGGCCGTCGTCGCGCTGCGCGGCGGGATCGCTGCCGGAGACGAAAAGGCCTTTGAGGTAGCTGCTGCGCTCGCGGGTGGGCAGATAGGTGAGGAGCAGGACGGACTGCGTCTGGTAGAGCGTGGCGGCGTTTTGCGAGCGGCGCTCGCGGTCGATCGCCTGGGTGATGGGATGCTCGAAGGCATCGGCGTCCGGCTGGGCAGGAGCCGGCGAGCGCAGCAAGTCGCCGTGGAGTAGCCAGGAATCGTCGAGCCCTATCAAGACCCGGTTGGCCTGCTGGGTGAGCGCTTTAAGCTCCTCGGCCGTGGCGGAGTTGAGGTCGGGGCCCTGGTAAGCCCAGCCGGCCGTGAGAGACCCGTCTTTATTGAGGACCACTCCCGAAGAGACGAGGGCGGCCCAGAGCATCAGGTCCTGGACGCTCTGGGCGCGCCGGGAGAATTCCTGGATCAGCATGATTTATCGATTCCGCAGCGGAGTGTGGTGAGTGCTCGCCGCCGGATAGCTCGGCAGGTACTGGATGTGGCGCAGGTAGACCGCGTACGCCTGGGGATCGCGCTCGGAGAGCGGCGCGAGGAAGACGGGGTTGATGGCGACGACGATCACGGCGAGGATCGCAAACGTCACGAGCGTTGGGCCGGCGAGAGCGAGGATGGCGCCGCTCAAGAGGATTTCCAGCATGGCGAGATCCTTCTCCACGCCGCCCATGAGGATGGGCCGGGTGAGGGACTGATGGACGGGTGTTTCCGCCAGGTCCTGGCGGCGCTGTATACGCTCCATCAGAGGCAAGCTCCCATCATGCCGAGGCTGGTCAGGATCTTGACGGCGAAGACGGCGCAGGGGATCGCGAAGATCAGCTTGGCGAGGCGTTGGGTGCCTTCACCGTGGCTCTGGCCCCAACCCCACATGATCGCTCCGACGACCAGGGCGCCGATGGAGGAGTACGTGGCGACCGGCCCCTGAAGGTTGTCCGTCAGATTCTGAAGCGGGCCGTTCCAGGGCAGGTCCGCTCCCCCGGTAGTGGATGCCATGGCTGGGCAAGCGAGGGCGAGGAGGGTAATGAAGCCGAAAAGGACGGCGAGACCGAGATGAGGACGCTTCATGAATCAATCTCCTTTCTGTTCTTAGCTCAGACGGTAATTGCCCGTCCGTGAGTCGTAATCTTCGACACGCAGCAACTCCGCGACTTGAGGGCCATTGATGCCGCGGTGCACCGAGACGATGAGATGCACGGCCTGACCGATGAGAGTGCGTGCGACTTCGGCCACCGAGTTGCTCGCGAGGCGTACGAAAAGCTCGAGTCGGTCGAGCGCCGAGCGGGCGTCATTGGCATGAATGGTGGCGATGCCGCCGCGGGTGTCGGTGTTCCAGGCGCTCAAAAGGGTGAGGGTTTCGCTCCCCCGCAGCTCGCCAAGGCAGATGCGGGAAGGGCGCAACCGTACGGTGAGGCGAAGCAAGGCCTCGAGGTCGTGCGTGGGAGACTTGCTGAGGGAGACGGTATGAAGCCCCGGACAGTGGAGCTCCGGGATGTCCTCGAGCAGGAGGATGCGGGTAGTAGGGTCTGCGATCTCGAGGAGAATTGCATTGGCGAGCGCGGTTTTTCCAGCTCCAGGGCCACCGCAGACGATGATGTTGTTGCGGGCGTTGATCGCCTTTTGCAGGATCTCAGTATGCTTGCCGCAGATGAAGCCCTTGTCGCGAAAATCGGGCTCGAGGCGATAGACGTGACTTGCGTCATGCTTACGGATTGAGATGGCGACGCTCTCGACGAGCGGCGGTCGGGCGGCGGTGAATCGGCAGCGGCCGATCCCTGCGACATAGAGGAAGGTTGAAAGCTCGGGGTTGGCGTCGGTGAAGGTCGTCTCGCGCAAGGAAGCGATCGTCGAGGTCAAGGCTTCGAGCGCCAAGGGATCAGCCGTTTCGGGTAAGAAGACGAGCCCCTGTCCGAAACGGTCTTCCCAGATCGTCCGGTCAGGATTGGCAAGGACTTCGACCACGCCAGGATCGGTCAAGGATCTGAGAAGCACGGGACCGAGCTCTTTTTCCAGGAGCTCGCGGACAAAGGTTTCATCGAGGCGTCGGGCCGGCATGGCTGGAATAACTTACATAACTGTAAGTTATTCCGTCAAGGGGGCTCAAGCTCGCTTGCGAGGACGACGCGGCAGACTGGCAGAGAGGGAGGGTCCGGAGAGTGTGGAGAGCGGGCGAGGGGGCAGTTGCGGAGCGGGGGGGAGATGGTGCTCGGGCGCAGGTATACTCGCGCGGCGGGTGAACTCGGGGTCCTCATAATACTTGATGCGTTTGGCGCGGATGGGGTGCCCCCCGTGCTGAAAAATGAGGGCTTGGTCTTGCGGTAGCCGCAGGACCTCGTCGGGAGTCAGGAGAGGACGGCGCACCTCGTTGGGAGCCTCGGTGGATGGTTGCGAGCCGAAGAGGCCGCCGACCCGCCGGGAGAGGTGCTGATGATGGATCGTGGTCGTGCCGCACAACTGGGAGATGTACTCCGCGGTCTTGAGGCCGGTCGGCGTCAACACGACTTTATAGTGACAATGAACGGTGATCTCCTCTCGCTCTCCGTACAGCTTGTGGAGCTGTTCCAAGTCCTGACAGACGATGCAGGCGCGCACGCCATAGCCGGCGAAAAAGGCGAGAGACTCTTCGAGGGCCGGAAGGCGGCCGAGCGCACGGAATTCGTCGAGGAGGAGCAGCACGGTGTTGTTGCAGCCTGCGGTGAAGCTCATCTTCTGGACCAGGCGATAGCAGAGCTGGTTGACGAGCATCCGGGTCAGAGGGCGGATTCGCGCCTGGTCTCCGGCCGGGATGGCGAGATAGAGAGAGACCGGTACGGAGCCTTCGAGGAGATCGCGCCAATGGAAGTCGGACCGCGAGGTGACCCGGCTGATCATGGGATCGCGGAAAACCATGAGGCAATTCATGGCGGTTGAGACGTAGCCAGAGAGCTCCTCAGGGTCAAGAGCGAGGAAGAAACTGGCGATGTCCTGGATGATGGGGTGGGGTCCTGCGGATGTGTGGGCGGTGTTGTGGACGCGGGTCAGGAGGTCTGAGGTGTTGGCCGAGGAGAGCAGGCGCGCGCAGGTGGCTAGGCTTTTGACTTCCTCAGTGTAGAGGGTGTGGAGGATCAGCGCCGTGATCAGTTGCGCTGCGCCTTTTTGCCAGTGGCTGAGGTCCTCCTGGGAACCCTTGCCTTGAGGGTCGACCGCCACCTGCACCAGGTTGCCAATGTCCCCCATTTCGCAGTCGCCGAGACGGACCTCGTCGAGCGGATTGAAACAGGCAGAGCGGTCCGGATCAGTGGGGTCGAAGAGATAGACCTTTGGCCGAGCTCGCGCTGGCGCCAGCCGCCAGTCAGATGGTAGTTCTCTCCCTTCATGTCATGCACCACGGTGGAGCCGGTCCAAGAGAGAAGCGTGGGAATGACCATGCCCACGCCCTTGCCTGCGCGGTTGGGGGCGAGCACGAACGTGTGGCAGTCGGCCGTGCTGGCTAGGCACGAGGTGACACCAGAGGACTTGGCGGTGCCGAGATAGACACCGGGAGCACCGGCGAGGGTGTCTGGGCGGGGCGGCTTGAAGAGCAGCCCAGAGGCTCTCACCTCTTCGGGGTCCGCCCACCGGGCCGACCCGTGGAGGTCGGGAAGCCTGTGTCGCCAGGCGACGATGCTTTGAGCGGTGATGCCGCCCAGGGTGATTGCAACGCCGCCGGCAGTGGCCAGACGCTCGTGGAGCCACACCTGATGAGCAAGGACTTTCGAGGAGTGAAACCGCAGAAGCCAGACGAGGATCTGGACCGGCAGGTAGACCGGTTCCGACGCGAGGGCTAGGAACTGGAGAGCCAGCAGAGCCATGAGCATTGCGGACAGAAGTGCCCGCTTGGCGAGAAGCGTTGCTGCGAGCACCAACAAACCTGCGCTCAGGGGAAGAGCAAGAGCTAGAGGAAGCGGAGGAAACGCCGGGGCACCGAGCAGGGGGTGGAAAGCAAGAGCCGAGGCGAAACGCTGGGTGAGGAAGCCCAGCCAGGCGACAAAGATCAGCATCGTTCCCGCAAAGGCGCGGCGGGCCGCGGTACGCGGCGAGTTGGCAGGAAGGTGGTAGAGCTCCTGGGTGCTCATCGGAGAATCCACAGTGGGCGAACGACCCCGCGGATCAAGCTTTGCGGTACGGGACCGAAATAGCGAGAATCCCAGCTCCGGGCCTCGAGGCCGGCGAGCCAGAAGTGGTGAGGGGCGAGGACGAAGTCGCCGGTGAGCCCCATAACCGGGCGCCCGCTGGAATCGTGATCGCGCTGGGCGGAGCTCGGTAAGGGGATGCCGTTGATCCGTACAGAAGTGCGCCCCACGGTGACGCGATCTCCGGGAGCGCCCGCAACATACTTGAGGAGCACCTCAGAGCGGCAGGCGCAAGGACCGCCACGCTCCGTGTAGCGGCGCTCAACCGCGATACAAGCCATCTCGGGAGGTGGACAAGCCATCACCATCTCACCAGGAAAGGGAGGGAAGGGGACGAGAAGGAAAATCCCGCGCGGCATCGACGGGCTAGCGTTCCAGCGCAGGAATCCCGAAGCGCAGATGAGAAGGAGGAGCCAGGCAGCGCGTCACACGGTGGTTTAACTTACATGAATGTAAGTTATTCGCGCAAGCGGGCGAGATATTACGCCTCTTTTGCGCCATAAGTTGCGCCGGCGCATTTTGACGCATAATTCGCGAAAATCTTTCAGGAAACCTCTCGGGGGCGGAAGACGCGCAAGAGCGGCCGGGCGACACCGAGGGCTAGGCGGAAGAGGAAGACCGGAGCGCCGGTGGCCGCTGAAAGGGCGCGCAGAGAGGCGGCCTGGGCTGCGGCGGGGCCGACCGTGGCAGTGTTGCGAAGCATCGCGGAGTAGACGTTGGCGGCGTATCGCAGGGCGCTTTGTGGCTCGTGAGCTCTCTCCCTGCCGGCAGCCAGGGCGGTCAAGATCTGATGAGCGGGAAGACGACTTGCCTGCGCTCTTTGTGCCCACAACAAATCGCTCTCTCGGCGAGAGAGCGTGGGATTCTGCTGGTGAAAGTCGTGAGGGCTGAGAAGGCGCAACCCTGCGAGCGCGCCTTGCAGAGCGTCCTGGGCGTGGAGCCGATGGGCGGTTAAGAGGTTTAGGTACTCGCCAGCGCGATCATAGGTCGTGCCGGCGCTCTCGTGAAGTCGGGGCGTGAACTGTTCTCCGGGAATCCCGGCAAGCCTTCCGTAGGCGCCGTCCCTGCGCGCCGAGGGTTGGCCGTATTCCATCCGAAGGGCACGCCGGGCATAGTTGAGAACTTCATGGGGTGGAGCCTCGCTTCCCGGCGCGAGGTGGCGTATCCACACGTCGAACCGTCCGGGTGCAGTCTCAACCGTCACGGCTGGTTGGAAACCGCGGCGGGAAGCCTGGGCGATATTCTCTGGGGCCAAATCACGGAGAAGCTGAAGACCCGACTTTGAAGCGGGCCGTACACCGATGGTGGCGCCCGGGAGCGCCTGCTGCCGAATCTGTGGAATCGAAGTGAGGACTTGCTCGCGGCTGAGCCCTCTATGGAAGCTTGGCAGTCCTCCTGGAGTATCAACGCGCAGGTCGAATAGATCGGAGCGCAGGGCGTCGAGGTGCCGGCTCATGGCTTCGATGTCGACCGGCGGGAGGTCAGGGGCGACGTCGATGGTTTTTGTTGTTGCAGGATCGGGATGGGGTTCGGCTGCGGCGCGAGCCAACTCGGGCGCAGGAACGTGAGGATCAGGAGCACCACCAGCACTGGCAGCGAGGTGAGGATCACTAAGTGGGGCCACGGAAGACTCGCCCGGGGACGTGAGATCAGGATGGTGTTCTGGCGATGAATTGCGCGCAGGAGCTCCACCAAGCTCTTGAGCTCTTCGGGCGAGAGCGTCGGTGGGGCCTCCATCTGATGGATGAGCCCTGAGAGGTGCCCTATCAGGGAGGGAATCGGGTCGCCGCTCGACGGGATCAGGTCTGCGGAGGTCTGAGCGCCAGTGGGGGTCGAGAGCGGCAGCGGTGGATGCATGGTCTCCTCCGTATCGGCGGGCGAGGGCCGCCAGGGTGTAGTTGTTTCCGAGGTCGGTCGCCGGGATGAGCTGGTCGGCGAGTTGGTAGTAAAGGGTTGGCCGCGAGGCTTCGAGGACGACTTGAGGCTCGATGCCGGCGAGCCGGAGACGATGGGCAAAGACTTCGGCGGAAGGAGCCCCATTTGTTGCGGCGCCTAGGAACGGCTCCAGGACGCGGGAGGCGATCGCATGGAGGGCGGGCGACTCGGGCTGGCGGGCGCGTGCCGCCGCTGCAAAGCCACGGGACGCGATGCGCAAGCCGAAGACGGTAGCGGCGATCGGAGACCGGAATGCTGCCGCAAAGGACAATGCATCGTTGAGGAGGCGGCCGGCGGGGAGCTGAGCCAAAGCGGCCCGAGCTGCGAGGCGCGGATTGATGGCTGCGCTCAAGAGAGATTGAGCGTTGGCCACGGTCCGTAGAGCCTGGAGAGGATCGTTGCGCAGGCTCTGAGCTGCATACCGGCGGACGGCGAGGCCCTGGCCCGAGGCGGTCTCCAGCCGGCCGGCAAGCAGTCGGGTCCATTCTTCCTCCCGCACGAAGCTCGCGCCGATCCGCTCGCGGTCCGAGGTCTGTAGCGTGAGGCCATAGGCCAGACGGAGACCGGCCGGGGTGAAGTCCGGGCCGAGTTGCTGATCTCGAAACTCTCGTCCGGCGACGCGGTAGGTAATGCCGACCAGGCGATCCGTTTCATCGACGCGCAGGATGGGATGGATGCCGGATTCTTGGAGCCGAGTCACGTAGATCCCGAAGTCGCTGGCTTCAGTCGCCACCAGGGCCAGGCGGTCCCGGATCTCCTCCCAGACGTCCCGTGGGTCAGCCGGTGGAGTCTCAGGCAGTGCCCGCGAGAGACTGCGCAGCAACTCGGCATCTTTTTCCGGATCGATGGCGACGCCGAAGTGGTTCTGGAGGCCGGCGAACGTGAACTCAGGCCCCAGGGAGCGGGCTGAGACGAAAGCGTCTTTGTGCTCATAGCTGATCCCGACGATGCTCGAAGGATCATGGGCCGGCGTCAAGAGATGAGGCTTGATCGCGGCGCGATTGAGTCTCTCGACGAAGTGGAGCAGGTCCGGCGAGTCGGCCGCGGCCGCCGTGACGGCCTCGGCGACATAGGGCACGAAATCTGTTCGCGTCGCCGTGGCATTCTTCGCCAGGGGAACGCCGCAGGTCTCGAAGACTGGCGCATCGTCGATGGGGTCGAAAGTCAGCCCGTAGTTGCGAACGAGGTTGGGCAAGTCTACCTCCGTTCCCAACTGCTTCGGCGTGTAGAAGGTCTGCTCGTGCTCGTAGGCGAGGCGCCGAGGCTGACCGTCGGCGCTCAAGTACAGGCGCAGGCCGATGCCTTTCTCATCGAGCTGCGAGAGAAATTCGCTCGCGTCCTCGGAGCTCGCAGCGACGGCGAGGATCACGGGTGTCAGGGTATTGCGAATCTCCGTGTCATCGGGCGGGGGAGTGTCGCGGGTGGACTCCGTCGAGATGCTGGCCACGTAGGCGCGGTCGTCGTCTGTGATCGTGATCCCGAAATAGGTTCGCAGGCCGCGTAGCGTCAGCTCGGGCCCCAGGGCACGGGCCGCAAAGGTCTCCTCTTTGAAGCGATAGGAAACGCCTACGGGCTCCCCTTCCCTGGTATAGAGGCGAAGGCTGATGCCTTCGGCCTCGAGGGCCTCTCCGAAGTGTGTGAAGGTAGGAGGCGAGCCCGGCTGGGCGGCCCGATGGGCTATCGCCGTGAGCTCTCGGCGGCTGGCCTCGCGCAGGACCGCGTCGGACGGTGCCGGGACGCCGGCGGCGCGAAGCCCCTTGGGCGTACAGGTCTCCCCGAGAGCTCTCCCGGGATAGCGCTTGCCGTCTGCTTGGTAGATCAGGTTTTTGACGCCTCCCGCCGCGTTGTGGCGGACCTCGAGGGTCACCCCCTCGGCCTCCAATCTCGCTTGGAGGGTCGGGAAGTCGGGGCAGTGTTCGAGGCACCGCTCGACTTTTTCCTGCACGGATCGAAGCGCGGCGGAACGTTCCGGGCTCAAAGTGTCAGGAAGTGTGACGCAAGCCTTCTGGGTTTCCGGATCGGCGAGATCGGGCGTCAGGTGGAACATCTCCCGCAAGCCTCCCAGCGAGAGCTTGGCGGGAAGCCCTTCGAGCGGTACGTAGCCATCCTTGTAGCTGTAGCCGATGCCGACGACGGTCA
Organism: Thermoanaerobaculia bacterium; assembly: GCA_036275055.1. Lineage (GTDB taxonomy): Bacteria > Acidobacteriota > Thermoanaerobaculia > Multivoradales > UBA5704 > DATARR01. The sequence continues at coordinate 27,380 of DASUEN010000265.1, forward strand.
TCCCTGCCTTCTCCGGGGAAGGTTGGGAACCGGGAGAGGGTATATCGAGCTTGACGAACAAACGGAGGGTGATGGACTCGGCTGCGAGCTCGGTCTGAAACTGCCGGAAGGTCCGGCTGTTCGGGGCGATCCTCAGCACGGCCGCAGTTACCGTCTGGGTGGCAGCTTCGAGCCGCTCGCGGTCGTGCACGGGTTCAAGCCCCTTGGCGCGCAGACCCGCGACGGTGTAGTCGTCTCCCAGAGCCTTGGCGGTCACGGTGAATTGCTCGCTACGATAGGTCAACCCCGTGGGCTTGCCCGCTTCGGTATAGCGGACGGAAAGCTCGACGCCCGCCAAGTGAAGGCGCTCGCGGAGGCACTCGAAATCCGTTGCGGAGCTGGCGGTCTGGTCGACGAGCTCGCGGATGGCCACGATGGCCTCGGCGTCCCTGGGGTTGGGGGCCGCGGGAAGAGGCACGGCAACCGCCTGTAAGAACGGTTGCGCAAGATCCGGGGTGAGATGGAAGGTGTCTCGCAGGCCGGTGAGCGAGAATTCCGGAGGTAGGGCTGAGGCGGCGAAGAACGCGTCTTGGTAAGTATAGCCGATGCCGAGGATCTTCTCCTCGCGGGTGAAGAGCCGGATCTTGACGCCCTCGGCCGCGAGCGCAGCTTGAAACTGTTCGAAGCTCTCAACGTGTGGGGTGACGCGTTGTAGCACCGCGGAGAGGGCCTGTGTTGTTTCGGCGAGGCGCTCCCGATCAGGCTCTGGCGTGAGCCCCTTGCTCTTGCGAAGCCCTGGCATCGTGTAGTCGTCCCCCAGGGCTTTGCCACTGAAGACGTGGTCGTCGCTATGGTAGGTGATGCCGGTGGGTTGACCGGCTTCGTTGTAGCGTACTTTGAGCTCGACACCGGCGGCGAGGAGACGCTGCGAGAAATCGTCGAAGTCTTTGGCGTCGGCGCCGGCCCCGTCAATTTGCAGGCGGACTCTCTGCATCGCCTCTTGATCGTCTCCACTCGTCTGGAGCTCGACCGCGATCTTCCGCACCTCGGGTACGTCGAGGTCTGGAACGAGATGAAAGGTCTCGAGAAGTCCCGCCAGGGTTAACTCGTTGTCGAGCGAGCGCGCCCTGAAGTATTGATCCTTGTAGGTGTAGCCAATGCCAACCACCTTTGGGGATTGCAGAAAGAGCCGCAGCATGATGCCCTCGTTCTCGCAGGCGACCTGAAAATCTCGGAAGGTGACAGCCTCTCCGGCGAGCCGGCGAAGGCTCGCCGTGAGGGCCGCCTGCGCCGCCTGAAGCGAGGCGGGGTCGGGCTCCGCTCCGGAACGAGACCCCGGGCTCTCTTGAGTCCCCCCAGAGTATAGGTGGGACCAAGCTCTTTGCCTGCCCAACGATAATCGTTCCACTGATAGGAGAGTCCGGTTGGCTTGCCCGTCTCTGAGTAGTGAACGTCAAGCCGTACTCCGCAGTTGAGGAGCTCTTCGCGAAAGGTTCGAAAATCGGCGGAGGTCATGGCGACCTGGTCGATGGTTCGCACGAGCACGGTCGCGGCATCATCACGCGACGGAGTGGGGCCGGGAGTCGAGACGGGTGCCTCGCCGGTTGAGACCTGTTCCGGAGTGAGGCCCCGGCGTTTCAGAGCGCCGAGAGTGAAGTCCTTGCCCAAGGAGCTGGCGATAGCGCGAAACTCGTTCGTTCGATAGACCAGTCCGTGGGGCCGGCCAAGGGTGTCCGGCAGAATTTCTAGCTCAACCCCCGACGCCGCGAGCCTTCCCCTGTAGTCGTCAAAGGACGTGGCGCGGCTAAGAGCTTCACGAGCGGTTGCGCGGAGTAGCTCCAAGGGATCGTTCGAGGTCTCGGTGGTCTGAGCGGAAGTCTCGGTCGCCGGCTGGGACGGCCGTGTGATGCGCGCAAGCAGGTCAGCGTGCAGTTCGGGGTCCGGCCGGATGCCGTAGCCTTGTTCGATCCCTCGAAGCGTGAAGCCGCGGCCGAGCTGGGTGCCGCTCAGCGCGTAGCCCTCGAGCTCATAGCTGTACCCGTGTAGTCGTCCGTCTCGGTCGCGGTGAACGATCAAGGAGACGTCTTCCTCCCTCAAATGTTCGACGAATTCTGGAAAGTCCTGAACCTCACGGGCTGCATGACTCACGATTTCTTGCAGCTCTTGACGGGCGCTTGGCTCCTGATTGCGGAGGGCCTGGGCAAGCTCACCACGCGTCAGCGACTGCCTGCGAGACTCGTCGCTTGCGGGAACTTGCCGGAGCCCATATTGGCGCTCGAACTGCCGGACAAGCTTTTCCCCTCTCGGCCAGTCGAATGAATCGGAGACGCAATGCCCATCGCGGGCGATCCGAGAGACCACGATGTGGATGTGCTCGGAGCTGGCGTCGGTATGGCGAACCACGAAATAGGGGCAGTCATCATAGCCAAGAGCACTCAGGTAGTTGGCCGCGATCGTAAGGAACTGGGCATCTGTGAGGTGTTCTCCGGGAGCGAGCCGTAGAGACATGTGTGACACGGGGTGCTCAACTCGGGGATTGATGCCCTTGTAGGCGTTGAGTTCGGTCACGACTGATTGCGGCGTGAGGGGCTTTGAGATGAACGTGTTCCCGATCAAATAGCCCTTCTCCGGCCGGAGAAGGTAGGTGACCAAGTCGAGTGGCTGGGTGGTCTTCTCGGGTATTTTTTGGATCACTTGGAATCAGCGCCCAGGAGCTGCTGGCGGACGAGGAGGAGAAGCCCAGCGAGCTCGAACAGGTCGGGCATGGGGCCGCCGAAGGGGAGTTGGATGCCGGCATTCAAGTGGTGATCGAGCTGATTGAGGAGACCGCCAATTCGCGAGAGGCTGGCGAAGGCTTCACGGTTGATTGCCGGCACGATTTTGACGGTGCCCGGGCGAAGGGCCGCGGACACGAGGAAGTATGAATTGGAGAGGCCAGCTCGGCGTGCGCGGTTGGCAATCAGCTTGGCCTCGGCCGGCGTGGCATAGACGTAAAGCGTGCGGCAGCGTCGCCGCGCCGGATCTCGGGTTGGGCGCCCTCTGGGACGGGTTTGGCGGGTTCTCATTTTCGGTTTCTCCTTTCCAGGGTTTCGCTTGCGAAACCCTGCTGATACACACTGCCTGCGCCTTGGCGCGGGCCTTGGTTCTAGGCGGGCGGTGATTTTTCCGCCCGCATAGAACATGGCTTGCACCGGCTACCTACCACTTCCTCAATGCTAACAGAGGCATGAGTTATTCGCCAGGGGAAGCCACGAAAGGGCGTGGTGAGGGGGAATGAGCGCGCGTCGCCTCAGAGGAGAATGAATCACTCGCGTGGGGGGATGAATCGCTCGCACCCCGGTTGTAGCGGCGAGGCCGGAGATCGACAAGCCGACGCCAAACGCTGGTTAAGGAAGTAGCCGCTCAGAGCAGCCGCGTCTCCGGAAAACGACGCCGGCAGGATCGCGCTTTCGGCCGCGAGTAATTCATCCCCCCGCCCCGTGCCGGGTTGAGGGATGAATCACTCGCGCCCGGCGAGGTCCGGCACGAGCAAACGGAGAAGGATCTCGGAGGGAAGACCGAGGTGATGTGCGGCGTGTTGCGCGTAAGCGATGCGGCGGGAAGGATCGGGAACACAGCGTAGAAGCCGTAGCGCATCGCTCATCCGTCTGGCGCTTTCGATGGGGCCGTCTGGCTGAGCGTTGGCCGTGGTCAGGTGCTCAAGGAGTGTGTCTCGAATCTGTAGGCGGCTCAGGGCCTGAGCTCCCTGGTCGCCCAGGAAGGAGGATGGGTCTTCTCCTGGCGGGGGCAGCACATGAGAAACGGTGAGACCTTGGGCCAGCAGCAAAGACAGAGAGGCCGCCATGCCTTTGAGCCCGGGCACGTCTCGACGTCCTTGCGTTGGCGGCGGCCAACGCGCCGGCCGTAGGCGCCATGTCCAACCAATTGACCCCAGAGCAGGCGGTCCTTCTTTCGCGCCACGTTCGGTCGGTCACTCTCTTCCCGGATCACAAGAAGCCTTCGACCACGTAGATCGAGGATTCGGAGCGGCTGGCGAGCTTGAGCAGGGCCTCACGTAGCCCGAAGAGGAGATAGCGTCGACGGGTCCCAGGCGTGAAGCGATAGTCGGAGCGAAGTGGGTCGAGGGTCCGGCTGGCAAGACCGGCTGTCCTGCCGGAGGCATCCGTCACCGGCAGGACGATGCGATTACGGAGTCGGTCGAAGAGAACACCTTTCGCGGAGCGCGCGATCAGTCCTCTGGCGAGGAGCGCCTCGGGGGCGTGCCAGGGCTCCAGGGCCCGCAGCAGGTCTTGCCATCCAGCCCCGGCGTAGCCGAGGTGGTAGAGCTTGGCAACCTCAAGGGGAATGCCGCGCTGCTCAAGATAGTCGAGAGCCGCGGGGGAGTCGAGCAGCCGGCTAGCGTAGAAGTCCGTCGCTGCTTGGAGGACTCCACCAGGCGCGGCCGAGCCTACTTCCGCAGACGGGGAGAGGACGACGCCGAATCGCTTCGCGAGATCCTCGACGGCGGCAATGAAGCTCAAGCCCCGCGTCATCCTGTGAAAGGCGATGACGTCGCCTCCCTTCTGACAGCCGTGGCAGTAGTAGAGACCTCTCTCTGGATCGACGCTGAAGGAGGCGGTCTTTTCTTTGTGGAACGGGCAAAGGCCGTAATGGCGGCTGCCGATCGGTCGAAGAGAGGTGAGCTCGCCTGCAAGCTCGAGGAGGTTGGCGGCCATCCGGACCTGATCGATGACCTGACGCGAGTACTGCACAGGAGAAGTCTGGCAGGGGTATGCCTCAGGGGTCAACGATGCTTTTCTTTCTCACCTGTGTTTCTGCCTGAGAGGCTGATGCGACGGGTAAACCTTGAGTCGGCAGCGAGGCGGCGGCTCGGACATCGAAGGTTCGAGTGCCCGCCCCGAGTTTTTGGTGTTTTCCACAGGTTTGGGGTCCCTACTACTGTCTTCCCTATTGTCTATTGAACCATACTGTCTATTGGGGCGAGCCGAAGTTGTGACGGCTCAAGGACTTGGGAGGTTCACCCGCGAGCGTTTCATCCCCAAAGTGCGAGCGTTACATCCCCAAGCGCGAGTGATTCATCCCCGGAGCGCGAGCGATTCATCCCCTAGGGCGCGAGTGTTTCATCCGGAAAACAGCAGAATTTTCCGCAGACTTGGAGTCGGCGACGAAGCGGAGCTCGCCATCGGGGCAGAGGAGACAGGGGAGTTGAGGAGGGGAGCGCCTCTTGACGGAATAACTAACTAACATGTAAGTTAATCGGGCTATGCCGCCTCATCGCCTTGTAGACGCCCAATCAGTGACCTCGACGTCCCCGCCTGGAGCTACTCGGGTTGTACGGGGAGCAGTCGGGTGGCGTCGCCGAGAAGAGCGAAGCGCAGCGCGCTTGAAGCGCCGCTCGATCCGCTCTGAGCGGGAGTCGAGCGCGTTGGAAGCGCCGCTCTTTTCCGCTCAAGCGCCGCTGCCGGCGCTGGCAGGAAACCGAGCCTGGAGCCTCCCTCGGTGGAAGGGATCGATGTGATGCGCAAGGTGCTTGACGGTCTTGGGCTGGCTTTGGTCCCGGATGCGATCCAAAGAGCCGCGAGGATGGTGGAAGCGGAGGAGCGGCAGTTGGAGATCTTCGGGAGCGACCGTGCGGCCGTGGCGTACTACCTGCGCCTGTTCGTGCTCGGTGGCTTGCCGCTGTCCGAGCCGGACAGCTCCGAGGTCGTGCGGAAGGCCTACGGCGGGGCCTTGAAGCTCACCTTCGTCGCGCCCCGGGAGGTGGGGCTGCCGTATGGCCGGACGGCGCGGCTGATCGTCCTCTGGCTGACGACGCAGGTGGTCAGATCCCAAGAGCGTCTCATTCGGCTCGGCCCATCATTCCATCGCTTCTGCGGAATGATCGGAACGACGGCGATCACCGGCAAGCGGGCCACGACGACTGCCGTCATGGACCAGCTCATAAGGTTGACCAAGATGGGGCTTCACCTGGATTGGCTACGCCCGCCGGGGCGGGAGCAGGGAGTGCATGGAATTTACCGGGTGGGACACATCAAGCTGGTGTCGGACGCGGTCTTCTGGTGGAACGTGGCGAAGGGAGAGGCGACGGGTCCCTGTCAGATCCTGCTGGACGAAGACTTCTGCCAGATGGTCTTGGGCGGACCCACGCCTATCGACCCACACGTGATGCGGGAGCTGGACTCGGCCCTGGCGATGGACACCTACGTGTTCTGTACGATGAGGGCCTATCGTCTGCGGCGTCTCAAGAGACCGGATACGGTTTCGTGGACCGAGCTGGAGGAGCAGTTCGGCTCGGGGTTCTCCCGCCCCCGCGACTTCCGTCGCGAGCTCAACAAGGCTCTGGAGAAGGTCTTGCGATTCTACCCTGAGGTGAGAGTCAGCTCGTCGAAGGCGGGTTTGACCTTCTTGCCCTTCACAACTCATATCCCGAGTCTTGACAGCTAGGGGCACTCTCAAAACCCCTAGATCTAGATAGAACCTCTTACAGGAGGCACTCGTATGCTACGGCCACCGAAATGTCTGATTCTCGTCTACGCGTTGATGCTTGCCCACTTCGCCTCGTCGGGCGAAGCTCAACCCTTCAGTGACCTGGGCCATGCCCTCTATGCGAAGGGCTACACTTCAACGGTCTGGGTCAACAGCTTCGATCGCAGGCTGGCTTACCTGGCGCACGGAGTGTTCTACCCGGGGATTCCCATCGGTCGCCAGGGTTATGACGCGAGATATGGCATGACGCTCGCGGGCTCCGGTAGCGTGTCGGTCGACGGGAGTGGTCACTTGATGGCTACGGGAACCGCGACGAATCCGAATTCCATACCGGCTGAAGGGGATATAACGATCGCTCTGCTGAGGAACGGGACTCTCGTGGACACTGCGGAGGTCCCCTTCACCTGCGGACCGTCTTCCAGATGCCCTTGGGAGGTTCACTTCGGCGTCAAACCAGGCGACTTTCCTCACCCCACGATGAGATCGTTCACCGTGAACGTCTCGCGGCACGTGGAAGGTTCCAGGTGCGGAGGGGAGCTGAGCGTCGATCTCAGCGCGGAGCCTTGCCACAGTAATGTAATCAACAGATTCAATCTCTCTCCAGGCTACCGCTTCACGGCAACCGACTCCATCGACACGAACTATCTCGCGTTTCCAGGGGGCTCAACGACGGCGCTTTGCGCAGAGATCCTACCGCTCTGCGGTGGCCAGACGGGCGGCCAGCCCCCACCGTCAGTCGACCCTTGCGCCGATTGGCTGGCAGCGACGCAGCGGTGGCTTGCGCAGCTTCCACAGCTTGACGCTTCCTGCAGCGACGTGCTCGCAGCGCTGGCCGCGTGGGCTGCCGCGTCCCCAACGCCTCCCGAGGACTGCCTGAATCCGTGACGCGTGGAGTGGGGCCGGCCCTCGGGAATCAGTCGGCTCCCTCGGTCTCCCGCCTGTTCGAGGTCTCCCGCGGAACGGTCTCGTAGAGATTGAACAGATGATACTCGAATCGGCACGCGGCTCCAGGTTCAAATCCCGGCGTCCCGACCAGCCTTCCTCGCCGCCGCCAGCCTCGCCTCCAGCCGCCCGCAGCCGGAGGTGGCGTTCTTGCCGGCATGGAGGATCTCTCCGGCCTGGAGGATCGGCAGGAACTTCGCGGCTTCGGGTCCGTAGAGCAATCTTCCGACTTTGCCGCCCAGGAGCATTTCGGCGCCGGAGCGGGCGGAGTAGTCCTGGACTTCCACCCAATCGGTCTCGTTGCCGAGGAGGGGGACGCGAGCGGCTTCGGCTTCGAGATCGGCGCGCAGGCGCGCGTCCAGGACTTCCGCGGCGGCGGCCCCGTAGAGGTTCTTGAAGCGGTCCAGAATGCGCGCGATCAAGACCTCGAACGGGACCGGCTCACGCCCTTTGAGGAGCCGCCCCTGGCGCAGGAGGCGGGCGGGGCTACGCAAGATCACTTCCACGGGCGCGGGGGCGACGTAGGCGGAACCGGCAAGGTTCAGGAGGCTCGGAGCGAGGATCGAGGGGAGCGCCGTGAGGTCCGGGCCACAGAGGCGCTCGCGGTCTCCGTCCGGACCGGTGCGGCAGACTTCCGCGAGGGCCCACTTCTGACGCGTTTTTCCGAGGCCGCGCTCCAAGGCATCCGCAAAGGCGGCGAGGAGCCAGGCGTAGGCGCCGCAGGCAGGTCCGAAAAGGGTGATTTCGATCACGCCGGGCTCTCCGTCTCCGCTTCCCTTCGGCGGCGGCACGAAGAGGGCGAAGGGGGGGCGGCGCGTGCGGCTGGCGGCGAAGAGGACGCCGTAGGGGCACGCCGCCGCCAGGTCGCAAAGATCGCTTGGCGGAGGCGCGGCGCCTCCGCCCGTTGGTGGGGCCTGGCAGCGGGGCTCGCCGAAGGGACAGAAGCGCGCGATGAGGGCCAGACCCAAGACCCGCCGGAGCAGCGGCGCAGCCAGCGCGGTGAGCTGGCGGCTCCCGGAAACCGGTGCCACGGCGAGCTCGAGGCGGAGATAGGAGAACGTCATCGCCGCCGGAAGCCGCCTTCCTCGCGCGAGCCGCCCGGGGAGCGCGTCGCCTGCTGGGAGGGTTGATAGTAGGTGACCAGCCTCCGCGCCCAGCCGACGATGCCCGCCGCGTCGTCCCAGGCGTCGACTCCCTGAAGAGCGAGGCGGACGCTCTCTTCCAGAGCCTGGAGCTGCCGGGGTGTTTGGCGGCTGCGGTGGGCGAAGGGGCTCCTCTTCAGCTCCGCGAGCAGCGCGAGCGTCGCGGCGACGTCGCGGTGGCGCTTCAAATGGACGAGGACCAGGGAGAGCTGATCGTCGTGCACGCCTGCGGCGGCGGCTTTCCGGGCGAGGGTCTCGGCCCGCGACAGGATCTGGTCTTCGCTAGGCATGGCGCTGGGCTCCCGCGAGTCTACGGCCTCAGCCGGGTCGTTACGTCGTGCAGCTCGGCCAGGGCGCCGTCGTCGATCAATCCCTCGCGGCGCGAGGTGTCCACAGCCCGGGCGGGATCGACGGCCTCGCCCGGCGGGCGCCGCCAGCGGCTCGTGCTGTGTCCCCGGTGGACTTCGCCTGTCACCTCCGCCAGCCGCACCTTGCCCAGCCCGGCCGGCTTGAAGCCGCCGAAGCGGACGATCCCCGCGCCCTCTCCCCAGCCGGCGCTCACCAGGAGGGCGCCCAGCTCGGCCTCGGTCAGCGACTCGACCTGGATCTCGATCGTGATCGAACAACCGGCGGGAACGGAATCGATCAGCTCCTGCGCGGGCTTCCAGTCTTCGTCTCCCTGCCTGGCGCGGGAGTGGAGAAGGGGACCGTCGTAATAGAATTTGCGCCCTTCGACTTGCGAGATCTCGACGCGCCCTTCGCTGGTCCGCTTAGCCGCGCCCGGTTTCGCCAGCCGGTGGGCGGCGGGCCCTTCGAGAGGCGGCACCGGCAGCGGCTCGCCGGCCGCCGGACCGGCGACGACGCCGTCGCTGGGGTGGACCCTGCCGCGATAGCCCATGGCGCCGAAGACCGCTTCCGCCGGGGAGAGGTCGCGCAGCCGCGCCCGGACCTCGTCGTCCGAATCCCGCCCGCGGCTCACCATTTTGGGATCCAGGGCTCCCGTGACGCGATCGTCCGTGAAGGTGACTTCGGGCCTCCCCCCGCCGCCGCCCGTGGGGCGCAGCTCTTCGGGGAGCTTCCACGACTCGACCCGGCCTCCCCGGCTCCGCTGCCCCAGCCGCGAGCGCGTGATCGCTTCGAAGCGGGCGCGGACGACGCCTTTCCATCCCGAGCCCGGCAGCACCGGCTGGCCCAGCTTGCGCACGATGCCGCGGACGGGCGTGGCGCCCCCGGCGAGGCCACACTGGGCCGCGGTTTCGAGGACGCCGCTCCCCACGTGCAGCGGCGTCAGGGTCTCATAGACCAGCGTCAGCCGCCCCGTCAGCCGATCGGCGAAGAAGCGGTCGTGCCCCACGGCCTGCCCGGGCGCCGGCTGCTCGGGAAGCGAAACGAAATCATACGGATGCTCCCGGCGCTGCTCGGGCGAGAGCGGATCGTTGCGGCCGTGCTCTTTATATTGCTCGGGATCACGCATCGCCGTCCTGTCCTTCTTCCGAGCCCGGGGCTTCGGTGGTGAAGCGGCTGCCCAGGAGGGCTCCGCGCTGGAGATAGTCGATGCGGAAGAGGCGCGCCGGTCCCTGGAAACGATGGTGGAGGATCACCGGGCTGCACAGGGCCACGACCTGAGGGTCCGCCGCGGCGGCCTTCAGGACCTGGACGCCCGCTTCGTCCCACACCACGGTGGTCTGCGCGTCGAAGGCCACGCCGCGCGGCCGGAGCGTTTTGTCTCCCAGCCCGCGCCGGAAGCCGGCCGCGAGCGGTCCCTCGTCGCCGATCCATGGATCGATCAGTTTTCCCACCTCCGCATCCCGCTCGGCGGGAGCGAGCGGGAGGATGGCGACGCTTTCCTTCACGCCTGCCACGTCTTCCCCCGCGCCTGGTTCAGGAAGGAGGCCCACGGCCCCGCCACCAGGGCCTCGGCCAAGGCGTCCACGGCACCGGCTTCGACGACGGTCTGCTTCCAGATCAGGCGGTCTTTCGTCTCGATGCCCGCCGGGAGCGCCATCTCGTCACCGCCGAAAAGACCGTAGGTTGCGAGATCGTTGCCGAGCGCGCCGGCGCCGCGGAGGATTCCGGGCGCGCTCTTGCCCTGCCGCGTCTCGATGACGAGCTGCCGCACCGTGGCCCGCACCCAGCCGTTTCCGCGCGTGGTGCCGGAGCCGAGCTGCACGTACCCCTCGTCCAGGTCGCGCAGCACCAGGAGCACCAGGGCGAGCTGATAGAGCTGCACGTTGCGGAAGACGACCTGGCCGTCGAAGCGACCCTGCACCACCAACTCCTGATCGAAGAGGGCCTTCCCGGCCGCCGAGCCCAGCAGGCGGTCGATGGCGACGCCGTTGCGCTGCTCTACGGCGTTGGCCTGCTCGACCTGCCGCTGCCGCTCGGCGCTCCCTTCCGGATCGTGGGCGCCGGGAAGGTGATCCGAGACGGCAACGTGTCCCTTGAGGTAAAGGTTTCCAAACGTCCGCCCCAGCGGCGAGCTGCCGGCGTAGGTCTCCATACCCGGCGTCCGCTGATTGAATTCGCGCTTGTCGTTGAACGTGCCGGTGATCAGCACGTCTTCGCTCAGCAGCAGCCGCTCGGCGTGGGAGCGCATGACGCCTTTGAGGCTGGAGCCGGGAATGTAGACGCTCTTCACGCCGCCCCACTCCGTGCGCACGCACTCCAGCTCCGGCCGCGTGGGATCGGCGCCCTTGCGACCGCTGCGGATGAGGAGCGGCGCCCGCGGCGTGAGGGAGAGATCGATCCGGATCTGGTTGAGCTGCCGGGAGAACATCAGCACGCCTCCTGCCACAGCAGGGCCATGGCACCTACATAATGATCGATCACGTTTTGCAGCGCCGGGGTGCGGCCTGAATCTACGCTGGTTTCAGCCGCGGCCGCGGGCGGTTTCCGGCCGGCCAGGACGTAGTCCTCCCCTTGCTTTTCCAGCAGGCCGCTCGCCGCGAATTTCGCGAGGACCGTGTCCCACGGCTTGCGGACGCTCCCCAGGCCCAGCTTTTCGCTCAGGTTTTCCTTCCTGAGGTTCTGCTCTGCGGCCTGCGCGGCCAGCAGGCCCTTGTCGACTTTGGGCAAGGCGAGGAGGATTTCCGCCAAGGCTCTCCACGCCTCCGGATCTCCCGAGCCGGGGAGCTTGCCGGCGAGCGGATCTCCGGCGGGCTCGGCTTCGGGGCTAGGGCGCGCGAGGAGGTCGCGGCTCGAAAGGAGGGCGGCAAAGGGATTGCCGGCTTGGAGCTTGATCTCCTCGATTTTATCCCAGTGGATGCGCACCCGGCCGAGGCCGCGGCTGGCTTTCCCGCCGAGGGTGAGATTGCCGGCGTCCAGCTCGTGGAAAAGGTAGAGCAGGAGGCCCACCTCCTCGTCGGTGGGATTGTCCACTGTCACCCGCAGCTCGAACTCCGTTTCGGGGGGCACGGTCTCGAAATCGTAGAGCACTCCCGCGGCGGCCAGCTCCTTGTCGCGATCGATTCCCACGCCATTGCGCAGCTCGAAAAGGGGCGTCTCGCCGCGCAGCAGCAGGTCCGCGAAGCGCACGCGGCTGGAGAGCGCCATGGAGCCGAAGAGATGGCAGACGGTGCAGCTACGGTCCCAAATCGCCTCGGCGACCTTGCGGCTGTCCCCGCCTTGTTTTTCGATTTCGGCTCGGATCGCTTCGGCCGTCTTGTGCGAGACGCAGGCGCTCTCCTCTCCTGCGATCAGATTGCACGACCAGAGCGTCTCCCTGGCCTCCTGGCCGGGACCGCCCCGGAACAGCGCTTCGGCGGCGCTACGCAGGACTCCCTTGAGGCTGGAGCCGGGAACGTAGGGTGCGCCGGCCGCCGTGCGCACCACGGGGGAATCCGTCCCCAGCGCGTCGCCGCTGCCGCCGGCGCCGATGTGCAGCGCGGTGTGCGTCGTGAGGACGCCTTCGAGTCGGAGCCGGCCACGGAAGGCGTCGAGGAGGATAGCGGTCATCGCCCTCCTCCCTTTCGGGCCGGCCCGGCTTGCAGCTCCAGATACTTCATGTAGCGCGTGGCGAAGCCCAGGAAATAACGGATCAATTCCATCCGCGCGAGCTGCTGGACGATCGCATTCCCTTCGAGCTCCGGCACCTTGGCGAGTGCCGTGGCCACGGCTCCGCCCTCCTTGTGCAAGGCCGCGATGAAGCGGTCTCCCAAGCGCTGGCTCTCCGGCCCTTGCGACCAGTTTCTGTGCTTGTCGTCGCGCCCCATTTGATAACGGATGAAGTTCAGGACGACCGCGGGCGATTCCGTCTCCGTCGCCACGGCCACCAGGTTGCGGAGCTGGGAGTGGCCGAAATCCCTGCCGGGCGCCACCCCTGCGTCCCTCAGGAGCTCTTCGGCCGCCACCACCAGCCCCTCTTTGGCCAGGTCAATAGCGCGTCGTTGTGCCGGGCTTAGCGAGGCCACGTTCATTCCTCCTTGCAACAGTCGACGTGAATCGGGTGACAGGCGATCAGGCGCCCCCAGCCGTCCGGCCGGCCCGGGCCGAGGCCGTCGCGCTCCAGCCCGGCCAACGCCGGCAGCGCGGAGGTCTTGTCAGTCCGGACGACGACGAACGTCGAGCCGGGAAGATAGTGGCTGGAAAGCGAGCGCGGAAGATGGATCTTCGCGTTCCAGCCGCCGTGGGCGTGGCGCCGTGCCACTCCCTCCACCAACTCGAGCCCGGCCGCGGCCAGCGCGTCCACCAGGCGCTGATGGCTCACGGCCAGAGGGCCCACCGCCAGCAGCACGCCCGTGGACTCCGGAGCCGGAACACCCAGCCGGCTCACCCGCTCGGCCCACGCGGCGTGGCGCAATGCCACGGGCGGCAGCGGCGTCTCGCTCCGCACGTCCACCAAGCGGAGCCGGCCGAAGCCACGGCTGCGGTCTCCCCCCACGGCGAGCCCGGCCTCCGCCGCCTTCAGCGCCAGCGCGAGCTGCTCGCGGCTGCCAAACACCGGAACGTAGAAGCGCAGTCGCCGGCCGCACTCCAGGCCGGCTCTCTCCAGCACCGGGTCCACCACCTCCAGAGAGAAGAGCTGGCCGTCCGCCGCCCGGCCGCTCGCGTGATCGCGGGCCGTGCGCGTCACCGTCCGGCGCTTCACCTTGAAGGCGTGCCAGCCGGCGGCGCCCCAGGTAAACGTCCCCTGGGCCGTCCGCACGTCTTCCGGCCGGGAGCCGGGCCGTCCGGCGCAGACTTCGGCGCAGAGGAGCGCGGCCAGATCGACCGGCGGATCGTGCCGCTGGGAGCCGCGCTTGGAGACCTGGAGCGTCATCGGCGCCGGAATCGCGCACGCACCGCCCGGCCGGCCATCGCCGAACACCGCTGGCGACTCGCCCGCCAGCAGCAGATCGAGATCCGCATCGTCCTCGGTTCCGCCGAGAGCCGCGGCCACCGCGCCGCGCACCGTGCTGCCGTCCAGGTAATCCTTGCTGGTGACGTAATTGGTCGGGTCCTTGACGCTGCTCAGGTGGAGCGGCTCCTCGGCTTCCAGGACCAAGAGGAGCGCCGTCGTCTCCGGCGCCACCTCGCGGACCGGCGACTCCGCCGCGGGCAACTCGGCGAGAGAGACGCTCACCAGCCCGAGCCCCCGCCCCCGGCCGCCGCCGATCTGGTCCGTGATGGAGGCCGCAGCTTGCAGGAGACCCAGCTCCTCCTCGTCGAGCGGCGCGCGGCTCTCCACCACGCCGAGGAAGCAGAGCCCCGGCAGGGCCGGCGTCACCCGGTTCTGAAACAGGCGCTGCGGCGCGGCCTGGCGCGTGGCCCGCTCCAGGCTGACGTGATTGCGGACCGTGCCATCCCGGACCTCCGCCGCCGGGTCCGGACGCAGCGTG
>DASUEN010000266.1:0-15318 GCA_036275055.1 Thermoanaerobaculia bacterium
GATCGCCGGCCTCGGCACTCCGGCCGAGCAACAGCTCTGTGAGAGCGCGCTCGCCGCCGTGGCCGAGGCCCGCCAGAGCCGGGACCCCGCCGCTCTCGACCGCCAGGTGCGGGTGCTGCGCTCGCTGAGCCATGCGGCGTACCTGCGCGATCCGAGGTCCGCCTTCCTTACGTTCGAGTGGTACCAGAGCCGCGCCGCCGAGGCCACCGACCCCCGGCGGGCTCAGGCCCTCCTGGAACAGGGGCGCAAGCTGGCGAAGAAGGGGGACGAGGCCGGGTTGCGGCAGCTCAATCGCCAGCTCGACGAGCTTTTCCCAGCCACGGCCGAAAACCGCCGCCGCAGCTTCGGCTCGGGAGTGCGCTGATGGCAATCGCCAGCGCCGAGTGCGAGAACCACCTGCGGCGCCACCTCGCCAATCCCTTCCTGGTGCTGGAGTTGGCGGCGAACGCCGGCCGCGATGAGCTGGAGCGCCAGGGAGCGAAGCTGCTGGCGCTGCTCGCCGCCGGGGTGGAGGGGGCCGCCGTCTACCCCACGCCGCTGGGGCCGCGGGAGCGCACTCCGGAGCTGGTGCGGGCGGCCCTGGCCGAGCTGCGCGATCCTGCCCGGCGCCTGCTCCACGAGTGGTGGGCCCAGGGGCTGCGGCCGAGCTGACTCCCTATGATCTTGTTCTTTCCCATCGGCGCCTTCGTCGGCGGGCTGATCTGGGTGGTCCGCTCTCTGCTGGGTGCCAAGAACGCTGCCCAGGCTCCGGGAGCCGTACGGCGTACGCGGGGCACGCCGGTTGCCCTCTTTCAGACCCTGTCCTTCCTTTTCGTCTACCTCCCGTTCGCCCTTTGGGCCGCGTTCGAAGTCGGGGGTGCGACCTCTGTACTCTGGGGGTTCGCCACCTTCGTCGTGGTGGCCGTCGCCGTCTGCTGGGCGCCCTATTGGCTGGCGTGGCGCGTCCTGGGTCCTCTAGGCCTTCCCGCGCTCGGCCGTGCCGTCCTCTGGCTGGCGCCGAGCTCCGCCCTGGAGAAATTCCAAGGGAACCTGGAGGTCTTCTCGGCCGCGTATGGCGGCAGGCCCAAGCTGAAGCGGTGGAAGGCGACGTTCTGGACGTTCTTCGCCGCCGCTCTGCGGGGAGAGGCGGAGGGGGATCTCCAGCGGGTCGAGCAGCTCTTGGAGCTGATGGAAGGCCGGTCGCCGCGGCAGCTCCCCCGGCGATTGCGGAGCCAGGGGGTGGAGCTGCTGGCGTGGCCGGCGATGGACGCCGGCAACTGGGAGGAAGCCGGTCGCCGGCTGGCTCTGGGCCGCGGCCGGGGAGTGCGGCTGCTGCGCCGGCTGGAGGTAGCCTTCGCCGCCCCCGAGGCCGGGGCGTCCTCACCCGTCCTGCTCTGGTTCCTGTGGCTGATCGCTCCAGAGCGGCGTCGCACGCTTCCTCTCGTCCGGTCGGCCCTGGCCCCAAAGCCGCCTCGCGCGCCCCGGATCGCCGTGGCGGCGATGGCCAGGGCCGGAGAGAGCGTGTGGAGTCGCCATCTGGGTCTGTTGGCGGATGCCGGTGCCGGCCGGCCGATTTCAGCGGTCAGCGTCGAGGCCCTGGCCGAGGATTGGGATGCGGTCCTCGGTAGAGATTGTTATCTGCGTCTTCTCCGCCGGGCTGCGGAGCTGGGAGTGACCGGCGTTCAGGCTGCGGCGGAGACGCTGCGGCCGGCGATCGAGGCCGAGTTGGAGGATCTGGCCGTGGCCGTCGAGGGTCTCTGGCCGGAGCCGTCGCATCCTGACGGTCTCGCCGCCCAGGTGCGCCGGCGCCGTCTCGATCGCCTGTTCGCCGCCGTCCAGGCCGAGGTCGACCCCTTTCGGGGCAACAACTTCCAGAGCTTTCCCCGCCAGCTCGACACGCCCTTTTCCGAAATGGAGCGCTGGCTCCGCTTCCGGTTGAGCCTGCGGCAGCTCCTGGCCTCGGACCCTGGCGCCCTGGCCACCGCCTGGCACAACGGGCTCCGTCTCGCCGCCTGCAACTGGCCCGTCTTCATCCTGCGGACCTATGGTCAGGAAGCCCAGTGGGCCTGCCGGGAGATGTCCGCCTGGTGCGAGCCTCTGGCGCGCGCTGTGGGCGATCAGGAGATCGTCAAGCTCAGCCACGGCAACTCCCGCATCGGCCGGTCGTTCCTGGGGTGAGGCCGGGTATTTTCAGCCCGGCGGTGCGTTGCCGGGCTCTTCGGCGCAGGTGCGGTTGTGGATGTCCCGCGTCAACGCCTCCACGCGCTCGGTGAGCTGGCGGGTGACCTGGGTGAGCTCGGTGTTCTGCTCCAGGAGCCTCAGAATTTGCTCCTGGGTGCGGGTGGCGATCTCCTGCCGCTCCAGGCTGGCTTGGGAGAGGGCCTCGCGGTGCTGGGCGTCGGCTTCTGACATCGCCTTGTCGCGATCGGCCTGCCGTGTCTGGGCGAGGAGGATGAGCGGCGCCGCATAGGCGGCCTGGAGGCTGAAGGCCAGGTTCAGGAGGATGAACGGGTAGAGATCGAAATGGGCCAGGCCCCAGATGTTGGCGCCCATCCAGATCGCCACCAGCACCGTCTGGACGATGATGAAGGTCGGCGTGCCGAAGAAGCGGGCGAAGATCTCCGCCTTACGGCCGAACCAATCTCCACCGAAGACTGAATTCAGGTGGAAGTGAGGAGCATGGAAGCGGAGGTGGTGGTCCGGCGGCAGAGCCGCGGGATCGGAAGGCATAGGTGGCTCCCTCCTGAGTGAAGGAGCGCGGAATGGGCGCTCCGGCTGGGTATGCTAGCAGCCTGAAGCCGCAGAAAAGGACCTAAAGGACACCAAGGACATCAAGGACGAGGAAACCTCGGTCTTCGGTCCCTGAAGTCCCTGTTGTCCCTGAGGTCCTTGTTATCCTGCGAAGCCCAATCACTGCGACCACGACCAGTCCCGGCCAAACTTCTCGGCCAGGATTTGCCCCACCTTTTCACGGCGGATCCACTTCTTGACCCACCAGTCGGGATCGTACGGCTCGTCGATGTCCGGCAGGGGCTTGCCCGTGCCCTCGAGGTTGTCGAACTTCCCCTCTTCGATCGCCTCGCGGATGCGGTTCTCGGCGACCAGGGCAGTGGCGCGGCTGGAAAGGCGGCCGTTGGTGCTCATAGGGAGGATTATGGCAGATCGAGCCGGCGCCGCCCGGTCCTTCTGCGACGACATGGATCTCAGTCGCTGAAGCGGCTGCCGGCGCGTTCGAGGCGCTGGCGGATCTCAGCCACGATCTGGCGCAGCGCCTTGAGGTCGGTGGCGCTCACGTAGGGTTCTAGCTCCGCGAGGAGAGGCTCGGGGTCCACGCCCTGGCCGCTCATCAGGGTGAGGACATCCGTCTCGTAGAGGGCCGCGCGGGCCACGTTCCCATGCCGGTAGAGGGAGGGAAGGGCGTAGAGCTTGAGGAGGACCAGCCCCTCGGGAGTCGCGCAGGGGATCTCCCGTTCCAGGAAACGTCGGCGGCTGGCGTAGCGCCGGCGGACCTCGGCGAAAAGGGGGTTGCTGGTCAGCAGGAGGTCGATCTGGAGCCCCGCGAAGTCGGCGCGGGCAAAATCGTCCTTCTCCTGACTCACCTTCTCCAACTCGGGAAGGAGTTCCAGGGACGACAAGGCCATGATCAGGTCGATGTCCTCCGTGTTGCGCCCGTCGACGTATTGGAGGATGGCGATGCCGCCCACCAGCAGATACTCGATTCGCCGCTCTTCCAGCAGCTTGAACAGCCGTTCTACCGTTTCCAGGAGGTTGCTGTCGCTCAAGGGGTCTCGGGGCAGGTCGCGGAAATTGCGGAAATTGAAGATGCGGGCGTTCCGGACCACCTGGCCGATCTGGATGGGCTGCCGGGCCTCCGCGGTTTTCATGGACTGCCTCCCTGCTGATTCTAGCCTAGAGGGACGTCAGGGAGGGATCGAGGTGGAGACGGTTGACTGCGTCCCTCGATTCCTCCTACTGTAATGCCGCCGGAAACTCCAACCGAACGTGCCCACGAGAGTGGGGGAGGAAGGTTCTCATGTCGTACATCATTACGGAGAAGTGCCTGGGAGAGCGCTACGCGACCTGCGTCTCGGTCTGCCCGGTGGACTGCATCAAGCCGGGCGAATACCGCGGCGAGGAGTTCATGATCATCGATCCCGAGGCCTGCATCGACTGCGGCCTCTGCCTGCCCGAGTGCCCCATCGGCGCCATCCTCGAGACCGAGGACGAGGATCCGGAATGGGCGGCCATCAACAAGGAGCTGGCGCCGGAGTTCAACCAGAACCCGGCGGTGGCCGAGCGGCCCCGCAACGATCCGCCCCGCAAGCCGGGCAACGTGATCGTGAACCCCTGAAGAGGGCTCACGCACCCTTCGCAGGCCCCTGCCGGGACCCCGTGCACCGTGGGGCCCGGCGCAGGGTAACCAGGAGGTGCCGATGAGAGTCGCTTTCATCAAGCCGCCCATCGGCGGCATCCTCGGGCTCGAGATGCTGACCTTCGTCGAGCCCCTGGGGCCCATCTCCATCGCGGGCGGCTTGGAGGCCGAAGGGCACGAATGCCGGATCTTCGACCTGCGGATCGACGGCGAGGACGCCGGTCTGGCCGAGTGCCGGCGCTTCGATCCCGGGGTGATCGGCCTGCAGTGCAACTTCACCACCGAGCGCTTCCGCACCCTGCGGCTGGTCGAGCGCCTGCGCCGCGAGATGCCGGCTGCGTTCGTCGTGATCGGCGGCCACGACGCCTCACGAGAGCCCGAATGGTTCCTCCAGCCCGGAGTGGGCGCCGTGGCCATCGGCGACGGCGAAGAGGTGATGCCGGTCCTGGTAGAAGCGCTGGAGAGAGGCGCTGACCTCCAGACGGTGCGGGGCCTGCTGCTCGACCGCGGCGGCCAGCCCTGCTCCACCGGCGAGGCGCCGGCACGGCAGGACCTCGACTCCCTCCCCATGCCGGCCCGCCACCTCATCGCCCGCTACGCTCCCCAGTACTACATCAATTTCCGCAAGCCCCTGGCGTTGATGGAGACCGCCCGGGGGTGCCCCTTCAAGTGCAACTTCTGCTCGGTCTGGAAGTTCCACGCCAGCACCTTCCGCCAGAAGTCGCCGGAGCGGGTGGTGGCGGAGCTTCAGGCCATCGAGGCGCCGAACGTCTTCATCACCGACGACATCTTCTGGATGGACGTCCGCCGGGGCGAGGAGATGGCGCGCCAGATCAAGGCGGCCGGGATCAAGAAGTACTTCACCGTGCAGACCCGCACGGACATCATCTGCAAGTTCCCGCATCTCATCGAGATGTGGAAGGAGTGCGGCAACCTCGCCATCTTCCTCGGCCTGGAGGCGGTGACGGACGAGGGGCTCGATGCCGTCAACAAGAGCAACACCATGGTCAACAACGCCCGGGCGCTCGCCATCCTCCGTGAGCTCGGCGTCGGCTACACCCCCAACTTCATCGTCGATCCCGCCTGGGACCATGCCGACTTCGCCCGCTTGCGCGAGTGGATCGAGGAGACGGGGGCCTACAACAGCGGCTTCTCCGTGTTGACGCCGCTGCCCGGCACGGACCTCTGGGAGACGGCGAAGCGCCAGGTCACGACGCAGAACTGGGAGATGTTCGACATCATCCACGCCGTGCTCCCCACCAAGCTGCCGCTGGCGGACTTCTACGAGGAGTACTCCCAGCTCTGACGGCACGTGCTCGACGTGCGCTACCGGCACCGGGGGAAGGCCCGCACCTACGTGGCGATGGGGCTGGCGCTCGCCACCGGCAAGGTCTCGCTGGGCTCCCTGCGCAAGGGGATGAACATCGCCCGGGTGTTCAGCAAGCCGGAGACGTTCCTGGAGGCGCACCGCAACCTGGAGCCGGCCGCGGTGCAGTGAGGGCTCAGAGCGCCCCCACCCAAGACCCTCATCCCCTGCCCCTTCTCCCGCCCCCTCGCCACCCCCCTCACCGGGAGAAGGGGTCCCGGTTGAAGCGGTCTCGCCTTACTCCCTCGTCCCTGTTGTCCCTGCCGTCCCTGCTGTCCCTTCTTGGCTGTTCTCCCTCTTCTCCCGGTGAGGGGGGTGGCGCGGGGGCGGGAGAAGAGGGCCGGGGTGATGAGGGTCTTGGGCGGGGGGCCCTCTAAGGCGGCAAAGTCCCTCCCCACCTACTTCTTCGTAATCGTAAACTTCCCGAAGCTGATCCCGAGCTGGAAACCCGTCCCGGTGCCGGAGAGGGCGAGGGAAACCTCTCCCTTGGTCATCGCTCCCGCCGAGGCGGATTTCACGGCGCCCGCGTCGGCCGAGCCTGCCGCGTAGGTGCCGAAGACCTCCGAGATGCTCCCCACTTCGGAGAACTTGCCGATGCCGTCGCGGATCTTGTACTTGCCCGCTGTCAATCCGCCGCCCTTGGCCTCGAGGGACACCTTGGCGCTCTGGCCGTTGTCGCAGGTGATCGTCCCGCTGCCGTGGGCGACCTTGTAGAAGGCCGACCAGCCCGAGAGGGTGTACTTCATTTCGCACTTCGTCGTGGCGGCATGGGCCGGCACGGCCAGGGCCACGGCCAAGAGCAGCATGAGAGAGACAGAGCTTCGCTTCATGGAATCCTCCGCTGGAGCGGCTTGCCCGTCCTCCATGGCCGGGCGACTACGACTACGTGCGGGGCATTCTATCCCCACCGTCCTTACCGTCCGAGGCCGGGGATCTCTTCGAGGTGAGGAAGCGGCGAGTCGAGCACGTCCGAGAACAGGGTCAGGATCCGGAAGGTGAGCCCCCAGATCGAGTGCCCCTGGAAGCGGATGGCGGGGTAGAGCAGGCGAGAGCCGCCGCGCTCCCACTCCTGGTGACCGGCGTTGACCGGGTCCCACAGATGGGAGAGGGGGATCCAGTAGGCTTCGGCCACCTCGTCGCTGGGAGTGAACGGCGCCAGCTCTTCCCCCAGATAGTAGACGAACGGGGAGAGGATCATCTGCCGGTCGCTGCCGCCCAGCCGCACCAGCACGTCCGAGAGGGGGCCGATCCAGTGGGCGTCGCCGAGAGCGATCCCCACCTCCTCGAAAGTTTCCCGCTCAGCCACGGCCTGCCGGCTGGGATCTTCAGGCGAGGAGCGTCCCCCCGGCAGCGCCATGTGGCCGGACCACGGATCCAGGGGATGCTCAGCGCGGCGGATGGCGCAGAGCGACAGGTCCTCCCCCGAGCCCGCCAGCACCAGCGCCACCGCCGCTTCGGAGTGGGAGGGTTGGCTCTCCAGGAAGTGAGGGCTGTGAGCGGCGAGCGCGGTGCGGATCTGGCCGATGGTGAAGGGCATCTGGCAATGATAGAGGAGCAAGGCGTAATGCCGCGTAGCCGAGCGATTTGCGTTTCAGCCGAAGTCGCCGGTCAGATACCTGGCAAGAGCCTTGAGGAGTCGCCGATGCCGTTCGGGAGAGACGGTGCCGATCGAGCCGGCGATCCTGCCGGGTGGGAGGACCGCAAGAAAGCCCAATCGTATGAGAGATTCGGTAAGGAGCCCGCTTTGCTTGAAATCAAGGTCGCCAGGAGAAATGACCTCGTCGAAGCCAATGATTCGGTGTTGAAGCTGAGTGCTGATCCCGCAGACGAGAACATCCTGATGGCCGGGCATCTGCCGCAGGACCAGAACCGGTCTTCTCTTGGCTCTTTGATCGACCTGTGGAAGGACGGCCAGAGCGACGTCACCCTCCGTCATAATCGGGATTGGGCTCGCGGATCAGATCCAGCGGGTAGTCGGGCTCAGCGTCGCCATAGGCGGCCTCCAGCCCTTCCGAGGACAGGAGCAGCCATTCCGTATCCGCCGTGGTCTCGCCTTTTGGCAGGATGGTGATAGCCAGAGGAGTGTCCGGTTCGAGTCGGAAAGGCTCGTCGAGCCGGATCTGCTCGCCATCGAAATGGGCTCGTAGGGTCACCGCTTTCATGGCGTGAAGCATACCATGATGCGCCTTCTCTCTTTGGTCCGGAGGAGGCGCCGCCGGTCGTCTCCTAGGCGGCCCTGGCCGCTGGCTGTTCTCCTCTTCTCCCGGCGGCCGGGGGGGGGGGAGGCTGGGAGAAGAGGGCCGGGGTGATGAGGGTCTTGGACGGAGTCGCCTCGACATGGCGCCGACCAACTTCGTGGACGGACCGTTATACGCCGCTTCCAGGCTCTCGCCTGGCTCTGCCCCCATCCCCTCCCGCCCTCCCGCGCTCGCGAATTGTGCTGCAAAGTTGGCGAATTTCGGCTTGGGTTCGCGAACTTTGCTGCAAAATTCGCGAGCTGCGGTCCGCAATTCGCCAATTCTGAGACGCAGTTCATCTTCTGCGGTCCGCGGTTCACGAATTCTCGTGAGAATCCGCGAATTCTGCTGCAAAGTTCGCGAGTTTTGCGGCTCAGCAAGCGAATTTTGCAACAAACTTCGCGAGTTTTGCAGCACATTTGGGGACCGGGAGCCGCAGCAGGGGATCTGTCTGACAAAATTGGCGGACCCGGAACGAAAACTCGCGAGCACGGATGCCGGGCCCACCGCCGCGATTCCGCAGGATGTCTCCTCTCTGGCAAAGGAGAGGAACTGGCGGGTTGGGAAACCGGCCCCTGGCGCCAGAGCACCCCCCGCCCAAGACGCTATCACCCCGGGTTCAGGTGCGTACCCTTCGTTTGGGAGACTCTCCCGGGACCGGTCGCTCGTGCTACTGGCTCTCCGAGAGAGGCAGCACCCAGGGCTCGACTCCGGTGTTCCCGTCGTCGGCCGCGAAGAAGAGGTCCGAGCCGGAGAGGACGAAGCCATAGGGCATCGACGAGAAGGGGCCGGGATTGAGGTCGAAGGCCATCCGCGTCCCGCCGGCGGTGCCGTCGGTCTCCCACAGCTCCCAGCCATGCTCGCCGTCGTGGGCGGCGAAGAAGGCCTTCCCCCCGGCCGCGGTCAAACCCGTGGGCATGGAGGAGCCTTCTCCCGGCAGGATGTCGCTCACCAGGGCCGTGCCTTCCGGCGTGCCGTCCGTTCCCCAGAGCTCGACGCCGTGGTCATCGCCGTCGGCCACGAAGAGGAGGCGGCCGCCGAGCGGCGTGAACGAGGGGTCAGGTCCATAGCGGAGGGTGTGGAGCAGGACGGGCGTGCCGTTCAGGGGCACCCGCCAGAGGGCGAGCTGGCCCGTGGAATCCCCCGGCACGCCCGCCGTCAGGTAGAGCGCGCCCGCGAAGCCGAAGAGGTGGCTCGGCTGGGGGAGCTTGGCCGCCTGCCCGGTTCCCTGGAGCGTGCCGTCCGTCCGCCAGAGCTCGGCGTCGAGCCCTTTCTTGCTGACGATCAGGAAAAAGGCCGTGCCGCCGACGCGGACGAACCCGGGATCGAGCGCGTCGCGAGCGCCCTGGACGCGGGAGATCTGCCGGGTGCCGGCCGGGGTGCCATCCGACACGAAGAGCTGGGGAGTGAAGTTTTTTCCCTTCCCGGTGCGGGAGACGAAAAGGAAACCCGAGCCGAAGGGCTGGACCCCGGTGGCGCATTCGACGCCGCGCGGGAAGGGGAGGATCTGCCGGGTGCTGGTGGTGGTGCCGTCACTCACCCACCAGGCGCATCGATCCGTGGCCGGTCCCGTCATCTGGAACAGGAGCTGGCCATTCCAGTCCGCGGCGAGGGTCAGGGCTTGGAAGGGCGGGAATTGCGCCGCGGCCCGCGTGCCCTCCGGGGTGCCGTCCGTGCGCCAGAGCTCCTCTCCCCAGCCGTTGCCGGGGAGGAGCTTCACGACCTCGTAGAACTGGACGCTCCCGGCCGCGACGAAGCCGGCGGCGAAGGCGGCCTGGTCGCCGCCGAGGTCGAGATCGGAGAGCCGCCTCGTTCCCGCGGTGGTGCCGTCGCTCCCCCAGACGTACTGGTGATCGCCTTCGCGGGCCAGCATCACCGTGCCGCCGTGAATCGGAGCGAGCAGGGGATCGGAGCCCGGAGCCGTATGCTCCAGGATGGCCACCTGCCGGGTGCCGGCTTGCGTGCCATCGGTCGCCCAGATCTCGCCGCTGGCCGGTGAGCCGGCGGTGGAGCCGAAGAAGGTGAGGCCGCCCCAACTTCCCAGACCCGCCGCGAGGCCGGCGATCCGGTGGGTGCCCTCCGGGGTGCCGTCCGTGGCCCAGAGCTCGCGCTCGTAGTCCGGCTCCGTTGTCGCCACCACGTAGGTGCCGCCGGCGAACGACCCCGGTGAGGGCTCTCCCCCGTCCGCGAATCCCGAGCATGTCCCGGGGCAGGCGTCGGTGAGCCGCCGGGTGCCGGGTCCCGTGCCGTCCGTGATCCAAAGCTCCTGGCCGTATTGCGGGTCCGCACCCACGAACAGCAGGCCGCCGCCATGGGTTTCCGCGGCCACGAAGGAGACCACCGCCGGGCAGCCGCCGTCACAGCCCGTCAGCAGGCTCGCGCTGCTCAGGAAGGAAGGGCTCGTCCAGAGAACCTGGGCGCCGCCTTTCGCGGGCGCCGAAATCACCCAATGCGTGCCGGTCCGCCGCAGGGAGGCGGCAATCTGCGGGCCGCTGCCGGGATCGCCCTGCATGGGAAAGCCGAGCCAGCGGCGGGTGCCCATCTCCGTGCCGTCGCTGCTCCAGTACTGGTCCTCCCGCCTTTGCGGGTCCTGGACGGTGAGATAGAGATCGCTCCCGAAGACTCCCAGCGATTGGATGACGGGGCAGCCGGAGTCGCTCGTGCACCGGCGGAACCTGCCGAACGCCCTGGCCCTCCGGAAGCCTGCCGCCGAGCCGTCGGTGGCCCACAGCTCCTGGCGGTCGGCTCCCGCCGTGACGAAGAGCTGAGAGGCGGTGGCGGCGAGGAGCTCCTCGTGCTCGCCTTCGTGGACGGCAATCAGGGGCATGGTCCCCCCGGCGGTGCCGTCCGTCGCCCAGAGCCCCGTTCCCTTGCCGCCGTCCGCCAGGAAGTAGAGGTTGCCGCGCCAGGCCGTCAGCGCGTGGGGATTGCTGCCCACGGGTCCGGGGCGGAGGTCTCTGGCGATTCCCGTCCCTGCCGCCGAGCCGTCGCTGCGCCAGAGCTCGCACCCCTCCTGCGCCCGGCAGCCCACGAAGTACAGGGCCGCGCCGCCTGGAAGGGGGGCGTCCGCCGTCGCCGCGAGCGTGGCCCGGATATCGTCGAACGGCTCGGTCAAGGGGATCGTGCCGGTCCGCGTGCCGTCCGTCCGCCAGAGGCGGACCGATTTGTCGAGAAGCTCGGTGCCGGATTCGACCCGCAGCAGGGCGATGCCGTGCGGCGTTGCCACGGGAGCAATAGACTGGCAAGGCGCAGGACAGATGGAGACCCGCAGCAGGCCCGTGCCCTGGGCCGTGCCGTCCGTCACCCACAGGCTGCCGTCGTCCGTGGTGCCGGAGATCGCAAAGACCAACCGGCCGCCCGCGGGAACGAAGGAGCCGGCAGCCACCGGCAGGGGGTCCGCCACACTCCAGGGCTGTTGATTGACGTCCGCGACCAGCCGGGGCGTGCCTTGGGCCACGACGGGCCAGGAGGTTATGAGGAGGAGGAGCGAAGCCGAAGCGAAGGTCTTGCTGTCCATGGAGCTCTCCCTAGAAGCCGGCGGAGCTCGCGTTGGAGCCGAATTCCTCCGGGCTCCTCTCTTCTGCAAGAGTCGTGACAAGGGCGAAGGGGGAGAACAGCCAAGAAGGGACGGCAGGGACTCCAGGGACTCCAGGGACGAGGGACAAGAGCAAGAACGCTACGTCCCTGTTGTCCCTGGTGTCCCTTCTTGCTGTTGCCCTTGTTGGCTACGGCGTCCGCGGCTCCAAAGGGAGCACCCAGGGCTCGTAGCCGGTGACGCCGTCGTCGGCCGCGAAGAAGAGGTTGGAGCCGGAGACGGCGAAGTGGCCAGGCCCCGAGGAAAACGGCCCCGGGTTCAGGTCTGCAACCATCCGGGTCCCGGCGGCGGTGCCGTCGCTCTCCCACAGCTCGAAGCCGTGCAGGCCGTCGTGGGCGGAGAAGAAGACCCGGCCGCCGGCTGCGGTTAGGCCCATGGGCGACGAGGAGCCCGTGCCCGGGTTGATGTCCTTCAACAGCGTCGTGCCCGCCGGCGTGCCGTCCGTCTGCCAGAGCTCGGTGCCATGGCCATCGCCGCCGTCGGCGGAAAACAGGAGACGGTCGCCCAGAGGAACCAGCTCGAGGGGAAAATTGAATCCACCGGTGTGCAGCACCGCCGGCTGGCCATGAGCCGGCACGTGCCAGAGAGCGAGGGGGGCATTGCTGGCCCGGCTTACCGGCGCGATGAGATAGGCCGCGCCGCGGAAGGGGATGAGCACGCTGGCTGGCTCGGCTGGCAGATTCGCCAGATGGACGGTCCCCTGCGGACTGCCGTCGCTGCGCCAGACCTCGGTTGCGCGGCCTCGCCGGTCGCCGATTATGAAGATGGCAGTCCCGCCGACGCGGACGAGGCCGGAGACGATGGGGTCGCGAAACCCCTCGATGTGCGAAACCTGGCGGGTGTCAGCGGGTGTGCCGTCCGATACGAAGATCTGTGGCACGACCTTGCGGCCTGTGCCGACGCGGGCAAAAAACAGGAATTGCGAGCCGAACGTCTGAACGCCCTCTGCGCACTGAACGTCCCGGGGAAATTGGAGGATCTCCTGTGTGCCGGCGGACGTGCCGTCGCTGATCCACCAGCCGGAGCACCGATTGGGACCGAATTCATAGATCTGGAACAGGAGCTTGCCATTCCAGTCCACGGCGAGTACCGGCAGCCGTCCCGGGCTGAACGCCCGGACCCGGAACGTTCCCTTCTCGGTGCCGTCCGTGCGCCAGAGCTCCTGGTTGAACTCATTCTCCGGGCCCACTCGACTGATGGGGAAGAACTGCAGGCGCCCTGCGGCCGTGAAGCCGAGAGGGAAAAAATTGTCCGCGGGCGTGTCAGAAAGCCGGTGAGTCCCCGCGGTCGTGCCGTCGCTCGCCCAGAGATATTGGTGCTCCCCTTCGCTGACCGTCATCACCGCGCCACTTCGCACCGGCGCGAAACGCGGGCTGGAGCTTGGGGCAGGCTTCTGTAGCACGGTCAGCCGCCGGTTGCCAGCCTGAGTGCCGTCGGTCACCTGGACCTCCCCCTCGGGGGTGGTGAAGTAGGCGAGACCGTCGCGGACACCCACGTCGGCCATACCGCCCACGTCGGCAGCCAGGCTCTCGATCCGCCGTGTTCCCGCCGGAGAGCCGTCCGTCACCCAGAGCTCGCGGTTGAACGAGTCCGGCAAGGCCACGGCCACGAAATAGGTTCCACCGGAGAGCGAGAGTCCCGGCGAGGGATCGCCGGTGAAACCCGTGCACGGTCCTGGGCAGACGTCGGTGAGCCGGTGCGTTCCCGGCCCCGTGCCGTCGGTGATCCAGAGCTCCTGGCCGTGGTCCGGGTCGGAACCGGCGAAGAGCAGGCCGCCGGTACGAGCCTCCGTCCCCAGGAAGCCGAACGGCGTGGGGCAGCCGCCTTCGCACCCGGTGAGGGGAGTCGCGCTGGCGAGGTCGTCGTCGCTCACCCAGAGACGGATGTCCGAGTTGTCCGCGGTGACGACCCGCAGCAGCCAGTGCGTGCCCACCCGGCGCAGGGTGTCGTCCAGGATGGGGCTGGGGCTCTGGCTTATCTGCTTCGGGAAGCCGAGCCGGCGCACGGTGCCGGCCGCGGTGCCGTCGCTGCTCCAGTATTGGTCTTCCCCGAGCACGGCGTCATAGGCTCCGAAAAGGATGCCGTCGCCGAACGCCCGGAAGGAGTTGATGAAGGGGCAGCCTTCGGCGCCGGGGTTCGAGCAGTGGAGCACGTCGAACGCCTTCACCAGCCCGGTGCCCGCAACCGAGCCGTCGGTGGCCCACAGCTCCTGCCGGAATGGGCCGCTCGTGAAGAAGAGCCGTGAGGCGGCGGTGCCGAGGAGCTGCGACCACTCGTCCTCTTCCACGGAGGCCAGGGGAACCGTGCCGCCCGCCGTGCCGTCCGTCGCCCAGAGCGCCGTCTCCGTTGGGCCGCTGGCGAAGAAGTAAGCTCGGCCGTGCCAGGCCGTCAGCCCGTGCGGAAGGGGGCCGCCGGGCCCTTGGAGGGCCTTGACGAGGGCCGTTCCGCCGGCAGTGCCGTCGCTGCGCCAGATTCCGCACCCGTCTGTCGCCCGGCAGCCCAGGAAAGCCAGGAAGGCGGCGCCTGAGCCCTCCACCAGAACGGGCTCGTCGGGGTCCAAGAGGATCTCCGTCAGCGGATACGTCCCGGAGAGCGTGCCGTCCGTCCGCCAGAGGCGAGTCGGGTACGGGAAGCCCGTCCCTCCCGTCCGGACTTTCAGCAGTGCCACGCCATGGAGGTTTCCCGCCAAGCTGATGATGCAGGGGTCCGGACAGATCGGGACTGGCAGCCAGGAGGTTCCAGCCGCCGTGCCGTCGGTGCTCCACAAGCCCGTGTCGCCCCCGTCGGTCGTCCAGAAGACGATTCGGCCGTTGCCCGCCGGGACGAAGCCGTGGGCCACCCCGGGCGGCGGATCGTTCGGGTCCGGCTGCTGATTGACGTCCGCCAGGAGCCGCGGTATTTCTGTAGCCCTGGCGGCAGAGCCGAGGAGGAGAGAGCTGAGAACGACGAGCACGGCACGACGATTCGGCATGGCGCCTCCCGGCGAAGATCCGGACTCCGAGGATTGCTTCCTATTCTATCATCGCACCCTGCGGTAGACTGGCCGCCCTTACGAGAAGGAGGAACCGATGCGCATTGCCATTCGTGATCTGGTCGCCGGCGGGTTGCTGCTCGCCGGGCTCGCCACCGTTCCCGCGCTCTCTATCGCGCAGTCGAAGCCCGAGACCCCGGCTCCGGCTGCCAAGCACGATCACGAGCACGGCAGCGGTGATCCCGAGCAACTGAAGGCGGCTGTGGCCGCGCTGCACAAGGCGATCGCCGGCCGGGAGAACGAACCGTCGGAGAAGGTGTTCAAGAACATCAAGAGCTTCACGGGAGTCCCCGCGGGCCACTTGCTGGGAGCCATGGAGAAGGGGTTCAGCCCCGCCTTGGGAGTCTCCTGCGCGCACTGCCACGACATCGAGCACTGGGAGAGCGATGCCAAGGACGAGAAGCAGGCCGCCCGCGGCATGATGAAGTTGGTTGGCGAAATCAACGCGAAGCTCAAGGACATGCCTGGCCTGATGAGCGACAAGCCGATGGTCAACTGCACCACCTGCCATCGCGGCCAGGTCAAGCCCGCCCTCAACCTGGACGAGAAAGAGCATCACTGATCCGGAGTCCGGCCGGGGCTCTACGGGCATAGGCGCCGGTCCCTCCCTACTGTAGAGATGGGATGAGAAGGCCAACCTCCTGTGACGCAGTGTCAGAATACTGGCCTGCAAACAGGGTAATCGCGCGGCTAGACGCGAAAGGAGGTTGACCGTGATTGAGCTTAGCAAAGTGGAGG
>DASUEN010000267.1:0-7414 GCA_036275055.1 Thermoanaerobaculia bacterium
CCGGCGTCACAGTGACCGATCTCGACGGCAACGTTTTTTACGACCTCACGGGCTCGTACGGCGTCAACCTGTTGGGCTACGACTTCTACAAAGAGTGCATGCGCGAAGGTGTCGCGCGCACCGAGGCGCTCGGCCCCGTCCTCGGCGCCTACCATCCGGTCGTCGCCTCGAACGTCCGCCGCCTGCGCGAGATTTCAGGGCTCGACGAGGTCTCGTTCCACATGTCGGGTACGGAGGCCGTGATGCAGGCCGTGCGGCTCGCGCGCTACCACACGCGCCGTGGACACCTGGTGCGCTTCTGCGGCGCCTACCATGGCTGGTGGGGCGACGTGCAGCCCGGCGTGGGCAACCCCTCGCCCGCACCCGAGACCTACACGCTCAAAGAGATGGACGAGGACTCGCTGCGCGTCCTGCGCACGCGCCGCGACGTCGCGTGCGTGCTGGTCAATCCGCTGCAGGCGCTCCACCCCAACGCCGGCGCGCCCAGCGACGTCGCGCTCGCCGACAGCGGCCGGAGCGCGCGCTTCGATCGCGCCGCCTATACCGATTGGCTCCAGCAGCTTCGCGAGGTGTGCACGCAGCGTGGGATCGTCCTCATCTTCGACGAGATCTTCGTCGGCTTCCGCCTCGCGCGCGGCGGCGCCCAGGAGTACTTCGGCGTCCGGGCCGACCTCGTGACCTACGGCAAGACGGTGGGGGGCGGGCTGCCCGTCGGCGTGCTCTGCGGCCGCAAGGAGCTCATGAAGCGGTTCCGCGACGACCGTCCCGCCGATGTCTGCTTCGCGCGCGGAACGTTCAATTCGCACCCCGCCGTCATGGGCGCGATGCACGAGTTTTTCGAACGCTTCGAGCGGCCCGAGATCCGCGCGCTCTACGAGGGCCTCGACGAGGTCTGGAACGACCGCGCGCGGCAGCTCAACGCGCGCCTCGAGAACGAGGGGCTGCCGGTGCGCGTCGCCAACCTCTCGTCGATCTGGACGGTCTTCTACACACAGCCGTCGCGCTACAATTGGATGTTGCAATACTATCTGCGCGCCGAAGGACTGGCCCTCAGTTGGGTGGGCACGGGGCGCCTCATCTTCAGCCTGAATTACACCGCGGCGGACTTCGCGGCCGTCGCCGAGAAATTCGTCGCGGCCGCGCGCGCCATGCAGCAGGACGGCTTCTGGTGGGCGGACGCGGCGTTGACGAACAAGGCCATCAAGCGCCGCATCCTCCACGAGATAGTGCTCGCTCATCTCGGTTGGACGACGCCTAGAGGGCGGGCCGGCCGTGCGCCGGCTCGATCAGCTCGCCCCGCATGAGATAGAGCGGCGCCCGCCAATACAACATGATGTCGTGGAACGGTTCCGTGACGATCTTCGTGAACCAGACCAGGCCCGTCTGGACGTCGCGGATGAAGAAGAGCTGCACCGTGCGGCCCACGAGGCCGATGATGGCCAGGGCGATCCACAGCACCGCCAGGTGCTCGAAGTACCCGTTCCAATCGGTGTGCGGCGTGAAGAGCCCGAACATCGACGGTTTCAGGTAGAGGACGATGGGCAGGAGCGCCCAGGCGCTGTGCAGGATGACCTTGCGCCGCAGGTTGTAGCCGACCTTGACCTCCTCCTTGTGCTCGTGAGTCGCCTGGTTCATCTCGTCGTAACCCTTGGGCTCGAAGAAGAAGTGGCCGACCTGCCGGATGCACATCGCGAACGTCCAGCCGAACAGCACGGCAGCCACGGGATGCGAGAACAAGAGCACGTAGGTCACGAGGAAGCTCACCGCGCTCACGAAGTGGAGCGACTGGTTGATGCGGCTGTGGTGATAGAACCGGTGGTCGTCCCACCGCTGCTCCTTGAGCGTCTCAAGAAAAGTCATCGTTCACCTCCGTTTGCGGCAACCTATCACCTTGCGTCGCCGCGACGCGTTGCGGTCTGCAACAATCCGGTTGCAAATCGGCGGTGAAGCGGTGGCGGACAAGAAACAAGGGGGGCGCGACGGGCGCGTCCCCCCCGGGCGGACGAATTACTCCCCCGGCTCGACGGATTCCGCGGAGCCGGGGACGACCGGTGGAGTAGTGGGAGGGGCGGGTTTCTCGGACGCCGCCTTGGCCTTCCGGCCGCGGAACGGCTTGAGGCCGAATTCGACGATCTTCTCCTCCCGGGGGCCGAAGTGGTCCTTCACCACCGTGCGGACCACGTGGGCCATGGACTGCCCCTCGATGAGGAGCCGCCGGAGCTGCTTCGAGCTCTCCTGCTTGCTGGCGGTGAGCGCGGCCTGTTGCGTGCTGGCTTCTAGCAACTGGGTGATGAGCTCTCCAAACTTGAGACGGAACGGCTCCAGTTGTGGAAGCTCGTCCTTGTTGGCTTCCATCGTCACCGCCAGGCCCTGCAAGTCGCCCATGATCCCCGCGTGCCTCGTCTCTCTTCTCGGCATGACCGCTTCTCCTTTCTGAGCTCGAACGTCCAGCGCCGTCTTTCCCTCATTGCTATCCCCGTTGGCGCATAGAATTCACCAATTGCGCGGTGATGTCAAGCCTCGGCCTGACCCGGTACGACGAGAGGATGTCCCGGTGCAACGGCGCGATCTCCAGGGGCGATGGACTGACGTCCTGGTAGGACGGAGCGATGACCCGGGGCAATAGAGCGATGCTCCGGTACGCTGGACCGATATCCTGGTACGTCGGAACGATATTCCGGGGCGAAGGGCCAGTATCCCGGTACATTGGCTCGACCTCTGGGTACGGTGGAGCGGTTTCCTCGTGCGACGGGGTGATGTCCCGGGACATCGGCGCGATGTCCCGGGTCGATGGCTCGATTTCCTGGTACGACGGAGCAATTTCCTGGTCCAACGGAGCAATATCCCGGGACATCGTCCCGATGTCCCGGGTGGGTAGACCGATTTCCGGGGATGGCGGAGCGATGTCCTGGGTGGATGGGCCGATGTCCGAGGTCGACGGGACAATGTCTCGGGTCAATGAGGCGAGGCCCCCGCCCAAGACCCTCATCACCCCAGCCCTCTTCTCCCAGCCTCCCCCCTGGCCGCCGGGAGAAGAGGGAGAAAAGCGGGCAGAGGGTCCGGGCGCGATATCCCCATGGCAAAGCCGATTCGTGACGCAACCGAGATCCTGGCTCAGCTCACGGGGTACTATGAAGATACGGGTGACCTGGGACGATGACCGATCCTGACTCCACGAGCGAGCTCGAGCGCCTCCGCGCCCAAGTGGCTGCCCTCGAGGCCCGTCTCCACGGCTCGGGCGCCATCGCCCAGTCCGGTGGGGTGGCGGCCGGAGCGGGTGGTACGGCGGTGGGGCGCGACAACGTCACCAACTACGTCCAGCCCGGTCCGGGGGCGGACGCGGTAACGTTGCGTTCGGCGTTTCTGCATCGCCTCGTGTGCCAGACCGAGGCGCTGGCCCTCTCGGGAGTCGATCCGGTCCTGGCGCACGACCGTGAGGCGCGGCTGCGGCTCGACGCCGTCTATACCGCCCTGCTCACCACGAGCGCCGAGGAGAAGCTTGCCAAGGAACGGCTCGCCGCGGGCCCGGAGGATCGGCCGCGCCCCCCCTCCGCCCTGGCACTGCTCGACCGCCACTCCCGCCTCGTCCTGTTGGGAGATCCGGGGAGCGGCAAAAGCACCTTCGTGAGCTTCGTCGCTCTCTGCCTGGCAGGCGAGGCCCTCGGCCGGACGGACCACAACCTCGATATGTTGCGCTCGCCTCTGCCGGAAGAGGAAGACGAGGACGATTTTCGGCGGCGGAAGAAAGAACCTCCGAAGCTTCAGCCCTGGCGGCACAAGGCGCTCCTGCCGGTGCGGGTCGTGCTGCGGGACTTCGCCGCCACGGGGCTGCCGGAGCCGGGTGAGGAGGCCACGGCGCAGCACCTCTGGGCCTTCCTCGAACGCGACCTGCAGGCGTGCGGCCTCGGCGAGTATCTGCCGCACCTCAAGGAGGAGCTCCTCACGAAAGGCGGCTTGGTGCTGTTCGACGGGCTCGACGAAGTGCCGGAGGCGGAGACGCGACGCCGGCAGATCCGCCAGGCGGTGGAGAGCTTCTGCCAGAGCCTTGGAAAGTGCCGGGTCCTGCTGACCAGCCGCACCTACGCCTATCGCAACCAGGAATGGAAACTGCCGGGCTTCGCCGAAGGGGAGCTCGCGCCGTTCAGCCGCGGCCAGATCCGCTGGTTCATCTCGCGGTGGTATGCCCAGATGGCCACCCTCGGCCGGCTCCCGGAGGAGGATGCGCAGGGCCGCGCGGTGTTGCTCGAGCGCGCGGTTTTCACCGGCGACCGCCTGCTGGGCCTCGCCCGGCGGCCCCTGCTGCTGACCTTGATGGCGAGCCTCCACGCCTGGCGCGGAGGCAGCCTGCCGGAACGACGGGAGGAGCTGTACGCCAACGCCGTTGACCTTCTGCTCGACGTCTGGGAGAAGCAGCGGGTGCGGTTCGACGCCCGCGGCGAGCCGGTGCTGCCGCAGCCGAGCCTGAGCGAATTCCTGAACGTGGGACGGGAGAAGGTCCGCGCAGTGCTCGAAGAGCTGGCCTGCGAATGCCACGGCGTCCAGACGGGTACGACCGGTACCGCCGACCTCGACGAGAAGGATCTGGTGGCGGGCCTGCTGCGGGTGAGCCGGAATTCCGGGACGAAGCCCGGTCTTCTCGTCGAATTCCTGCGGGACCGGGCGGGTCTGCTGGAGCCTCGGGGGGTGGGGGTGTACACGTTCCCGCACCGCACGTTCCAGGAATACCTGGCGGCCTGCCATCTCACTGGGGAGCGCTGGTGGCCGGACCGGGTTGCGGAGCTCGCGCGCGACGATCCGGCGCGCTGGCGAGAGGTGGTGCTGCTCGCCGGGGCCAAGGCGGCGCGGGGGGCGGTGCCGAGCGTCTGGCAGCTTGCGGAGGCGCTCTGCTGGCGGCAGCCGGACGCGCCGGAAAACGATCTGGCCGACGCCTGGGGTGCCCATCTCGCCGGCCAGGCGGTGGCCGAATCGGCGAGCCTGTCCCAGGTCAGCCCTGCCAACCGGCCCAAGCTGGAGCGGCTGCAGCGATGGCTGGTTCGTCTCCTCGGCGACGTCCGGTTTCCCGCCACCGAGCGGGCCCTGGCCGGCCGCACCTTGGCGAAGCTGGGCGATCCGCGCTTCGACCCTGACCGCTGGTTCCTGCCGCGCGATCCGCTCTTGGGTTTCGTCGAGATTTCCGCCGGCTCGTTCCGGATGGGGAGCGCGGAGGGCGATCCTGAGAGCTATGGAGACGAGCGCCCTCAGCACGAAGTGGTCCTGCCGGCCTTCTACATGGCGCGGTACCCGGTGACGGTCCAGCAGCTCTCCGCCTTCGTGACAGATAGCTCTCATGAGCTCCAGGACCGTAGGGCTCTGGAAGGGCTCTCCAACCACCCAGCGGTCCTCGTTACCTGGCTCGAGGCCCTGGCCTATTGCCGCTGGTTGGGCGAGAAGCTGAAAGGCGAGGCGGCGGAGCGCTTGGCCCGGGGAGGAAAACAAGCGGAGCCGCGGGCATTCTGGGAGGGTCTCGCGAGCGGACGCCTGATGGTCACCCTGCCGTCCGAAGCGGAGTGGGAAAAGGCGGCGCGGGGGACCGACGGCAGGAATTACCCCTGGGGTGCCGGTTTCGATCCGGACCGGGCGAACACCCTGGAAAGCAACGTCGGAGACGTTAGTGCCGTCGGTTGTTTCCCTGGGGGAGCCAGCCCGTGGGGATGCGAGGAGATGAGCGGCAACGTCTGGGAGTGGACGAGGAGCCTATGGGGGACAGATCCCTTCAATCTCGCCTTCCGTTATCCCTACAAGAGGCAGGACGGTCGAGAGGATATCAAGGCATCTTCGCAAATCCTCCGGGTTGTGCGCGGCGGCTCGTGCTTCTTCGACTCCAGGTTCGCCCGTTGTGCGTTCCGCAAGCGGGGGCGTGCCGGACAACCGCCGCGGCTACGTCGGATTTCGTGTCGTCGTGCTCCCATTCTCCTCTGGCCTCTGATCCCTCTGGTCTCTGAAACTCTGGACTTTTTTCTGTGGGGGGAGCCCAGAGGGGGGCTTGCCCCCCTCTGGGTTCTCTAAATCTAAGGGGTGGACAAAGGCGTGCAGAGGCGGTATTGTCTGGGCGCGACATGGCCCGCGAAGAGATGCCGATCTTCACCCGGTCCTTCGACCTGCTCACGTGGCTCCTGCCGGCCACGAACCATTTCCCCAGGGCCCATCGGCACGGCTTCACGCGCCGCCTGCTGGATGCGGCTTTCGACCTGCGGGAACGTCTCGAGGAGGCGCATCTGCGGCAGGGGAGGGCTCGTAGCGAGCGCTTGGCCGCGGCCGACGAGGCGTTGGCCCGGCTCAGGGTTTATCTGCGGCTGGCAAGCCGGTGGGGATGGATCTCCGATGGGCAGTATGGGCATGTCGCGGAGATTGTCGCCGAGGTCGGTCGCCTGCTGGGCGGCTGGCGCAAGGTGACGATTGCATGAGGTGGCAATCCCCGGCTCGCGAGAGCCGGTGTTTGCGGGGGCGGGCTCGAGGCACCTCCGGGTTGTGCGCGGCGGCTCGTGCTTCAACGACACCAGGAACGCCCGTTGTGCGTACCGCAACAGGAACGAGCCGGACAACCGCAACGACAACATCGGATTTCGTGTCGTCGTGCTCACGTTCTTCCAGCGAGCCGGAACTACCCGGCGGGGCCACAGGCTCTTTCGGGTCGAGGCGAAGAATGGCGGAGCCCGTTCCTGGCCGCGCCCGGGGCGTCCCGGGCCGGGCGCACAGCAACGGCCCCGCCCCCTGGGCGCGAGCCCTGGGGCGGGGCGCTTTCACCTATATCCATGTTTGAGGAGCTGACCTCCTGGCCCAATCTCCTCCGCGCCTTCCGCGATGCCGCCCGCGGCAAGCGGCGGCACCCGAACGTCGCCGCCTTCGAGCATCGTCTCGAAGACAACCTGGCTGCGCTTCGCCGAGAGCTCCTGAGCCAAACCTATCTGCCTGGAGCCTACACCAGCTTTTACATCCGTGAGCCGAAGCACCGGCTGATCAGTGCTGCGCCCTTCCATGACCGTGTCGTCCACCATGCTCTGTTCAATGTGATCGAGCCCGTTTTCGAGCAAGGGTTTATTGCCGACAGCTATGCCAACCGGCGCGGAAAGGGAACGCACCGGGCGTTGGATCGCTGCCAGGAGCTCAGCCGCCGGTTGCCCTATGTCCTCCAACTCGACCTGCGCCAGTTCTTCCCGAGCATCGACCATGCGGTCCTGCGCGAGCTCCTCGCTCGCAGGCTCTCCGAGCCCGCCGTCCTTTCGCTGATCGACAGGATACTGAAGAGCGGCGAGGGCGTGCTCGACGATTCCTACGACATGGTCTACTTCCCCGGGGACGATCTCTTCGCCATCAACCGGCCGCGTGGGCTGCCGATTGGCAACCTGACGAGCCAGTTTTGGGCGAACGTGTTGCT
>DASUEN010000268.1:0-10295 GCA_036275055.1 Thermoanaerobaculia bacterium
CACGGTTGACGCCGTCAAGAAGAACATCTGCGGCAAGGTGCGGCGGGATCTCGTTCCCGGGACGCTCGAAGTGTATCCCCTGAAGAATTATGGCGCGGTGGAGATCGGCGTCCATCGCTTCTGCGATCCGAAGACGAACGAAAAGTGCGGCGAAGCGAGCGGAGTCGCGAAGTTCACCATGCTCTGGCAGAACAAGGACGGCGTCTGGAAGATCACGCGCGTGATCAGCTACGATCACGTGTCGCACAAATGATAGAGAGATGCTGAGGCAGACGACTACAATTTGCGATCCCGAGCTATACCTCGGGCGATGCTTTCGCGGATCGTGTCCATGTCGTGCCGAGTTACGTCACGAGCGGTTCCAAGGACCCCAAACCAAGATGGGATCGCTTGCCCCTCGAGAGCGCTCTTGGCCTTGACGAGGCGGTAAAGCTCATCCGGAACTTCGATCGTCGCCTTCATGGAGACAGTAAACCGTATTGCCGGATTTCCGTCAAGGACGCCCAAACCCGCTTCAAGGGTTCCCTGGGCTCCCCGCCGGCACGAATTCCACTTCGAACAGCTTCGGCCACAGCTTGCCGGTGATGAGGAAGAGCTTGCGCTGCGGGTCCCAGGCGATGCCGTTCAGCACGTCGGTGCGCTGCCGTTCCTCAGGGGTGAGCAGGCCCGAGGCGTCGATGACCGCCGTGACCCGGCCGTCCTTGGGATCGATGCGCAGGATCTGATCGGTCTGCCAGACGTTGGCGTAGACCAGGCCGTCCACGCACTCCAGCTCGTTCAGGTTCAGCATCTGTTCGCCCATACGGTCGGCGCGGGTGACCCGGACCTCGCCCAGGAAGGCCATGGTCTTGGGGTCGCGGAAGGTCAGCTTGTCGGAGCCGTCGGTCATCACCAGCCGCTTGCCGTCCCAGCACAAGCCCCACCCCTCGCCCTCGTAGCGCAGCTCGTCCACGAGGGCGAAGTCCGCGAGCTTGTAGACCCGTGCCTTCTGCTCCTTCCAGGTGAGCTGGATCAGGCGGTCGTCCACCAGCGCCAGCCCCTCGGCGAAGAGCTCGGAGGGGACGTCCACCTTCCGCTTCACGGCGCCGGTGAGGGGGTCCACCTCCCGCAGGCTGGAGGTGCCGTACATCCCCGTGCTCTCGTACAGCGAGCCGCCATGGACCAGCAGGCCCTGGGTGAAGGCCGCCGGATCGTGATGGCGGGCGGCGAGGACCTTCACCTTCAGGAGCTCGGGCGGCTTGGGCACCGAGGGCGCGACGGCTGGGGCGGCAGAGGGCGCCGCGGGCGGCGCGGCGGAACGCAGGGACCAGGCGAGGGCGGCGGCGAGGAGGAGGGTGACCATGATGGCGAGGATTATCCACCCTTTGCGGGTCTTCTCTCCCCCACTCCCTTTATCGTCCGCTTTCGCCCCCTTCACTGCCACGAGCACCCTCCCCACTCCTCCATCCCTGAATCCGCCCCTCCGATCGGCTGGCCCGGCGGCGGCGGGAGGGGCTCGGGGCGCTTGGCGGTTCCGTCCTGCCGGCGGTCGAGGTAGCGATCGATCTCGCCGGCGAGGAACTTGCGGCTGGCCGCTTCCGCCGAGTCGGCCATTCCCGGCGCGGCGAGCTTGTGGCCGAGGGCGCGCAGCTCGCTTTCCACCCGCGAACGGACTCCGGGCGCGGCCTGCGGATCGCTCGCGAGGCCGATCAGCCGCCGCACCGTCACCCACTGTACGGAGCGGCGGATCTCGGCCAGGCGCGGCATCTTCGGGGGCTGGCCGCCGAAGGCCTTGTCTTCCAGGCCGCCGAGCACCTCCTCCAGGCCGGGGAGCGCGGGATCGCGGCGGTGGAAGTCCACCAGCCGGGCCGTGCGCTCCGGCCGCAGCAGCAGGCGCACGGCCATGTCCGAAGCCGTCGCTGCCGCCGAGAGGGCGTCGAAGGTGGGCGAGGTGAGGCTCTGGAACATCTCGTCGTTCGGGCCGTATTCGGCGGGACGCGGCAGGAGCAGGGCGATCACCGGCTCCGGGAGGTCGAGGGTCTCCGGGGAGAGTACCTCCAGCACGGCCGCCAGGGCCCGCCGCTGGGAGTCGGCGTCCACCGGCTTCGAGGGCGGCTGGCCGTCGCCCCGCAGGGCATTGGTGTATTGCAGGCCGCCCACCAGCTTGGAGGCGGCCTCCAGCTCGAAGCGGTGATGGAAGTAGAGGGGGACCAGCACCTCTTGCAGCAGGGAGAGGGGCCGCCCCAGGGCGATGTTGTGCTCGCCGAAACGGGAGAGGGCGATACGGCGCACGGCGAGCGCCTGTTTCAGTCCTTCAGCCGCGTCCACGCCGTTGTCCCAGAGATGAGCGAGCGGGCTCGCCGAGCCCTCGGGACGGGCGTCCTGATCGGTGAGGAAGACCAGCTTGCGGTCCAGGCCGTCCTTGACGATGGCGTCCAGGGCCTGCGCCTCGTCCGTGCCCGGCGGAAACTCGCTGTAGCCGTAGCGGATGGCCTGCACGTCCCAGGCGCCGGCGCCCACCGCATAGGCCCTGGAGAAATCGAGCTTGCCGTCGGTGATCCCCACGAGGGGCGCCGGATAGTCCATCACCGAGGCGCGGCCATAGGTGGAGGCCGCGAAGTTGTGGGCCAGCCCCAGGCTGTGCCCCACCTCGTGCGCCCCGAGCTGGCGGATGCGGGCGAGCGCGAGCTGCACGGGATCGTCCGGCGCGCCGGTGCCCGTCTTGTCCACGCCGGCCAAGCCCTCGAAGATCAGCCGGTCCTGCCGCACGCGCAGCGATCCCAAGGTGACGTGCCCTTTCAGGATCTCCCCTGTGCGCGGATCGATCACGCCGCCGCCATAGGACCAGCCGCGGGTGGAGCGATGAACCCACTGCACGACGTTGTAGCGCACGTCGAGGGGATGCGCGTCCTTGGGGAGCACCTTGACCTCGAAGGCGTCGATGAAGCCGGCTTTGTCGAAGGCCTCTTTCCACCAGCTCACGCCCTCGATGAGGGCGCTGCGCACGGGCTCGGGCGCGGCGTTGTCGACGTAGTAGACGATCGATTTTTTGACTTTTGAGCGGGCGGCCGTGGGATCGACTTTCTCCAGTCGGTGGCGGGAGATCCATTGCGTCTCGATCGGCTCGTTGAGGGGCGCGGCGTAGTTCAGGAAATCGACGCCGAAGTAGCCGGCGCGGGGATCGAGCCGCCGCGGCTTGTAGCCGTCGTCGGGGAGGCGCACCAGGGAGTGGTGCTGCACCAGGGTGACGCTCCCCGCAGACGGCGCCGTCTCGCTGACCAGCGGCCCGGGATCGGACGACTGGTAGGTGAGCAGCACCTCGAATTCCAGGTTCTCGGGGAAGGCGAGGCAGTCATCGAGATCGACGGCGCTTCTCTTCTCGTCGAGCGTCCAGCTCCCCTGGCCGGTGCGCTTCATCCGCGCGGCGATGTCGTGCGCGTCGCGCACCAGGAAGGAGGTGAAGTCCACCAGCGCCCGGCCGTCCGGCTCCAGGCCCACGATCTCGCCGCCCCAGAGGACCGAGGTGGCGAAGGACTCGCGCACGGCTTTCCGCTCCGCCGGATCTTCCGTGAGCGCGCGGAACTGGAGGTTGGGCTGCTCGAGCAGCACCCGGCCGCCCAGGCGGCGCAGGGTGACGATCTGGGTCCCGCCGAGCTGGCCGCGGTCGAGCCCCACGGGATTGGAGCCGAGGCCGGTGACCAGGCCCTCCTGATAGATGTAGCTCGCCACCTCGCCCCCAGGTCCCTTGGCCGGCGGCACCTCCAGCCAGACCTTTCCCCGCTGCCGGTCGGCATAGAAGGTGAGGAGCCCCTCCCGCTTCTCCAGGCTGGCCATCAGCTTGGCGAAACCGGGGAGCGGCCCGGTTTCCGGACCCTCGGACCTCCCTTCCCCGCCACCATGAGGAGGCGCGGCGGCCAGAGGAGCGGCGCCGAGAAGGGCGGCGAGGAGGAGGGCGGCGGCGAGAGGTTTCAGACGGTCTGGTTTCATAGCTTCCCCGCAGAAGAAACAGGACGTCAGACGGAAGGGGGATCTTAGCATCGGGGGCTTGGGTGGAGGGATCGACTATCATTTGTCTCCCTTGAAGCTGAGCGTGATCATCCCCTGCCTCGATGCCGCGGCGACGCTCGCCGTGCAGCTCGAAGCCCTCGCCGGCCAGCAATGGGAGGGAGAGTGGGAGGTGATCGTGGCTGACAACGGCTCGACGGACGATTCCCGCGAAATCGTGGAGAGCTTCCGGGGGCGCCTTCCGGGCCTGCGGCTGGTGGACGCTTCCGATCGCCGGGGACAGGCTCACGCCCGCAACCTCGGGGCCGCGGCGGCCACGGGCGACGCCTTCCTGTTCTGCGACGCCGACGACGAGGTGGCCCCCGGCTGGCTCGCGGCCTTGGAAGCCGCCCTCGCGCGCTTCGATTTCGTCGCCTGCCGCTACGACAACGAGAAGCTGAATCCCGTCTGGGTGCAGCGCACACATCTCAATCCCCAGAAGGACGGCCTGACGACTTACGACTACCCGCCGTTCCTCCCCCACGCGGGCGGCGGCGGCCTAGGCGTGACCCGCCGGGCGCACGAGGCGGTGGGGGGATTCGACGAGACCCTCCCCGCCCTGGAGGACACGGACTACTGCTGGCGCCTCCAGCTCGCCGGCTTTTCCCTCCACTTCGCACCGGATGCCGTGGTCAACATCCGCCACCGGGGGGACCTCGGAAGCATCTATCGCCAGGGGGTGAGCTACGGCCTCCACAACGTGCTGATCTACCAGCGCTATCAAGGCCGCGGCATGCCCCGCCTCGGCTGGCTGCCCGGGCTGCGGAAATGGGCGAGCCTCCTGCTGCGCACTCCCCTGCTCCTCCTCACCCGGGAAGGAAGGGCGCGCTGGACGTGGCAGCTCGGCTGGCGGGTGGGGCGGATTCGGGGGTGTTTCCGGTATGGAGTGGTGGCGCCGTAAAACCCCTGTGGAACCCCCTGTGCTACCCTTCCGCCCCATCATGCGCATCCTCGTTACCGGACACCTGGGCTACATCGGCAGCGTCATGGTCCCTCTGCTGCGGGCGGCGGGGCACGAGGTGGTGGGCTTCGACGCCGGGTTCTTCGAGCCCTGCCTGCTCGCGGGCCTGCCGGCGGAGTTCCCGGTCCCGTCGATCCACAAGGACTTGCGGGAGGCCGAGCGGCGGGACCTCGAAGGGTTCCAGGCGGTGCTGCACCTCGCCGGCCTCTCCAACGATCCGCTGGGCAATCTCGACTCGTCGCTGACCTTCGACATCAACGACGCGGCCTCCATCCGCTTCGCCCGCCTGGCCAAGCAAGCCGGCGTCGAGCGCTTCCTCTTCTCGTCGTCGTGCAGCACCTACGGGGCGGCCGGCGACGATTTCCTGGACGAGTCGGCGGCGTTCAATCCCGTCACGCCCTACGGCGTTTCCAAGGTGCGCCTGGAGGAGCAGCTCTCCGAGCTGGCGGACGACCGCTTCAGCCCCACCTATCTGCGCAACGCCACGGCCTACGGCGTCTCCCCTCGCCTGCGGGTGGATCTGGTGCTCAACAACCTCGTGGGCTATGCCGTGGCCACCGGCCGCATCCACATGCTGAGCGACGGCACGCCGTGGCGCCCCATCGTCCACATCGAGGACATCAGCCGCGCCTTCCTCGCCGTGCTGGAGGCGCCGCGCGAGCTGGTGCACGATCAGGCTTTCAACGTCGGCCGCACGGCGGACAACTATCGCATTCGCGAGCTGGCGGAGATCGTGGCCGAGACCGTCCCCGGCTGCGAGATCACCTACGCCGCCGATGCCGGTCCGGACAAGCGCTACTACCGGGTGGATTGCGGCAAGATCGAGCGCGTGCTCCCCGCCTATCAGCCGCAATGGAACGCCCGCCTGGGTGCGCGCGAGCTTTACGACGCCTATCAGAAGGCCGGCTTCTCCAAAGAGGACCTCCTGGGCCCACGCTTCATCCGTCTGAAGCGGATTCAGGAGCTGCAGGCCGAGGGACGGCTGGACGCGGCGCTGCGGTGGCAGGCGCCGGTCGCGGTCTGAAGATCCGCACCACCCACGTTCCCTTGCGGTTGGTGATCGCCGTCTCCTCGAGGAGGTCGTAAATCTCCTCGAGGCGCCGCGCGATCACGTCCGCCCGCCGGGAGCGGAAGGTCGAGACCACGAAGCAGCCCCCCTCCTCCAGGTACGGCTCGTAGCGCCGCACCGAGCCCACGGGATCGTGGAAGTAGTAGACGCACTCGTTGAGCACCACGGCATCGAAGCGCCCGGGGGGAACGTAGGTCTCGGCATCGGCCGCGGCGAAGGTGGTGCGCGCGTCGCCGCGGGGCGCGGCCAGGGCGATGGCGGCTTCGGAGAGGTCGACGCCATGGTAGCGCCCGTAGCCGTAGGGGGCCAGGTGATCGCGCAGCAGCCCCTCGCCGCTCCCCACGTCGAGCACCGAGCCGCCGGGCTTCAAGTGATGGAGGTAGCCGGCGATGACGCTGTAGCGGGCGAGCTCGTCGAAGCCCCGCATCAGCTCCCAGTGGCCGCGGCGGTATTGCTCCTCCCAAACGTCCTTCGCCACCGGCGCGTCGCCGCGGCCGGTGGCCATCTCCCAGGCATGGACCCGCGCGGCCAGGCGCTGCGAGAAGGGGAAGCGCCGCCCAAAGAGGAGCCGGTAATAGAGGACGTAGACCGGCTTGAAGGCCCGTCGGCCCAACCTGCGCAGCGGCTCCATCGTTCTCGCCTGCTCCCTCGTATACCTAGGGGTGATCCCTGGGATCTCAGCCTCGGCGCCATCCTATCGCGGCCAGGGAGGCGGTAAGCTTTACAGTCTCCAAGGCATAGACAAATGCAAAATTGGATTGCGTCCAGCTTCCGGACCACGTACTATTCGTGCCAGGTCAATGCCGTTCGATTCAAGGACCGGAGGCAAAGCCCCTTGATCCGGGGTTTTCGTCTCGCAGCTCAGGAGGCCGTTGCATGAAGAGTTGGTTCGCCGCCAGTCTCGCCCTC
The DNA here is from genome assembly GCA_036275055.1 of Thermoanaerobaculia bacterium. Classification (GTDB taxonomy): domain Bacteria; phylum Acidobacteriota; class Thermoanaerobaculia; order Multivoradales; family UBA5704; genus DATARR01. Next base: position 6,963 of record DASUEN010000268.1, read on the forward strand.
ACCGCCCTGGCCGCCGCCCCCCTGCAGGGTGCACCCGTATGGGTGCCGATCGTCAACCCGCAGGGAGCCGGTGGACAGACTCTCGCCACCCGGTTGTGGATCTCCAACCAAGCCGGCGAGACTCGCCCCTATTCCTCCACCTTCCGCCAAGCCGCCAGCGACGTAACCGAGCCCACCACCGAGGGGACGGTGCCCGCCGCCCGCGCAGTGTACTTCGACAAGGCTTCAGCTCAAGGGGAGACGGGGTTGCTGGAGATCGACGCGGCGCAGGAGCTGAACGTCGACGCCTGGATTCAGACCCGGCACGGCAAGCTGACGTTCACCACCCGGGTGCCGGTGATCTCGGACCAGAACCTGGTCGAAGCCGGCGCCACCACCTTCCTCAACGGCCTCGACCGCAACCTCGCCAAAATCGGCGTGGTGAACCTCGGTGCCGAGGCCACGCGCTGTGACGTCGATTTCCTGCGCGCCGATGGCAGCTTCGCCGGGGAAGGCGCCACGCTCGACCTCGCCGCCGGCTCCATGCAACACCTCGAAGACGCCCTGCCCATGGACGAAGCGGTCTCCGCCCAGGTCTCCTGCGGCCAGGCGTTCTATGCCTACGGCGTCGCCGTGAACGCCAGGACCTCCGAGGTCTCCTTTGCCACTCCCGAGACCGAGATGGCCCTCGCGGCCAAGCCGAAGGCCACGGTCTCGCCCAAGGGAACGGTGGTCTTCAATGCCCCCGGCGTCTTCCACAAGGCGTCGCCCCAGAAGGAGAAGGCGATCCTCCAAATCCCCGTGCCGCAGGCCCTCGCCCTGCGCCAGATGACCATCGACTGGGACGTCACCCCCGGCCCCTGGAGCTCGAAGAACCCCGCCGGCTGCCATGCCATGATCTGGCTCTATCGCGGCAAGTTCCGCAGCAATACGGTGGCCAATGTCAACTTCTATGGTCCCAAAAAGAACTTCCTCAAGAACAATCAGAACCTCGACCTGCCGAAGGGTGCGAACACCAACGCCTCGGGCGGCATGAACTTGGAGCAGGGGAAGGTCTACCACCTTCACTACGTCTACGACGCGGTCGCGGAGAGCGTCGTCGTCACCGTCACCCAGAACGGCCGCGTGATGCGGACGATGAAGATGCCTGGCACGGCGGCCAATCACACCCTGACCGTCCCCGCCTCGGGGCTGGTCAGCGAATTCGGCCACTACAGCTTCCAGTCCGGCCCCGAGGTCGCCACCTGGGGGTGGAGCTACAGCAACCTGCGGGTGGAGATGATCCAGCAGTAGGGCTCCTCTCGCCTCGTTCCCGGCACGCCCCGCGCCGCGGGGCGTTGCCTTTCCCCCCTTCTCCGCGATACAACCGCAGCGCCATGAGCTTCCCAGAGACCCGACTCCGCCGCTTTCGCCGCACTCCGACCCTGCGCCGCATGGTCCGGGAGACCCGGCTCTCGCCGGACAACCTGGTCCTCCCCCTCTTCGTCTGCCCGGGCGAAGGGGTGGCGAAACCCGTAGGCTCCATGCCGGGCGTCTATCAGCAGTCGGTGGACCGCATCGTCGCCACCGCCAAGGAGGCGTTCGCCGAGGGGATCCGCTCCCTCCTCCTCTTCGGCCTCCCCGAGTTCAAGGACGCCGAGGGGAGCGCCGCCTGGTCGCCGGACGGCATCGTCCAGCGGGCCCTGCGCGCGCTCTCCATCGAGGTGCCCGGGCTGGTCAAGATCGCCGACGTCTGCTTCTGCGAGTACACGGACCACGGCCACTGCGGCGTGCTCCACGGCCACGAGGTGGACAACGACGCGACGCTGGAGAACCTGGCGAAGCAGTCCGTCTCCCTCGCCGAGGCCGGGGCGGACATCATCGCCCCGTCGGACATGATGGACGGCCGGGTGGGAGCGATCCGCAAGGCGCTGGACGGCGCGGGCTTCTCCGCCACACCCATCCTCTCCTATGCCGTCAAGTTCGCGAGCGGCTTCTACGGCCCGTTCCGCGAGGCCGCGGAATCCGCTCCTCAGTTCGGCGACCGCCGCGCCTATCAGATGGACCCGGCCAACGGGCGCGAGGCGATCCGCGAGGCCGCGGCGGACGTCGAGGAGGGTGCGGACATGCTGATGGTCAAGCCCGCCCTCCCCTACCTGGACATCCTCGCCGCCCTGCGCCAGCGCTTCGACCTGCCGCTGGCCGCCTATCACGTGAGCGGCGAATACTCGATGCTCAAGGCCGCGGCCGAGCGCGGCTGGATCGACTACGACCGGGTGATGATGGAATCGCTCATCGCCATCCGCCGGGCCGGCGCGGACCTGATCCTCACCTACGCGGCACGGGAGGCCGCGAAGCTGCTGGCCTCGGGATGGGTGGAGTGATGAGCCTCCTCGCCCGGGCCGAAAAAGTCCTCCCCGGCGGCGTCAACTCCCCGGTGCGCGCCTTCCGCGGCGTGGGGGGCGATCCCGTCTTCATCCGCTCCGCTTCGGGCGCTTATCTGGAAGGGGAAGACGGCCGCCGCTACGTCGATTACATCGGCGGCTACGGCCCTCACATCCTGGGGCACCGCCATCCGGCGATCGTCGCCGCCATCGAGGAGGCCCTGGGCCGCGGGACGGCGTTCGGGGCTCCCACGCTCGCCGAGGTGGAGCTGGCGGAGGTCATCGTCGCCGCCCTGCCTTCCATCGAAATGGTGCGGCTGGTCAATTCGGGCACCGAGGCCACCATGTCCGCCCTCCGCCTGGCGCGCGCGGCCACAGGCCGCAACCGGTTCGTGAAATTCGTGGGGTGCTATCACGGCCACGCCGATCCGTTCCTCATCGCCGCGGGGTCGGGGGCGGCCACGATCGGCGTCCCCTCCTCCCCCGGCGTGCCCGGGAACGTGGTGGCGGACACGCTTCTCGCGCCCTACAACGACCTCGGAGTGGTCGAGGGGCTCTTCGCCCGCCATGGGGAGACCATCGCGGCGATCATCGTCGAGCCCATCGCCGGCAACATGAACCTGGTGCCGCCCGTGCCCGGCTTCCTGGAAGGGCTGCGCGCCCTCTGCAGCCGCCACGGCGCGCTCCTCATCTTCGACGAGGTGATGACCGGCTTCCGCGTCGCCTGGGGAGGCGCCCAGATCCCCCTCGACGTCACCCCGGACCTCACCACCCTCGGCAAGGTGATCGGCGGCGGCCTCCCCCTCGCCGCCTACGCCGGGCCGCGCGATCTCATGCTGAAGATCGCCCCCGCCGGCCCCGTCTACCAGGCAGGAACGCTCTCGGGCAACCCACTGGCCGTCGCGGCCGGGAGCGCGGCGCTCGCGGAGCTGGCCAAGGACGATCCCTGCCCCTACGAAGCTCTGGAGACGGCGGGCGCGCGGCTGCAGGC
>DASUEN010000269.1:0-26853 GCA_036275055.1 Thermoanaerobaculia bacterium
AGGTTCCCCTCGCTCTTGGCCTGCAAGCCCGCGAAGGTATCGAGCAGCCACTCCGGGAGCCCCTCCCCGAAAGGTTCGGCGATCAGGAACAGCAGGCCCGCCGGCCGGCCGCGGAGGTCGTCCGTGCGTACCACTCCCCCGCGGGTCAAGTCGCGGACCGCGAAGTCCACCCGGGTGCCGCCGGCCAGGCGCTCTTCCTTGACCGCGGCCGGCGTGCTCTCGTCGATCTCCCGCTTCAGCTTCACCGTGCGCCGCAAGACTTCGAGCAGCACCACGGTCTGCACCGCCACCAGGGTCCAGAGAAGCGCGTAGCTGCCGTAGACGAGCTGCTCCATCTTCATCCTTTCAGCCAGACCGCGAGGACCACGGCCGCCGCCAGCAGGCCGAGCCCCTGGAAACGGGCGTAGACCGCGGTGCGGCCGCCCCAGACGCGCAAGAGGTCTCCTCCCTCGTTGGGATCCTGGTAGGCCAGGGGTGCCACCCATACCGGCAGCGTCTTTCCCAGCCAGTGGCCACCCACCAGCAAGGCGCCATAGACAGGGTCGCCGAGCCCGAGAGCGAGAAAGGTCAAGAGCCAGAAGCCGCCGTAGTTGATGCGGGTGAAGAAGCCGAGGCTCAGGTGGAGCCCCCAGAGGGTGGCCGCTCCCAGGGGGCCGAACTCGTGCATCCAGGTCTTCTCCGTCTGCAGGGGGCGCTCCGGCAGGCGGAAACGTACGAGCCCCCACTCCCGCGCCACCAAGACCAGGGCGAGCGCGACCCCGCCAAGAAGCACTCCGTTGCGGACCTGCGCCACGCCGGCAAGGCGGCCGAGCCATCCCAAGGCCGCGCCCACTCCGGCACTCACGCCGAGGCCGCTCAGCGTGTAGAGCAGGACCGCCAAGAACCAGGTTTTCCAGTCGCGTGCCACCTTCCCGAGGGGCGTCAGCGCTCCAACGAGCGACACCCCTCAGACGCTGCTCAGGTGGCACCACCCGAGCAAGCCGGCCAATGGCAAGAGGGCCAGGCGCACGTCGATCCACGCCGCGGCGAGCGCCGCCGTGAGGCCGAGGCTCGCAACGACCCAGGTCGCCAGCTCGAAACCGTCGGGGCGGGAGGGGCTGTCGGCGATCGTCTTCATGGCATCGTTCTCCTTGGGTTTCGCAGCTCAGGCGCGGACGGGCGCCCGTTCGTCCTCGGGGATCAGCGACTCCCGGGCCTGCTGGATCAGCTCCGCCAGCTCGCCGGCATGGCGCGGGCTCCCCGAGGCGCGCACCCGCCCCGCGGGGTCGAGCACGAAAGCCACCGGCGTGCTGCGGACGCCGTAGCCCGCGCTGATCGCGCCGGAGGGATCGAGGAGCACGGGGACGTCGCCGGCCAGGGTCTCGACGAATTTCGCGCACTCGCCGGCGCTGCCGTGGCAGACGGCGATGCGGGAGAGGAAGGGCTCCGCCGCCAGTTTGCGGGTGCCGTCCGCCAGCCGCCAGCAGAGCCGGCAGCCCGGAGAAAGGAAAAGCACCACCAGCTCCCGCCCCGAGAGGAGCGAGGAATCGAAGGTCGTCCCCGTCCGCAGGTCGGAGCCGCGCAGGTGTGGCCCCCGGGCTCCCAGGGGGAGGCGCTGCGGCAGGCGGCCGTCCTCGGCAAGGCGGCGGATCTCCGAGAGCTCGCGCAGCAGGCCGAGGATGATGAGGGTCTGGAACAGGACCAGGGCCCAAAGGGCGAAGTAGGTGGAGAGGAAGCTGAAGCTCATGGCGTCTCGATCCTCACGTTGCGATCCTCAGGAAACGGGCCGCGCTTCCGGCGCCTGCGAGCAGGTCTTGCAGCGATGGCGGCGGAATAGCTGGATCACCTCGTCGGCCCGCAGCAGCCAGAGCCCTGCGAGCAGGCTGAAAACCGCCCATACGGCCGCCAGGGCCAGGTCGCCCAGGGTGGCCACTTTCTGCGGATACACCAAGCCCGGTGGCTGCGAGAGCAGGAGCAGCTCCGCCGCCAGGAGCAGAACGAGCTGCGCGACCGAGCGCGCCGAGACGCGCTCCCCGCCCAGGCTGTCGAAGCAATGGCAGAGCAGATCGCGATTGCGCCGCAGGTTGACAGTCACCGCCGTGGTGAACGCCAGCAGGAGGGCGATACCCAACGGGACGGCCACCCGCAGGCCCCAGCCCGTGAGGTGGGCAGCGGCCAGGAAGGCTTCGGCGGGAATCACCACTGCGCCGAAGGCCTTGGCCAGGGGGACCGGCAGGATCTCGAACTCGGCCACCCCACGCAGGAACGCGGCCGGATGACGCAGCTTGCCGAGCGCCGAGAGGAGGAAGACGAGCCCCAGGGCCAATTGGGCCACGAGACGGACGGCGGCGAGGCTCATCGTGGCTCGGCCTCCTGGAGCATGGCCTCCACGCCGCCGGGCACGAGCGGGGCGATCAGGGAGCGGAGGTCCACGCCCTCCCAGTTGAGGTTGTTGCTGGCCGCTGTCAGCTTCCACTGCGTGGACCAGATCTCGGGGCGCGAGAGGTCCTTGCGGAAAGTGGCACGAAAGGCGTGGCCGGCCGCCCGCACGTGCGACTCGATCAGCGTCCCGAACTCCAGGATGGCTCCTTCGTCGGCCCACAGGGAGAAGGAGTAGCAGGTCCGCGGCCCCTCGACGAGGAAGCCGGCATGGAGGAGGCCGCGGATGCTCCGGGCGTCCCGGCGCACCCGCCGGAACACGCGATAGAAGCGGAGGAGGTCCCAGACGGAGCGGACGTGGAAGCGCGTGAGGACGCAGGTGACCTGGCTCTCCACTCTCTCGAAGCCGGCGGCACTGACGGGTGCGTCCGCCGTCCACCTGAATCTGGATCCAGCTCCCGGTTCCACGGAGAGGCACCTCCGAAGAGAGAGATGGCCATGGGCCACCGATTGCGCGAGCGATGATACACGCCAACTCAGAGAAATTCAAGTTATTCCTAAGTGTGTTTCTTGAAATCGCTGCGGCGGTCGGGAGTTGGCAAACTTTACCTGGTCTCCGGAGACTGGTAGGCTCGCGACGTCATTCTTTTTGGCCGGGAGACCTCATGAAGCGATATCGCGTCGAGCCAGGCAGCAAAGTCGACCTCAAGAAGCTCGATCCGGGGGCGACCAAGGGCTTCAAGGGCGGCAAGGCGGAGGCGGAGAAGCGCTTCCTGCCTCTCAACAAGCGGCTGGAGTCGATCCAGGAAGCGCTGTGGGCCGAGCACAAGCACAAGGTGCTCGTCGTCCTCCAGGGGATGGACACCAGCGGCAAGGACGGCACCATCCGCCACGTCTTCGAGGGCATCAACCCGCTGGGCGCGCGGGCCGTGCCATTCAAGGCCCCCACCCGCGAGGAGCTCGACCACGACTTCCTCTGGCGGGTCCACTCCAAGGTGCCCGGCGCAGGGGAGATGGTGATCTTCAACCGCAGCCACTATGAGGACGTCCTCCCCGTGCGGGTGCTCAAGCTCGCCCCGCCCGAAGTCTGGCGCCCCCGCTTCGACCAGATCAACGACTTCGAGCGCCTGCTCGCCGAAACCGGCACCACCATCCTCAAGCTCTTCCTCCACATCTCCAAGGACGAGCAGAAGAAGCGTCTCCAGGACCGGCTCGACGACCCGGCCAAGCAGTGGAAGTTCCGCAAGGGCGACCTCCTCGACCGCGGCCACTGGGACGAGTACATGAAGGCCTACGAGGAGCTCCTCTCCCGCACCAGCCACAAGCATGCGCCCTGGTACGTGGTGCCGTCGGACAAGAAGTGGTTCCGCAACCTCGTGGTGGCCACGGTGCTGGCCGAGACCCTGGAGAGCCTCGACGTCAAGCGTCCCGAGCCCGAAGAGGACCTGAAGGGGATCGTGATCGAGTAGACGGCCGGGGCTCTGGCGCCCAAAGCCCCGGCGTCACTTCCTCAAGGCTGCTGCGACATCCACTGCAGGGCCGGGATGCTCGGCAGGAAGCAGTAGAGCCCGCCCTTGGTGGTGATGAACTGCTCGAAGCCGCTGACGTGCCCGCTCGGCGGGAAGTCGAAGGCGGAGGACTGCGGGTTGTTCACGCCGAGCACCGGGTCGGTGCCCTGAGGAAGCTGGAAGTTGCCGGCGAAGTTCTGGCCGTTGATCCACACCTTCTGGATGAACTCGAACTGCTGCTCCAGGCTGGTGCCGACGAAGTAGCCGATGAGGCCGCGCGGCGTCGTGTCGTTGCTCCCCTGCTGGTAGGCCGGTCCGTAGGGCATGGCTCGGCGCACGATGCGATGATCGGGCACCGGCGACGGAAACGACTCCGAGCCCCGCGGGTTGCCCCGCCGGGTGTGCGAGCCTATGGGAGTGACGTCGCCGTTGGGGTCGTTGGCGTAGTTGAAGTTGCTGAGCTGTTCCGCAGGCAGCGGATCGCCCGCCGACACCGGGCACAGCGCCAGGGGGTTGCCGTTGCGCCAGCGGCCGCAGAACTTGGCCACCAGGGTTTCGGGATCGATCCCCGGCTGGTTGTTGGTGTACTGCTCGAAGCCGGCCACGTCCTGCTCGAGGATGCGGAAGGCGGCGAAGCCGCCGTTCTGGCTCAGCACGGACGGCGCGGGGAAGTTGTAGGGCGCCTGAGCGCTGTTCCGCAACACTACGCCCCACGCCGGCAGCGCAGGCTGCTGGTCCGGCGGCCGCGGCGGCGTCATGCCGGAAACCTGGGGCTGCGAGATGCCGTCCGCGTAGCCGAAGTGGATGGTGTCGTCCGGCAGGGCCGCGGCGTCGAAGTACGGCGGTCCCGGGTTGGCGCTGGGGCCGAAGGTCAGGGCCTGCGCGGCGCCGCCGGCGGTGAACATGCCCTGGAGAGCGGTGGTGTTGGACTCGAGGGCCTCCGTGGAGTTGGCGAACAGCGTCAGCACGGCGTGTGCGTTGGAGGCGTTCGCCGGGTTGAGGCAACTGACCCAGCTCGCGGGCGCACTGTTGCCCACGTCGCCGACATAATTGGCCCGGGCCGGCGCCCCCGCTTTGAAGGACGTGAAGTCGAAGCTGGAGCCGAAGGTGGCGCCGGGGAGGTTGAGCGCCTGGATGCCGGCCCAACTGAAGCCCATGTTGAGGCAATACTCCGGCTTCTGGTTGTTGGGCCACTGCTCGGAGGTGGAGATGGTGAGCGGCCCCGCCCCGGCGCTACCGGGAACCAGCTTGGCCAGGAACTGCTTGAAAGCGGCCGGGTTCAGGATCTGGAGGACGAAGTGACGAGCGAAGTCCAGCCGGTAGCCCCTCAGGATGATCCCCTGAATCTCCGCCAGGTCCTGCGGCTGGATGGTGTCTTCCGGATTCGTGCCCTGGCTCGGGGCTGGAGACGTCGCTCCACTGGGGGCCGGGCTCGTATCGGTCGTGGTCATGCTGCGGCTCCTCTTCAACGTAGTTGGATGCAGGGCGCGGGGGGCGCAACTTTCGCCCCCCGCCTGCGCAACGACTTCTAGCTAGCTGCCGCTCGGGGTCTTGGAGCAGGCGACGATCTGCTTGACGGTCATCGTCGGGTAGGCGCTGTACCAGGCGAAGCTGTCCCGGCGGTCGACGTTGGTGTAGTCGTAGAAGTTGAGGTATTTCACGAAGATGTCGGCGTTCTTCTGCACGGGCACCATCTGCGGGCCCGTGGGCAGCGAAGGCGGCGTGTTGACGTCGTCCGTCACCTTGAGGAAAGTGTCGAAGGTCGCCGCGACGATGGGATTGCGGACGAAAGCCTGGATGTAGTCGTCGAAGCTGCCGTCGTAGGTGGTGATGATGGCCAGGATGTTGGTGTTGGGCAGGATGAGCAGGCGGACGAAATGGACGATGCCGATCTGGTCGAGGCCATGCGCCAACTGGTCCTGCAGTTTCTGGAGGTTCTTCCGCAGGTCGTAGATGGCGTTTTCCTGCATCGGGATCAGCAGGGTCAGCGGGCTCTGGACACTGCCGCCCGGGCCCGGACCGGTGCCGCCCGTGCTGCCAGAAGTAGACGTGGTTCCGTTGCTCATGGATCTCTCCTCCCTTCAGGTTGTGGTTTGCGACAGTTTAGAGCTTACCGATTTGCTTTTCAACCCACTCGATGGCATAACCGGCGACGTCTTCCCAACCCGGCTGCTTGATGGTCCAGTGCGAACGGCCGGCGAACTCCTTGAAGTCCGTCACCGCACCGGAGCCCTTGTACTTCTCGTAGTTCTGCTGGTTCATCCCCGGCGGGATCGCCCGGTCCACGCCGCCCGCGAGCAGCAGCAGGGGCGCGCGCTTGGCGTTCTGGAAATTCACCTTGGTGAGGTCGCTCATGAAGCTCAGGGTGTTCTGCCAGAAGGGGCGCCCCGGCGAGGGAACCACGTACCCTTCCCAGGCTTTCCGCTGCTCGTCGGGAGGGATGGTATGCGCCCAGCCGTAGGCGAAATCGTCCAGGGACATGCGCAGCACCTTCTTCCAGGCGAACGGCGTGACGAGGACCGGCAAAAGGGTACGGAAGGCCGCGAAGTTGCCGCCGCCCACTCCCTTCGGAGGCGCCGAGTCGATGGCCACGCCGCAGACGCCAAGGCCGCGGTCGAGGAGCATCTGCGTGGTCAGGCCGCCGAAGGAGTGGCCAATGAGGATGGGCGGCTCCGGCAGGGCGCGCACGATGCCGTCGTAGTGGTTGACGATTTCGGCGATACCCACGCCGGCGAGCCCGGGATCGGGGCTCTTGCGCAACTCCGCGATCGGCCGCTCGTCGAACGGCCAGGGTGGGGCCAGGACCGAGTATCCCCGGTCCTCATAGAACTTCTGGAAGCTGTCCCAGCACAACGGGGTCATCCACGCGCCGTGGATGAGGACGATTTTCCGGGCCATGGGCTCCTCCAGCTCCTGTCTGCCGCGTTCGGCGGCATGATACGCCAAGATGCGAAGAAAACGCAGCCCCCACGCCGCTCGGGGCCGCTCGGGGAAGTCTACGAGGGGGAACCCCGCCCGCTCGGGAGGGGCGGGGGTCGCGGAGGACGGCGTGGCCGGCGAGCTTCGCGAGACGGGAGGGTGGCCAGCGAATACCGTTCGCCCTTCTCCGCTGCTAAGGCTAAGCGCTGGCCGCCGGGAGACCCGGGACATCCTTGAAGCGCTGCCAGGCGCCGCCCGCGGTGGAGTGCTTGCGAGCGAAGGCCGACGAGGAGCTCAAACCGCACATTTGAAACCATCTTCCACTTTACCTGAAGCCAAGGGGATGGTGGCTAAAAGAGAACCTGCCTCCGGCCTCAGGCGGACCAGCGCCCCTACGTGATGCAATTCATAAGAAATTTCAACCGGAACGCGCTGGTCACCAACCTGAAAAATCAGCTTGACGGAGGGATGTTTTCCCAATACTTGCGGGACAGACTTCTCAAGTCGCCACAAGACAATGATCTGCCGAGAGGCGCCTGGCTCGATTGTGCGCCATTGCGCCTCGCCCTTGCCGGGGAGAACTCCGGCAAAGGTACGCGTACCGGAACGAAGCTCAGCGCTCTCCAGCACCAGTGGCAGCGCGGCAAGATTGGTGACCTCAAACTCGGGTGTGATAGAGAGGCCTCCCAAAAGTCCCGAAAGGTGCGAGATCTTGATGCTGAAACCATCGAAGACCTTCTCCCAAACGAGGCGCTCGCTCGTGGCAGGCCAGTCGACTGGGCGATAATCGAAGCCTGGATCACAGCCGCCGAGGAGCAGCAAGAGAGATATGGGCGCCAAACAGCGCCACCACGTCAACTCGGGCCAAAAAGAAACAGGTCGCATGACGATTGACTCCTGCACAGTCATTTCGGAGGCGGTTGAACGTATATGAGGAACCCCTGGCTGAATTGAAAACCGCTCTTGAGCTCCCCTGACCTGAACGCATTGGCAACAGCCGAGCTGACTTTCTCAAGGTCCCCAGCACTGAGTGACTGGCCTGCTTGAAGCTTCTCGGCGATATCAGGGTTGGTAGCAAGGAAATGTTTGACAACGTCCTCGACCTTGAAGGCTATCTGCTCCTGGATGATGTTCTCGTATGCCTGCTGATCACTTTGACCTTGTTTCCTATTGTAATCGTAGTTTTGGAAATAGCCCCGCAAGAAAAGAGGACCCAAAGCCTGGAATTGGATGACATGTGTCAGCTCGTGACCAACCAACGCGACACCGCTCGGATTTCTTCTGCGGTAATCGCGGACGTAGTCTGGATGAAGATAGACGTCCTTACCCAGGGTGACTGCATTCGCGCCACCGGCTATAGCCGTTGCGAACCGTCCCAACAACCCGGCATGAATATCCACGCGTGAAAAATCATCGTGAAAGAACGAATTGAAAAACTGCAGCACACTCGCGTCGAGGGGCTCTAGACCATTCGGATCTAGATACCGCATCGGGCTGTCATGGGCGTAGGCGTAGCGGTTCCACGCTTGCGGATGCTCGGGGCTCCCCAAGTGCATAGGGTCAGCACTTAAAAACCGCCCCACCACCGGACTCTCATGCCGGGCATGCATGTAATCCAAGTCATCCCCCGCACCCGCCGGGCTGGCCAGATCCCGCTCATGCCCCGTGAATTTCATCCTCTCCGTGTCCTGGTTGAAGGCGGTGGCTTCTTCTCCGAAGGGGTAGTAGGCGTGGTAGGCCGCCGGGTAGCCGGAGGCTCGGGTGAGCAGGCGGGGCGTCCCGAGATGATCGAGGTGGTAGTGACGCTGGCCGGTTTGGGTTTCGGCGGCCAGGAGGAGGCCGTCGCGGTAGACGTAGTCGGTTCCCAGGGTCCAGGTGCCGTTGTTGGCGTAGTCGCGCAGCACTTTGCCGCCCAGGTCGCGGAGGGTCCAGTGCGAGGAGTTCCGGATCAAGTCGTAGGACCAGACGCGCTCGTCGTCCGCCGTGTAGACGTAGAGGTCGTGCTCGCCTCCCGAGATCATCTCCGTCATCTGGTTGAAGTGGTCGTAGCCATAGACCGCTCCGTTCCAGTTGGTCAGGTTGCCGGCGGCGTCGTAGACCGTGCCGGGACCGTTCAAGCGGTTGGTGGCGCTGCTCGTGGGTGTGGCGCGGCCGCTCGTGCCGTTGATGCTCGTCAGGTTGCCGAAGGGATCGAAGGCGTAGCTCTGCGTCTTCTGCGTGCCGCCTCCCGTGGGGCCGTCGAAAAGGGTGCCCGAGGTCAAGCGGCTCACCAGGTCGTAGGTGTACCAGGAGGGGCCGATGCGTGTGACGTTCCCCGCCCCGTCGTAGCTGTAGGCGCCGGAGCTCCAATTGGCATAGGGGCCGGCCGCGCCTTCCGAGGCGGGACGGCGCATGGAGCTCGGATCGTTGCCCTGCGTCTCCACCACGCCGTTGCCGTGGACGACCTGATTCACCAGCAGGTTCGGGTAGTACGTGATCGTACCGTAGCTCGTCCCTCCCCCACTGACGCCGGTCAAGAGTCCCTGAACGTAGGTGTTCTGCACGGTTCGCACCGTGTTGGGATCGACCGGAATGGGGAAATCGAAGGTGCGGTCGAGCAGGCCCGCCATCTGCGCCCGGGTGATGGGAGGCCCGTCCGGGCAGAAGTTGCCGCCGCCGCAACCGGTGTCGATCCCCCGCCGGCTGATCTCGCTGATCCAGTTGGCGGCCCAGTGATTGGGGCAATTCACGTCGGCGAAGGCCTGCATGCAGGGCGGCGGCACGTAGCTGCCGCCTTCCCGGCTGCGCAGCAGGAAGACCGCCATCTGCGCGTGGGTGATCGGATCGTCCGGACAGAACCGTGACGATCCGCAGCCGCCTGTGATTCCCCGCCGGAAGAGCTCGTAGATCCAGTCCGCCGCCCAGTAGCTGCAAGGCACGTCGGTGAAGGTGGCCGTCGCCGCCGTGCACACCGGCGGCGTATAGCTCGCACCGGAAATTCCCCGCACCAGGAAGACCGCCATTTGGGCGCGAGTGACGCTATCCTCCGGGCAGTAGCGCAGGGGAGGAGGCCCTCCGCAGCCGCCGGTGATCTTCGCGTTGTAGAGCCCTTCGATCTCCCGCTGCGCCCAGTAGCCGGCGGGAACGTCGGCAAAAATCGCCGGTGCCGGCTGGGTGCAGCCAGCGTGAGTGCAGGTGGGGTAGGTCACCGTGTCCGCTAGCCCCAGGGCGTTGTAAGAGAAGCTCTGGGTGAACGACTCGCCGGTGGAGGAGGCCGTGTCCCGCCGGGAAACGCGGCCGTCCCGCCCGCCGTAGCTGTAGGTCTCGTCGATCCGGGCCGTGATGCTTCCAGTGCCGATCGTAAAGTAGTTGTAGCGGCTCGCGACCTTGAGCTTGCCGTTGCTCCAGTCGTTGAAGCCATTGGCCGGCGCGTAGGTGAAAGCCTTGAGCGGCCGGCCGTTGGTCTCGTTCACCTGGCTCAGCCGCTCGGCAGGGTCGTAGACGAAGGAAAGGTCGTTGGGGCCGTCGATCTTGCGCAGGGCGTGGCCGCGCGCGTCGTAGCGCGGATAGGTAACCGTGCCGTTGCCGTTGACGCCTTTTTCCGGATGGGTCTCCGATTGCAAGAGCCCGGCGCGGTCGTAGGTGAAGTTGCGGCTCTGGCCAAGCGTCGCGACGGAAAAGAGCCGGTTCCCCACGTCGTAGCCGTAGGTCGTGGTCACCGCCGAATTTCCGGCGCCCGAGGGCTCGGTGACGGAGTAGAACCTCCCCTGCCGGTCGTAGACCTCGGTGGTGGTCGCCGGGCTCTCGACTCCCAGGGCCGTGCCGATCTTCACCGTGCGATCCACCTGGCGCACGCCGTGATAAGTCATCGTCACGTTGTGCGCGGCGCCGTCCGGCGGCGTGATGGTTCCCGGCCGGCCGAACGGATCGTAGCCGCTGAAGGTGGTGAAGCGGTTCGGGGTGCCGGTCGTCATTTCGGAGACCGCGGCCTTGTTGCCCGCGCCGTCGTAGGCCGTCTGCCGCTTGCTGGTGCTGCCATCCGGCAGGGTGCGCAGCTCCTGGGAGACGCGGCCGAGGTCGTCGAAGACGATCTGGCTCACGGCCAGGATCGGGGCCGCTTCGCTGCCATTGTCGCGCTGGCGGATGAGGACGTTGGCCGGCGAGGATGGCGTCGCCGCCGAGTAGACGTACTGCGTGAAGCCGCCCTGCGCGGGCTTGGACCACGTGCGCCGCCCCATGGCATCGTAAAGATAGGAAGTGCTGACGCCCGCCGTGTCCTTGCTCTGATTGACGAGCCCGGTGTTGAAATCGATCGTCTGATCCAGGACGTTGAAGGTGCCGGCTCCAACGTATTGCGATTGCGACCGCACGCCGGACGAATAGGCGTGGTTGAGCTGATAGAGCGGGCTCGCCGGCAGCGACAGGGAGCAGAGGTCGCCGGCTGAAAGCCCTCCCGGGGAGTCGCCGCCGAAATATTTTTCCGCCACGACGTTGCCCTGGCCTGAGAGATCGAGCACCGTCAGCAGGTCGTTCGCCGACTGGGCCGCGCCGTCCTGGCGGTGGACGCGCTTGCGGGTCAGCGCCGCCGTATCCGGCGCGTAGCAGAGCTCGGTCCAGGCGGTGGCGCCGTTTTCCGCGTCCGAGGAGTAGGCCATGGTCTCCAGCACCCAAGGCTTGCTCGCGGGCCAGACGCTGAATCCCGAGCCCGTGTTGGCGGCGGGATTGACCACGTAGGTTCCCCGCGCCGGGTTGAAGCTGGCGAAATGCGTCCGCACGTTCGAGCCCGGGAAATTCCCTTCCGTATCCTGCCGCCGGTAGTGCCCCAGGCCGTCGAACTGCGAGCTCACGGCGCCCGCATAGGTGCCGTCGTCTTCGTAAACCGTGCGGCTCCTCACCGGCCGCCGGTTCGAGTTGTAGGCGTGCGGCGGGCTCGGGCCGCTCACGGGATCGCGCTCGTAGAGGACGTACTCGGAGCGCAGGGGCGTGGGCGAGCTCCCCTGGAACGTCTGCCGCGAAAGGTTCAGGTCGATCCCGGGGGCCACGTTGAGGGTGCGGTCGTGCGTGAACGGCAGGCTGTACTCGTAGGTGCTCCAGCCGGTGAAGCTCAAGTCCACCGCGGCGGAAAAATAGTTGACGATCCGGTTGCCCAGGGGATCGGCGACGGTGGTCGTCATCTCATGCGTGTTGAAAGTCGGCTGGCTGGGAAATTGAGCGTAGGTCCAGGTTCCCAGGACCGTGCCGGCGGCGCTGCGCATCGCGCGGCTGGCGACACCGGGGTTCGACTGCAGGTGGATCTTCCCCGTCGAGCCGCCGGGAAAGTGGTACGTCTGCCAGGCCCACTCCAGGCGCCCCAGGGTGGGGAGGGTCAAAGCCGTCAGGTTCCCCGAGTTGTTCGAGCAGTGAAAACCCGACAGCAGCGGAGGGTTGAGATAGTTGCCTGCCGCCGTCTGGAACGTCGAAAGGTCCGGCAGGGTGACGCTGGTCAGCAGCGGCACCACCACCGTATCGGGGACGCTGCCCGCGAATTCCCAGTCGTCGTGGGGACAGGCCCGCCGCATCTGCGTCTGGGTGTCGTAGTTGAATTGATAGACCGCCGGCCCGGTGCCGGCGAAGGCCGCCAGGTCGACGTGGTGAAGGACGTCCGGATAGGACGGCATACCGGTATAGAAATAGATCCGGTGGATCCGATTCTGGCTGTCGGTCAGCACCCACTGGTCGTCCGCGCCGTTGAGTCCCTGGACGTATTGGATCGTCAGCTTGTTGCCGAAGGGATCGCGGATCTCGACCGGCATTCCGGTCACGTCGAAGGTGCGCACGGTGCCGTCCGGAAAATCCACCTCGCGCTGGCCGCTGGTGAGGACCTTGAGGCGCAGGTAGCTCCCGTCGCGCGTGTACTGCACGTCCGTGACGCCCGCGGCCGGCGCGTCCTCCGGGTCGCCGTCGTGGAGGGTGGCGTAGAAAATGTGATCGGTGCCCATTTCGTCCTGGTAGATGGGACCGGGGAACGAGTCGTTGGCGTCCGGCATCTGGCAGGGCGGGTCCATGCGGCCGAGCGACAATCGCCAGCCGAGGCCGGCGTTGGAGCACGGATTGGGCAGCGCCTGAATGCGGGTCACGTCCATCTGGTCGCTGGGGCGAAGGCGGTGGACGGTCTGGAAGATCCAGGGGCTGGAGTTGTAGACCAGCTTCAGGCTGTAGGAGAAGCCGCCGTTGACGGGATAACCCTGCCCGATGGGGATGGTCAGCGTCAGGCTGCCGTTGAACAGGTTGACGTTGTCCACGTCGCCGACGTGGAAGGACTGATCGACCGGGAACCCTCCAGCCGTATTGGGATGGACGTCCGCTGCGGCCGGAATCGCCGAAGCGGCCAGGAAGGCGGCCAGACAGCGCGAGGCGGCCCGCGGCAAACGGCTCATTGCACCACTCCGCCCTTCTGCACCGAGACCTCCATGCGCTGCGGATCGACCACGAACCAGAGGTCGGAGGCGCCCACCTTGGCCGGCGATGCCGGGCTGCCGGGGAGAGGCTCGAGCTTGTCGAGCGCCAGGGTCAGGCGGCCGTCGCTCGCGCCGTCCGCGTCCCCCGGTCCACCGTCGGCGCCCGCGAGGGTCCAGGCCCCCACGCCCGGGCGCACCACCAATCCCATCAGAGAGCCGCGGTTGTCCACGATCTCATCAGGCCCCGAGGATGAGCCTGCCACCAGCCGGGAGGGAGCCGCCGCCAAGCGGGCGAGCCGGTATCCCTTGGGCGAGGCGAGGGCGAAGTTGCCGGTTTCGAGGTCCACGGCGGTCCAGATCGAACGCAGGGCCACCGGCTGCTCCAAGGTGAAGCGGGCCGTGCCGTCCGCCGCCACGGTCGCCGCCTGATAGCGCTGGTAGAGGTCGTTCGAGTACTCGGCGTCCACCCGCCGCTCGACGCCGAAGAACACCATGGTCTTTCCCGGCGACAAGCCGCTCGCCACCACGGCGCTCTCCTCGAACGTGATCGCCGGCTGCGCCTGGGCCTGGGACGCGACGGGGAAAAGCAGGACGGCCAGAGTCAGCGATCTCCAGGTGCAGCGGGCGGCTCGCATCGGCAGGCTCCTTCCAAGAGGCACCGCTACTTTATACGGAAACCGCAGAGCCCGCCGGAGCTGTTGTTGAATTCTCTCCATCGCTGTATCGTAAGGACCGGGAGGGACCCATCGATCCAGAAAGGAGATTCCGATGAAACGACTCGCACATGGTCTGATGGCGCTCGGCCTGCTGGGGCTGGGAGGCCCCGCGGCGTATGCCACCGACAAGGTCGCTCCGGAGCCCGCCGCCACGCTGCTGCTGCCGTACTTCGAGGTGGACCTCGGCAATCCCCTCGGCGCCAACACGCTGATCTCCATCAACAACGCCTCCGCCATGGGGGTCCTCGCCCATGTGGTGGTGTTGTCCGACCTCTCGGTTCCAGTGCTGGACTTCAACATCTATTTGACCGGCTATGACGTGCAGACGATCACCCTGCGCGACATCCTCGTCGGCGGGATGCTCCCTCAGACGGCGTCCGCGGGTCAGGACCCAAGCGACACGATCAGCCCTCAGGGGCCGTTCTCGCAGGACGCCAACTTCACGAGCTGCACCGGGCAACTGCCGCCGCCACCCCTGCCGGCGACTTTCATCCAACACCTGCAACTGTCGCTGACGGGCCGCGGCTCGCCGCTCTTCGGCGGTCTCTGCTCCGGCCGTTCCCTGGGAGACAACCTCGCCCGCGGCTACGTCACCGTGGACACGGTCAGCAACTGCACTTTGCGCCTCCCCAGTGATCCGGCTTATTTTGGCGACGTGAACGGCAACCGCGACATTACAGACCAGAACGTCCTGTGGGGCGACTACTTCTATATCAATCAGACCCGCGGCACTGCCGAGGGGAACCCGCTCGTTCACATCCTCGCCGAGCTCCCGCCGATCCCGCCAGAGGAGTTGCTCGCCCCCAGCCGATACACTTTCTACGGGCGCTACGTCAATTGGTCGGGGGCGGATCACAGGCACCCGCTGGGAACGAACTTCGCCGGCCGCTACACTGTCGGCGGCAGCTTCTCCAGCACCACCAGCTACATCGTCTGGCGTGACTCGAAGGTGGTACAGAATGCCTTCACCTGTCCGGTGATCACGGGCCGTCCCACCTGGTACCCGCTGGGCCAGGAAGGGATCGTCATCTTCGACGAGCAGGAGCAGGCGAACGTGCCAGTGAGCTTCCCCTTCTCGCCCGTGCCGCCGCAGCAGGGCATCATTCCTTTCCCGGCGGAGAGCCAGCGCGTCGCGGTAAATGGCGCCGACCTGCCGGTTCCTTTCGCTTTCGGTTGGCTCTACCTCAACCTGAACACCACCGTATCTCCGGGCGTCAACCCTCCGCACGATCCGGCCGCCGCTCAGGCCTGGGTGGCGCTGCAAATGATCTCCACCTCCGGAGGGACGTTCAGCGTCGGCTTCGACGCCATTCAGCTCGACAACGCCAGCCGCGCGTTGCACCGCACGCCGGCAACGCCTTGATCGATCGTCCAAGGAAGGGCGGCCTTCTCCTCCGGGGGAAGGAGAGGGCCGGAAGGGGAAGGGGGTTAATTCGGGGGGTTGGTGTGCTTCGCTTGGCAGGCGCTGTCGTAGCGCATGGCGTCGAAGCCCACGAGCGACCTGCCGTCCGCGGTGACCACGCTCACCCAAGCCTGGTCCGCCGCCGGGTCTTCGGGGGGATTCGCTCCCGCGGCCGGCACGGTCGTATTGAGGTTGAGGTAGGCCCAGCCGGAGGCGAACGGCGTCGGCAGGCCGCCGCCGCCCACCCGCGTGCGCTGCGCCGCGGCCGGGAAGGGTTTGGCGCTCGCCGGCGGAGTCGCCGCGGTCTCCCGCTGATCGAAAGTCACGATCGCTTCCTGTCCCAGGGGGTACCAGGCCGGATTGCCGGCCGCCGCCGGGCAGGTGAAGGCATTCTGCACGACCTTGGGATCACGCCACACCACGAGGTCGGTGTCCCCCTTGCGATAGAGGGCTCCGAACGTCGTGGGGAGCGGCGAGCGGTGGTCTAGCGCCGACCAGCCGACGAAACGCCCGTAGAACGTGTACTGCCCCGGAGTCGAGGTCTCGGGGCTCGTGGCGCTCGCCTCGACGTGGACCAGCGTGTTCCCCACCGACTTCCCCTGCGACGCATCGACATAGGCGTAGTCTCCAAACAGCACGTTGTCGTCCGAGGCGTCCCCGCCGGGGCCGAAATAGCCGGTATCACTGGGGAAGCGCAGGGTGCAGCTCTTCACCACGTCCACCGTCACGAACCCCCGGGCGACGTTGTCTCCCAGGTTGCGGCCGGCGCACAGCCCTCCAAACAGAACCGACCCCTGGCCGGTCAAGGAATTCTGCAGGTGGGTGATGAAGACCGCGGGAAGGCCCGCCGGCGGTGGGAGCTGGCCGGTGCAGCTCGCGAAGTTGACGTCCTGCGACAGGCTCCCCTGCGGGCTGATGGTGTCCGCCGGATCCTGGCCGGCCGACGCCGTTTGCGGCAGCAGGCCGTTGACGATGATGTCCCGCAGGCTGATGACCTCCATGTCGTAGCCCGTCAGGTAGACGTTGAAGTCGAGGACCGCAGCGCCGAGGTCCGACCAGACCACCACGTGCGCCAGTTGCGCCGCGGAGAAGGCGTTGTTGATGGAAAACACCGTATCCGTGCCGTGCGCATGCTGGAGGTCGACCTCGAAGTACGGCAGCAGCAGGGTCGCCGCCGGCTTGACGTCCGAGCTGCAGACGTCCGCGCGGGAGGGGGATGCGAAGCCGAGCAGGAACGGCAGGACCAGCAACCAGAAAGCGGTTCGTTTCATCGACAGACCTCCTCGTTGAATCGCCGCCGGTCAGGAGCGGCCGGGGCGGAATCGAACAGGCCTATGTCATAACAGCAAATCGCTGCCGGGGTCCACAGCTTTTGAAGATTCTTGCGCCCGGGAAAGGAAACGGGCCGGGGGAGGAGGTCCGGCCCGTGGAGAAGGCTTCAGAAGCTCCAGACTACGCCGACGTTGGCGCCGAAGCCGCGGAGCTGAAGGTCGACCCGGTCGTCGAAGGTGGTGGAGCCGTTGCTGCGGTCACGCACCGTGGTGTCCATGCTGCGGTAGATCGCTTCGAGCATGATTCCGGCGCCGTGATCGGTCTTGATGTCAGCGCCGGCGACGGCGTACCACCCCGTCTCGTTGTCGATGTTGCCGCGATTGGTGTCGAGCAAGTAGTAGCCGCCGCCCCCTCCGAGGTAGGGCGTGAAACGCTCGCCGGGAGCGAATTTGAACACCAGCCCCGCCTCCAGCGGCGTGACGTGGACCTTGAAATCCCCGGCGTGGGGAAGCGGGTTGTTGGACGTCACGTCGTTGAAGTACGAAGCCCGCAGCTCGATGAAGCGGGCGAAGTCGAATTTGACGCCGCCGCCATACCCCTGATCCGCATCCTTGGTATCCCAGTAGGAGCCGAACAGTCCGAAATCCGCCGCCTTCGCCGGTCCCGCCAGCAAGGCCAGCACCGCCATTCCACAGAGAACCGACACCGTTTTCTTCATGGCACTACCTCCGCGTTCCGCGCAACCACATCCTGGACGGAGTTGCGACCGTTGCCGGCGCGCCGCGACGTGCGGACGCGCCTTTCGGCGATGCTGAATTGCAAATGGCAGGCCAGCGGGACAGCGATGGCGAGAGCTACTTGCGGCGGTTGGCGGCGAGGATCCGCTTGCGCAGGCGGAACGAGGCGGGGGTGACCTCGACCAGCTCGTCGTCCTTGATGAACTCCAGGGCCTGCTCGAGGTTCATCAGCCGTGGCGGGATGAGACGCACGGCGTCGTCGGAGCCGGAAGCGCGCATGTTGGTGAGCTTCTTTTCCTTGGTGATGTTGACGTCGAGGTCGTTGGGGCGCGCGTGCTCGCCCACGATCATCCCCTCGTAGACCTCCTGGCCGGGAGAGAGGAAGAGCTCGCCCCGCGGCTGCAGGTTCTCGATGGCGTAAGCGGTGGTGCGGCCGAGGCGGTCTGCCACCAGGGCCCCGGTGGCGCGGTGGGCGATCTCCCCGTGCCACGGCTCCCAGCCGCCGAAGAGATGGTTCATGATCCCCGTCCCCTTGGTGTCGGTCAGGAACTCGGAGCGAAAACCGATCAGGCCGCGCGACGGCACCCGGAACTCCATGCGCACGCGACCCGAGCCGTGGTTGACCATCTTCATCATCCGCCCCTTGCGGGCTCCCATCTTCTGGGTGACGACGCCGATAAAATCTTCCGGGCAGTCCACCAGCAGCATCTCCATGGGCTCATGGAGGCGGCCGTCGATATGGCGGGTGATCACCTCGGGTTTGCCCACCGACAGCTCGTAGCCTTCGCGGCGCATGCGCTCGATGAGGATGGCGAGCTGCAGCTCGCCGCGGCCGGAGATCTTGAACGCCTCCGGCGTATCGGTGGGCTCGATGCGGATGGCGACGTTCATCAGCGACTCTTTCTCCAGCCGCTCTTTGAGCTTGCGCGAGGTGACGTGCTTCCCCTCGCGGCCGGAGAACGGCGAATCGTTGATCGAAAAGATCATGGAGATCGTGGGCTCGTCGATCTGGATCGGCGGCAGCGGACGGGGATCGTCGCGCTCGGTGAGCGTCTCGCCGATGCTCACCTCCGCGATCCCCGCCACGGCCACGATGTCGCCCGGCCCGGCCTCGGCGATCTCGGTGCGGCGCAGCCCGTCGTAGCCATAGAGGAGGCTCACCTTGACCGGCACCAGCGAGCCGTCGAGCCGGGAGAGGGCGATCTCCTGCGCCTTGCGGATGCGGCCGTTGAAGATGCGGCCGATGGCGAGGCGCCCCACGTAGTCGTCGTAGTCGAGGGTGATGAGCAGGAGCTGGAGCGGCATCGCGGGATCGAAGCGCGGCGCCGGCACCGAGCGGACGATCTCCTCGAACAGCGGCTCCAGGGTCTCGTCCGGCCCGTCCGGCGTCACCCGGCAGAGCCCCGCGCGGGCGTTGCAGTAGAGCACGGGGAACTCGAGTTGCTCCTCCGTGGCGTCGAGGTCGATGAACAGGTCGAAGACCTCGTCGAGGACCTCGGCCACGCGGGCATCGGGGCGGTCGATCTTGTTGATCACCACGATGGGGGGGAGCCCCGCCTCCAGGGCCTTCTTGAGCACGAAGCGGGTCTGGGGGAGCGGTCCCTCGCTGGCGTCGACCAGGAGCAGCACGCCATCGACCATCTTGAGCGTCCGCTCCACCTCGCCGCCGAAGTCGGCGTGCCCCGGCGTGTCCACGATGTTGATGCGGGTGCCGCGATAGTGGATGGCCGTGTTCTTGGCCATGATGGTGATGCCCTTCTCGCGCTCGAGGTCGATGGAATCCATCACCCGCTCGGCCACGTGCTCGTTCGCACGGAAAATGCCGCTCTGCCAGAGCATCGCGTCCACCAGGGTGGTCTTGCCATGGTCCACGTGGGCGATGATGGCGAGGTTGCGCACGTCGTCTCGGGTTTGCAAAGTCAAAACACTCATCTCCGTTCGGGGATTCGGGCGCAGCCGGAAAGGGCGCGCCTCAAGTGGGCCGGTGAGGATACCACAAGCGGGGGTAATACCCCCGGCTCGGGAGCGCCCCCCGCCCAAGACCCTCACCCCTGCCCCTCTCCCGACCCCCGACATCCCCCTCCCCGGGAGAGGGGTACCCGGCTGGTGCGTTCTTGCTGTTCGTCCCTGTTCGTCCCTGTTCGTCCCTGTTCGTCCCTGCTGTCCCTGATGTCCCTGTCTTTCTCCCCGGCCCATGAGGGGTCTTCCGGGGCCGCCGTCTATAATCCCCCGCCATGCGGCGATCCCTGAGCTGGGCCCTCCTCACCCTGCTGCTGGCGGCGGTGCTGGTGGGCGCGGTGTGCTTCGACCGGCGGAGCTGGCCGGGGCTGGTGGGCGACGAGGCCACGTACCTCATGCAGGCCCAGAGCCTGGCGTGGGACTTCGACCTGCGCTACTCGCGGCGGGACTTCGAACGCTTCGTGGGGCAGTGGGACGCCAAGCCGGAGGGGCTCATCCTCCAGAGCACCGACGGCGGGCGCACCCTCACCTACAGCAAGCCCGCGTCCTACGCCGCCTGGATCGCCCCGTTCCTGCGCCTCTCCCCCACCCGCGGCGCTTCGATCGCCAACGCCCTCCTCCTCGCCCTCGCCGCCGTGGCCGCGGCGCGGACGCTCAGCCGCCGGCTCGGTCCCGCGGCGCCGCTGTGGGTGGCCGCCTGGGTCTTCGCCTCGGTGGCTTTCGCCTACGTCTTCTGGGTCCATTCGGACCTCTTCCTGATGTGCCTCACCGCTCTCGCCCTCTCCCTGGCCTACGGCGCGCCGCGGGAGGAGGAGCCTCCCGAGACGGCCGGGCGGGCCTTCCTGCGCTGGCTAGTGGCCGGGGTCCTCCTCGGGCTGGTCCTCGTGTCCCGCCCCTTCTATGGCACGCTCCTTCTCCCCGCCGCGCTGGCCGTGCCGCGAGGGCGGCGGGGAGTGGGAATCGCCGCTCTCGTCGCGGGAGCCGCGCTGGTCGTCCTCGCCTCCGGCCTCACCAACCTGGCGGACGCGGACGCCTTGACCCCCTACGGCGGCCAGCGCCAGAGCTTCGACTCGACGACCGGATTCCCCGAGGTGGACCTCCCCCCAGGCTCGTGGACGGCGCAGATCGCCCAGCGCGGCGACCACACCTGGAGGGCGCAGATCCACTTCGACCGCACCCAGACGGCATGGAACGCCCTCTACTTCTTCTTCGGCCGGCACGTGGGAATCCTCCCCTACTTCCTCCCCCTGCTCCTCGGTGTCGCCGCCTGGCGCCGGGGGGAAGGACGGGGGACGTTGATCCTGGCGGCTCTGGCTGCGGCGTTCTGCTTCCTGCTCATCCGACCGTTCAACTTCTATGGCGGCGGCGGCGCCCTGGCCAACCGCTACTTCCTTCCCCTCTACCCGGCCTTCTGGTTCGCCGCCGGCCGTCCCCCGGCCCGCATCTCCTGGGCCGTGCTGGCGGCTGCTCTCGCCGCGCCGTTCCTCCTTCCCCTCTGGCTGCACCCCACGGAGTATCTCCTGTCCCCGGGAGGGGGCTACAGCTACGTCTCGCACACGGCCCAGCGCATCCTTCCCTACGAGACCACGCTCTCCCACCTCAAACCCTCGGGACACGAGGACTTCGTCCACAACGCGATGTGGATCAAGCTGCTGACCCCCACCTTGCGCCCGGAGAAGGACGGCGCCCTCCTCGTGATGGACGACTATGGGGACGGCCAGCTCCTGATCGGCAGCCCGGCGCCCCTGGACGGCGTCGAGCTCGACGTGCAGCCGCCCATTCCCAAGACGCTGGAGATCTCCGGCGCTCAGAAGGTGGCCGCCGTCCCCCTGCCGGGAGGCGTCGCCGGGCGGCTCCTCCACTTCACCCATCCGCGGGCCGCCCATCGCATGTGGTGGACGGACGATCCCTACTACCTGTATCAGCTCCGGCTGAAAGCTCCGCGGGGAACAGGATTCACCTTCAGGCTGCGGCCGGTGCCGGTCCCCGGAAACCATGCGTAAGAAGCTCGCCCTCTCCGCCGTCTCCATCCTCTTCACCCTGCTCCTCGTGGAGGTGGCGTTGCGCATCGTGGGAATCGGCGCGGCCGGCCGCGGCTCTCCCTGGTTCGCGGGAGGGAACCACCCGCGCTACCTCTTCCAGGCTGATTCCGCGGGGTACACCCTGCGCCCCGGCTTCCACGGCCGGGAGGTGGCCCAGGGGCACGAGTTCGACGTTCCCGTGGCGATCGACACCCGGGGATTGCGGGAGCAGCCGCACCCGGCGCCGCCGCAGCCGGTGGTCCTCGCTATCGGCGACTCCATGACCTTCGGCGAAGGAGTGCCGGCCGATCGCACGTTTTCCGCCGTGATCGAGCGCGAGGCCGGAGTGCGGGTGGAGAACGGCGGCGTCCCAGGCTACAGCAGCCGGCAGATGGTGGAGCGGTTGCGCCACTACCTCCTCACGCTGCGGCCGGCCATGGTGGTGATGACCCTCTCTCCCCTCTGGGACCGGCAGCGCTGCGCCACCCCCTTCGCCTACCAGGACGGCTACATCGTGGCCCGGAGTTACGTGGGGCGCCTGGAGCTGATCGGCGGCAACCTTTACTTGAAGGAAACCCGTCTGCCCGTGCTCGGGACTTTGACGGCCGAGCTCAAGGGCCATTCCAACCTCATGCGCCTGGCTCTTCCCCCCCTGGCCGGCACCGCCAAAAAGGTTTTCCTCCACCCCAAGAAACCCGCCCCGCCCACCGCCGCGGACTACGAGCCCACCGTCCAGGCCCTCGCCGAGGCCCGCCGTCTCGCCGCGGCCCAAGGCGCCCGCTTCCTGGCCATGCTGGTCGACGACCGGGGTCCTGACTACGCACGCGACCGCGCCGCCGTCGAGAAACGCCTGCGCGACTTGGGATTGCCGTTCGCCGCCGCCAACGAGATGCTGCCCGCGGCGCGATGGGAAACGTTGCGCTATCCGCTCGACACGCACTGGAATCCCGCCGGCCACGAGGCCGTGGGCAAGGCGCTGGCGCCGCTCGTCAGCGCCCCAACGGAAAGCAGGGGCGAAGAGCCCGCTCCCCGTCCCTGAAGACCGCGCTCCTCCGGCGGGCCGCTGGGGCCTCCCCGCGCCACGCGCGACCCGGCCGATGCAACACAACGGAGCGCTCCTGCAACACAGGGGAGCCGAGCTGAGACGTACAGCAACTCGCGCGCACGACGGGCTGGCGCCTCTGCAACACAAAAACCAGCTCGCCCGCCGTCCGCTCCGCTCTGTGCATCACAGCCGAACGCTCGTGCATCACAGGACCCGCGGGTCGTACGCCGCGCCCCGAGGGTCCTGTGTCACGCCCCATGGGTCAGGCCGCGGGACCCGAGGGTACTGTGATGCAATCCATGGGTCCTGCGTTGCGACCCAGGGGCCGTGTGATGCGACCTATGGGTCCTGTGATGCGACCCGCGGTTTTTGTAGTGCGACCTGCGGGTCGTGCACTGCAATCCGTGGGTCCTGTGCTGTGACCCGAGGGTCCTGCGATGCAAGTCGCGGGTCCCGTGCTGCGACCCTTGGATCGGGCAACGCGCGCCTCGGTCCCCGTGATGCGCCCCGCGGGTCCCGCGATGAGACCCTTGGATCCCGTGAGGAACCGGATCGGGCCTCCTGACCCGCGGGTCGCGCGACCGCCGGGTGCAGCCGTCATGCGATAATTCCGAAAGCCCCAATCCGGAGAACGATCGCCATGCCCCCCGGCCTGCAACTGCACGTCCGAGATTTCCGAGACGAGACCCACTGGCGCTGGGAGCTCCAGGATGAGCGTGGCACGTTCCTGGGCGATCACGAAGTGAAGCTCGATCGCTCTGCCTCCGAGTGGCGCGGATTTTCCAATCTCCCGGACTATCTGAGGAATCGCCCTCCGGATGAGTCCCCCGTCGAAGGTCTGCAACGAGTGGGAGCGTGGATGGGCCGCGAGGTCTTCGGCGCGGTCGTGGCGAAAATCGGCGAGAGGCTCGATTTTCCGGCAACCGTGGTGAGGGTCCACGTCCCCGAGAAGGCGCAGACCCTGCTCCAGCGCCCCTTCGAGCTGGCCCACCTAGACGGCAAGCCGCTGGCCGAAACCGGCGTGCGCTTCATTTATCAGCTCACCGAGGCCACCGAGCCCAAAGGGGACAAGCCCACCGCGGACCGGCTCCGCGTGCTCGCCGTCTTCAGCCTCCCCGACGGCCAGAACCCGTTGAACCTGCGGCGGGAGCGAGTGGACCTGGAACGCTTCCTCAAGAACCTCGCGCAGACGCGGTCCGCCACCGTCGAGCTGCGGGTGCTCCAATACGGGGCCACGCGGGAGACGCTCAAAGACGCACTCTTCGAAGGCGCGGGCTGGGACCTGATCCACTTCTCTGGCCACGGCCTCCAAGGCGAGCTCGTGCTCGAAAATGAAAGCGGGGACGCCGACCGCATCGACGCCGAAGATCTCGCCAAGCTCCTCCGCCCGGCGAAACGTCGCCTCAAGCTCCTCACCCTCTCCTCCTGCCTCTCCGGAGCCGCGAGCCTCGCCACCGCGCGCCGGCAGATCGGCCTCTACGAGCCGACGCGAGAAGCCGCGGTCGAAACGGAAACGAAAACCGCAGAAGCCCCCTCCACCCTGCCGAGCCTGGGACAGAGCCTGGCGCAGGATCTGGACTGCGCCGTCCTCGCCATGCGCTACAGCGTAGGCGACACCTTCGCCCGCGAGGCCGTCCTCAGCCTCTACGAGATGCTCCTAGAAAAAGGCCAGCCACTGCCAGCCGCTCTCCAGGCCGCTCTAAACGAGGTGCTCGATCCTGACGAGGAAGACTGGGCGCCGCCGCTCTCGCTTGTCACCCCCATCCTCTTCGGACCCCGAGCCGCGGACCTCGCCTTCTCGGTGCCGCGCACGAACGCGACCTTCGTGCTCCCTCAAACCGGAATGCAAGGTTTTCCACCACCGCCGGAGCGCTTCGTAGGCCGGCTCCTACCCATGTTGAGAGCAAGCCAGGCCCTGGCGCCAAATAGTGAGTTTCGAGGCATCCTCTTCCACGGCATGGCCGGAGCCGGCAAGACCGCCTGTGCCCTGGAGCTCGCCTGGCGCCACGAAAACGGCCGCTTCCCCGGCCTCGCCTGGTCCAAAGCGCCCGATTTGGGGCAGGACATCGCGAGCGCTCTCACCAACTTCGCCCTCGACTTGGAACGCCAGCTCCCGGGCCTTGCTCTCGTGGGACTACTCGACGATCCGCAGGAATTCCGGACCAAGGCCCTCCCGCGCCTCAAGGGCTTGCTCCAGAGCGGATTTGCAGTCCTGATCGCGATCGATAACCTGGAGAGCCTGCTCACTGAGAGCGGCGGCTGGCGCGATGCTCGCTGGGGAGATCTGATCAGGGCTCTCCTGGACCACACGGGAGCTTCGCGCATCGTGTTCACCTCGCGGGTGGTCCCCACCGACCTCGCAGATCATCCAGCCTTGCTCCGGGAGCCAATCAACGCTCTGAGCCTTCAGGAGAGCGTCCTCCTCGCCGGCGAATTGCCAAACCTCTCTCTTCTCTTCGACTCCGACATTGGTCAAGAACGCCTTCAGCGCATTCTAGCCGCCGCGCAAGGTCATCCCAAACTCCTCGAGCTCGCTGACGGCTTACAGGGCTCCGATCTCGAAGCACTGGACCGGCAACTCGCAAAAGAAGAGGACCCTGCCGCCGGAGACAACAGCTTCTTGACCAAAGGAGAGACCTCTCAAGGCCCGGCCGGCTTCGTAAAAACCCTGGAAGCCTGGACGTTGGGCATCACCACTAACCTGCCAGACTCGGCCCGTCTGGTATTTCACGTCCTCTGCCGCTTGGAGGAAGCGGATCGCTCTTCGGCGATTCTCAAGGCGAGCTGGAAGGACATCCTGAACCGCCTGCGCGAGACCTCCCCCGCGGCTGAGGCGGCGCTTGCCGAACCGGAGCACGGACTCGCTGACGCTCTGGAGCGCCTCAGCGCAGGGGGACTCTTGGAAACCCAGCGCCTGCTCCAACCCGAGGGGGCCGGCGAAACGCTGTTCCGCATTCACCCGGCCGTCGCCGACACCGGCCGCCAGGAAGCCGGCCCAGGCGTGTGCGAAGGCGTGGATTGGGAGTTGGGGGACTTCTGGAAGGCTGTGGCCCAGGAGGGTCTCAAGTCGGAGATGCAGGGAGGAGGACGGATGGTCGTTGAGGCCGGGAAGAGAGGCTCACCTTATTTGTTGCGAGCGAAGCGATGGGAGGAGGCCGCCTTTCTCCTGGAAAGGATGACCCATAGGGATCAGTCTCCTTGCACCCTCGCCATGGCTCTGCCCTTCCTGCGCGAGATCCAGGCGGCGAGCCAGGAAACTCCGGGAAGTGTACAGAGTCTGGGTCTTCTGGCCAAAGTGCTGGTAATGGCAGGCCGCTACGGCGAAGCCGAGGTAATCCTCCGCAACGTGGTGGAAACGTACGCGAGAGAGGGGAAGTATCGGCAAGGCTCTGCCGCTGCCGGATTCTGGGTCAATCTCCTTCAAGGCACCGCCCGCTTCGAAGAGGCCCTGAAGGTGATCGAACTCATGACGGAACTCACCGGCCGGGCCGGCCTGGGGCCCTGGACGCAGCTTTTAAATGAGGTAATGCGTCTCCAGGTACTCGCCGCCCTGGGCAGGCATGAAGAGGTTGTCGCCGAGGTGGAGCGGCTGCGGCCATCGCTCGAAAATCTGCCAGCACCAGGCGAGGACGAGATGCTCGACCCCTGGAACGTCCGAGAAGGTCTGCTGGACATCGGCGGCAATTCTGCGATGATGCTCGCAAGGTGGGAGGATGCGCTGAGCTTGGTCGCCGAGATCCTGCGAATCGAAGATGAACGGGGAGCTGCCGAAATCGAGCTGGCGCAGACCGCGTTCAATCAATATTTCCCCCTGCTCCGGCTGGGAAGGTTTCAAGAAGCTCGCGAGGTGCTTGAGGCATGCCGGAGGATCTTCGAGGAACACCGCGATGTCGAAATGCTGGGGAAGGTCTTTACTGCCCTAGCGGACCTGGAATACACGGAGGGGAACCCTTCGGAAGCGGTAAGATTCGAGAAATCGGCTTTGCGGCATACATACCAAGCCGGAGATCCCGAGGACTGTGCCATCAGCCACAACAATCTGGCGAACCACCTGGAGAGAACCCAGGCGGTGCCGGAGGAGGTGCTCGCTCACCGTTTGGCGGGGGGTGCTATGTGCTTCCAGATCTCTTCCGGTATGCTGGGTTTAGTGGTAGGAAACCTGGCCCGCTCTTCCCTGCCTCCCTCACCGCTGCCCTTTGAGGAGGTCGCCCGCAGGGTGGAAGAAATCGATGGCGTTCACTTCCGTGAGCTTTTCGATCGCCTTCCGAAGCGCGCGCCTGATGGGGATGCGGCGATTGCGGAGGTGTGGCGTTTAGTGCAGGAAAAAAGGCTGCCTCCCAGAGTTGATCGAACAGACTTCGCCTGAGAGGCTGTGAAAAAATTCCGGATAGCCGCCTCTGATTGGCTCGTGTTCGTGAGATACTTCACTCATGAGCGAGACCCTGTTCCCTATCCCCGAGCCGGAAGCGAAGACGGCGCCCTCCCCAGCGAAAGGGAAGC
>DASUEN010000270.1:0-65428 GCA_036275055.1 Thermoanaerobaculia bacterium
GGTCCCGCAGGGACTACCGTTGGTAGCCGGGGATTTCAATCCCAGGCGTCAGCGGAGTTGCTGACAACTCTTTCGGGACATCCCTTCGGAGGCCGTACTCCCCTTGCCGCCGATTTATGCTACAGTAACATTCAGCTTCACCACCGGAGGCATTCATGCTCCAAGGCTCGCTCGGCAGGTCTCTCATGACTCTCCTCGCCGTCCTGATCGGGGCGACGGCCGTCCTCTGCTCTGCCGCTCCCGCGCGGGCCGCTGTCGCCTGGCAGCCGCAGGACGGGGATTTCCAGGTCAACGTCCAGACTCCGGCGGATCAGGTTCTCCCCGGCGTGGTGAGCGATGCCGCGGGCAATTTCGTGGTGGTCTGGATGGACAAGGCGCGGGGACTTTTCGTCCGCCGCTTCGACGCCGCGGGCGCCCCCCTCACCGGCGAGGTGCGGGTGGACGAGCCGCCCATCCCGGCGAGCTGGCTGGCGCGGCAGGACTCGCCGCGGATCGCCATGGACGGCAACGGCGCCTTCGTCGTCGTCTACTCCTCCTCCGACGGCATCTTCATCCGCCGCTTCAACTCGATCGCCCAGTCGCTGGACAGGATCGCCCTCCCCTACAACTCGACCGGCGAGCTTCTCCTGGAGCCCGACGCCGTCTACCGCGCGGACGGGAGCCTCGAGATGGTCTGGCGGGCCACGGCGCCGGGGCGGACGCTCATCCTCCACCAGGGGCTCGATCCCCAGGGGCGGCCGGTACGCGGCGCCGTCCAGGTCAACGAGGCGACCTCCGGGATGCGGAGCCGGCCGCGGGTGGCGCTCGACCCGTCCTCCGGCGACGCCTTCATCACTTGGATCGACGAACGGGAGACCGGTAATCCCGACGTCTGGGCTCGGCGCTTCGACCTGGACGACTCTCCCCGGGGACCCGAATTCCAGGTGGACGTGGAGAACAACGGCAACGGCGAGGCCCGGAGCGCCCAACCCCTGGCCCAAGGCGACGGCGGCTTCTCGGTGGTATGGAGCAATTTCCTCCCCTTGCAGCCCGCCGGCGCCAACGTGGAGGTCCGCGCCCAGCGTTTCGACGCCCAGGGGAGCCGGCTGGGAGCCGAGACGCTCGTCACCGGCGAGGGAGCGGACACCAACCCCGCGGCCGCCGTGCCAGGTCCCCACGGCAACCTCCTCGTGCTCTGGCCGGGGATCGACGCTCACGGCGCCGATAGCGCCGTGCTCGGCCGGCTCTTCGACTCCTCCTGGCATCCGGTGACCGAGGTCTTCGAGGTCAATCCCCGCTCCCAAGGGGACCAGACTCAACCGGCCGTGACCGTCGATCCCGAGGGACGGTTCGTCGCCCTCTGGGCCGGCGAGGAAGGCGAAACCCCGCCTTCGGACCTCCCCTCCTCCGGCATCTTCGGCCGGCGTTTCACCTTCTCCGGGTGTCCGGCCTCTGACACCCGCTTGTGCCTCAATGGCGGCCGCTTCCAGGTGGAGGTCTCCTGGAAGAACCCCTTCACCGGCGAGACCGGCAACGGCCATGCGAACCCGCTGACGGACGACACCGGCGCCTTCTGGTTCTTTGGCGCGGCCAACCTGGAGCTGCTGGTGAAGGTGCTGGACGGCCGCGCCGTCAACGGCCACTTCTGGGTCTACTCGGGCTCGCTTTCCAACGTCGAGTACATGATCACGGCCACCGATACGGTCACCGGCCAGGTGCGGACGTACCACAATCCGGCGTTTCAATTCGCCAGCTTCGCGGACGTGGGGGCGTTTCCGGCGGCGGCAGGCGTGGCAAGGACAACAGGGACGATCAGGACGAAGGCCGGAGCTCCCGGGGATTGCGCGGCGGGCGATCCGGCGAAGCTTTGCCTGGCCAGCCAGTTCACGGTGAGCGTGGAGTTCACGGACCCCCGCACCGGGATCGCCAGTCACGGCACGGCCGTGCCCTTGACCGGCGACACCGGCGCTTTCTGGTTCTTCGGCCCGGAGAACCTGGAGCTGATGATCAAGGTCCTGGACGGCCGGGGCGTGAACGGCAAGTTCTGGGTTTTCTTCGGCGCCCTTTCGGACGTCGATTACACGATCACCGTCACCCGTGCTGAAACGGGCGAGGTCAAGACCTACCACAACCCCCGGGGGACCCTCGCCAGCCGGGCGGATACCGGGGCGTTCTGAAACCATTCATTTTCGAGAGGGATTTTCGATGCGCACACCACTCACCGCTGCCCTGATCCTCGCCGGGAGCCTCCTTATGGTTTCCACCGCCCACGGCCAGAGCCCGCTGCCGGACGTACGGCCTGAGGCCGTGATCAATACCTTCACGACGGGCGACCAAACCGCCCCGGCAGTGGCGGCCAGCGCTTCCGGCACGGTCTGGATCACCTGGCTCGAGCAGGGCGAGCCGCCCTATGGGCTCAAGGCGCGGCGCTTCGACGGGTCCGGCGCCCCTCTGGGCCCCGAGATCTGGGTCAGCAAGGGCGGCCTCACCCCCTTCCTGTCTTCCTCGGGCCCGCGGATCGGCGCCACCGCCGACGGCGGCAGTGTGGTGGCCTGGGCGGAATCGCCGAGCGTCTGGTTCCGCCGCTTCGACCGCGATGGAGCGCCGCTGGGCGACGCGCAGCGGATGACTCCTTCGTCGAGCTTCGGAACCATCAGCTTCCCCGAGGTTGCCGTGGCCGCCGACGGCTCGTTCATCGTGGCCTGGCTGCTGTCGGACCTGCTCAACGACACTCTCCAATTCCAGCGCTTCGACTCCCAGGGGCAAAGCTCCGGCGGTCTGCAGGTGATTGCTTCCACCCCCCGCAACATGCTGGCAACCCTGCGGGTGGCCGGTGCCGCGGACGGCGGTTTCCTGGCCGTGTGGCAGAACGCCCAGGAAGGCACGATCCTCGCCCGCAGGTACGACGCGACCGGCACGGGGCCCGCTGCCGCGCGGGTCGACGACCCCAGTACGGGCTATGCCGTCGATCCGGCGGCGGCGCTGGCGAGCGACGGCAGCGCCAGGCTGTTCTGGATCGCGGGCACCTCGGTCTGGGCCCGCCGCCTCACCGCCAAGGGAGAGACGGCGAGCCCGGGGGTCAAGGTGGCGGACGGGGCCGTCAACTTCCTGCCGCTGGCTGCCGCGAGCGACAAGGACGGCAACGTCCTCGCGGTTTGGAGCCGAGGCGACTTGACGCTCCAGGGAAGGCTCCTGAAGGACGACCTCACGCCTCTCTCCGGCGTGTTCCCAGCGGCCGACCCGTCTTTCCTGGGGACGAATCCGGCCCTGGCGGCCACCGCAGGGGGAAACCTGACGCTGGCATGGAGCAGCGGCTACGACTTTCATCCTCCCTTCCTGCCTCCACCGCCGGTCGCGGGACGCGACGGCAGCGCCCAGGGCATCGCCGCCAGGACCTTCGCGCCGACCCATTGCGCCGCCGGCTCCGGCGTCCTCTGCCTCGGTCCCGGCAGCCGCTTCGAGGCGCGCGTCGCCTGGAAGAATCCGTTCAACGGTGACACCGGCACCGGCCACACCCTGCCGCTGACCGCGGACACCGGCGCCTTCTGGTTCTTCGGTGATCAGAACCTCGAGCTGATGGTCAAGGTGCTGGACGGCTCCGAGGTCAACCGCCACTTCTGGATTTATGGCGGATCGCTCTCGAACGTCGAGTACACGCTGACGGTGACCGACACCTTGATCGGTAGCGAGCGCAACTACCACAACCCGGCGGGCGTCTTCGCCAGCCTGGCGGACGTGGAGGCGTTCTTCTCGCCGGTCATCGACCCACCCGGGGCGAGCGCGCCGGCGGCGCTCCCTGCCGCGCCTGCCCCCGTCGTGGGCTGCCTGCCGGTGGCGGCGGATCCCACGAGCCTGTGCCTCGCTTCCGGGCACTTCACGGTCAGCGCCCAGTTCACGGACCCGCGCACCGGCCTCGCCGGAGCGGCCACGGCCGTGCCCTTGACGGGCGACACCGGCGCCTTCTGGTTCTTCGACGACGCCAACCTGGAGCTGATGGTCAAGGTCCTGGACGGCCGGGGCGTGAACGGCAAGTTCTGGGTCTTCTTCGGCGCCCTCTCGGACGTCGACTACACGATCACCGTCACCCGTCCGGAAACGGGCGAGGTCAAGACGTATCACAACCCCCGAGGGACCCTCGCCAGCCGGGCGGATATCCAGGCGTTCTGACGCCCCTCCCCTATGCCGCCGGCTTCAGCTCCGAGGTGCAGTGGGGGCAGCGGGTCGCCTTGAGGGGGATGGCGGAGAGGCAGTAGGGACATTCCTTCGTGGTGGGAGCGGCCGGCGCGGCGGGCTTCTCCTCGCCCCGCCGCAGGCGGTTGAACTGCTTGACGATGAGGAAGACCACGAAGGCGACGATCAGGAAGCTGATGACGTTGTTGAGGAAGATGCCGTAGTTGATCGTCGGCACCCCCGCCGCCTTGGCCGCGGCGACCGTGGCGACCGGCTTGTCCCCCAAGTTGAGGAACAGGTTCGCGAAGTCGACCTTCCCCAACGCCAGGCCGATGGGCGGCATGATGACGTCGTCCACCAGCGAGGAGACGATCTTGCCGAAGGCGGCGCCGATGATGACGCCGACCGCCAGGTCGAGGACGTTCCCCTTGACCGCGAATTCCTTGAACTCTTTGATCATACCCATGGCCGGATCTCCCTTCAGAAAAAAGACGGAAGAACACTATCAGGAAGTTCCTTAAGGAAGAGGTTACGGGCCGTCCAGCGCGTCGCGCACCTTGCGGAACAGGGCGTCGGCGGCGAACGGCTTGGCCAGGAAGTTGACGCCGGGCTGCAGCAGGCCGTGGGAGCTCACGACGCTCTCGCTGTAGCCGGAGACGAAGATCACCGGCAAGGCTCCCTGGTGAGCGCGGATGCGATCGGCCACCTCGGGACCGGAGAGGCCCGGCATGACGACGCCGGTGATCAGGAGGTCGAACGGCTGGGGCGCCTCTTCCACGGCGGCCAGGGCCTCGGAGCCGCCGGCTACGGCGGTGACCTGGTAGCCGGCCGCTGCGAGGAGTCCCAGGGTCGACTCGCGCACCGGGGCGTCGTCTTCCACCAGCAGGACGTGCTCGGTGCCGCCGGGGACGGGGAGCGGCGTGCGGCCGCCGGCAAGCGCGAGGCTGGTGGCGAGCCGTTTCTTCTGCGCCAGCACGAGCTGCAGCCCCAGGTCGTGCAGCCTGGCCTCGGCCGCCTGCCGCGCCGCGAACCGGCGAAAGGCCAGGAAGGAGAAGCCGAGGATGGCGAGCCAGCCGGCGAGGATGGCGCGCGAGTAGAGGCGGAAGAGCGAGACGCGGAAGGTCAGGCGCGCCTCGGAGGCGGCACGCAGGGCGGCGGTGGCCGTGGTGAGGCGCCGGAAGATGCCGTCGTACTCGGCGTCGAGCGCCGAGCCGGGTCCCACGGCCTCGCCCTTCTCGTAGCGGGTTTGCCGCTTCAGGGTGACGGCGGCGAAGGTGCGCAGCTCGCGATCGATCGCCGCCGCCTTGCGCCCCAGGGCGGGGTCGTCCGGCGGACCGATCCGCCACGGTCCCTCCTCCAGGCGGTCGTCGGAGAGCATCGCCCGCACCAGGGCCAGCGAGTGCTCGATGCCGCGCCAGATCTCCTCCGGCCGGATGGTGGCGTCGCCCGTCACGTACTGTTCCATCCAGAGGTGGGATGCGGCAAGGCCGGCCTCGATGTCGCCAGTGGCTCGGACGAGGGCGAAGTCCTCGGAGAGGCGCCTCTCTCGCAGGGCATCGACTCCCAGGAGGAGGCCGATCGAGGCGAGCCCCAAGCCCAGGAGGACGTAGGAGACGAATCCCGTCCCCGGCGGAAGGGGAGGCTTGGGCAGCCGATTCACTTCTCGTATCGTGACATAATCGCTTCTCCGCGGAGAAGCGACCATGGCGGCCCCCAAACCGACGCCCCCGTCGGACTCCACCTTCGAAGAAACCCCGGCCGCCAGGCCCCCGACACTCCTTCCCGGCCAGGTCCTGGCCGGCCGGTTCCGCATCGTCCGGCGGATCGCGCAGGGCGGGATGGGCGAGGTCTGGGAGGCCGAGGACCTGGAGTTCGTGGGCGAGCGGGTGGCGGTCAAGACGATCCGCCCGGAGATCGCGCGCGACGAGTGGGCCATCGCCCGCTTCCGGCGCGAGATCCAGCTCGGCAAGAAGGTCACCCACCCGAACGTCTGCCGGGTCTTCGACCTCTTCCACCACTCCCCCGAAACGGAGGGGCCGGACGAGCGGATCACCTTCCTCACCATGGAGCTGTTGCCGGGCGAGACCCTGGCGGCGCGGCTCGCCCGCTTGGGCCCCCTGTCTCCCGATGCCGCCCTCCCCTTCGTGCGGCAGATGGCCTCCGCCCTCGCCGCCGCACATGCGGCGGGAGTGGTGCACGGCGACTTCAAGAGCAGCAACGTCATGATCGCTGGGGAGGGCGAGGGGGCGCGCGCCGTGGTGACCGACTTCGGCCTCGCCCGCGGCGGCGGTCCCGGAGAGGACCGCCCCGGAGCGCGCGGGCGCGGCGGCACTCCGGCCTACATGGCTCCCGAGCAGGTCCAGGGAGGCGGGCCGAGCGTCGCGGGCGACGTCTACGCGCTGGGCGTGGTGCTCTACGAGATGGTCACCGGCCGCCGCCCCTTCGCTGGCGAGACCCCGCTCTCCGCCGCCGTCCCGGGAGCCCGGCCCTCCTCGCCCCGCGAGATCGTCCCCGACCTCGACCCGGCCTGGGAGAGCGCCATCCTGCGCTGCCTCGCCACCGATCCCAAGGACCGTTTCGCCGGCGCCGAGGACGTGCTGCGGGCGCTCGCCGGCGAGCCCCTCCACGGGCCGCCTCGCGCCTCCCTTCGCCGCCCCCTCCGGCTGGGGATCGGCATCGCGGCCGCCACGATCCTCCTCGCCGTTGCGATCGTAGGAGCTTGGCGTCACTACCGGCCGGCGCCGTCTGACGGAGCCCCGGCGCGGACCCTCCACCGCCGCTCGGTCGCCGTGCTCGGCTTCAAGAACCTCTCCGGCCAGCCGGAGGCCGCCTGGCTCTCGGTGGCCCTCTCGGAGATGCTGGCGACCGACCTCGCCGCGGGCGGGAAGCTGCGCATCCTGCCGGCGGAGACCGTGGCGCGGATGAAGGTGGAGCTCGCCCTGGCGGATTACGACACCCTCTCGCCGGACACGCTGGCGCGCATCCGCGGCAACCTCGGCAGCGACCTCGTGGTCCTCGGCTCCTACATCGCGCTCGGCCGTGAGGCGGGGGGCGGCATCCGGCTGGACGTGCGCCTCCAGGACGCGCGCACCGGCGAGACCGTGGCGGTAACCGGCGCGAACGGCAGCGAAGCGGGGCTGTTCGACCTCGTGGGCGGGGCGGGCGCCGCCCTGCGCCGGCAGCTCGGCGTGGGGGAGATGACGGCGAGCGAGACCGGCCAGGCCCTGGTCTCCTTCCCCGCCAGCCCCGAGGCGGCGCGCCTCTATGCCGAGGGGCTCGCCCGGCTGCGCCTGTTCGACGCGGCGGCGGCCCGCGACCTGCTGGCGCGCGCCGTGGCGGCGAGCCCCAACCAGCCGCTCGCCCACGCCGCGCTCTCCACGGCCTGGTCCGGCCTTGGCTACGAGGAGCGGGCGCGGGACGAGGCGCGCCGGGCCTTCGAGCTCTCCGCCGGCCTCCCCCGCGAGCAGCGGCTGGCGGTGGAGGGACGGTTCCGCGAAGCGGCCAGCGAGTGGCCGCGAGCGATCGAGATCCACCGCACCCTCTTCGGCTTCTTCCCCGACAACCTCGAATACGGCCTGCGGCTCGTCGCCGCCCAAGTGGCCGGCGGGCAGACCGAGGCCGCCCAGGAGACGCTGAAGCTCCTGCGCCAGCTCCCCGCTCCGGCGCTGGCGGACGCGCGCATCGACCTCGCCGAGGCCGAGGTCCACGAAGCCCGCTCCGACTTCGTCCACGAGCGGGAGGCGGCGGAGCGGGCGGCGGCCAAGGGGACGGCGCGAGGCGCCCGGCTGCTGGTAGCGCGGGCGCGGATCCACGCCGGCACGGCCGCCCGCAACCTGGGCAATTACGATCAGGCGGCCGCCAGCCTGGAGGAGGCGCGCCAGATCTTCGCCTCCGCGGGCGACCGGGACGGCGTGGCGCACGCCGTCAACAACCTCGGCATCGTGGTCTGGCAGCGCGGTGACCCGGAAGCCGGCCGCAAGCTTTACGAAGAGGCCCTCGCCGGCTTCCACGCCACCGGCGACCGCCGCGGCGCGGCCCGGGTGCTCAACAACGTCGCCATCCTCCTCTGGCAGCAGGGGGACCTGGCCGGTGCCAAGGAGATCTACGGCAAGGTCCTCGCCGTCTACCGCGAGACCGGCAACCGCCGGGGGCTCGCGAGCTCCCTCTCCAACCTCGGCATGGTGCAGCGGGCCGAAGGGGACCTGAAGGCCGCCCGCCGCACCCACGAAGAGGCCCTCGCCATTCGCCGCGCCATCGGCGAGCGCCAGGGCGAGGCGATGTCGCTCAACAACCTGGCGCAGGTGGTCTTCGACGAAGGGGACCTGACCGGCGCGCGCGTCCTCTACAGCCAGGCTCTCGCCCTCTTCCAGCAGGTGGGCGACAAACGGAGCGTCGCCGACGCGCTCGTAAACCTCGGGGAGGTCGACCTCAAGCGCGGCGAGCTGGAGAGCGCCCGCCGCTCCTACCAGGCGGCCCTCGCCATCAAGCGGGCGATCGGCGACCGGGCGGGAACGGCAACGGTGCTCGCCGACCTCGGCGACGCCGACCTCGCCCGCAAGGACTTCGCCGCGGCGGCCCGCAGCTACGGCGAGGCGCTCGCCCTGCGCGAAGCCCTGGGCAAGAAAGCGGGCGCCGCCAAGGCGCGGCTCGGCCTCGCCGCCGTGGCGCTCGCGCAAGGGGACAAGGTCCGCGCCGAGCAACTCGCCCGGGAGGCGATCGCCGAGGCGAAGGAGGCCAAGGCCGCGGACGTCGCCGCCGATGGCGAGCGCCTCCTCGCCCGCTTGTCCCGGGGGCAGGACCCTGCTACCCTGAAAAAAGCATCATGACGATCGACGTATATCGGCGTACGCGGTACCGGGCTCTGACCTTTGCCGCCATCCTGGGGTTCGCGGGTCTCGCGCTCGGCCCTCGGGCCTGGGCGAGCTGCGGCGAGGACCTGCATCCCGGCGTGCCGGTCACCGGCATCGCTTCGGACCCCGCCTGCCCCGAGGGGCCGGTCTTCACCATCTCGGTCCCCGCCGGAGTGGCGCGGCTCAGCATCTCGACCTCGGGCGGGACGGGCAACGCCGACCTGCTGGTCAAATTCGGCTCCCCTCCCACGAGCGTCAGCTTCGACTTCTCGTCGAACGGGCCGGGGAACCTCGAAAACGTGACGGTCGACAACCCGCAGGCGGGCACCTGGTACGTCCAGGTCCGCCGCCACGAGCCGTTCTCCGGGATTACGCTGGTCGCCGACATCAGCGCTCCCGAGACCGAGGTGCACGACGGCGAGCCGCAGACGAACCTCCAGGACACCCACCAGAACGACTTCCAGTACTTCACCATCGACGTCCCGCCAGGCACGGCGAGCGTTTCGGTCACCACCAGCGGCGGCACGGGCAACGCCGACCTGCTGGTGCGCTTCGGCGCCCTGCCGACCAGCACGGTCTTCGACGGCTCCTCGCACGGGACGACGAACAACGAGCGGGTGGACATCCCCTCGCCGCAGGGGGGGACGCTCAAGATCGCCGTCGTCGCGACCATGCCCTACAGCGGCCTCACCCTGGTCGTCGACATCGTTCCCGGCGGCTCCTGCGTGCCGGCCCCCGAGAGCGCCTGCCTGCTGAGCAACCGCTTCCGCGTCGAGGTGACGTTTACGAACCAGCACGACAACGACACCAAGGGGACCGGCAAGACGCTCCCCGGCACCGACCAGACCACCTACTTCTGGTTCTTCAGCAAGGAGAACACGGAGCTGGTGCTGAAGATGGTGGACGGCAGGCCCCTGAACAACCACTTCTGGGTCTTCCACGGCGGTCTCTCCGACGTCGACTACGTCATCAAGGTCACCGACACCGTGACGGGAGTGGTGCACACCTACCACAACCCGGCGGGGAAGTTGACCAGCGAGGCGGATACGTCGGCGTTCTGAAGGCTCGTTTGCCTCGCTCCCTCGATTTTCCGCCTGTGGTACCATTCTGTACGAGGACGTTGCGCTCCGAGGGTTTCCGTGGTTTGATCCGGGAACCCGGCGGGAAAGGATGGCACGTATGAATGCGATCCCTCTCCAGGACGAGATCTACTATCCCGAGTCTGACGGCGAGCCGATGGCGGAAACCGAGCTCCACCTGGAAGAGTTGGTCTACGTCTGGCAGGCTCTCAAGGATCGGTTCCAGGATGAACCCGACGTCTTCGTGGGCGCGAACCTCTTCCTGTATTTTCGCAAGGGAGATCCCAACGCCGTCGTAGCGCCAGACGGCTTCGTCGTCAAAGGGGTTCCGAAGCTGCTGCCAGGCAATCGGCGGCGCCGGAAGTATCTCCTGTGGGACGAGGGGCAGGCGCCCTGCTTCGTGCTGGAGACGACCTCGGACAGCACGCGCAGTCAGGACGTGAAGCCCAAGAAGAACGTCTACGAGCAGCTCGGGGTCGCCGAGTACTTCCTGTTCGATCCCCTGGGCGAATACCTGAGCCCCAGACTCCAAGGTTTCCGCTTGCTGGACGGGCGGTATCGCCCGCTACGGCCGAAGCCTGACGGCTCCCTTCTCAGCACCACCACGGGCGTCGTCTTCCGGCCCGACGGACCCCAACTTCGCCTGACGGATGCAGCCACCGGTGCTCCTCTGCTCCGCAAGGAAGAAGAGGCGAAGGCACGGCGCCTGGCCGAGGAGGCACGGCAGCAAGCCGAGGAAGAACGGCAGCAGGCCGAGGAAGCAAGGCAGCAGGCTGAGGAGAAAGCTAACTCTGAGGCCAAGGCGCACCTTCAGTCTGAGGCGGCACGCCGTCAGGCCGAAGAGAAGGCCGCCGCCGAGGAAACGGCACGCCGTCACGCCGAAGAGAAGGCCACCGCTGAGGAAACGGCGCGCCGTCACGCCGAAGAAAAGGCCGCCGCCGAGGAAACGGCGCGCCGCCAGGCCGAAGAGAAGGCCGCCGCAGCCGAAGAGAGGATTCGTGCCCTTGAAGAAGAGCTCGCCCGCTTGCAGCGCCCAACACTGGGCTGAGCTCCGGAGCGCGCGACCGAAGCGCTGGGAACCCTGCCAGAGCCTCGATAACCGTACCCAATCCCCGAAGCTCAGTCCCGAAGGGCCGGCAGCATACAGCCTGGGGCGTGAGCCCCAGGTAAAAGATCTACAAATCCCAAAAGCCCTGAAAGGGCGACAGCAGGCCGTATCGAAGACCGCCGCTGTCGCCCCTTCGGGGCTTTGAATAGGTATTGGGAATCCGTTTCCTGGGGCTCACGCCCCAGGCTTCTGTACGCTGCCGGCCCTTCGGGGCTGAGGCAAGAAAACCAGCACAGTTGTTCTGTGACGAGCCCTAACTAACCAAGGGGCCGGCGTCCCCAGGGGAGGGTTCTATCCTTACTTTCTCGGTCCGCTGTTTCGCCAACCGCCCGATCGAGGGCAGTTGGCCTACCTCCCTGGTCTTCATGGTCCTCACCCCGCCTCCGGCTCCTCCAAGCTCTGCACGATCTGCGTCACCTCCACCTCGGCCTTACGGATCTTACCGCGGCAGATCTCGAGGAGCTGGGCGGCGCGGCGCAGCTCTTCGGCGAGCTGGTCGATGTCGATCTCTTCGCCTTCGATCCTTTCGAGGATCCCTTCCAGCTCGTCCATGGCCTCGCGGAAGCTCAGTTGGGGGGCGGCTTCGTTCGGTTCGCTCATGCTTCCTCCACTCGGCTGGTGATCTCTCCTCCGGCGACGCGGGTGGAGAGGCGGTCTCCCGGCCGCACCTGGTCCGGATGGCGGACGGCGCGGCCCAAGGGGTCGCGGGTCAGGCTGAAGCCCCGCTCCAGGGTGCGCTCGGGAGCGAGCTGCTGGCAGAGGCGCTCCATCCCAGCGAGGGTGGCGGCGGCCTCCCGCACCCGGCCGCGGGCGGCCGAGACGATCCGCTCGCCCCGGCGGACCCGCTCCCTGCCGCCCGCGGCCAAGCGGCGCGGCGAGAGATCCGCCAACCGGTTCCTCACGACGTCCTGCCGGCGCCCGGCTTCCCGCAAGACTCCCCGGCCCAGCCGGCCCAGGGCACGGGCGTGCTCGTCGATGCGGGCGCCGGCCGCGGCGAGACGCATGCGTGCCAGGCTCACCCCCCGCTCGGCGCGCCCCAGAGCCTCGCGGCCGGCGCGCAGCGGCTCCAGGGCCTCCCGCAACAGGGTGCGCCGCAGGTCCTCCAGCATCTGCTCGGCGCGGGCCATGCGCTCCACCAGGAACTCGGCCACCTTGGTCGGGGTCTTGAAGGCGGTGTGGGCCACCACGTCGGCGATGGCGCGGTCGATCTCGTGCCCCAGCCCGGTCAGCACGGGGAAGGGCGCTCGGGCCACGGCCTCGGCGATGGCGCGGCTGTCGAAGGCCGCGAGGTCGGTGCGGGAGCCGCCGCCGCGGATCAGCACGGCCGCGTCGATCGGCAGCCCGGCGAGCG
Organism: Thermoanaerobaculia bacterium; assembly: GCA_036275055.1. Lineage (GTDB taxonomy): Bacteria > Acidobacteriota > Thermoanaerobaculia > Multivoradales > UBA5704 > DATARR01. The sequence goes on from DASUEN010000270.1 coordinate 12,538, forward strand.
AGGCCAGGGCCGAGACCACCTCGCGCTCGGCCTCCCGCCCCTGCATGGCGGCGTGGACGAAGAGGACGCGGAAGCCGTAGCCACTCTCGGCGAGGCCGGAGAGGAAGTCGTGGTAGGCCGCGCTCCCCTCGGAGGTGATGAGGGCGATCGACAGCGGCAGGTCGGAGAGCGGCAACCCCTGGTTGAGCTCCAGCAGGCCGGCCGCGGCCAGTGCCGCCAGGGTCTCGCGCCGCCGCCGCTCCATCTGGCCGAGGGTGAAGGCAGGGTCCACCTCGCGCACGCAGAGCTGCAGGCGCCCCGCGGGGGCGTAGAAGTCGAGCCCTCCCCGGCAGCGGATCTGGACGCCGTCCACCAGCCGCTGCTGGGAGGCGGCGAGGAGGCGCTGGACCCTGAGGTAGTCCCCTTTCCAGATCACCGCGTCGAGCTTGCCCACGATCTCGTCGCGCTCCCCCTTCTCGACCAACTCGAAGTAGACGTGGCCGCGGGCGCTGGGACGCACCCGCTGCGCCTCGCCCACCACCCACACGGCGGAGAAGGCCTCGCCGAGGAAGTCGCGCACCTCGCCGCAAAGCTGGGAGACGCTGTAGGTGGGCTCGAGCTGAGGAAAGAGAGTCAGGCTTGGGCTCCCGGGGACGGCCCCTCGGATCTGGCAAGCAGTATGGCACGAAAAAAAGGAGCCCGTTCTTCTGAAGCAGGCTCCCTCGGCCGCGCCAGGCCGTTGGCCCTTACGGGCCCTGCACTCAGAGACTAGGGGCAGGACGCGCCGTTGCAGGCCTGGACGCCGGTGCAGTGCTGCTTGCCGGTGGCCGGATCAGTGTGGCAGGTGGGGGGCTCGCACTGGATGCAAGTGCCGCCGCCGATGTACTTCGACTGGTTCACGCCAGGCTGCCAGCCTGGCCAGAAGTTGGTGCTGCCGGAAACGAGGGTGTCGGGCTTCAGGCTGCCCTTGGTATCGACCAGGACGTTGCCGATCGACTTGGTGGCTGCGCCGGCCGTCGTGCTCCAGGGCAGAGACGCGGCCGGGAAGGTGAAGCTGCCGGTCAGCTCGAGCTGCCGCAGACTCTTGGTGGGCTTGACGGGAATGAAGGAGATCTTGGCATTGACGGCGAGGGGAGCCACGAAACGGCCGCCGCCCTCTTCCGTGCGGTAGATCTTCATCGTCGTCACCCGCTGCGTGCCGCCGAGGGTCACGTAGGCGTGGTAGGCGCCGCAAGACGTCTGGATCGGAGCGGTGCTCACCAGGGAAAGGGCCTTGAACTGGATCCGCGTCACGGCGACGCCCCGGCTGTTGAAGGCGGCGTCGTCGAGGCGCTCGATGATGGTGTCGGCGTTGTGCAGCGCGCCGGGGGTCGCGGTCTCGATCGGCAGGCCCCGGAAGGCGACCTTGCCGGTGAAGGGGGCTGAGCCGGCGCAGAAGAAGTCGGCAGGAATGGGGTTCTTGGCGAAACTGTAGAACGTCTTGCCGTCGGCAGTGGTGGTGAACGTGTCGACGCCGTGCCGGATGGTATCGGCAACCAGCGGCGAGAGACTACCCAGAAGCACGATCGCAAGCGCTACCAACAGGATGGCTCTGTTCCTCACGCAAACCTCCTTTGATTTAGCAAGATGACGGTTGTGCCGAGCGCGGCCTTCCTCCACTTGTTCAAAGTGCCTGCCACGTGGGGAAGCGAGACTCCCTGCCTCGGAAGTCCTGCATCTAGTGATACGACTTCAGCTCCCGCGTCGACCCCAGGGGGATCGACTCGGCCCACTCGACCGCCTTCTTCTCCCCCGCCGTCAGCCGGCTGAGGAAGTCCACGGCCTCGTCGCGCTCGCGGAACAGGCGCCAGATGAAGGTGTGGCCGGCCGGCGCCGTGAAGTAGGTGTAGGGCTTGGCTCCCCCCGGCGAGAGGTCGAAGCCGAGGTTGGCCTCGCCGTTGACCCCCACGCAGGCCACGGCGATGGCGCGGTAGGCCAGGGCCAAGGCCCGGATGGCGTCCTCGTAGTCCGTCAGCTCCTCGCGGGAGAGGGGGGAGTGGTAGACGGAGATCTTCGCCCCGTCCTCCTCCGCCAGGAGGTTGTAGGGGATGTCGTGGCGGTCCATCGCGTCCTTGGTCTCACTGGTGGTGACGAAGACGTCCTCCGTCCCCGCCACCTTGTAGGAGATGGCGTAGACCTCCTTGTCCAACTGGGCGAACGCCTCGGCGAGGATGCTCTCGTCCTCGATGGTGAAGTAGTAGAGGCGATTCATCATTCTGCGGGCTGCCATATCGGGTTTCCTCCAGAGCCGGGGATCTCGTGCCGTCTCGCACGACCGCCTTGGGGCAGAACCCACGACCCGGTGTCGAGTTTGTACGGGTGGAACGGGCGGCGGGCGAAAAGCCCGGCCCGTCACCCCATTGTAGCAAAACGTTACGGCAGGGCGTCAGAATCCCGGCGATCCCGGCGCGGGCGCCAGGGGCTCGTAGCGCGGGCGCTCCTGGAGGAAAAAGCCGATCGCCAGCCCCACGGCGCACCCCCCGAGATGGGCGGCGTTGTCGATCATCTTGTCCGAGATCCCCAGCACGACGTTCAAGCCGGCCCAGAAGAGGAGCTGCATGAGGAGCGACCTGGCCTGCGGCGTGAGCCGCTCGCGCCGGCGGGCGAGGAAGGCGATGAGCGCGCCCAGCACGCCGAAGATGGCCCCGGAAGCGCCGACGCTCGGCTGGTTCGTCCACAGGACGCTGGCGACCGAGCCGGCAATGCCGCTCAGGAAGTACACCAGCAGCAGGCGGCTGGACCCCAGCAGGATCTCGAACAGCCCGGCGAGCTGGTACAGGGCCCAGGCGTTGAGCACGAGGTGGAGCCAGCCTCCGTGCAGGAACATGCTGGTCACCAGCCGCCAGTACTCCCCCTCCCGCACCGCCGGACCGTAGTTGGCCCCGAGAGCGGTCACCGCGTCGCCGAACCGGAGCTGGATTCCAAAGCCGATCGCGATGACGATGAGGAGGGCGGTGGTGACGGGAGCTTGGCGGCCGAGGAGCATGCAGAGATCGTATCGCGAATCGGGAGAAACCCCCGCCTTTCTACGGATACACCCCGCGCGACACCCGCGCCTTCCCCTTCTTCGTCCGCACCTCGATCTCCCGCAAGCCGTCCTTGTCCGCCGGCCGGTCCGATTGGTAGGCGAGGTAGTAGCGGCTGCGCAGCTCGGTTTCGATCTGGCCGTAGGCGCTCGCCAGCTCATCCGCCTTGTCGATGAAGAACGCCCGGCCGCCCGTGGAGTCGGCGAGCTCGTTCAGCTTGCTCTTGGCGCTCCGCTCGCTCTGCTTCAGGCCGAGGCCGATGGGATAGATGGCGACGCCGCTCCTGCGGGCGAAGCCGAGGGCGTCCTCCCAGGTGGAATGGCTGAAGGTGTCGGCGCCATCGGTCAACAGCACCAGGGCGCGCTGGCCGTGCTGGGCGCGGAAGTAGTAGAGGCTGGCGAGGACGGCGTCGTAGAGCGCCGTGCGGCCATAGGCCGTGATCCCTTCGAGCGACAGCGCCGCGGCCTCGGCGTCGTCGATCGGTGGCAGCAGGAGCACCGGCCGGGAGGAGAAGGAGAGGGTGAAGCACCGGTCGCGCGGCCTCACCAGGTGCTTGATGAAGCCGCCGGCGGCCCGCTCGGCTTCGTGGAGCGACGAGGCCATGGAGAAGGAAGTGTCGATGACGATGCCGAGCGACAGCGGCAGGTTCCCCACCTGCTCGAAGCGGGTGAGCTTCTGCGGCCTCCCTCCCTCGCGCACCTCGAAGTCCGTGGCCGGGAGGCCCTGGATCGGGTGGCCGCCGACGTCGAGGACGGCGGCGTAGAGCTCCACCAGGTCCACCTCCACCTCGCTCAGGTTGGCCGGCGCCCGCAGGAAGCGCACGTCCTCGGCGCGGCTGCCGTCGTCGAGGACGGCGGCCACGGAGACCCACGCCAGGTCCTCGTTGGGGACCTGCACCTCGAGCTGCCAGGGGGGTTGGGTCAGGGCGGCGACTTTCTGGTCGTTGACGCGGAATTCCACTTCGGTGACCTTGTGCTCTTCGGGGACCACCACTTCGGCGTGGACCAGCGCCTTGCCGCTGGAGCGGCTCCCCCGGCGGGGATCGGTGATCAGCACCCGGAGGCCCCCACGCGCCTGGTTGAGCACCACCTGGTCCCAGGCCACCAGCGCGCCGTCCTCGTCGTACCCCTCGGCCCGCACCACCTGCTCGCGGGGGATGGTGGCGAGACGGATGTCCGCCGCATAGGGAGGCTTGGTGCGGGAGAGCTGCGGCTGGCCGTCCACCAGGAAGACGACCTTGGCGATGCGGCTGCCGGTCACCACCGTCTGGGCCTCCCAGGTGCCGAGCACCACCTCGGCGGGGGGCGGCAGGAGGAGGAGGGTATCGGCCCCCACGACGCCGGTGCGCACCATCTCGCCCCCCACCGCGACCGCGGTCGCCGCGACCGGCAGCAGCGTCGTCACCTTCGAGGGGACGCGGAAGCCGCGGGTCAGGGTGGCGACCGTGCCGCCGGCCTCGTCGTGCAGGCGCAGGCGGAGCACGAAGCTGGTGCCGGGGCGCAGGGTGCGCTCCAGCAGCAGGGCGGTGGGAGACTCCTCGGCCGGAGGCGAGACCCGGTAGCGCAAACGGAAAGTCTCGAAGACGGCGCCCCCCTGGTCGAGGACGCCGTCCACCCCCAGGAGCACCCGCGGCTTGCCGTCCACCTCCGTCACCGTCATCCCTTCGGCGGTGAGGAGGGGGATCAGCGCCCGCAGCGTCAGGCGCTGCCCCTGCCAGCTCGGGAAGTCGAGCGCCACGTCCCCGGGGTGCAGGTGGGCCGGCTCGGCCGGCAGGGGGGTGGCCGCCGCCGCCCGCGCCCAAGTGGCGAGATCGGCGGGCGCGGCCAGGAAGGCGGCCCGCTCCCGCGGCCGGGCCCAGCGGAAATCGCGCATCGTTTCCTCACTGCGCCCGCGCAGGTCCCAGCGGGAGATCACCATCTCCGCCGTCTGCTTGCGGTGCATGCCGTCCATGCCCGTGGCGTGGTCCACCCGTTTGGAGTCGGGACAGAAGAAACGGTCGATCCGCTTCACGGTCTCGCCGGCTTCGGCCTGGCCGAGCCAGTACTCGGCTTCGCCGCTGTAGAGGGCGCGCTTGGAGTCGATAGGGAGCCAGAGGATGAAGGGCTCGCCGCTCGCCGGGCGGTAGAGGATGAGGTCCTTCACCGTGCCGTCGTCCCCCGGGTAGGACCACACCTCCGTGGGCTTGAAGATGGCCGCGCAGTCGAGCACCACCCGCTCGAGCGGCCGGCCGCGCAGGAAGAGGAGCTGGGCGCGGGCGTCCTGAGGGAGCAGGGTCTGGGGCTCGGCCGCCACCAGCCGCAGCCGCCGCGCGATCCCTTCCGCCAGCTCGTTGGCGGGAGTCTCCGGAATGGGATCGCGGCCGAGGAACTCGGCGATGAACGCCTCGCGCCCCGCCTCGTCGAGCCCGAGGAGGGTCTCGCGCTGCTCCAGCGTCAGCAGCAGGGCCGGGCCGTCCTGGAAGAACGCCCGCTGCGCCTCGGGCCAGAGGGTGGGATCCGGCGCCGGCTGAGCGAGGGCGGGGAGGGAGAAGAGGAGGACGAGGGCGACGACGAGGCCGGTCCCCCGCCCGAAGACCCTCACCCCTGGCCCCTCTCCCGACGCCACCCAACCCCCTCCCGCGGGAGAGGGGAACCCAGTTGAAGCGGTCTTGCTGCTCGTCCCTGTTGTCCCTGTCGTCCCTCCCGTCCCTGCCTGCTTCCTCACGGGTAGTACCCGCGCGCCGCTCGCGCCTTGATGCCGTTCTTCTTCACCTTCACCTCCACGGGCCGGAAACCGGGCTGATCGGTGATGTTGGAAGAGTTGTAGGCCACCAGGTAGCGGCTGCGCAGCTCGGTCTCGATCTGCTTGTAGATGGCCGGCAGCTCGTCCGGGTGGTTGGTCCAGAAGGCCCGCCCTCCCGTGGAGCTCGCCAGCTCACTGAGCTTGTTCTTGATGCTGGCGTCGAAGGCCGACAGGTTGAGGCCGATGGCGTAAACGGCGACGCCGCTGCGCGAGGCGTACTCCATGGCGTCCTTGAAGGAGATGTAGCTCTTGTTGTCGTCGCCGTCGGAGAGCAGCACCATCGCCCGCTGCCCCTGCACGCCGCGGAAGTAGTAGAGGCTGTGCACCAGGGCGTCGTGGATCGCCGTCTCCCCCACCGCCTGCAGCCCTTCGATGGCCTGCACCATGGCGCCGACGTCGTCGGTGGGCGGCATGTCGAGGTGCGACCTGGCGGCGAAGCTGACCAGGAAGGCTTTGTCCTTCGGCCGCATGACGCTCTGCAGGAAGCCGGCCGCCGCCTTCTCCGCCTCCACCAGCGAGCCAGCCATGGAGCCCGAGGTGTCGACCAGGATGCCGACGGTGAGCGGCAGGTTCTGCACCAGCTCGAACTTGACGATCTCCTGCGGCTTGCCCGCCTCCAGGACCTCGAAGTCCTCCTGCTTCAGGTCGCGCACCAGGTTGCCCGCGTGGTCGGTGGCCGCGACGTACATCTCGACCAGGTTGACGTCCACCTGCGACATGTTGGCCGGTGCCCGCATGTAGCGCACGGCCTCGGCCTTGGTGCCGTCGTCCAGGGTGGCCTGCACGGTGAGGTAGACCAGGTCGCCGTCCGGCACCGGCACGTCCAGCTCCCACGGCGGCGTGGTGAGCGAGCCGACGGTCTTGTCGTTGACCAGGAAATCGATGGTCTTGACCTTGCGGCCGTCCGGGATCACCACCTCGGCCCGCGCCCGGGTGGTCTTGGCCGTCACCTTGGTCCCCTTGCCCGGCGAGACGACGCGCACGTTGAAGGCCCCCTTGGGCTGGTTGAGGATCACCTCGTCCGCGGCCACCAGCTTCCCCTCGGCGTCGTAGCCTTCGGCGCGCACCGTCTGCTCGGTGGGGTACTTCTCCAGCCGCAGCTCGGCGGTGTAAGGGGGGCGCGTGGTGGTGAGCTGGGCCTTGCCGTCCACCAGGAAGATCACCTTCTGGATCCGCTCGCCGGTGACGATGGTCGACGCCCGCCACAGCCCCATCACGATGTCGTCCGTGGCCGGCAGGAGGAGCAGGCTGTCGGCGCCGGAGGCGGTGGTGACGGGCACCAGCTCGCCCCCCTGGGCACCCTGCGGCAGGGGCTCGAACGTTGGCTCCTGGGGCACCCGGAAGGCGCGGGTGAGCCAGGCCTCGCTCCCCCCGAGCTCGTCCTTCACCTTGAGACGGAGGGTGAAGACCGTCTTCGGGCGCAGCGGCCGGTCGATGGCGAGCACCAGCGGCTCCCCGTTCTTGGGCGCCGGCAGTTGGAAGCGCATGCGGAAGTCGTCGAACGGCGCGCCGTCCTGCTCCACCAGCCCCTCCACCACCAGGTGGACCTCGGGCTTCTCGGGGGCGAGCTTGAAGCCGGCGTCCGGCGGCAGGGAGACCAGGGCGCGCGCCACGACCCGCTGGCCGTCGCGGTCCGGGAAGCGCATCTCCGCCCCGGCGACCTTGAGGCGCGGAGAGAGGTTCGAGATCTCGGTCGCCGCCGCTTCTTTCGCCCAGACCGCGAGGTCCTTGGGGGGCGCCAGGAACTTGCTGGCATCCTTGGGGTGGATGCTGTGCTTGTTCCTCACCTCCAGCGCGCCGGTCAGGCCGGGGACGCCGGTCGCCTCGTCCAGGTGCTTCGCCTCCTTGCAGTTCTGGAGGTCGAAGCGCACGGCCTGGATGTACGAAGGGAGCTCTTCCCACTGCTCCAGGTAATACTCCATGAGCGGCGTGTAGAGCGCCCGCTTCGAGTCGCTGGGAACCCACAGCTTCCAAGCCTTGCGCGGACCCGGGCTGAAGACCACGAGCATACGGTCGTGCGGCTTGCCGTCCGGCCCGGTCGATCCGGGATAGCTCCAGATCTCCAGCGGCTTGGTCACCGCGGCGCAGTCGAGCACTGTGCGGTCCTTGGGCAGGCCGTTCAGGAACAGGATCTGTGCCCGCACGTCGCCGGGCGAGAGGAACTGGTCCACGGCGAGCGCCATGCGCCGGGTGATCGCCTCGCGCAGCTCGTTCTTGGGCGTCTCGGGGATCGGGTCCTTCTCCAGGAAGTCCTCGATCCAGTGCGCCCGCGCCTCGGGGCTGAGCGACAGGAGCTCGCTGCGTTGCTCGGGGGTGAGGAGCAGGCCGGGGCCGTCCTGCAAGAAGGAGCGCTCCGCCTCGGGCCAGAGGGTGGGATCGTTGTCTCCTGCGCCCTCCGCGTGCAGCGGTCCGGCGGCCGGGAGGGTGGAGAGAGCGAGGGCCAGGGCGAGAGGAAAGATCGTGGTACGGAGTTTCACAGGGGTGCCTCTTTGCATGGCCGGTGCCACGGGAGAAGCCTCCGGGAATACCCTGCTTTCAGGGGCTCCGGTTGGCACGGCTCACCGGAGAGACTACTATGAGGTCCGCCGCCATGCCGAAGATTCTGCGCAATGCACCGATCCGTACCTGGGAAGCCGGCGACAACGTCCAGGGCTTCGCCCTCCTCACCAAGAAGGAGATGCGGCAGGACCGCAACGGTAAAAGCTTTCTGGACATGGAGCTGGCCGACGCCAGCGGCTCCATGGCCGCCAAGGTCTGGGCGGACAGCCCGGCCCTGAACAACCGCTACGAGACCCACCAGTTCGTGGCCTTTCGCGGCTCGGTCAAGAACTATCGCGACCAGCTTCAACTCAGCATCGACGACTGCCGCGAGGCGACCGAGGGGGACCGCACCTACGGCTTCGACGAAGCGAAGCTCATTCCGTCCACCCGCGAGGACATCGACGATCTCTGGAGGCGACTGGAACGGCTGATGACCGAGCGGGTCGAGCGGCCGGTGCTGCGCCGCCTCGCCGCCGAGACCCTGGCCGTCCATGGCAAGGCGCTGCGCGAGCACCCGGCGGCGAAGAACATGCACCACGCCTACCGCGGCGGCCTGCTGGAGCACGTGGTCTCGATGGCCGAGCTGGGAGACCGGGTCTGCGATCACTACCGCGACCTGGACCGCGACCTCATCCTCCTGGGCGTCCTCTTCCACGACCTCGGCAAGCTGCGCGAGCTGGGGGCCATGCCGGTCAACGACTACACGGTCGAAGGGCGGCTGGTGGGGCACGTGATCATCGGCCGCGACCTCCTCCTCGAGCGCTGCGCGGTGATCGAGGGCTTCCCCGCCGACCTGCGGCTGTTGCTGGAGCACATGATCCTCTCGCACCAGGGGAAGAAGGAGTTCTCCTCGCCGGTCGAGCCGATGACGGCCGAGGCCCTGGCCCTCCACTTCATCGACGACCTGGACTCGAAGATGAACCAGCTCCGCGCCTCCCGCGAGTCCACCCCCGGCATGCAGTACCACCGCGGCCTCGGGCGCTTCGTCTACCTCCCCGCCCTGGAAGAGCGTCCGGCCGAGCCGCTGCTCGACCTGGTGGATCCCCACGCCCAAGAGGAGCAGGAGGTCGAGATGCCGCTGGAGGAAGAGGTGGAGGCCCAGCCGGGGCTGTTCGAGCCGGGCGGGAGGTAGGGTTGTCAGCAAGTCGTCGCGCCGCCGTCCTCTCCGGGAGCCCGTAGGGCGGCAGATTCGTAGCCCAGGCCGTAAGCCCTGGGCGAGGGGGCGCCGAGGCAATGGGGACGCCCCCGCCCACCCAGGGTTCACACCCTGGGCTACGAGTCTGCCGCCCTACGGGCTCCCGTCGTTGGCCTGCGGGCCTGCCTGCCCAGATCCACCCGGTCTTACTGCCGCCCTTTCAGCCCGCCCTCACTTCCCCTTCTGCCCTGCGGGAACGACGAAGTCCTTCCGCAGGTACGACGTGGTGGCCGCCAGCTCGTCGCGCACGGCGACGCCGATCGACCAGGACCCGGCCTGGAGGGGGATGCCCACGTCGTGTACGTACTCCCGTTTCGAGCCCGCCGCGGCCTCGGCTTCCGGCAATTCCACCGTCACCACCTTGGTCTCTTTGACCGGCGTCGTCATGCCCCCCGTGCTCGCCACCACGTAGAGGCGCAGCCGGCCGGCGCGGCCCTTCTCCTTCGGCTGCAGGAAGAGCTTCGCCACTGGCACCGTCACCCGCACCGGCACCAGGGACGCGCCGTTCTGCTCCTTCGCGGGCTGGATCTCCAGCGAGGCGCCCAGAGGGTTGTCCTCGGGGCCGAAACGCATGACGGCGAGCGTGCGCTCGGCCACGGTCTCTCCCACCGGCTTGTCGCGGTACCACTGGCGATGGCGCACGTGGAGCCCCTTGTCCTTCACCTTCACCTCGACCTTGTGCTCGGCGTCGTCGCCCGGCCGGTTCGGGGTGTAGCCCAGGGAGTAGAAGGTGGTGAGGTCGTCGCCCATCCTGCGCAGGGCCGCCGCCGGGTCCGCGGCGTTGAGCATCGCCTGACCGCCGGTGTCCTGGGCGAGGAAACGCAGGCCGTCCTGGCGGTTGGAGACGAGGTACTCCTGGAGCTGCGTGCCGCGCTCCACCCGCGTGCCATAGGCCTCGATGGGATAGATGGTGATCCGGTTGCGGCTGGCGTGCGCCGTCACCTCGCGGAACCGCTTGGAGAGGTCCAGGGAGGTGGCGTTCAAGGGCGAGATCCTCCCGGCCCCGAAGCGCGAGTACGCGGCGGCCCACTGGAAGATGTCCTCCCCCGGGCGCAGCGGCAGCCCGTCGCTCACGTAGAGGATGGCCTTGCGGCCGGGAACGCCGGCGAGCCATCCCACCACGCCGTCGAGGCCGCTGACCGCTCCCCGCACCACCGCGCTCTCCTGCTCCGCCCAGGCGCGCACGCGCTGCTCGACGAGGACGAAGTCGAAGCTGGTGTAGATGGCGTCGACGATGTCGTCGAAGGCGCTCTCCAGGCTCTCCTCGTACTTCCGCATGTCGCTCGACTGGCCCCGCAGCACGGCGATGTCGGCCTCGATCTGGCCGACGTCGGAGGTGAACGAGCGCCGGATCTCGAGCTTGCCGGTGTAGCGCACCAGCATCACCTCGTCGCCGGGCTGCAGCTCGCGGCGCAGGAACGGGCCCACCCGGTCGAGAATGGTCCCCCTCGTATCCGGCTGGATGTTGACGTCGTCGACGAAGATCACCAGGCGCAGCCGCTGGTCGAGCGGCCTCTCGGCAGGAGCCTTGCCGCCTTCGGCCGCTGCCTCCGCCTTCGCCGGCTCGCGCTTCTCGGTGTAGAAGTTGGTGACCTTGACCGGTTTGCCATCCTCCAGGACCGTGAAGTCCCCGGCTTTGAGCCCCTCCACGGGTTTGCCCTGCTTGTCGCTCACGAAGACGTCCAGGTTGACGACGTTGACCTGGATCTCCTCGCCGAAGCTGTTCTCCGGTGTCTCCGCCGGCGGGGGTGTCGGCGCCTGGGCCTGAGCGAAGAGAGGAGCGCCCGACAGCGCGGCGAGACCGAACAGCGCGGCGGCGAAGCCAAGCGGACGAAGGAGCATGACGGTTTCCTCCTGGTGCGACAGAGAAAAAAGCAGAGAATCTCAAATGTGACCCAGCAAGGAGCATACCCGAGGATCACGGCCGTCGCCCGCTCTCCACAAAAGAAGAGCTGTCCCCGCGAGAGGACGGCGGTGGCCTGTTTTTCGGAGGCCTTCTCGCGCTCAGACTGCCGGAATCCTCCCGCCATTTTCTCTGTTATCCTTGGCGTCTTCCGCCCTTCTTGCGCCATGAGGCCCGCTATGCCACTCACTGACTTCCACCCCGCCGTCGCCTCCTGGTTCGCGAAGCGCTTCGGCTCGCCGACCGAGCCGCAGAAGCGCGCCTGGCCCGAGATCCGGGCCGGCCGCCATACGCTGATCGCCGCCCCTACGGGCTCAGGGAAAACGCTCGCCGCGTTCCTCTCCACCATCGACGACCTGGTGCGCCAGGCGCTGCTGAACGGCGGCCTGCCGGACGAGACCGAGGTGGTCTACGTCTCGCCGCTCAAGGCGCTGTCGAACGACGTCGAGAAGAACCTGTGGGAGCCGCTGGCGGGGATCCGCGAGGAGCTGGCGGCCCTGGGGCTGCCGGACGTGGAGATCCGCACCCAGGTGCGCACCGGGGACACTCCCGCTTCGGAACGTACGGCGATGGTCAAGAAGCCGCCGCACATCCTGGTCACCACGCCGGAGTCGCTCTTCATCCTCCTCACCAGCGGCGGCGGGCGCGGCCTTCTGAAGACGGTCCGCACGGTGATCGTGGACGAGATCCACGCCGTGGCGGACGACAAGCGGGGGTCGCACCTGTCGCTGTCGCTGGAGCGGCTGGAGGCGCTGGTGGCACCTTCCCCCCACCCAAGACCCCTCATCACCCCGGCCCTCTTCTCCCATCGCCCTCCCCCCAACCGGGAGAAGAGGGCGACCAGCAAGGCGGCTTCAACCGGGCACCCCTCTCCCGGGGAGGGGGATGGGGTGGTCGGGAGAGGGGCAGGGGTGAGGGTCTTGGGCGGGGGGACCTCTGAGACAGCAAGGTTAGCGCCTATAGAGATGGAGGGTACGGGTGGCAGGCCCCTCCTCCGCATCGGCCTCTCCGCCACGCAGCGCCCCATCGAAGAGGTGGCCCGGTTCCTGGTGGGCGCGGGCAACGTGGAGCCGGACGGCACTCCCAACTGCGTGATCGTGGACGCCGGGCACGGCAGGCGCATGGACCTCGCGGTCGAGGTGCCGTCCTCCTCGCCGCTCGAGGCCGTGATGCCCCACGAGGTGTGGGACGAGATCTACGACCGCCTGGCCGAGCTGATCCGCGAGCACAAGACGACGCTGGTCTTCGCCAACACCCGCCGGCTGGCGGAACGGGTCACCCGCCATCTCTCCGACCGCCTGGGGGAGGAGAAGGTGGCCTCCCACCATGGCAGCCTCGCCAAGGAGCACCGGCTGGAGAGCGAGCGCCGCCTCAAGGCCGGCGAGCTCTCGGCCCTGGTGGCCACGGCCTCCCTGGAGCTGGGGATCGACATCGGCTCGGTGGACCTGGTCTGCCAGCTCGGCTCGACGCGCTCGATCGCCACCCTGTTGCAGCGGGTGGGGCGCTCCGGCCACCACCTCGGCGGCCTCCCCAAGGGGCGGCTCTTCCCCCTGACCCGCGACGAGCTCGTGGAGTGCGCGGCCCTGGTGGACGCCGTGCGCCGGGGCGAGCTCGACCATCTCATCATCCCCGAGCGGCCACTCGACATCCTGGCGCAGCAGATCGTGGCCGCGGCGGCCGTGGAGACCGAGGACGGCTGGAAAGAGGACGACCTCTTCGCCATGGTCTGCCGGGCCTGGCCGTTCCGCCATCTCGCCCGCAAGGACTTCGACGAGGTCATCGAGATGCTCTCGACGGGGTTCACCACCCGCCGGGGGCGGCGCGGCGCCTATCTCCATCGCGACGCCGTGAACGGCGTGGTCCGCGCCCGCAAGGGAGCGCGGCTGACGGCCATCACCTCGGGAGGGGCCATCCCCGACCTGGCGGACTACCAGGTGGTGCTGGAGCCCGCGGGCATCAAGATCGGCACGGTGCACGAGGACTTCGCCGTGGAGAGCCTGGCGGGCGACGTCTTCCAGCTCGGCAACGCCTCGTGGCGCATCCTCAAGGTGGAGCAGGGGCGGGTGCTGGTGGAGGACGCCAAGGGGCAGCCTCCCACCATCCCCTTCTGGCTGGGCGAGGCGCCGGCACGAACCGAGGAGCTTTCGGTCGCCGTGGGCCGGCTGCGGGAGGAGGTCTCGCGCCGGGTGAGGGAAGGCTCGCGGGCCGCCGCCGTCGAGTGGCTGGAGACTGAGCTCAGCCTGCCGCCGGCCGCGGCGGCGCAGATCGTGGACTATCTCGCCGCCTCCCAATCGGCCCTGGGGACCATGCCGAGCCAGGAGACCCTGGTCGCCGAGCGCTTCTTCGACGAAGCGGGGGACATGCACCTGGTGGTCCACGCTCCCTTCGGCAGCCGGCTCAACCGCGCCTGGGGGCTCGCCCTGCGCAAGCGCTTCTGCCAGACCTTCAACTTCGAGCTGCAGGCCGCGGCCACCGAGAACGCCATCCTCCTCTCCCTGGGGCCGACCCACAGCTTCCCGCTGGAGGACGCCTTCCACTTCCTCCACTCGAACACCGTGCGCGGCGTGCTCACCCAGGCCGTGCTCGACGCGCCCCTCTTCGGCGTGCGCTGGCGGTGGAACGCCGGCCGGGCGCTCGCCATCCCCCGCTTCCGCGGGGGACGGAAGATGCCGGCGCCCCTCTTGCGCCAGGAGTCGGAGGACCTGATCGCCGTCGTCTTCCCCGATCAGCTCGCCTGCCTGGAGAACATTGTCGGCGAGCGGGAGGTGCCGGAGCATCCGCTGGTAGAGCAGACCTTGAACGACTGCCTGGAAGAGGCCATGGACGTCCAGGGCCTGGAGGCGCTGCTGCGGCGGATCGAGGCCGGCGAGGTGACGCTGGTGGCCCGCGACGTGGTGGAGCCCTCGCCCCTGGCGCACGAGATCCTCAAGGCGGCGCCCTACGCCTTCCTGGACGATGCTCCCCTGGAGGAGCGGCGCACCCAGGCCGTGGCCCTGCGCCGCTGGCTCGATCCGGAGACGGCTTCGGACCTCGGCGCCCTCGACGCCGCCGCCATCCTGCGCGTGCGGGAGGAGGCGTGGCCCGAAGCGGAAACGCCGGACGAGCTCCACGACGCCCTGCTGACCCTGGGGTTCGTGACGGTGGAAGAAGGGCATCGCTCCGGCTGGGGACGCCTCTTCGACGCCCTGGCCGCGGCCCGGCGGGTGACGGTCGCCACGCTTCCCGATGGCGGCTCCCGCCTCTGGGTGGCGGCAGAGCGGCTGGGCCAGCTCCTCGCGGTCCATCCTGGCGCAGGACTGGAGCCCGAGATCGGGGTTCCCCCTCGCCTGGCCCGCGAATGGCCGCGGGAGGAGGCGCTCGTCGAGCTGGTCCGCGGCCGGCTGGAGGGTGTGGGGCCGATCGCCACGGAAGCCCTGGCGGCTTCGCTGAGCGTGCGCCGCAGCGCGGCCGAGGCGGCTCTGGCCTCCCTGGAGACGGAGGGCTTCGCCTTCCGCGGCCGGTTCACTCCCGGTTCGGGAGAGGAGGAGTGGTGCGAGCGCCGGCTCCTCGCCCGCATTCACCGCTACACGCTGGACCGGTTGCGGCGGGAGATCGAGCCCGTCTCCCAGGCCGATTACCTGCGCTTCCTCCTCGCCTGGCAGCGGGCCGATCCCGACGAGCAGGCGGAGGGTCCGGAGAGCCTCAACGCGCTCCTCGAGCAGCTCGAAGGGTTCGAAGCGGCGGCGGCCGCCTGGGAAGGGGAGATCCTGCCGGCGCGCATGAAGGAGTACGACCCCGCCTGGCTCGACGCCCTCTGCCTCTCCGGCCGCTGGGTGTGGGGCCGGGCCACGGCGCCCGCGCCGAACGGCGGCGCCCGCCGCTCGGGTCCCGTGCGGGCGACGCCGCTCGCCCTTCTCTCCCGGGGGAACCTACCCCTGTGGCGGGAGGTGGCGGGGCCGGCCGATCCCCAGGGGCTCGACCTTTCGGGGGGAGCGCGGGCGGTCTACGACCTGCTCCGTACCCGCGGCGCCTCGTTCTTCGGCGAGATCGCCACCGGCGCCGGGCTCCTCCATACCCAACTCGAAGTCGCCTTGGCCGAGCTGGTGGCCTGGGGGCTCGTCACCTCGGACAGCTTCACGGGCCTGCGCGCCCTCCTGGTGCCCGCTCACAAGCGCCCGCCCGTCGATCGCCGGCGGGGGAGCTCCATCTCCCTCTTCGGCATGGAGAACGCCGGCCGCTGGTCGCTGCTTCATCCTGCAATGTCCGCCGTGGCGATTCCGGAAGCGCCGTCGGCTCCCTCGCGGGAATCCGTGGAAGCCGTGGCCTGGAGCCTGCTGCGGCGTTACGGCGTCGTCTTCCGCCGGCTGCTGGAGCGGGAGACGCTGCTCCCCCCCTGGCGCGACCTGCTGATGGTCTTCCGCCGGCTGGAGGCCCGGGGCGAGATCCGCGGCGGCCGTTTCGTGGACGGTTTCTCGGGAGAGCAGTACGCGCTGGCCGACGCCGTGGGCCGCTTGCGAGCGGTGCGCAAGCAGCCGAAGAAGGGGACGCTGGTCTCCGTCTCCGCCGCGGACCCGCTGAACCTGGTGGGCATCGCCACCCCCGGAGACCGTCTCCCTGCCCTCGCCGGCAACCGCCTCCTCTTGCGGGACGGCATCCCCATCGCCGTCCTGGAAGGGCGCGAGCCCCGTTTCCTCGTGGACCTCGACCCTGCCACCCGCTGGCAGGCCCAGAGCACGTTGGTGCGGAGGAGCGTGGCCCCGAAGCTGAAGGCTTATTTGGGGCGGTCGGCGTAGGGTGAGGGTTAGCTTCCATGATCACGTTCAAGCAAGCGCGCCAGAAGAAGATCGCAGAGATCGTTTGTGTACGACACGATTGGCACCATTGGAAGACGAAATTGTCATCGTCGACGAGTCCAACATTGCTAATTGAGCGCTTGTCGGGTCGCATGCTCGAGTTGAGCACCGCTTCCAGGTCGAGGACTATCGCAAAACTATGAGGCCACGGGCGATCCCTACGGAAAGGGTCATTTGTTTGATGTGCATGCGAAGATCTTCGATCTATGCGCTATGTAGTACTCTAGTCAACATTTACGCTGCGAAGTTGTGCAGACTACGAAGTGTAATATGCGCTATGGTAGAGCCTGTCCCCGCACCCCCACGGGTGAAGTGCTATAGTGGACGATGTAGATAGGCGCCTATGCCGGTTGATTTGCGACGATGGCCACACGCTGTAGCCCACGTTCCCTCTATCCACCATGAGTGAGCATGAATACACTTGGCGACCACTGCTGACCGGCCCAGCGGCGGAGCGCGCGCGCGACGTGGTTCTCTCGATCGGCAACGACATACGAGAGATGGACCGGGCTACCGCAGTCGAGAGCGACACGGACGATCCCTTCATCGCACTGCTCTTCGCGTACCTGGGAAAGGCAATGAGCGACGCGCGATCATCGGAGTTCGCTGAAAATATCTTCGACGCCGCCTGCGAGCACCTCCGCGGCATGGGGCAAAGACCCGCGCTCTACGGCGGCGCAGCAGGCATCGTCTGGCTCGACGCCCACCTGAATCGCTGGTTCCGCAAGGCCGACGAGGGCGAGCCGGGCGCGGACGGGAGCGCTCACGCCGATGAGGACCGATACGGCGAAGTGGACGAGGTACTGACGCGGGTCCTGGCCGCTCCCCCTGGTGCTTACCCCTACGAGCTGATCTCGGGGTTTGCGGGATTCGGGATGGCGTGGCTCGAGCGCCTTCCCGAGGCGATCGCGGCGCAGCATCTCGAACGTATTGTCGATTCGGTAGATGCCTCTGCGGTGACCCGTGCCGATTGGCTCTTGTGGCGCACCCCTCCTCATTGGATGGTCGGCTGGCGGCGGGCGATCGCACCCAACGGGTATTTCAATCTCGGAGTGTCGCACGGCATGCCGGGGCTCCTCGTAGTTTTGGCTCGTATCGCGCACGCCGGCATTGCTACCGAGAAGGCGCGCCGGTTGGTGGACGGCGGCGTCGAGTGGCTGTTGAAACAGCGACGAAACGACACTCCAGCGCACTGGTTTCCGTCCTGGATAACCGACGACGCCATTCCCGACCAGGCGAGTGGTCTCCGCTGGTGTTACGGCGGACTCGGCATCGGAGCAGCGCTGGCCACGATAGCGCAGCTCTTGCAAAACTCGCGCTGGACCAAAGCAGCCCTGGAGATCCTTCGAAGTGCAGCATCGGTGCGGACGATGGAGGAGGCAGGTCTCGTTGACGCCGGGCTCTGCCACGGTGCTTCGGGTTGCGCGCACCTCTTCAATAGGTCGTTCCAAACAACGGGGGATCCCGCCCTCGCGGAGGCAGCACGCCACTGGTTCGATGTAGTGCTCGATCTGCGTAAGCCAGGATGCGGCCTGGGGGGATACGAAGTCTGGTCGATCCCGCGCGGAACCAAGTTCGATCCCTTTTCTCCCGAGAAAATTGCACTGAACGAGTGGGTAACAGAGGCTCGGTGGCTCACGGGCGCTAGTGGCATTGGGCTAGCGCTGCTCGCTGCGTTCTCGCCGCTCGAGCCCCACTGGGACCGCCTCCTGGCGATCTCTACTTGAGTGTCGGCTCAGCGCCTTACTTGCCGAGCCAATTGACCGTCGTACAAGCGCCAGAGGTGGTCATAGATCACTAGTTCTTGTCTGCGTCCCTGCGACTGCAAGACACGATTGGTGTGAATGTGGATGTAACTCGACAGCAGGTCGGACGTTGACCTGGACAAAGCGCCCAGCGCCGCGAGCCGGTGCAGTTCTTTGGCGATGGGGACGATCCGCGCTGAGCGTCGCGCGAACAACTCCAGACCGCCCTTGAGCCGACTCGCCGCATCTTGTGACCGGTCGAGGACGGCCTCCAGTGTCCTGCGCTCCTTGCGGAAGCTGTGTCCGAGCGAGCGGCGACCCGCCGCGTCGAGCTTGAACTCACGGAAATACCCATCGCGCATAGATTCCATTTGTTGTCGCTTCGCCGCGAGGGTTAGCCCGAAGTCGTCGAGGATCATGTCGGCGCTGCGCAGCGCCAAGTGCCTCCGCTCCGTCCCGTCCTCATCGTCCGCGACTGTCTCGACGATCCCGAGAACCGCGTCGCTGTCCGCACAGAAAAGCTGTTCGCTGAGTTCGATACCAGCCGCACCACCGTAGCGCTCGAGCTCTCGTTCGTAGGTGTCGAGCTGTGTGCGCCAGACGAGGCCGTTGGCATGGAACGGTGCGAGTGCCTCGTGGATGCGCGGCAAGAGCTGCCCCAGAAGGGCCCCAGGTTCTCCATGAAAGCGCACCCGGAGGTGCCACGATGGATCGCCGTAGCGAATGAAGAACCACTCGGCGGCGAGATTCTCGGCGGATGCGGCTCGGATGACGGGTCCGAGGGCGCTGCGAAGGACGGAGTCGGCCGAGGCCTGTCCCGTGTAAATCTTGAAATAGAGCCACTCGGAGCCGGGCGCAAACGTCCTCACCGTGGGCGCTACGCACTTCGTGCTCGGCTCCAGCACGGTAACGGCGTGGCTATTCGTACTCTCGGCCGCACGGGCGAAGGGCACGAAGATCTGGTGCGTGAACGCACCCTCGGGACCGGCGGCACAAAGAGCTTCCTCATCGGGAAAAGTCTCGAGGAGTGTGACCTCTGAGCGCCCCCTGACCAGTTGTACGAACGTGTCCAGAGAGAGCGGGTTGTCGAAGTCGACGGGCAACTCGTTCTCGAACTCGGCGAGCTGCACGATCCGTGGAAGGCCGCGGCTCTTGCGCCAGGCGCGCGCCAAGGCGTAGCGGGCTGCGTCTCCCGCCTTGGCGAGGGGTTCGATCTCGCTTCCGGATACCAACCAGCGCGCCCGACTCAGTACGATGCGCCCGTAGCGGACTCGAGGGAGGAAGGGGAGTGTTTCGCCCACGCCCCACGTCCATTTGAGCGCCGGCGTGCATCCTTGCGACTGCAGGTGACAGAGGAAGCGGTACGGCGCCAGCCCGCGGACGAAGCTGTGAGCGGTGGTCATCCTCGGGATCACTTCGACACCGAGGCTTCGAGAGCGTAGTCGGATCGCTCCGCCGACGACCGAAACGAGCAGATCCGTGAGCAGGATTTGTCGGTCGCGCGGAACGCCGGATCGTCCCAGGTAAGTGATCTCCCGATCTCGCAATGCAGGGCGTACGAGCAAGTTTCCAACGCGCCCGTCGGGGAGGTGGACGATCTCCGCGAACACCGCATCACTCCGCAGGGCTTCTTCCGCGCGCAGGTGGCTGCGTACTTCGCGATCCAGCACCGGGTCCCAGTGGCAGAACCGGCCGAACAGGCGCGCGCCCGAGGGCCCGCCGACGTGATCGATGAGCATCTGGAACTCGCCCCGAGCGATCGCCTCGGGAGACGCCCCAGCCAGTGCGACCATTGCGTGGAAGGCCAGTGGGAGCGGCATCGCGGCCTTCCCCGTCATCTTATCGAGGTCGTGCTCGGTCAGCTCGATCTCCCGCTTACCAGCCACGAGCGCGTCCACGAGCAGATGCAGGCGATACGCTGAAAATGGGCCGGATTGCACGCGGGAATCCGCAGCGGGTCGCATCGGCGGGTGCTCGCGCAAGCGCCGGTCGGCGTCGGCGGTCGCTTCTCTCGATCCACCAAATCCGATGCCGATCTCGTCGTCGAGAACCTCGACGAGGGGCACCTCCCGAGCTTCGTAGCGGGCGACGAACGCCTCACGGAAGGACACGAGCTCGTCGTGCTCTCGGGTCTCGCAGATCCGACTTAGGAGGTTCACGGCCTTGTTGATCTCTTCGAGCACTGCGGGGCCGAGTGACGCGACTTCGACGGGCTTGACCATGTCGACCTGGAAAAGCCGCGCGAAGTCTACCTTGGCTGGCAGCATAGCCAGCATTCTGGCAATTGTCTCGTATGCCTCGGGTGCCTGACCGACGCCTTCGCAGTCCAGAGACGCGAGTTGCTTCCGCACGTTCGACAGCACCTTGCGCACGTCGCCCGCCGGAGCGGTGGCTGTGAGCTGTGCCAACAAGTCGGCGAGCGGCTCGGCACCGGTGACCAGAGGTGCCACGGTTGCCACCAGCACCTGACTATCGACCAGCTCATGGAGGAACTCGATGGCGTCCTCCTGCGAGATCTCGGCGTCCATTTCGATCAGGCAGGTCGCGAGAGATTGAAAGGTCGCCCCGTCCCGAGCCCACTCCAGCGTTGCGTCGATATACGGAGTTGGGCTGATACCCACGAGGTGATAGCTTCGAAACCTGTCGCGCAGGCGCGACTCGGCGTAGCGCCACTTTTCGCCCGAGAAGTAGAGGCTCGAGTTTGGAAAGAACGTGAGCGAGAGGCGTAGCGATCGATTCTTGACGAGCTCTTCGCCCAAACTGAACAAGTAATCGTTGTCCAGACGCGTATAGCGTCGGTACTCCGCGCGAGGCGCCAGTCGCAGTGCCGTTTTGGAACCGAGCGTGCCTACCGAACAACCGGCGAAAAGTCCGAAGGGCGTCGGACGGCCGCACATTCTCGCAAAATAGCGGGTCAGGGACCGCTCCACCTTTCGCCCGCGCTCGCTATCCGGCTCGGAGCGCCACACGGACAGGCTCGCACTCAGCGATGGCGAAGCGACGAAGAGGGCCTCGCGAACCTCGGCCTTCTCGATCCAAGCGGCGAGGCGCTCGCGCAGAAGCTTGCGATCAGCGCGCAGGGCCTCTCCCAGCGCTTCTGGATCACTCACTGTGTCTGGGGATCGCAATCCTTCACTCCATCCCGAGAACTCACGAAACGGCAGCAGGGGCGTACGCAGCACGAAAAAGCCTGAGGGCTGAAAGGACAGCTCGTTCCTTGCCATAGAGTTGCGCATCATATCAGCTCTCGCGCAGGCCCCCCTCCGCAAAGCGGCTGGCGAGGTCGAGAGACTCTGGGTTGACAACCCAAGCAACAGGCTGATACCATACCCTCAGGTGCTGACCTTTCTCAGAGGCAATGACCTTGGTCTGGTGCGGTGGCGCACCACGTTCGACGCCTAAGCGGAAGCCATGCACACTTGTGAGACGGGGTTTATACAGGAGGTACGCGATGAATAAGAAGCTCAAGAAATTGCGTGTGGACAAGGTACCGATCAAGCCGTTGACGAATGAGTTCCTCGAGAGGGCGGCCGGCGAGGAATTGCCTTGTTCGTACACCTTGATCTGGAACGATACCTGCCTCGTCACTTGTACTGAATACAACTGCGATTACAGCTATCGGAACTGCCCATCAAGCCCTCAATATGCTTGTTGACTATAAATGTTTGCCAAGCATGAAGAGATCTAAAAGGAGCACGTCCTGAGGTGCCATGCCCCCGGCGCGGCGGGCAGGGAGAGAAGGGTGCCAGCCGCCTGGATAAGCTTGCATTCTCCTTTCCCCCAAGTAGCCTCAGCACTGGATGCCAGCCACTTGGTACCCAGGCGCTGCGAGCGCGAAGCTACTCAGTCTTCAGACGCTGGATTTCCGCAAGGAGCTGACGCAAGAACAACAACTGGTACCGGTCCTTGGGACGATCGGCGTGTTCCTTGGTCTCAATGATTGTTTCGAGATCGAGAACACGCACGCGAAGCTCCGCGACCTCAAGCTCTCGGGATCTCTCGATCAGATCAGGGTAGGTGAGATCCTTTCCCACCGTACGTAAGACATCGACACGCCCACAGTTTGTCTTCAGGAGGTGCATTCTCATGGTGGCCAGCCGGGAAGCGTTGGGCTCGATTTGCCGGCCCGGGGGATCGAAGTAGTGCGCCTCCAACTCTCCCAGGGCCTTGGCCAGGCAGATATTGTTCTGCTCGGAAGCAAGGTAGACGATGTCCACGTCTTCGGTGGTGAGGGGAGATCCCTGAAGGATCGCGGCGACACCCCACCCCGTTGCGGCTCAACACCCTGAGGACCTCGTCAATCCGGAGCTCAGTAGCCATTCTGTGCGCGGATCCGGATGACGGTATTGATGAAATCCTGGGCAGCTTTCAGACGCTCCGTCGGCGTCAGCCTGAGCTTCTCGCGGATCTGACTGACGTCGCCCCAGTCCAGCCCCCACTCCGACACCTCCAACTGGTCATAGTCGGTGGGGATCCCTTCCATCTCCGGGTCTTTGGCCCGGCCGCTCCGTAGGTCCATAGCAGAATCTTACCAAAGATCGAGCGTGGCCCGGGTGGTCCAGCAAGCAGGGCCAGGGATTCTTAGGGCTCGTTACAGAATAACAGTTCCAGTGCTTGTCTCAGCCCCGAAGGGGGCGACAGCATAAAGCCTGGGGCGTAAGCCCCAGGAAACGAAGCCCCCAACCCTCCTAAGCCCTGAAAGGGCGACAGCAGATCTTGGCGGTCCGGTCTTCTGCCGCCCCTTCGGGGCTTGGGGATGTGGCGGATCCCATACCTGGGGCTGACGCCCCAGGCTCTATGCTGTCGCCTCTTCGAGGCTGGGCTTCGGGCGACGGGTACAGTTATTCTGCGACGAGCCCTCAGTCCGATTCGCCCTTCCGTTGCTTCAAAGTCCTCGGTGCAGCTCCGGGGGGCCGGCCACAGGACGACCTTGTAATGGTCCTTCCCCTCAAGACCGTCTTGGCTCAGGGGATGGGGAAGGGGGACAGGGGCATAGGCGCTAACTTTACTGGGAGCGCCGCCCACCCAAAACCCTCATCACCCCGGCCCTCTTCTCCCGCCCCCTCACCGGGAGAAGAGGGAGAACAGCCAAGAAAAGGACGGAAAGGACAGCAAGGACTGCAAGGACGAACGGCAAGAACGCCCCAGCCGGGCCCCCTTCTCCCGGTGAGGGGGGAGGCGAGGGGGCGGGAGAAGGGGCAGGGGATGAGGGTCTTGGGTGCGCTCCCCGCAAAGGAAGCGCCTATGGGGACAGGCGGTGAGGCTTCGAAGGGCAGCCAGTTCCGGTCAGCAAGGACTTTCCAGTCCTCAGCTATACTCCTGAAGTTTCCTCCGGATCTCCTATGCGCTCTCTCGTCCTTCGCGGACTGATCGCAGGCTCCTTTCTGGCCTCCGCCGCCTGGGGGCTCGACCCGGCGACCCCGCTGGAGAGCTATGACGCGCACGGTTGGGGCTCCTCCGAGGGGCTCCCCCAGGCGGCGGTGAGCGCCGTCGCTCCCAGCCGGGACGGCTATCTCTGGCTCGGGACCCGCTCCGGCCTGGTGCGCTTCGACGGCGTGCGCTTCACCCTGGTCGAGGGGAAGAGCGGGTTGCAGGCCCTCGCCGCCGGCGCGGACGGGTGGATGTGGGCGGGGTTCCTCGATGGGCGGCTCGCCGGCTGGAGGAAAGGCCAACGGCGGACGCTCTGGGAAGCCCGCCCTGGAGAGGGTGTCCTGTCGCTCCTCTGGAGCGCGCCGGACACCCTGTGGATCGGCACCGAGAACGGGCTCGCCCGGTGGCGGGGAGGACGCGTGGAGGCGGTGCCGGTCGACGGTTGCGGCGCGGGCTGCCGCGTCAATGCGCTGGCTGAAGGGTTGGACGGCACCCTCTGGATCGGCACCCAAAACTACGGCGTCCGCCGTCTCGGCGGGGCGGGGCCCGCCACGCTGACCCAGCGCGACGGGCTGCCGGACGATCGCGTGGAGGCGCTCGCGGCCACCCGCGACGGCGCCCTCTGGGTGGGCACCCAGCGCGGGCTTAGCCGCTGGTTCCAGGGCCGTGTGTCGACCTTCTTCGACGGGCGCGACCAGCCCGCCGGCGTCATCTACTCTCTCTTCGCGGACGACGACGGCGTCCTGTGGGCCGGCACGCGGCGGAATCTCTACCGGTTCCACCAGGGGCGCTTCGAGGAGCTCCCCGTGCGGGGGGAGCCGTTCGGCGCGCGGTCGATCGCCGGGGACTCCGAGGGGTCGCTATGGGTGGGGACCCACGGGGAGGGGCTGCGCCGGCTGCGCGAGGTCGCCTTCTCCACTTTCGATCTCGGGGGCCGGCTGGAGGACGTCTGGGCGGTGTACGAGGACCGCGAGAGGTCGCTCTGGCTCGGCACCGGAGACCGCGGGCTCCTGCGCTGGCGCGGCGGCGAGAGCACGCTGGTCACCACCCGGGACGGCCTGCCGAGCAACTGGGTGCGCGCCATCCTGGAGGACCGCGCGGGCGCGCTGTGGATCGGCACCACCGAGGGGCTCGCCCGCCGGGACCGGAACGGGCGCGTCCGCGCCTGGCGCCGCGAGGACGGGCTGCCGGATTCCTACGTCCGGGTCGTCTACGAGGATGACGACGGGACGCTCTGGGTCGGCACCAACGGCGGGCTCGTCCGGCGGCAGGGCGACCGTTTCGTGGGGCTTGGGGCCACGTCGGGTCTGCCGCCCGGGCGCATCTTCGCAATGATCCGCGACCACGGCGGCGCTCTCTGGGTGGGCGCGCAGGGGGGTCTCTTCCGGTCGCCGCGCCGCCCGCCGGGCGAGGAGCGGTTCGAGCTCGTCCAGGGAGGAGCGCAGGTCTTCGCGCTCCTGGTGGACCACAACGGAACGCTCTGGGCCGGCACCGAGCGGACCGGCCTCCTGCGTTTCCGCGACGGCCGGCTGACCCGCTTCCTCCAGGACGACGGGCTGTTCAACGACCTCCTGCTGGCCCTCGCCGAGGATGCGCAGGGGCGGCTCTGGGTCGGCTGCAACGCCGGCATCCTGCGGGTCCGCGAGGCGGATCTCGACGCCTTCTCCCGCCGGGAGACGCCGCGCGCATCCCCACCGCCTTCTTCTCGGAGATGGATGGCCTCAAGAACGCCGAGTGCAACGGCGGCGCGCAGCCGTCCACCCTGGTGGCCTCCGACGGCCGGCTCTGGTTCCCCACCTACCGCGGCGCGGTGATCACCGATCCCCGCCGGGCCCCGCCGCGCCGGCATCCGGCGCCGGTGGTGATCGAGGAGGTCGTGGCCGACGGCGAATCGATCCCCTTCCCCGCGGGCCCGGTGGCCCTCCGGCCGGGGACGCGGAAGATCGAGATCCGCTTCGCCGTGCTGAGCCTCTCGGCGCCGGAGAAGGTGCGGACCATCTACCGGCTCGACGGCTTCGACCACGCCTGGTCGGACGCCGGGATGCAGCGCTCGATCGTCTACACCAGCCTCGCGCCCGGCCACTACTCCCTGCGGATCTCCGCCGGGGCCGAGGGGGGAGAGCAGAGCGCCGGCCGCGTCGACCTGGAGGTTCGCCCGCAGCTCTGGCAGCGGCCCTGGGTCGTGGCCGCGGCCGCCGCCCTCGCGCTCGGCGCCCTCGCCGCGGCCTGGCGCCTGCGCCTGCGGGCGGCGCGGCGCCGGGAGGAGCACCTCGCCGATCTGGTGGAGGAGCGCACCCGCGATCTGCGGCTGGAGAAGGCGCGGGCCGAGGCGGCGAGCCAGGCCAAGAGCGAGTTCCTGGCCAACATGAGCCATGAGATCCGCACTCCGCTCAACGCCGTCCTGGGCCTGACCGGGCTCGTCCTGCGCTCCCCCCTCACCGACCTGCAGCGCGAGCACCTGGAGACGGCGCGGCAGAGCGGCGAGGCCCTGCTCGCGGTGATCACCGGCATCCTCGACATGGCCAAGATCGAGGCCGGCGGCATCGAGCTCGAGATCACCCCTTTCGACCTGCGCGACTGCGTGACGGGAGCCCTGCGCCTGGTCGAGGGCAAGGCCGTGGCCAAGGGGCTCGCCCTCCGCTGCCGGATCGGCGAGGAGGTCCCGGCGGGGATCGAGAGCGACGCCGGGCGCCTGCGCCAGATCCTCATCAACCTGCTGGACAACGCGGTCAAGTTCACCGAGCGCGGCGAGGTCACCCTGGACGCCGCCGCCTCAACCGTCGCGGCGGACGGATCGCAAGAGCTGCGGGTCGCCGTCCGCGACACCGGAATCGGCATTCCGCCGGCGGCCCTCGGCCGCCTGTTCCATCCCTTTGCCCAGGTCGACGCGTCCACCAGCCGCCGCCATGGCGGCACGGGTCTGGGGCTGGTGATCAGCCGGCGTCTGGCCGAGATGCTGGGCGGCAGCCTGGAGGTGGAGAGCGAGCCGGGCCGCGGCTCGACGTTCCTTCTCACCCTGCGCTGCCGGCCGGCCCGCGTGGCGCCCGCGCCCGGCGGCAAGCCGGAGATCCTGGCGCTCGCCGAGACCTTCCCCCTGCGCATTCTGCTCGCCGAGGACAACGTGGTGAACCAGAAGGTGGGGATGCTCATGCTCGAACGGATGGGCTACCGGGCCGACGCGGTGAGCGACGGCCAGGAGGTGCTCGCGGCCCTGCGCCGGCAACGCTATGACCTGGTCCTGATGGATCTGCAGATGCCGCGCATGGACGGCCTGGAGGCGACGCGGCGCCTCCGGGCCGAGCTCCCTCTCGACCAGCAGCCGCGGGTCGTGGCGCTGACCGCCAACGTCCTCTCCGAGCAACGGGAGATCTGCTTCGCGGCCGGCATGGACGACTTCGTCGCCAAGCCCGTGGGCCTGGCCGACCTCCAGGCCATGATCCTGCGCATGCAGGGGGAGGCTGCGAGGGCCTAGATGCTCTTGGATGGCCTGCTATAGTGGCGCCGGCCGAAATTCGCCAACTCCAGAGGTGTCCGATGCGTCAGACCGCTGTCCTCCTCGCCCTTCTCACCCTGCTCTCGGGCGTCGCACGCGCCGAGGGGCCGGGTGTGAAGCCCTCCTTTACTTGGCCCTTGCCCACGGGTTGGAAGGCCGAGACCATTCCGTTCCCCCTCGACTTCGCCCCCGACGTGCACCATACGGGCGTCGAGGAGCTGCGCTTCTCACCCGGCTTCGGCAACCCAGACGCCCCCGACAACTGGACCTACGCCCTCGCCTGGGTCCTCGAGGACAAGGCCTCCTTCACGGCGGAGACGCTCGAGCGGGAGCTGACGGCCTACTTCAAGGGCCTCTCGATGGCCGTCGGGTCGAAGAAGTTCTCCTTCGACGCGAACCACTTCTCCGCGCATATCCGTCCGCGCCCCGCCGCCGGCGCGTCGGAAGCCCGGGAGCTCTTCGGCACCGTCGAGACCTATGACTGCTTCCGGACCGGAAAGCCGATCACCTTGCACGTGGTCGTCCGCATCGTGGCGTGCGAGGCTGGGCGGCCAGGCGCAGTGCTCATGGCCATCTCGCGGGTCGAGGAGGGAGGGGCGAAAGAGAAGGGAAGCCCGATCTGGCCGGGTCTGCGCCGGCTCCTCGACGACTTCCGTTGCGGCTGATCGATGAGATCCGTTCCCGGTGGGGGCATAGGCGCTAACTTAGCGGGGAGCGCCGCCCGCCCAAGACCCTCACCCCTGCCCCTCTCCCGCCCCCCGACATCCCCCTCCCCGGGAGAGGGGTCCCGGCCGGGGCGTTCTTGCTGTTGGGCGGGGGCTCCCTCTTCTCCCGGTGAGGGGGGTTGGGAGGGGGCGGGAGAAGAGGGCCGGGGTGATGAGGGTCTTGGACGGGGGACGCTCCCTGGGAGGGCGGCGGGCTCCCGAGGGGGCGTTCGCCCCCTCGCCCAGGGCTTACGGCCTGGGCTACAAATCTGCCGCCCTACGGGCTCGCCGGAGAGGACGACCGCCTAGCACCAGCAGATGGCGCCTCTGGGGCAGCAGAAGGAGATGTCGCCGCAGACCATGACGTGACCCGGGCAATTCGCGGTGCCCGCGGCGCTCGAGGCCTTCGGGAGGCTCGCGGTAAACGCGGCAGCCAGGGCGAAACTCAGGACGAGGAGCTTCTTGGTCATCACCAGTCCTCCGTAAAAGTACAGCGGTTCAACTTCGATTGGCGGCGAGACCTTAGCATGGATCTTTCTTCACGATAGAACCCTCCGGTGCAGTTGCGCGGACCTTTCTCGCTCTCCGCGCCATCGCCCCCGGAAATTGCGACAGCGCGAACGGGGTTTACGGTCGCGCCCACCCCTCGCGCCACACTACCCCTCCGTTTTGCGACACCGCGCTCCCGAGTTGCCATGGCGCCCTCGGGAATGGCGTTACGCTCCTCCGCAATTGCGACACGCAATTCCCTTGCGCCGTGTGGCACCCGGCGAATTGCCTCACCGCCAGCCGAATTGCGACAGTGCCCTCCCGAATTGCGACACGCTCCTCGCGAATCGCGTCACGCCTTCCGCCAGGAGCGCGACACAATTCCAGAGCGGCGCTTTGCAACTCGCGAGGACGGTGTCGCGGAAGCGGTGCGCAAGGGCGGGGGAGCGATCCTCCGTGTCGTAAGACGGGCTCGCCCTCTCTCCGTTCGGCTTCCGCCTGTCGCAGAGGCGGAGGGCCGGGTGGCAGACACGGAGGGCGGAGTCACGAACCCGGTTCCGGCTCTCGCGCCACGAGATTGCGGTAGCGCGTGGGTTGTGTTCCCGTGCCGCTGGAGTGAACGGCGATGTAGCCCAGGTCTTTCAGCTCCTGGAGAGTCCGGTGGAGAGAGCCGCGATCCGGATCGTAGCTCAGCGCCCCACGAGAGACCGGTGCTGCTCCGCGAGACGGCGCTTCTGTTCCTCGTATCAGGTGCAGAAGCACTTACAGATCGGGTGGCCGTTGAGACACTTGAAGAGGACGCCGAAGCAGGGGTTGCAGACGGATTGGCAGTGCTCATCGGTGCACAGCGGGCCGGTCGCCAGGGCGGGGCGTGCCGCGAACGGCGGTAGTCCAGTCAGAGTAGAGAGGATGAGGGCGATCAGGAAGAGCAGCTTCAGCCGCCGGTTCGAAAGCATGTCGTGTCCTCCGCAGAAGCAGCGGGACCATTCCCGCCCTCTTTATACGCAAAGACTGGGAGCGGAGTTGCGCGGTCTGCCCTGGGGAGATCGGCCCAAGGGTTAGCGGGAAGCCTGCTCGTACATCAGCCGGCTCAGGCAGACCTCTTTGGCAAGCCCCAACGCCTCTCCGAGGGGAATGGACTCGCGAAGGACGTCTTTCGCCTGCCTGTGTTCTCCGCTCAGCGAATAGGCTACAGCCAGGTCCAGCGAGGTCAGAACAACCTCGGCCCCTACCTGGAGATCAAGGAAGGATTCATGGGCTCCATGCAGAGCCTCTTTCGCTTCGGCAAATTGTCCGAGCTCGTTGGCGATCTTGCCTTCGAGCCAATCAACCCGGGCCAGATCCATCCTGCCAAGATCTTGACGTAGATGCCGATTCTGCTCGAGGAGCTGCCGGGCTCTTTCCGGCGCCCCACCTTGTGCGATGAACCCGATCAGGTTGTGCGATCCCGCGAAGACGAGCCTCGAGTCTCTCTGCCGGTCGATGCGATCGAGACCCGCGCGCAAAACAGGAATCGCTGCCCGGGCTCGGCCCTCTTGTCCCAAAGTCAGCCCTTTCAGAATCAGAGCTGAGCCTTCCAGGTGGCCATCCTGTCCTTCACGGTAGATCGCGATGGCCCGGTCAGAGAGCTGCACGGCCTCCTGATATCTTCTCTGGTACCTGCGCAATGAGGACGTGAAGTTGAGAAGCTCGGTTTCGGTGTAGGCGTCCTGCCCCGCCTGCAGATGGTGGCACCAGGCTCGATGCAAGGCATGCTCGGCTCTCCAGCAGTCCGAGGAGATCCGAAAAGCATTCCCCAGATAGGACCAGGCGAGGGCGCGAGCGTCTTCGACGACGCTGGATCCGTACCGCCCAGCATCGAGGTGTCGGCTTACTTCGACCGCCAGGTCGGCCAGCTCCAGAGCCGCAGCCGGAGCCGACGCCCAAGCTTCCCGGCAGCGCGTTTGGAGGAGCTGACAGAGCTTCAGCGAGTGGAATCTCTCCTCGCTCCTGATTCTGTGATGGCGGTGTGAAGCGGGTTCCTGCAACAACTCGGCGAGAAGGCCCTCCGTGCTCCGTGGGTCCTCGGCGAAACAGGCCAGCCGCTCGGTGACCCGCTCGACGGCGCGCTCGAACACCTCGTCGTACCCGGGATTGAGCCAGGAGTCCAGCAACCGGAGCGTCAGCCGGGCGGAGATCTCGTCCGCGCGGTCCCGGCATTCGGTGCAGAGCGAGAGGTGCCGATCGGTCTGCTGAGCTTCGCCCGAAGACTGCTCGCCGGCGACGAACCGCTGCAGGGTTTCCCGATCCGGATGGTGTGTCATTGCGGATCCAGCAAGAGCCTTCAGGGCAAAATGCACGACGCCCGGGCGGCGGCTCTGCCTTTCAGTTTACTCTAGTCCGGAGATGAGGGCGGCGAAGCGATCGGGATCGGCATTGCCGCCGGAGAGGACGACGCCGATCCGCCGGCCGGCCGCGTCCGGGACCTTGCTGTGGAGGAGGGCGGCGAAGGCGGCGGCGCCTCCGGGCTCGACCACGAGCTTCATGCGCGAGGCGAGAAGGGCCATGGCCCGCCGCAGCTCGAGGTCGCTCACCGTGAGGACGCCTTCGGCGAGCGCGCGGACGATGGTGAAGGTGCGCTCGGCGGGCCGGGTAGTCTGGAGCGCATCGGCGATGGTGACCGGCAGGGGAATCGAGACGGGCTCGCCCTTCTCCAGGGAACGTCTCATGTCATCCCCGGCCTCTGGCTCAACGCCCCAGAGGCGAATTTGCGGCCGCAGCCCGCGGGCGGCGACGGCGGAGCCGGAGAGGAGGCCGCCCCCTCCGCAGGGGGTGACGATGACGTCGAGGTCCGGAACCTCCTCGAGCAGCTCCAGAGCGAGGGTGCCCTGGCCGGCGATGACCGCGTCGTCGTCGAAGGGGGGCACGAGCACGGCCCCTCTCTCGTCTTGGATGCGCTGGGCGATGGCCTCCCGGTTCTCACCCCCGATCCGGTCATAGAGAACGACCTCGGCACCGTAGTCCCGGGTGGCGGCCACCTTGAGAGCGGGAGCGTCGAGCGGCATGACGATGGTGGCGGGAAGCCCGAGCTCGCGAGCGGCCAGGGCCACGGCCTGAGCGTGGTTGCCCGAGGAGAAGGCGACGACGCCGCGGGACCGCTCCTCCAGCGTCAGGAGCGTCAACCGCGAGAAGGCCCCCCGCGCCTTGAACGCTCCCACCCGCTGGAAGACCTCGCACTTGAAAAACAGGTGGGCCCCCACCCGCTCGTCGATCAGATGCGACGAGAGCACCGGCGTGCGGTGTACGTAGGGGCCGATCCGTTCGCGGGCGGCCTGGACGTCGGCGAGGGTGACGGAGAGCTCGGTGGGCATGTCCGGCAGAGCTTATCCGACCTGCGCCTCCGTTTTCGACTCCTCCGCTGCCCGCGCCCGGAGCGACTTCGCCTCGATGAAGATGCGGCCGATCTCCGGGTGCCGCTCCCGCACGTCCCGCTCCAGGCGCTCGATGGCGAGCGTGATCTGGGCGGCGGTGGCGTCCGGGCGGAAATCGATCTCCAGGTTCAACAGTACCTCGTCGGGGCCGAGGTGCATGGTGAGCGGGGGCTTGACGTCGGCCACGGCGGGGATGGCCCGGGCCAGGGCCTCGATGTCCTCGACCACTTCCGGCGAGGCGCTCTGGCCCAGCAGCAGGCGCTTGCTCTGGTAGACCAGGAACAGGGCCACCGCCGCCAGGAGCATGCCGATCACGATGGAGGCGATGCCGTCGGCATACGGGGTGCTCAGCCACTGGCCCAGGGCCACGCCGCAGAAGGCGACGATCAGGCCGGCAAGGGCCGCCGAGTCCTCGAACAGGACGGTGAGGACCGACGGGTCCTTGCTGGTGCGGACCGCCTTCCACAGCCCCTGCTCCCGGATGTCCGGGAGGAGAGGGCGGACGGAGAGGACCCACGAGAGCCCTTCGAAGACGAAGGCGCTGGCGAGCACGCCGTAGCTCCAGGCCAACGCCTCCAGGGGGTGGGGGTGCAGCAGATGGGTGATTCCTTCATAGATGGACATCCCGCCGCCGACGCCGAAGAGGGCCACGGCGACGATCAGGCTCCAGAAGTAGAGCTCCTTGCCGTGGCCGAAGGGGTGCCCGCCGTCCGCCGGCTTGCGGCTCTTCTTGAGGCCGAGGAGGAGCAGGACCTCGTTGCCGGTATCCACCACGGAGTGGATCCCCTCCGACAGCATGGCCGAGCTGCCGGTGAAGGCGGCGGCCACGAACTTGGTGACGGCGATGAGGAGGTTCGCCCCCAGGGCGCCGTAGATGGCGAGGTGTCTCGGTTCGTCCGGCATCGGTGACCTCCCTGTGCAAGGGGCGGGCCGAAGGAAAAACAAAAAGGCCCGGGAAGCGAGCCCGGGCCGTGGGGGAGAAGATGGGGAGAAACGGTTTTACAGCACGTCGAGCCCGGCCCGCGTGACCGGCTCGTTTTGCAGCCGCCGGAGGATGCCGCCCACCAGACGGAGGACGTCGAGGGTCGCCTGATCGCGCTCCAGGGCGTCGTGCAGCAGGTGGAGGGCCGAGAGGGCCTCGCGCTCCACGCCGAGGACGCGGAAGCTGTCCAGCATCTCGGAGACCAGCCCCCGCACGTCGGGAGTACGGTTCTGGCGCATCCAGACGCCCGCGAGGTCGAGGGAGACGAGGGCGGCCTGATAGCCCAGGCCGGCGTCGTTCAGGTCCTCGCGGATCTGCTGGAAGGTGGCCTCGGCGGTGACCAGGTCGCCCAGCCCCGCGGCGATCTCGCCCTCCAGGCGATGGAGCTTGACCATGTCGAGCCAGCCGGCGTGGGCGGCGTAGAGCGTCCGCATCTGCTGGAGCTGGCGCTGCGCCCGCTCGTACTCGCCGAGCTCGACGCGGAACAGCAGGATGTTGTGCAAGGTGTGGAACACCAGCTTGGCATCCCGCGCCCGGTCGATCATGGCGAGGCCGCGGACGAGGAGCTGGAGCCCCTCTTCCGGCTTGCCGGCATAGCCGGTGTAGAGCCCCTTCAGGATGACGACGCGGCCGACCTCGTGCGAGTCGCTGTAGCGGCGATGGATCGCATAGGCGAGGTCGAGCATGCGGAACGACTCCTTGAAGCGCCGCTGGTCGACCAGCAAGGAGGCGTTCAGGTCCGCGATGCGGGCGTAGAGCAGAGGCTCGCCCGTGCCCAGGGCACGCAGCTCCAGGGCATAGGCCATGGCCGCTTCGGACTGGGTGAGGTCCTCAGCCACACGATAGGCGTTGGCCAGCTCGGCCCAGGCGCGGGCCTGCATGTCCGTCCGCCGCTCGGCGCCGTAGGCCTCCGCATCGAGACGGTCGGCGGCGACGCGGGCGAGCTCCGCCATGCGGAGCATGCCGGCCGGATCGGCGTGGCGCAGGGCGCGGCTCTTCTCCAGCAGGCTCTCGCAGAGGCCCCAGGTGACCGCGCCCTCGGGGAGGGCCGGCACGTCCGTGTCCTCCAGGGTGTGGACGATCTCCTCGGACGTCGCGGCGGCCACTTGGCGCTCGGCGTCCAGGTTCTTCTCGATCTCCAAGGCTTTGGCGAAGGCTGCCGAGATCGAGCGGTCGTAAGCGGCGTCCTCTTCAGCCGTGAGCTGCGGCTCCGGCCCCGCTCCCGGCTTGAACATCGCCGCCGCAAGCGGTGAAAGGTCGTGCTGGCAGCGCTCACATCCGCCTAGAAGGTGGGCTACCGTCGCCTTGGCCCCTCGCACGGGCAGGCGACCGAGCAGGAAGCCCTCCAGGGTTTCGCGGTGTGGATGCTTGCTCATCCGTTTCTCCTCAAATCAGTTCAACAGAGTTGGACCCATTATCGCATATTCGGTGTATCGATGTCTTCTACCCGGGTCTACTGACCGCCGGGAACCGTGATCGGACCCAGATTGCCGGTCAGGCTGTTGCCGTTCGGGTCGATTCCCCAGCCCTTTTCCGAGCCGTCCGGCGGGGCCGAGGTCGCATCGTCCGTGAGGTGGAACCAGTTGTTCAGCGTGTGCACCACGGCCTGCGCGCCCGGCACGGCGGCCAGGACGGCGGTCCAGAAGCCGGCGGTGCGGTGCGTGGGGTGCTGCCGTTCCGCGGCGGCCGCCGGTTGCGCCAGAAGCGTCAACATGAGAACGAGCGCCAGCGCGGCAATCCCTCGGTGAGCCAATGTGCGGTACATCTCCTCCTCCTTTCACGAGAGCCTTCCGGCGCCGGGTTCTCGCCCGGCCCTTCTTCGCAACGGAGCCGTTGCCACGGGCTCTGAGATCATCAGGTTCCCTGCGGCGCCGCCTCCCCCCTCCAGGGGCGACCGGCCGTGCCTCAGGATCGATACAGCGCTTCTATAGGACTACAGTGCAGCGGGAAGGCAAAAGCGGGCCATTTCCGAAGAAGTTCTTTTTTCGGGGCCCTAAAGTTTGACCACGGCCGCCTTGCGCCGGAGCTGGAGCACCTGGACGTCCGGGTCCACAACCACCTTCTCCGGCTTGAAATTGCAGGCGATCGCGACCGTCTTCTCCTCGCCGGCGCCGAGGACGACGGTGGCCCGGGCGTCCCGGTAGCCTGGCTTCGGCTTCCCCTTGTCGGTGAAACGGTCGCCGTGGACGGCGGCCACCTCCAAGGGCATCCGTCCACTTCCGGCGTTCTTGACCCGCACGGTCACCTTCCAGCCTCCCCCCGGGGTGCCTGCGGCCTGGGCGCCGGAGAGCTGGTACTCGGGCACCACCACCTGGTGGAACCACTGGCGGACGAAGTCGTCGTACGCGGTCGGGTCCGGCGCGTAGGGACGCATGGCGGCGGTGAAGTCCTGGAGGACGGGGTAGTCCGGCCCGTTCCCCCAGTCGTCCATGAATTTGCGCAGGCCGGCGAGCATCCGCTCACGCCCCAGCTTCTGCTCCATCATCCAGAACACCCACCCGCCCTTGTCGTAGGTGACCGTCGTGTCCCCCTGGTGGGTGCCATCGACCTTGACCAGGGGACGCTCCGCGTCCGCCCGCCGGGAGTTGCCATAGTTCTCCTCGATCCGCTTGAGGAACTCCATGCGCGCCCCCGGCCCCTTGACCTGCTCGGTCAGCATCGTGGTGGCGAAGTGGGACATCCCTTCGGAGAGGAGGTCGCCCCCCGGCCCCTCGCCCGGGGTGAGGAGGTTGCCCCACCACTGGTGGGCGCTCTCGTGGGCGGTGACGAGGAAGACGGCGTCGGTTTTCACGTCCCCCTTGGTCAGGAAGCCGATGTTCTCGGAGAAGGTGATGTCGGTGGGGAACCCCTGGGCATAGCCCGCGAGCCCCGGGAACTCGGAGAGCTTGAGCTCGCGCCAGGGGAAGGGCTTGAACCACTCGGAGTAGTACTTGCGGGCCGCGTCCAGGGTGCCGGTCATCTCGTCCAGGTTGTACTCGTGGCCGGGATGGTAGTAGATCGACGTGCCGTGCCCCTGGCGCACGTTCCAGTGCCCGGCCACGACGTTGAAGAAGCGCACCGGGTAGTCGCTCTTCCAGACCACGGTGCGCTCGCCGCCTGCAACCTTCTCGCTCTCCTTCACCCCCACCGAGTTGAAGGTGTAGCCGGCCGGGCCGGTGACGGCGATCCGCGTCGTGAAGGGGTGGCTGGCGCCGAAGGCCACCTCGGTCCTCCCCTTGTAGAAGTCGTCGGGGTAGACCTTGGACTCGTAGTCCGTCTCGTCTTTCTTGCCGATGTCCGCAAGGTACCCCACCACCGGCACGAAGCTGGGGGTGAAGCTGGTCAGCACGACGCCCGAGGGAAGGATGAACTCCATGTTCCCGCCGCCGTTCTTGGTGATGCCGCGGGGGTAGGTCCCTTCGAAGTCGAAGCCGATGCGCAGGCGCTCTCCCGGCTTGAGCGGCGCCGGCGGGGTGAAGACGAAGAGACGCGTGCGATCTTCCGGCTTGTACGGCTTGCCGTTCAACGTCCAGTGGAGCTTCTTCCAATGGAAGCCGCCGGTCAGGGCGAAGCGCGCCAGGTCCTGCTCGTGGTCGTTCGCCAGCTCGAAGCTGCCGTGGCTGTGCAGCCACCGGCGGCCGGGATCGAGCTTGAGGTCCAGGTCCACGTCCGTGATGCCGGGCCGCGGCGCGTCCTTCCAGGTGGCCAGGTTCTGCTTCCAGTAGTCGTGCGCCTGCTTGTCGTAGAACCCGCCCTGGTAACCGTCCTGCACCGCCAGGGCGAGGACCGTGCCGGTGACGAGCGGCACCAGCACGAAGGGGAGAAGGCGCAGCGATGCACGCCAGAACGGCGCCGGCTGCAACCGGTGGATGCGGCCGATGGCGTCCGCCTGCCGCCGGCCGTAGGCGCGCACGGCCACGGCCACCAGCAGCACCGCCGTGGAGAGCACCAGGATGCGGTTGAGCAGCAAGGCCTTGCGGTTGATCTCGAAGACCCCCAAGTCGCTCCACTGGAGCGTGCCCCAGATCCACCAGTTCCACACCCAGTTCATGTGCCGCTTGAACTGGAGGTAGAAGGTGAGGGCGATCACGCCCAGGCTGATCCCGTAGGTCAGGTAGCGCTGGCCGCCGATGGCCTGGACGGCGACGATGAAGCAGGTCCAGAGGAGCAGGGTCGGCACCAGCAGGCCGCCCCAGACGATGAGGTACGGCCCCAGGGCGAGCCCCACCTTCCCCTGGATGAGGATGGCGACCGCGCAGCCGATGAACGTGGCAAGGATCATCACCACCCCCACCAGGCTGTTGGCGAGGGCCTTGCCGGCCAGAAGCGCGCTCGTGCGGGTGGGGGTCGAGAACGAGATGGGCGAGAGGCCCGAGGCCCTCTCCCGCTCCAGCGACTCCACTGTGTAGAACATCAGCAGCAGGCAGAGCAGGAGGGAGAGCGTGTTGAAGCTCCCCACCGCCGTGAGGCCGGGAGTGAGCAGCACCTGCGTCTGGAACGCGCCCAGGGTGAGGAGGCTCGAACCCAGGGTCTGGAGCAGGATGAGCGCTCCGAACAGGTAGAGCCCCGGCGAGGCCAGCAGGTTCTTGAGCTCCGTTCCCGCCACCAGGGCGATCTCGCGGAACAACCCGACCCGCCGGCTGTTCGCCCGGAGCTCGGAGAGCGGACGCAAGGCGCTCACCCCCGGCAGCGCTTCGGTGATCGCGGCGCGGCGGCGGAAGAGGCGCCAGCCCCCCTCGGCCACGGCCTCTCCCTGAAGGTGGGAGGTCATGTGCCGCTGGGCGAGGAAGACGCCGAGGAGCCCCAGCCCCAGGAAAGCCAGCCGGGAGAGGACGAACGGCAGGTCGAGGCCGATGGGCGTCGTGTTGTAGAAAACCGCGCCGCGGTCGGCCTTGAGCCACGTCTCGTTGAGCCAGCGGAAGCCCGCCGGGTCGACCATCATCAGCGCCCGGTTGATCCGCGGATCGAGCCAGGTGGGCGCCCAGTCCCAAAGGAAGAAGCCGCAGAGCAGGAGCACCGCGGTGGGAAACAGGAAAACGGAGATCGGCTTGCGCCAGCGCTCCCCGAGATAGAAGGCGGCGCCGAGGTAGAAGACGAGCGCCGGCAGCGCGAAGACGATGACTGGGCGCAGGTAGTTGATGAAGTGGAAGGGGCCGCGGATCTCCGCCGCCTGCGCGTTGGGCACCAGGTGATTGAAGAACATGGCGAGCAGCAGATGGATGCCCAGCGCGGCCACGAAGCCGCTCAGGATGGCGAAGAACTTCCCCCACACGTACTCGCCGGGGCGCAACGCGGTGGAGTGGAGCAGCTCGCCCACCCGCGCCTCGTCGTCGGAGATCACCGCCATGCCGGCCCCGATGGCGCCGAAGAAGGCGTAGAGGATCGTCACCAGGAAGGTCAGTAGGAAGGCGAAGTTGAACTCCGAGGTGATCCAGGCCTTGGTTCCCCCCACCGAGGCGTCGCCCGACGAGATCGTCAGCCCTCCGGTCGACATCAGCCACGTGGTGAGCACCAGGAGGACGATGAGGAACCAGAAGAGCGGCCTCTTCAGCGTATGGCCGAGCTCCAGCCGGAAGATCGTCCTGGCGCGGGAGAGGGCGGGGCTCATGCGGCCCCTCCCGCCGCCACGGCCTCGGGCTCCTGGCGCCGCGGGTCGTGAACCTCTGGCCGGCTCCTGGTGTCGTTCAGGGCCACGTCCTGCATCAAAAGGAGGTAGGCGTCCTCCAGCGTGGCGGGCGTGGGCTCGAAGCCCACGGGTGCCTGGCCATCCGGCTGGTGGATCCGCACCCGGTTCTTCCCCTCGACGAGCACGGCCTGGGTGACCTGCAGACGGCTGCGCACCGCGTCCATCTCCTCGCGCGACACTCGCCCCTCGAAGATCTTGCCGTCGATCGCCTGCCGGGCCTCCGAAGGCGAGGTCTGCGCCACCAGGCGCCCCTTGCGGATGACCGCGAAGCGGGGGCAGAGCACCGCCACGTCCTCCACGATGTGGGTGGAGAGGAGGACGATGCGGTCCGCGGCCAGCTCGGCCAGCAAACGGTAGAAGCGCAGCCGCTCCTCGGGATCGAGGCCGGCCGTGGGCTCGTCGACGATGATCAGCCGCGGATCGCCGGCGATGGCCTGGGCGATCCCCAGCCGCTGGCGCATGCCGCCGGAGTAGGTCTTCACCTTCCGCTTCGCCGCCGCGCTCAGGTTCACCCGTTCGAGCAGCTCGGCGACCAGGCGCTTCAAGCCGCCAGGCGCCTCGACTCCCTTGAGCTGGAGGAGGTAGGTGAGCATCTTCTCCCCCGTGAGGTGAGGGTAGAAGCCGAACTCCTGGGGGAGGTAGCCCAGACGGCGCCGCACCTGCTCCGGATGGGCGAGCACGTCCTCGCCGTCGAGCGTCACCTGGCCCGAGGTCGCCTCCAGCAGGCCGGCCAGGATCTTCATCAGGGTGGACTTGCCCGCGCCGTTGGGGCCGAGCAGCCCGAACATCCCCGGCGGCACGTCGAGGTTGATCCCCTGGAGAGCCGTCACGGGGCCGGGATAGACCTTCACGAGATCGCGGATCGTCAGCATGGGAGCACTCTCCTTAGAGTCCGGGCGCGGCTGCGGCCCCGCCCTGCACCAATACGAAGGGACCGGGGGGAAGGTTACGGAATGCTCGCCGCTGCCGAGCAGGTTATCCTGTTCCAGCCAAGAACGAGGAGATCCCCATGACTGTGAAGCTCGAGACCGCCGTCGCCATCCTCACCGCCGTCCTGACGGGAGCCTCCGCGCTGCTGGCCGCCGGCCCCGCAGGGACGGCGAACACCAGCACCGCCGCGTCCCAACCCGACCTCGCCGCCTGGCGCCAGCAGGTCGACAAGTGGAAGCAGGAGCGCACCGAGGGCCTGAAGCGGGAGGACGGCTGGCTCACCCTCGTGGGGCTCTACTGGCTCAAAGCCGGCGAGAACCGCTTCGGCAGCGATCCGGGCAATCCGGTGATCCTCCCCAAGGGCAAGTCCCCGGCGCTCGCCGGCACGTTCGTCCGCGAGGGCGACGCCGTCACCGTGCGGCCGGAGCCGGGCGTGCCGCTCACCGCGGACGGCAAGCCCGTCACTGGACCCCTGGCCCTCACGTCGGACAACACCGGCAAGCCCGTCATCCTCGGGCTCGGCTCCCTCTCCTTCTACGTCATCAAGCGGGGGGACCGGCTGGGCGTGCGGATCAAGGACAAGGAGAGCCCCGAGCGCGTCTCCTTCAAGGGGGTCGACACCTTCCCGCCGAACCCCAAGTGGCGCGTGGTGGCCCGCTTCGAGCCCTATGCGGACAAGAAGATCCCCATCACCAACATCCTGGGCCAGGTGGCGGACGAGCCCTCGCCGGGGGCCGTGGTCTTCGAGTGGCAGGGGAAGACCTACCGCCTGGACGCCCTGGGGGATACCAAGGAGGGGCTCAACCTCATCTTCGGCGACACTACCAACGGCAAGACCACCTACGGCGCCGGCCGCTTCCTCGACACCGAGGCGCCGAAGGACGGCACCGTGGTGGTGGACTTCAACACCGCCTACAACCCCCCCTGCGCCTTCACCGCCTTCGCCACCTGTCCGCTGCCGCCGGCGCAGAACAAGCTGGCCGTGGCGGTCGAGGCGGGAGAGAAGAAGTTCACGGGCGGGCCGGAGCACTGAGAGGGTATCTGGAAGCCGGCTGCGACGCCCCTCCGGCAGGACGGCACCTTTTGAGACGTCCTCTCCGAGGAGAGCCCTACTCCCCTCCGCCGCCCTTCGTCTCCTTCGCAGCCGGCTTCTCCGCCTTCTCGGCTTTTTCGGATTTCTCCGCCTTGTCCCCCTTCTCGGCCTTGTCGCCTCCCTCTTCGCTCCCCCCCCCTTCCTTGGAGTCGGACGATTTCGACCTCTCGGGGCCGCCCCCCTTCTTGCCGGCGTAGTCGGTGACGTACCAGCCGGTCCCCTTGAACTGGAAGGCCGGCGAGGAGATGAGCTTCTTCACTTCGCCGCCGCAGCTCGGGCAGGCGGCCGGGGGAGGATCGTCGAAGCGCTGGAGAACCTCGGTCCTCTTCCCGCAGTTGAGGCATTCGTACTCGTAAAGCGGCATATCGACTCCAGTGGCTCCTTCAGGCGCTGAACTTGTCGCCGTGCGTCTTGAAACGGATCTTGATCGCCTTGCTTTCCTCGCGCTGCGGCTCCGGCGGCGCAGCCGCGGGCGCCAGGCAGCGGACGAGCTGGAGGATCTGGAAAGCGTACAGCACCTTGCCGTTCTCCGCCGCGCTGTGAGGACCCTGGGTACAGATGTCGTACAGGGTCCGCCGGCCGTCCACCAGGCTCAGCAGCTTGTACTCGTTGGCATCGAGGGCGAGCTCGATGAGCTGCTCCGTCTTGTAACAAGGCTCGAAGACCGTCTCTTTCCGCCCCAGCCGCGCCACCAGGGTCTTGGCGTCGGGAGCGCGCTTGATCCCCTGCAGGATGACCTGGCGCATGGGGATCTGGATGCGCACCGCATCGGGCTCGCGGAACTCGCCGATGCTGAAGATGACGCTGCCGTCGCGCCAGTAGAAGAGGCTCCAGACGATGGCCTCGATCTGCTTGCGGATGCTCTTGTAGACCTCGCCCGGGGAGAGCAGCTCGGCCTCAATGAGCAGCACGCCGTAGCGCTTCTTGGTGCGCTCGCGCTCCCGCATGGTCGCGAGGTAGGCCTCGGGAGAGATGACGCCGCTGCGCTGGAGGTAGGAGCCGAGGCTGTCGTTGCGGTCCGTCGAGGTGGCGTGGACGACGTTGCCTTCCTTGATGTAGACCTGCTTGACCTCGCCTTCGCGGCTGGCCTCGATCACCCCGGGGACCTGGAACCGGTCGATCGTGTACAGGATCTCCGGCAGCGCGGTCTGCGCGAGGTCGCCACGGTATTGAAAGCTGTTTTCCACCGATCCCACCGAGAAGGAAGACCCCCATTCAAAACAACTCTGCGCCGGGAAACCGTGGGAGTATAGCATTGCGCTTTCGGCAAGGGGGCCAGGCCCTTTGACCAGAAAGACAGAGGACGGCAATGGCGGCAGTGCCCCCCGACGAGGCGTGGAGACGGATCGAGGAACTGGTGGGGGCGCTGCCAGAAGAGACGGTCGCGCGGCGGGCGGCGGCCGGCCGGATCCTGGCGCGGAGCCTGGCGGCGACGGTGGACGTGCCGGCCGGGGACGTCTCCGCCATGGACGGCTATGCCCTGGCCGGCGAAATCGTTCCCGGAGAGAGCCGCCCGGTGACGGGGGTGGTGGCCGCGGGCGATCCCCCCGGGTTCGCGCTGGCGCCGCCCGCCGTGGCCCGCATCATGACCGGCGCCCCCCTCCCCGGAAACGCCGACCGGGTGGTCCCCGTCGAGGAGACGGATGGCGGCCGGGAGACGGTGATCTTCCTCCGCGGCGCGACGCCGGGCCAGCACGTCCGCCGCCGGGGGGAGATCCTGAAAACGGGAGCGCCCCTGCTCCCCGCGGGCTCCTGCCTGACCCCGGGCGCCCTCTCCCTCCTCGCCGCCCACGGCCACGCCGAAGTGCCGGTCCACCGGGCGCCCACGGTGGCGGTGATCACCACCGGCGACGAGGTCGTCCCTCCTGACGAGCCCCCCGGCCCCGGGCAGCTCCGGGACTCGCACACCGACTTCCTCCTCGCCGCGGGTGCCACCCTCGGCCTCCGCTTCAATCCCCTGGGGATCGCGCCCGACCGGGAGGACGCCCTCCGCTCCCTGGTGGAGCGGGGGCTGCGCTCCGACGTCCTCCTCCTCTGCGGCGGCGTCTCCATGGGCGAGTTCGACTTCGTCGAGGGGGTGCTCACCAGCCTCGGCTGCGAGCCGGTGTTCCACGGCGTCAACATCCAGCCGGGCAAGCCCGTGGCCTTCGCCGTCCATCCGGGAGGGTGGGTTTTCGGCCTGCCGGGGAACCCCGCTTCGGTGATGGTGAGCTTCTGGCTCTTCGTTCGCCCGGCCTTGCGCCGCCTGCTGGGCTTCACTGATTCCTGGTGGGGGGGTGCCCTCCGCGGCACCCTCGCCGCTCCCCTCCCGGGGGGCGCCGGTCCCCGTGACCGTTTCGTCCCCGCGGAGGTGGAGGTCCGGGACGGCCAGCTCCTCGTCACTCCCTTCCCGCCCCAGGGCTCCCACGACCTCGCCGCCTTCGGCCGCGGCAACGCCCTGGTGCGGCTGCGGCCGGGAGCCCAGCCGGCGAAGGCGGGGGAGGGGTGCGAGGTGGTGCGGCTGTAGGGGGCGCTCTCAGGGACAGCAGGGACTTCAGGGACAAAGAATCTCGGTTCTCATCTCTGTCCCTGGAGTCCCTGAAGTCCCTGCTGTCCCTTTCTAATAGTCCGCGTACCCTTCGCGGGTCCTGGCCCGGCCCGAGCCTTTCACGCGCACGTCGAGCTTGTGCCACTTGCCGTCGCCCTTGGCGTTGTTGGGGTAGTAGCCCAGGGCATATTGCTCGTGCAGCTCCTTGAGGACGTTGCGGAAGGCACCCTCCAGGTCCTCCAGGCGATCGATCGCGAGGACCCGCCCGCCGCTCTCCTTGACCGCCTCCTCCAGCTCCTTGTACTCCTTGTCGTTGGCCTTGAAGTCGCGCCACGAGGAAGTGAAGGACTCGTGCTTGCCGCCGAGCTGGATCCAGTAGATGAGCGCCTGGCCGGCGCGCGACTTCCACAGCAGGTCCGCGGCCGGCAGGACGCTGTGCACGTCCGAGCCGTCGGAGAAGAGCACCACCACCCGCTGCCCCTGGCGGGCATCCAGCAGCTTCAGGGACATGTAGAGGAAGTCGTTGACCGCCGTGCCGCCGGCCGCCTGGGTGCCCGAGATGGCGGAGAGGAGCTTCTCCCTCTCCGAGGTGAACGGCGTGAAGCGCAGGAGGCGGTCGGAAAACAGGGCGAGCATCGCCTCGTCCGACGTCTTCATGCCGTCGAGGAAAGCCTTGGCCCCCTGCCGCACGGCCTCCTGTCGCTTGCCCTGCATGCTCTCGCTGGTGTCCAGCAGCAGGACGGCGGTGAGCGGCAGCTCGTCGCGGCCGAAGGTGACGATCTCCTGCGGCGCGCCGTTGTCCAGCACCTGGAAGTCGTCCTTGCCGAGGTCGAGCGCGCGCTCGCCGTTGCGCACCACGGAGACGAACAGGGCGCGCAGCTTGAGGTTCATCTCGTCGTTGATGGTCACCGGCTCGGTGACCACGGTATCGGAGCCCGCGGCGCCGGCGGGGCTATAGGCCACGGCGCGGAACTCGCGCTTGACGTTCTCCTCACCCACGTCGACCTGCACGTGGTAGGGGGGCGTCTTGACCGTGCCCATCAGCTTGCCGTTGACGAAGACCTCCACCCGGTCGATGGCGGGGCCGGCCTGCACCCCCACCCGCACGTCGGTGGCGCCGAAGACCGGCTGGCCGGGCTCGGGGGAGAGGATGCGTACGGCCACCTGGCCGCGAGCC
The DNA here is from genome assembly GCA_036275055.1 of Thermoanaerobaculia bacterium. Classification (GTDB taxonomy): domain Bacteria; phylum Acidobacteriota; class Thermoanaerobaculia; order Multivoradales; family UBA5704; genus DATARR01. The sequence continues at coordinate 56,419 of DASUEN010000270.1, forward strand.
GCGGCGGCGAGGAGCAGGCCCGCCGCGAGAGCGGGAAGCAGAGAGAGGCGGTTCGTCCTGCTCGTCCTCATCGTTCTCATCGGCCCACCCCCGTTCCGGCCGGCGCCGCCGGTGCACCCAGAGCCTGGGCGAGGACGGGCAGACGCGAACGCGAGTTCTCGTCGAGGAACGTACGCGCCGCGGCGAAGGCATCCGGACGCACCGCGTTGTAGAACAAGCGGGCGCTCGCCTCGTCTCCCGTCGGCAGGGTGAGGGCTTTCTCCACCAGGGCCGTGGCCTCGCCGGGCGCGCCCCGGCGGTCGAGCACCGCCGCGAGCTGAACGTGGATGCGCAGGTCGTTGGGATAGCGCTTCAGGGCCTCGCGCAGCACCTTCTCCGCTTCCGCCGTCTTCCCGGCGTCGGAATGGAGGCGGGCCAGCTCCTGGAAGACGAGCGGCATCACCCAGGAGGGCTCGGAGCTGACCGAGAGCTCCTGGAGGAGCTTCTCCGCCTCGGCCCCGTGGTCCTGCCGCTTCAGGTTGAGGGCCAGGCGGAGCCGGGCCTCCGGGCTTCCCGGCTCGATGGTGAGCACCTGGCGCAGCAGCTTGACGGCGGCCTCGGTCTGGGAGGTCTTCTCATAGATCGTGGCGAGGCCCATCAGGGCGGCCACGTTCTTGGCGTCCAGGTCGACGGCCTCCTGGAACATCTGGGCCGCCGGGAGCTGCTGCGCCGACTGCTGCAACAGCCCGCCCAGGCTGGTGAGCAGGCGACTGGAGACGAGCGACGCCCCTTCCGATCCCGACTGATCGTGGTAGAGGACGGCTAGGTCCCGCGCCATGGTGCGGGTGTGGATCATGGCCAGGGCATGGCCGTGAAACCCCCGCTGCAGGAGGCGCCGGTAGGCCTCGTGATGGAGCACGGCGATGGGCACCAGCACCTCGAGATCGGCGGCGCCGACCTGGTGGATGACCGCCTGCTCCGCCTTGAGGAGGACCTTGCGGCTCCCCGCGTCGGCATCGGACACCGCCGCCGATTCGAGCTCGATCAGCTCGTTCGGCGCCCGCTCCGTCGCGCCGGCGGACCAATCGCCGAGGACTTTGCGGTAGATCTCCTGAATCCTTTCCGGCGCCAGCTTCTCTCCGGCACGCAGGTTGAGCGCCCCAACCTCCCCCTCTTTCCCTGGCACCGGCTGAGCCCAGGCGGTCAGGCCGATCGACAGCCAGACCACCGCGGCGAGCCAAACCGCGGGCCCGCCTTCGAACTTCGCTTCCGCTCGCACGCGCATGGGACCTCCAACATGATGAAAATTGCCCTCCTGCGTTCTCCTCCGGGAGGTCCAAACCCGGTCGTTCTCAGGACCTACGGCAAAAGAATAGACGGCAGATGGTAGATTATAGGTGCTTCCCGCCCAAAAAGCGTGACAGGCGGAGGAAAATCCAGGATAAACCGCTTGCGCGCGGTCTTAAGAAACCAGCGCTTTCCTTCAACCGGTGGGAGCCGGGAGGGAGGGCGACGCGATGCCGAAGAGCGTTTTCACCGAGGGGCGCATCAGCACCAGGATCGTGAAGACCCCGAGGACGGTGCCGAAAGGCATGAACGTGCAGGAAAAGGCGGCCACTACCAGGCAGAAGGTGTAGTGCCTGCGCTGCTGCAGCCACCTCCCCGCCAGGGCCAGGCAGACGGCGAAGGTCCAGCCGAGGAGGATGAAAACGGCCCCCACGACGACCAGAAACGAGCCCACGACCGCAAGCCCCCGGTCCTCGTGGGCGAAGTCGCCGTAGCCGGTGACCATGGCCAGCCCCAATCCGAGGTGGATGATGGGGATACAGGCGAAAAGCGCCACCAGCCCCGCCACCACGTAGTGAAAGACGGAGAGGACCTGGAGCTGCTCGGCGTCCTGGTTCATGGGAAGGATTGTACAGCGGGGAGGAGAGGACCCACGGACCAGGCACGGACTAGCACGGACAACCACGGACTCTCCTTCATGTCCGTGTCCGTCCGTGAATGTCCTTGTCTGTCCGTGTTCCCCTGGAAATACGAAGGGGCGAGAAGACCCGCCCCTTGGAGAGAACCGCTTCGAGGGAGGGCTCAGCCCTTGCGGCCGCCGTGGCCGCGCGGCTTGGGCTTGGGCGCCTGAACCGGTGGCGTGCCGTCGATATAGGCCTTGGGCACGCTGAGCGAGGTCAGCAGGCTGCGCCGCGCCTCGTCGGTGAAGACGAAGGGCGGTCCGGCCTCGGAGTCGTCGGCCGTAACCTGCACCGAAGAGCTGGCGGCGCTGGACTGGCCGAAGACGAACGGGAAGAGGTTGACTTCCTCCACGTCGGTGCCGAATTTCGCGTTGATGGCGTCGATGAAGAGGTTGGCGAGAAAGGCATAGCCGAACCGGGTCGGGTGGACGCCGTCGTAGGAGAAGACACCACCCTTCAGGAAGGCGCTGGTGTAGATGATGCCGCCGACGTCGACTCCGGTGGTGGCGAGCTCGGTGAGCGCCGCGTTGGCGTCCACCAAGGCGGCGCCGCGCTCGCTCGCCACCGCCTGGATGACGGCGTTGTATTGGTTGACCCGGGTCCGGATGTTGGCCGCCTCGGCGGCGGTGAGCACCACGGAGCCGGGCAGCGGCATGCCGTTGCCGCCGAGCGCGGTGGGAATGCCGAAGCCCAGGGCCTCGGCCGAAGTGGCGGAGAGCAGCACGAAGTCACCGGGCTGCGTTCCGATCAGGGGCACCGGATTGCCGCCGAGGAGCACCGGCTGACCGGTCGCGGGGTTGATGATGAACCGCGTCAGGGTGGTAACGAACGGGATGGTCGTCACGTCCGGAATGGTGGCGATGGCCATCTTGGCGCCGCTCGCGGCGATGGCGCCCGCGATCGCGCGGTAGTCGGCCTCGAAGCTCGCGAGCGGCGTCAGGAGTTGGTCGGTGCCGGCGGTGGCGGCGCCCAGGGCGTCGTTGTTGCCGATCCACAGGGTAACGAAGGTCGGCCGCAGGGAGAGCCCTTCTTGAAGCGCAGTGAAGGCCTGATTGGGATCGGTGTTGCGCAGCACCAAGTTGTGAAAGCCACCGAACTTCGTGGTCAGGAGGTCGTGGACCGTGGCCCCCGGAACGCCCAGGTTGTCATAGGGGCGCGGCAGGGTGAGGTTCTTGGGCACCCCTTGGCCGGGAGTAGGCGCAATGACCGGAGTGGGCACCAGGCGCGCCAGGGTGAAGACGCCAACGCCCGGAGTGCCACCGATACCCGGCGCCGTCACCAGCGGCTGCTGGAAGCCGGAGATGCCGAACTGGCGGGCGAGGAGAGCCGGATAGCTGTTGGCCTGGTAGGTCTCCAGCAGCGCGGCGCTCGAGAAGCCCGCGGTCAGGCTGTCGCCGAAGGCCACGTACTTGCTGAAATCGGCCTGGCCGAAGGCGGCCCCGGCCGTGAGGAGGAGGGCGAGCGCCAGGAGGCTCGCCAGTTTCTTGACACGATGCATCTTCCTGTCTCCTTGTCGTTCGCGTTAGAAGGTGAAGGTCACGCCGAGCAGCCAGGCGGTCGTCTGGTAGGTGCCGAAGAACGGGCCGTCGCCCGGCAGGCTATGGCTGCGGGTACGGTCCTTGAACGGCAGGTACATGAGGGCGAAGTCGGCCTTCCAGCCGCCGGAGTAGCCGTAGCCGATGGAGTAGCCGCTGCGGTCCGCGTCCGGCAGCAGGGGATTGACGACAACCTCGGGCTGGGGCGTCTGGTCATAGACGTAGCCCAGCCGCCACTGCGAGATCGGGTTGGCCTGCCAGCGCAGCCCGAGGCGGTAGTTGTAGACGTCCTTCCAGCCCTGGGGAATGACCGAGCTGGGCAGCGAGTTGGTCGGGCCGCCCGTGAAGGTGATGGGCAATTCCTTGAAGGAGCTCCAGCCGGTCCAGTTGGCGTCGACCTCGACCAGGAACGACGGCGTGAAGCTGTAGGCCACCCCCAGGCTCGCCATGGCCGGGAAGTCGATGGAGGTCTTGACCGGCAGGTTGGTGTTGAGGGGCAGCGAGGCGGCAATGGCGGCGTCGAGTTGGGCATTGCCGGTGGAGATCGGGGTCAGCCGGGCATTGCCGGTGTAGTTGACGGTGATCTTGCTGCGGTAGGAGAGACCCAGAGAGAAGTCGGGGGTCGCCTTGTAGAGGAGGCCGGCGTTGAAGCCGTAGCCTTCCTTGAAGTCGCCCTTCAGCTTGACCGAGGCCCCGCTCACGATCGACTGGGTGAAGGGATTGTTGACCGGGACGTCGCGGTCCAGCTCGACGTCCGAGATGCGGGCGATGCCACCGATGCCGATGCCGAGGTTGGGCGTGACCTGCCAGGCGATCGTGGGGTTGACGTCGAAGGCGTCCAGGCTGGCCTTGGTGGAAAGGAAGCGGCCGGCGAAGTCGTGCGGGTTCTGCCACTGGGTGGTGAGGCCGAACGGCGTCTCGATGCCGATGCCGAACTTCCAGGTGCTGTTGATCGGCTGCACGTAGTAGGCGTGCGGCGGGAACGCCGAGAGCTTCTTCTGGTCCGCCATGTAGCCATCGCCCGGGAATGGGTTGGCGCCGGTGAGGTGCGCCTTGGTGTCGTGAATGTAGGTGAAGCCGATCGAGCCGTCGATCTTGGTGACGAAGGCCAGGCCGCCGGCGTTGTAAAACAGCGCCGAGGGGTCGTCGGCCTGAGCCGTGAACGCTCCGCCCATGCCCGTCGCCTTCGTTCCCTGCTCGAAGATGCCAAATCCGGCCGCGTGCATGGGCACTGCGGCCAGAGCGCCGAGGGCGACGACCGCGCCCAGGACCCTCCACGTCATTCCTCCTCGCCTCTGCATTGACTTCCTCCTGTCTGGTGAGCTCATGAGATAGTTGACCGAGTCCCGATCCCTCCGACGAAAAGCCCCCCGGGGTTGCGGAATTCGAGGCTCGGATGGCGTTTTTCGGCTCGCGTAAACGTTAGTCCCAACTTCCGGGGGTGTCAACGCCCGCGGCGGGCCTGAACTGCTGATAAAGTAGGCTCCTCTGGAGGTGAGGATCATGTTCGAAAGTCCGGTCCATCACGAGACCTTCAACAAGCTGAAAGAATACCTCGGGGAGCTGTTCGACGAGCCCTACCACGACCCCGAGAACGACCACTTCTACGTCCGCTACGGCACGACGGTGCTGGAGATCTCGGTGGAGCCCCTGGGCTCGGACGAGGCGGTGGTGGTCATCATGTCCTACTGCGTACAGGACGTGGAGCTGGAGGAGGAGCTGATGGCCGGCCTCCTGGAGCTCAACCACCAGATGCCGTGCGGCCACTTCTCGGTAGTGGGCAACGACATCTTCTTCGCCCATTCCCTCTACGGCCGCAGCCTGGAGCCCCGGGACCTGCTGCGCACCATCACCGCCGTGGCCTCGGTCGCCGACGACTACGACGACCGCATCGTGGCCCGCTATGGCGGCCAGACGGCCCTGGAGAGGATTCAGGACACCGGCGGCCGGCGGCGCCGGCAGGAGGTGGGGAGCGAGTGAAGTGAGGGTCCGGGGAGCCCGGCCGCCGGTCACCAGCGGCCGCCCTTGACCGCGGCTTCGACCTCGCGGTCGAGCTCGCGGGTCTTCTCGGCCTCCCGTTTGTCGAACGACTTCTTGCCCTGCACCAGGGCGAGCTCCAGCTTGATCCAGTTCCCCTTGAGGTAGACCGAGAGCGGCACCACGGTGAGCCCCTTGAGCTGGGTGCGGCCGAAGAAGCGGTCGATCTGCCGCCGCTTGAGCAGCAGCTTGCGGGGCTGCTCCGGCTCGTGGTTCTCCCGGTTGCCGTGAGTGTAGTGGCTGATGTGGGCGCCGACCAGCCAGGCCTGGCCGTCGCGGATCTCCACGAAGCTGTCCTTGAGCTGCACCCTTCCTGAGCGCACCGACTTCACCTCGGTGCCGCTCAGCTTGATCCCCGCCTCCACCGTCTCCAGCACCTCGTAGTCGTGGCGGGCCCGGCGGTTGGAGGCTAAGGGACGCTGCTCGTCCTTGGGTTTGGGCGCCATGAAGGAAGAGTATCAGGGGGAGGGCGGCGCCCGCAGCTCGTCCGCGGATTTCCCCACCAGCTCCCACAGGGCGGCCAGATGGGCGGGCTCCGTCCGCAGGTTGCCGATGGCGACCCGCAGGGTGTAGCGCCCCTGGAGGCCGGTGTGGGAGAGGAAGAAGGGGCCGGCGGCGTTGATCCGGGTGAGGAGGCGCTCGTTGAAACGGTCCTGGTCCTCCGGCATACCTTCCACGCGGGCGCGGAAGCAGACGGTGGAGAACGGCACCGGCGCCGCCAGCTCGAAGCGGGGATCGGCCTCGACGCGGGCGGCGAGCTCGCGGGCCATGGCGCAGTGAGCGCGGATGCGCTCGCGCAGCCCCTCGGCGCCGAAGGCGCGGATCACCATCCACAGCTTCAGGGCGCGGAACCGGCGGCCGAGCTGGAAGCCGAGGTCCATCAGGTTCGTCACCTCGGAGGATTCCGCCGTGCGCAGGTACTCGGGGACCAGGGAGAAAGCCCCCTTGAGCAACCCGGGGTCGCGGACGAAGAGGACCGAGCAGTCGACCGGCGTGAACAGCCACTTGTGGGGATTGACCACCAGGGAGTCGGCCCGCTCGATGCCGGTCATCAGCGCCCGGTACTCGGGGCAGATGGCGGCGGAGCCGGCGTAGGCGGCGTCGACGTGGAGCCAGATCCCCTCGCGGGCGCAGAGGTCCGCGATCTCCGCCACCGGATCGATGCTGGTGGACGAGGTGGTGCCCACGGTCGCCACGATCGCCATGGGAAGGTACCCGGCGGCGCGGTCGCGGGCCACGGCTTGTGCCAGGGCGGGGACGGACATGCGGAAGTCGCCGTCGCTCGCGATACGGCGGACGTTCTCCTGGCCGACGCCGAGGACGATGGCCGACTTGTCGATCGACGAATGCGCCTGGTCGCTGCAATAGACGGTGAGCGGCGGCACCTCCGCCCGGCCGGCGAGCCCCCGCACGCGGACGTCGAGCGGCAGGCGGTGGCGGGCGGCGGCGAGGGCCACCAGGCTGCTCGACGAGGCGGTGTCGTTGACGTGGCCGCGGAAGTCCGGCGGCAGCTCCATCATCTGCGCCAGCCACTCGCAGACCCGCTCTTCGAGCTCGGTGGGCGCCGGCCCCGTGCGCCAGAGCATGGCGTTGACGTTCAAGGCGGCGGCGAGCGTCTCGCCCACGATCCCCGGGCCGGAGCCGGTGATCGAGAAGTAGGCCAGGAAGCCCGGGTGGTTCCAGTGGGTGACGTTGGGCTCGATCAGCCGCAGGTAGTCATCCAGGATCGCGTCGAGGGGCTCAGGCCCCTCCGGAGCCGAAGGCGGCAGCGCGCCTCGCACCTCCCCCGGCGAGACGGGAGGGAGGACGGGCTTCTCCCCCACTCCTTCGAGGTAGTCGGCCACCAGGTCGGCCACGCGGTGCATGGCGGCGCGGAAATCCTCGGAGGGAAGGTCGCGGGACATGGAGAGGAAGACTACACCCTCCTCTCCCCGCTGGGGGAGAGGAGGGCGGCCTGAAGCAGGGGCTAGGAGGCGCCCTTGCGGCGGAGCTCGTCGTCGATCACCGAGGTGAGGTTCTCGAGCGGCACGGCGCCGGAGATGAAGCGGCCGTTGATGAACATGGCCGGGGTGCCGTTGACGCCGGCCTCGGAGCCGGCCTTCTTGTCGGCTTCGACGGCGGCGACCTTGGCGCCGGAGTCGAGGCACTTGTTGAAGTCGTCGGCCTTCAGGCCGAGCTCGGCCGCCTTGGCCTTGAGCTGGTCGACGCCGAGGGCCGACTGGTTGCCGAACATGGCGTCATGGAGCTGCCAGAACTTCCCCTGGTCGTTGGCGCAGAGCGCGGCCTCGGCCGCCTTCTGGGCGTTCTGGTGCATGGGCAGCGGGAACTGGCGGAAGACGATGCGCACCTTGTCGCCGTACTTGTCCTTGACCTGCTTCAGGGTCGGGGTCAGGCGCGAGCAGAAGGGGCACTGGAAGTCGGAGAACTCGACGATCGTCACCGGCGCGGAGGCTGGACCCTCGGCGGGGCCGGTGGCGGCCACCTCGACGCGCACGGGCTCCATCTTGATGTCCACCTTGTACTTCTTCTGCAAACCATCGTAGAACGCGGTGCGAGCCTTCTGCTGCCCCTGCTGCTCCAGGTAGCTCTTGATCTGGGCGGCGACCTCGGCCTTGGGGCGCGGGATCTGGGCCTTGTTCTGGTCGTAGAAGGCGTCGACGTCGGCGTCGGTCACCGGCGCGGGCTTGATCTCGGCCAGGACCTGGTCCTTGCTCACCTTCCGGGCCTTGGCCTCGGCCTCCACCAGCCGGTCCTGGATGACCGTCTGGAGCGAGCTCTCGAGCAGGTCGTGCTGATTCTTGTCGTACTCGCGCTGCAGCCCCTTGAACTGCTCGGCGGCGCTGGTGCGCACGTCGGCTTCGGTGATCGGCTGGCCGTCGACGACGGCAAGGACGTCTTTCCCGCCGCCGGACTTGGCACCCTTGTCCTGGGCCGAGCAGGCGGCCGGCAGCCCGGCGCCGAGGGCGAGAAGCAGGACCACCGCTCCCGGGACCAGAGGTTTGCTGAATCGATTCATGGGTCTACTCCTTTTGGTGGACGGTTTCAATCAGAGGGTGGAACAGATCGCGACGGGACCAGATTCCTAAATTCGGCTCACTATTTTAGCACGGGGCGCCCCGGCGGGCTCTCCCCTTCCTTTCCTTACAGGTGTGCCTCAGGCCAGATGGCGCGCCACCAGCCCCTCCAGGATGCGGTCGGCGGCGATCCCGCGCAGGCGCAGGGCCGGCGATTCGAGGAGCGCCTCGGCCAGGGCCAGGCGCGCCCGCCGCGCTTCCGGCGCCCCCGGCTCGAGCTCCAGGGAGCGCAGGACGGCGGCTGCCGCCACCGCCCACGGCCGGCCCGAGCGGGGGTCCTCCCACCCTCCCGCCCCCGCCAGGGCCGCGGCGGCGCCGAGGAGGTAGATGGTGGCGCCGCTGCCGGCATAGGCGCGGGCGGCGGCGGTGAAGGAGCGGGCCAGGGGCTCGACGTCCGCCGGGTCCACCGGCACCGCCG
>DASUEN010000271.1:0-27686 GCA_036275055.1 Thermoanaerobaculia bacterium
CAGGTCATTAATCATTGCGCATAGACCGAGGGCATAGGCGGGCTTGGGGAGCGGAACGAGCCAGACCAAGGCCAAGGCGCCGAGCAGAGCGACAAAACGCAGTCCTTTGTTCATGGGGGCCTCCTCAGATCAATTGGCACATCCAGACACCGTTACAAGTGCACTGCCCCAGAAAGCCGCCATTCCACATACAACGCACCGGAGGTGAGGAGTGGCAAGGCTGGTTGTTCAGGCTGGCGCAGTTCAAGGCGTAGGCCGGTTTGGGGGAGGGGAGAAGGAAGACCAAAGCCAGAACCCCGAGCAGCACGACAAAGCGTAGTCTTTTTTCCATAGAATCCCCTTTGTTTGAGAGCATTTTAGGGTCTCGGTAACCTCCGGCGATCACATTGGAGGCGGTGTGCACTGCCAGACAGAGTTGAAACAAAAACAGATCGCCCGCGAGCCATCGCCCCAGAGGCAGTTTACCGTCGAAGTTGTGTGGCAGGGCCTGCCGTCGAAAAATGGGCAGGTGCCTCCCGCCCCGTAGGCAGCTTTAGGTGTAGGTGCTAGGAAGACCAATGCCAGGATACCGAGTAGGGCGACGAACCGCAGTCCTTTTTTCATGAGCGGGCCTCCTTGGGACCAGTTTGAGCCTGCAACAGTTTAGCATAATCGGCGAAGCGGCTTGCGCCCTGGACGACCGGCGGCGTGAAGGCATACTCTTCTCTCCGTGCCCGCCTCCCAGGACCACGTCTCTCCCGCGACTCCGATCGGAGTCACGCCCCTCCCGGACGGCGCCACGTTCAAGGTGTGGGCGCCGGAGGCGCAGGCCGTCTACCTCGTCTGGCACCCGGCGGGCGAGCCGGAGCCTGGAGCGCAACGGCCCGGCGAGGACTGCCTTCTCGTCCGCGATTCCGGCGGCTATTGGACGGGCTTCTTTCCCGGGGTCACCGAGGGCGCGCTCTACCGGTTCTGGACGATCGGCCCGGGAGGGGAGGGGTACAAGCGCGATCCCCGCGCCCGTGAGCTGGAGCTGGCCGGCTTTCCGGAGGTCGCATGCGTCGTCCGCGGACCGGACGACTACCCCTGGCATGACGAGGACTTCCAGCCGCCGGCCTTCAGCGACCTGATCCTCTATCAGCTTCACATCGGCGTCTTCTATGCCCAGCGCGACGGCAAAGACGTGCGTCCCGGCCGGGTCAGCAAGTTCCTGGACGTGCTCGGCCGGCTGGAGTACCTGGCGGAGTTGGGCGTCAATGCCGTTCAGCCGCTGCCCGTCGTCGAGTGGCAGGGGCTTTGGAGCCGGGGTTACAACAACACCGATTTCTACTCGCCGGAGACGGACTACGCCCTCCACCCTGAGGACCTCGGCCCCTACGTCGAGCAGGTCAACGCCCTGCTGCGCAAGAAGGGCAAGACCGAGGTGCGCGCTGAAGACCTGCACAGCCAGGTGCGCCAGCTCAAGGCGATGATCGACCTGTTCCACGTCTATGGCATCGCGGTGATCCTCGACGTCGTCTACAACCATGCGGGCGGCCCCTTCGACGAAGAGAGCCTGCGGTTCTTCGACCGCCCTTCGAATCACCAGTGGTGGGACCCGGACAGTTACTTCCTCGGCGGCGAAGGATGGGCCGGCGGGCGGATCTTCAAGTATCACGAGCCCGAGGTGAGGCGGTTCCTCGTCGACAACGCCAGGATGTTCCTTGACGAATTCCACGCCGACGGTTTTCGCTACGACGAGGTGAGCGTCATCCGCAACAACGGCGGCACCGGCTTCTGCCAGGAGCTGACGGCGACGCTGCACACCCATCGCGGCGCGGCCGTCCACGTCGCCGAATATTGGAACGACGATCGCGCCACGGCCGTCCTCCCCGTGCCCCAGGGGCTCGGCTTCGACGCCGCGCTGCACGACGGCCTGCGCATCGCCGTCCGCGGCACCCTCGGTGCGGCCGCGGGCGGCCAGTCCGCTTTCGTGAACCTCGATCCCGTGCGGGATTCCCTCCGCCGTCCCGCGGGATTTCCAGCTTCCTGGCAGGCGGTGATCCATCTCGAAAATCACGACCTGGTGGACGGCGACCGCGACGATCCGTCCAAGGTCGAGCCGCGCATTCCAGCCCTCGCCCATTGGGACGACCGCCGCGACTGGCTGGCGCGCAGCCGTTCGCGGGTGGCGACTGGATTGTTGCTGACCGCGCCCGGCATCCCCATGCTGTTCATGGGCGAGGAGTTTCTCGAAGACAAGCCGTGGCACAACGATCCGGACCGCGCCGATCTTTTGATTCACTGGGGAGGTCTCGACGCTCCCGGACCGATGCGCGACTTCCTGCGCTTCACCCGCGAGCTCTGCCGGCTGCGCCACCGCCATCCGGCATTGAGGGGCGAGGGGCTCAACGCCTACTTCGATCACAATGCGGACCGCGTCCTCGCCTTCCAGCGCTGGGTCGAGGGCGCGGGGCAGGACGTGATCGTCGTCGCCAGCCTGAGCGAGACGACGTACTGGGGCTATTCCTTGCCATTCCCCGTGGGCGGCCTCTGGTACGAGGTCTTCAACAGCGACGCCTACGACAGCCTGCCGGAGGACGGCGGATTCAATCCCGGGGTGGCCGGCAACGCTGGGTCGGTGCACGCGGACGGCCCGCCGTTGCAGGGTTTTCCCGCTTCGGCGCGGATCGTGATCCCCGCCAACGGGCTGCTGGTGTTCGCGCGCGAGCCCTAGTATCGTGGGCTCCGTCATGCCCAAGATCCGCGAGCAGGAGATCCTCGGCCGCAAGCTGCGCGCCAATCCGCTCTACGATCTGGTGCTGTTCGACCGGCTGGAGCCGGAGCTGCGCCAGAGGCTGGCGAACCTGGAGAAAGACGCGGATTTCTACGGCGTGCTGGCGCCTTCTCCCCCTTCTCCCGGCGCGAGCGTCAAAGCCGTGGACCGCGACACGGCCCTCCTGTTCCTCACCCTGCGCGAGCCCGGGCCGCTGCCGGCTTACGTTCGCCGCATCGAGGGCGAAGCCGCGCGCGTCGTGGCTCAGCTCGTGGCGGACGGCGTCCTGGAGATCGCCGCGGAAAGCGGCGGCTTCGTCTCCGGCGCCGCGGCCTTCCCTTTGCTTTGGGAAGAAGGGACCGAGGGGCGCAGCGGCCGGCTGGCGGAGCTTTCGCTCGCGGCCCTCCGTTACGGCCAGGCGCTCGCCACTTCCGATCCCCTGGAGCTCTCCCTCCGGCTTTATGGTTTCAATCGCCGGCCGCTCAATCCTTTCTGGAAACGGCTCCTGCCGGACGCCGCGGCCGTGGAGCATCACTTGGGGATCGGTCCCGGCGGCGTCAACCGGCGGCTGCTGGAGACGAGCTGGAAACGGACGGCGCCCTCCGCCTCCTGGCTGAGCTGGCGCCGGCGGGAGAGGGAGCGCGCGCCTGAGCCTTCACCCGGCGGCGCCATCTGGAAGCTTTACGTGAGCCCGCAGCCGGAGGCCCTCGCCGCGGGATTCGGTCGCATCGTGGAGGCGCTGGCGGCGGCGCGGGCGGCGCAATTCAAGATGGGCGCCAACGCCGCCGGCCTCCTGCGGCCGGACAAGATCGTCGCTTATTTCGGCAGCTTCGAGCAGCTCGCCGCGGCGGCGGAAGCCATGGGGGAGCGCCTCGCCGGCACGCCGGCCCAGGGCGTCCCCTTCACCTCGGAGATTGGCGGCGACGGCCTCCTCTCTTGGGGCGTCGATCCGCCCGCGGACTCCTGGAGCGGGAGCGAAAGCTGGCGGCTGTGGCTCACCCACCGGCTGGCAATCGCCCTGCTGGCCGGGAAGAACGCGGGAACCGCAGGCGTCGAGCCCTGGCGCTTCGCCCTCGAGCGCCTGCGCCTGGAGGGGGTGGACACGGATTCGTGGACGCCGGGCGGCAGGCTCTTCCGCAAGGATTGACCCGTGGCCATCACCGACCCCTTGCTCCTCCCTCCGGACGTCCTCCTGATCCCCGTCGCCGAGCTCACCGAGGAGCTGCGTGGCCAGCTTCGTTGCGAAGCGGGGGATTTCGCCGTCACCCGTCCCCGCTCGCGCGCGCCGTCGCGCGTCGTCGATGCCGAGGCCGCCGAGCTCCTCGCCGAGTTCAAGTCGCCGCGCACCATCGTCGAGGCCGTCCTGCGCTACAGCCTCGCCCACGAGGCCGATCCCCAGGAAACGCTGGAGCAGGCCTATCCGCTGCTCCAGGGTCTCTTGAGCATCGGTTTCCTGGTGACCGAGGGGGATTCCGCCGCCGAGGGAATCCATCCCGCGCTCAATCCGGGAGACGAGGTCGCCGGCTGCGAAATCCTGAGCTGTGTGCAGGTCCTGGACGACACGGAGCTCTATCAGGTCCGGCGCGACGCGGAGCCGCGCTTCGCCGCCCTCAAAATCGAGCGCCCCGCCGCCGCCGGCAAAACCGGCACGTTCGAGCGCGAAGCCGCCGTCCTGCGGTATCTGGACGGCGACGGCGCGCCGCGCCTCCTCGTTGCGGGTGAGAGCGGCGGCCGGCGTCATCTTGCGATCGAATGGCTGCCGGGAGTGGATGCGGCGTCTGCCGCGGACGAGCTGCGCCGTGCTAGGGATTCGCAAGGGCTTCTCGCGCTTTGCCTTGCCATCGTGCGCGCCTACGCGGTGCTGCACGAGCGGGGCGTGATCCATGGCGACGTTCATCCCAGGAACGTGCTGGTGGCGGCGGACCGCTCCATGCGTCTGATCGATTTCGGCTTCGCCCGCTGGGACGGTGCTCCCGCGCCGCTCGCCGAGGTCGGTCGCGGCGGCGTCGCCTTCTATTTCGAGCCCGAGTATGCCCGCGCCGTCCTCGCCGGCGACGCGCCGCCTGAGGCCTCCGCTCCGGGCGAGCAGTACGGTGTGGCCGCGCTGCTCTATCAATTGGCCACCGGCCTTCACTGCCGCGATTTCTCGCTGGAGAAAAAGGAGATGTTGCGGCAGATCGCGGAAGAGCCGCCGCTTCCTTTCGCCGCGCGGGGGATCGATCCCTGGCCGGATCTGGAGGCCGTCCTCGCGCGAGCGCTCAGCAAGAATCCTGGTGATCGTTTCGCGTCACTCGCCGAGATGGCCGTGGCCCTGGACGGCGTGGAAACGGAAGAGGAGCGGCAGCGGCCGGCAGGGCCATCTCCGGCCGAAGGCCTCCTCACCCGCATGCTGGAGCGGATCGGTTTCGCCAGCCCGCTCCTCGCCGCAGGCCTGCCGGGGCCTCCCCGCGCCTCGCTCGAATCCGGCGCGGCCGGTATTGCCTGCGCCTGCCTGCGTCTCGCCCAGCTCCGAGAGGATGCGGGCCTGCTGTCTCTCGCCGATCTCTGGAGCGCGCGAGCCCTGGACGACGGCGGCCACGATGGCGCGTTTTACGATCCGGAAAGCGGTCTCCATCCGCAGGTCCTGGGACGGATTTCCCCCTATCACACGGCGAGCGGCCTCTACTGCGTGCAGGCCCTCGTCGCGCACGCGCTGGGAGATGGCGGAACGCAACTCGAGGCCGTCTCGGCCTTTCTCACCGTGGCAGGGGAGCCGTGTGAGAATCCGGATCTCACCCTCGGTCGCTCGGGAGCGCTGGTGGCCGCCGTCCTCCTTCTCGACACGTTGACGGGAGAGGCGAGCGCGGCCGTCCGCGCCGAATTGATCGCTTTTGGCAACGTCCTCCTCGCGGAGCTCTGGAGCGAGTTGGACGCGCAGCCTCCCATCGCCCGCTGCGACCGCCTGGCCAATCTCGGCATCGCCCACGGCTGGGCCGGCTTTCTGTACGCCACCCTCTGCTGGTGCCGCGCCACCGGCAGCGAGCGGTTCCCTGCGCGATTGAAGGAGCGGCTCGCCGAGCTCGCGGCGGCGGCGCAGCCGTGGGGGCGCGGCCTGCGTTGGCCCTGGTACGGGGCCGTGGAGGGGCACGCCCGCAACGCGGGGTTCATGGCCGGCTGGTGCAACGGCAGCGCCGGTTTCGTCTTCCTCTGGACGTTGGCCCATCGCGTGCTGGGGGATCCTGGGTTCCTCGCTCTCGCCGAAGGCGCGGCCTGGAACGCCTGGGAATCTCCGGAAGGGGGAGGGAGCCTCTGCTGCGGCCTCGCCGGGCGCGCCTACGCACTGCTCAGCCTCCACCGCCATACCGGCGCTCCCGAATGGCTGGCCCGCGCCCGCGGCCGGGCGAACCGTGCGGCGGTGGACGCCGAAAAGCGCCCCGGCCGGGAGGAGAGCCTTTATAAAGGAGCGCTCGGCGCCGCCCTCCTCGCTGCCGACCTCGCCCGGCCGGAAGCGTCGGCAATGCCGTTTTTCGAAGCGGAAGGGTGGTGAGCCGGGAGCGATCCCTGAAGTCAGCAAGATCGTTCAAGAATCGAGTGGGCCTCCTGATCTACTCTACGAATGCGCACTCGGCCGGCCATGAAGACCGCCGAGGGACACGCAGGATCTGAGGAGGTCCATCATGAAAAAGAAGCTGAACGACAAGCTGGCTCTCAACCGCGAAACCCTCCATACCCTCACCCGGCGCGACATGCGCGATGCCATGGGCGGCGGCACCACCAGCGACACCAACACCAGCAATGTGACGGACACCTGTGCCACCTGCCTCGGCCCGAGCTGTGCTCACCCGGGACCGTCCATCAACCCCACTCTCAACTCCCTCTGCTGCTAGGCGTTTGGGGTCCCTCCGGCCGCGGCCGGAGGGACCCGCCGTCCGTGGCTCCATCCCCTTTTCTTTCCGCGTGCGATTCGCTACGCTTCGCGATCCATGGCCATGCCTTTTCAAAAAACCTTTCGCAAGCCGTTGCTGACCGGCGCCCTGGCGACGGCGGCCCAGGAGGCCGTCGAGGCGGTCCTCACGGGTTTGAAAGGGCGCTATACGGGCCGCCCGCGGGAGGGAGAGTCCGTCGTCTCGCCGCTGGCAGGCGGGCCGGCCGGCATGGCTTTGCTCTTCGGCTATGCCCATCTCGCCTTCCCCGAACGAGGTTTCGACGACGTCTGCCTGGAAGCCATCCAGACGGCGCTGGCGACGGTTGCCGGTTTCAACCTCGGGCCGTCGCTCTTCTCCGGCTTCACGGGCGTGGGATGGATGCTCTCGCACTTGGAAGAGCGGATCTTCGAGGCGGAGGACGACCCTGGGGCGGAGGTCGAGAGCGCGCTCCTCGAAGCCCTCGCCGTCAACGGCGAGGTCTGGCCCGCGGAGCTGATCGGCGGGCTTGCAGGTTTCGGCCTCTACTTTCTCGAACGGCTGCCGCGGGAGACCGCACGCCGGGGAGTGGAGCGGACGGTGGAGCTCTTGGCGGCCTGCGCCACGGAGGACGAGAGCGGCATCACCTGGTTCACGGCCGCGGCAGGCGTGCCTCCATCGCAGCGGGAGCTCGCGCCGCACGGTTATTACAACCTCGGCGTGTCGCACGGCATCGGCGGAGTGATCGGTTTCCTGGCCGCCGCACTGAGCGCGGGAGTCGGGGGCGGGGAGGCCCGCCGCCTGCTCGCAGGCGCCGTCTCCTGGCTTCTCGCGCAGCGGTTGCCGGCAGGAGGCGCCAGCCTGTTTCCGGCCTACGTGGGCCCCGGCATCCAGCGGATTCCCACCCGGCACGCCTGGTGCTACGGCGATCTGGGTCTCGCCGCGGCCCTGCTCAAAGCCGCCCGCAGCCTGGGGCGCGAGGATTGGGAGGAGGAAGCGCTCGCCGTGGCCCGCCTCGCCGCGTTGCGGCGGGATGGGGACCACGAAATCGTGGATGCCGGTTTGTGCCACGGGGCGGCGGGAGCGGGCCACGTCTTCCACCGCCTCTACCGGGCCACGGGCGACGAGACCTTGCGCGAGGCGGCGCTTTACTGGCTCGATCGCGCCCTCGCCATGCACCGGCCGGAGAGGGGGTACGGCGGGTTCCTGCGTGCCGAGGCCGGGCCCGAGGGAGAGACCGTCTGGCAGGAGGAGCCTGCCTTCCTCACCGGCTCCGCGGGAGCCGGTCTCGCCCTGCTCGCCGCCCTCTCCACGGTCGAGCCGGAGTGGGACCGGGTGATGCTTCTGTCGTAGAGGGCCCTCGCGGTAGAATCCAGGGCGCCTCGAAGAACCGAGGCGTTCCCCACCCGTGAGGACCCTTGCCATGTGCCGCAGCATCAAGCCCCTGTTCAATTTCGAGCCGCCCGTCACCGACGACGAGATCCGCAAGGCCGCGCTCCAGTTCGTGCGCAAGATCAGCGGCTTCACCAAGCCCTCCAAGACGAACGAAGCCGCCTTCGCAACGGCCGTGGAGCAGGTCTCCGAGGCGGCCCACACCCTCCTCGGCTCGCTGGTCACCAACGGCTCGCCGCGCAACCGCGAAACCGAGGACGCCAAGGCCCGGGCGCGGGCAGTACGCCGCTATGCCGCGGATGCTCCAGGCAGGGCGCAAGCCGGTTGAACGGGTCCGCAGTACAATCCGGGGCGCCATGACCTCCAAACCCTGCCGATTCCTCGTCCCTCTGGCCATCGTCTGCCTGCCGTTCGGCGCTCTGGCCGCGGAGCCTCCCGCTCCCCCTGCGCCTGCCGCCGCGGGCCTCACCGCCGTGCGTTGCGGCCGCCTGCTCGATCCGGCGAGCGGCAGGATCACGGAGAACGCCGTGATCTTCGTGCGCGAAAACCGTATCGAATCCGTAGGGGTGGGCACGGCCGTGCCGGCCGGGGCCAAGCTCGCGGACCTCTCCCGCTTCACCTGCCTGCCGGGATTGATCGACAGCCACACCCACGTGATGCTGCAGCCGGAGGACGAGCGGGGCCTTCCGCCGGTGATCACCAAACCGCAGGCGTTCCGCGTGGTGCAGGCGGTGGCGGCGGCGCGGCGGGACCTGGGCGCCGGCTTCACCACCATGCGCGACCTGGACAGCGAAGGCGCGGGCTTCGCGGACGTGGCCGTGCGCGACGGCATCGAGCAGGGGATCGTCCCCGGGCCGCGCCTGCTGGTGGCGGGCAATCCCCTCACCATCACCGGCGGCGCCATGAACAACAACGGCCTCAACCCGGATCTCGGCGCGCCCGATCCGGCCGCCCTCACCGATTCGCGCGAGGCCATGGTCGCCGAGGTGCGGCGCGAGGTGAAGAACGGCGTCGATTGGATCAAGGTCTACGCCTCCGGCCCCATGCGCTACGTCGATCCCGTCACCCTGGAGCCGCTCAGCCAGTTCTCCGAGGAGGACCTCCGGGCCGTGGTGGAGGAGGCCAAGCGCTGGCACCGCGACGTCGCCGCTCACGCCTACGGCGGCGTGGGCGCGAAGAACGCCATCCGCGCCGGCGTGCGCTCCATCGAGCACGGCATGATGCTCGACGACGAAGGCTTGCGGCTGCTGGTGGAGCGCGGCACCTGGTGGTGCCCGACGCTCTCGGTCTACGTGCCGGCGACCAAGGAGGACGACACGGAGCTGCGGCGGCGCATCGTCGCCCGGCACAAGGAAACCTTTCAAAAGGCGCTGAGGATGGGAGTGAAGATCGTCTTCGGCACCGACGCGGGCGCCTTCGAGCACGGCACGCAGGCCAAGGAATTCGTCCGCATGGTGGACTACGGCATGTCTCCCCTCGAAGCCATCCGCTCCGCCACCATCCGTGGCGCCGAGCTGCTGCGGCTGGAAAAAGAGATCGGCACCGTCGAGCCCGGCAAGGCCGCGGACGTCATCGCCGTCGAGGGCGATCCGCTGCAAGATATCTCCCTGCTGGGCCGCGTGGTCTTCGTGATGAAGGCGGGGCAGGTCTACAAGTCGCCGGTACGGTGAGAGAGGTACGATCGCTTGAGATCCTTCCGTTGCAAGTCCCTTCTCATCGTCCTGCTCTGGGTTTCGATCGCACCGGCCGGCTGCGCGCGTGGCGAGGCGGAAAGCCCCTTCGCCAAGGAGCTCGACCGCTATTTGAACGCGCTCGCCGGCTATGGCTACTCGGGTGCCGTGCTCGTCGCCATGCATGACAAAGTGGTGCTCGACAAGGGCTACGGCCTGGCCGACCGCGCCAAGGGGACACCGTTCACGGCGGACACGCTCTTCGACATCGCTTCGATCAGCAAGCCGTTCACGGCGGCGGTCGTGCTGCGGCTGGAGATGCAGGGGAAGCTCAACGCGGCGGATCCGCTGTCGCGTTTTTTTCCCGAAGCTCCCGCGGACAAGGCCGCGATCACCCTGCACCAGTTGCTGACCCACACCTCCGGCCTCCCCGAGAGCATGGGGCCGGAGTACGAGCCGCTGACCCGCGAGGCCGCCCTGAAGCGCATCTTCGCGACGCCGCTCGTCCATCCCCCGGGCGGGCGTTTCCTCTATTCGAACGTGGGCTACAGCGTGCTCGCGGCGGTGGTGGAGGTGGTCACCGGCAAGCCGTTCGGGGAGGTCCTGAAGAGCGAGGTGCTGGTGCCGGCCGGCATGCAACACAGCGGTTATCATCCGAGCGCCGAGGACCGCGCGCGTCTCGCGCACGGCTACGCGGTGGGCGGTGGCGACTGGGGAACGCCGCTCGATCATCCCTGGGCGCCCGACGGGCCGTGGTGGAACCTGCGCGGCAACGGCGGCGTGCTGACGACCACGGGCGACCTCTACCGCTTCCACGTGGCCCTGAAGGGCGACAAAGTGCTGAGCTCGGCGGCGCGCGCCGAGTACCAGCAGCCGAAAGTCCCGGAAACCCATACGCCATGGCCCAAGTACTCGTACGGCTGGTCGGTTGCGAAAAGCCCCACCGAGCACTTCATGCTTTCGCACGTGGGCGACAACGGCATCTTTCAGTCGGACTACCGCCGGTTTCCGGACGACGGCGCGGTGATCGCCGTCGACACCAACACGGCCGATTACTCGGCCATCGCGGTGGCGCAGCAGATCGAGCTGCGCCTCTTTGGTAAACCTTTCGTCACGCCGCCGCCCGTGGTGCCGGTGAAAGAGGCGGAGCTTCGCCGCTGCGCGGGGACCTACGAGCTGTCGCCGGGCGAGCCTCTGGAGGTGGTGGCGGAGCCGAACCGGCTGGTGATCACCCCCGTGGGGAGCGAAGGGATGGCGCTCGTCTCCGGCAAGCCGGAAGAGAAGCGCCGGCGCCGGTTCGCCGATCGCGAGAGCGAGGTCGCCGAGGCGCTGGAGGCGGAGCTGCATGGGGATTCAGCGCCCTTGAACCGGCTCCTGGTGGGGGGCACCGCCGACGGCGCGAAGCGCTGGCACGACTCGCTGGCCGCCGCCAAGGCCGAGCTCGGGGCGTGGAAAGGGGCCACGGTGCTCGGCACGCGCAGCCTCGGCGGCCAGGTGCTGACGCACGCGCGCGTCACTTTCGAAAAAGGCGAGCGCGTGATGGACGTGGTCTGGTCGGGTCCCATGGTCGACAGCCTCTGGCTGGTCCCCCGGCTGCGCCCCTCGTATTTCCTCCCCGAGGGGCCTTCCCGTTTCGCCACCTTCGACGTCGGCACGGCGGCCATCGTCCACCTGACCTGCGCCGGCGAGGGTGCCGCGGCCGAGCTGCGCTTCGATACCCCCGGCGGCGTGGTCAAGGCGAAGCGGCGGCCTACGGGCAGTTGAACGCCGCCGAATCGGCGAACGTCGTGGAGAGCTGGCCGAGCGGATTCGAATAGGTTTTCACCGCCCCCGTCTGCGTGTCGCGGACGGTGACCGTCCACCCCTGATCCGTGAGGCCGCTCAGGTAGACCCAGAACTTGTTGTTGAGCGCGCAGGCGTTCAGCACCTTGACGCCCATCTCGAAATTGGTGGGGCTGAAGAACCACCAGAACACCGACTCGTCGCTCTCGGCGCGCTGGCCGTTGAAGCTCATCACCTGGGCCGCCCCGGCGCCGCCGGTCGTCGCCCAGCTCACCGTCACCTCGAAGCGCCCGGATTGCAGACAGCCCGTGGCGGCGTCGCGGACGCAGGTGCCGGAGGACTGAGCGAGCGTCCACCCCACGTCTTCCAGGGCCTGCGTGGTCACGAGGTCTGCCAGGTCGTTGGTGATGTTGGGCTCCATCAGCTCGTCCGGAGTCAGCACCGTGTCCCAATGGGAGACGGACGAGCCGAGCTCCAGAGGGTGCGGGGCATACATCTGCACGTGCCCCGAAGGGGCGCGGCCGGCCGAGAGCACGGAGCTCGACGCCACCACCTTGGGGCCGACCCAGTGGAGGTCGCCGGTGTCGACCGCCGAGAACAAGCGCTCGGCGTTGATCATCTGCGGCCACGTCTTGCCGGTGCTGTGGTCCTCGAGGTAGAGCATGAACGCGTCGTCCATCCCTTGGAAACGGATGCCGGTCGTCGGGTCGACGATGGTGATGAAACCCAGGCCGTGCGCCAGCTCATGGCGGATGGTGTTGTAGAAAGAGATGCTGTTCGCCGGCTGCGTGCCGCCGACGCCGTACCACCATTTGATGCTCGTGAGGCAGCTCGCCGTTCCCACGATGCTGTTGAACTCGGCGTCGATCTCCGGCGTCGCCGGGTCGAGGTCCCCGCCGGCGAGCGTGTTGGCAAGGGCGGCCGGATACCAGGTGGCGGCGCGCGGCGCGTTGGGGAACTCGGCGAAATAATCCGTGGCCCCCGCGGAGCCGATGACGCCCGAGGTCCGCGTGCACGACAAGGGGTTCATCTGGGCGTGGACCGTGATGGTGACCGGGGACTCCAGCCGGTTGGCCCAATACGCCGCGGCGGACGCGAAGGCGATGAGCCGCTGCTGGCCCACGGTGGTGCCGGTGTTGCCGGTGACCGCCGCGATGGGCGTGGGATCGTTGAAGCCCTCGCCCGGGCCGTCGGCGTTGACGACTGTGATGGTGGCGGCGCCGGCGGCGAAGCAGACCAGCAGCAGGAGGGCGGAGAAAACGCAGAAGCGTCCTGCCGCCCGGCTCATGGCTTCGTCTCCTGCGACTGGGGCTTGACGGTCGCCGTGAAAAAAACTTTCAAGGTGTCGCCGGAGACCCTCAGGGTGCCGTTCGGCATCACCTGAAGCTTGGGCTCCACGCCCCTCTGGGCCATGGATTCGGAAATGGCCAGGCCGAGCTCGTCGATCTGGTCCCGGTTGGGCTGGACCAGGCTCTTCGTTCCGGGATCGACGAAAGCGCGTAAGCCGCCGGCCGTTCCCTTGGCGGAGGCTGAGGTGGGTTCGAGCAGCCGGGCGTCGAGCTCCTGACAGCCCGTGCCCGTAGCGAGCGAGCAGATGCGAACGACGTTCTGGGGACGAACCGGGGGAGCCGTGCTCCCCTGCGGCCGGGCAAGCGCCAACAGGGTGAAGAGGACCAGCGAATTCATTTGCGTTCTCCTGCGATGGACGGCGGCGGGACAATCTTTGAACGAGGCCCACGATCGGGCCTGAATCGATACGCCGATCACTATAGCGCGGAGCGGTGGGATGAAGCGGGTGGAGGGGCGGGAAGCCTACAATCTTTACAAGTTCTTTGCACGACGGTCACCCAAGACCCTCACCACGAGGTGATGAGGGTCTTGGGCGGGGGCGCGGATCCCTTCGAGATTTTACCGGTCCATCTTCGCCCCGCTCATCATCATTCCGTGACCCGGGGCCAGCTTGGTCAGCTCGATGAAGTCGGGGTCCTGGTGGAGGCTGGCGAACATGAAGTCGTCGCGGGCTTCCTGCATCTCCATGGCCCGCACGGCGTCGAAGCGCTCGTACTGGTAGAAATGCCGGCGCAGCAGCTCCATGGCCTTCTTGCGGTCGCCCGACTGCGCCCAGATGGCGGCCAGGTTGTAGCTCGCTTCGAGCACGGCCTCGTTCTCGTGCGCCACCTTGGCGGCCTCTTCCTTGTGGCCGGCGGCGGCGAGGTAGACGGCGGCGAAGATCTGGTTGTAGCGGTCCCGCGGATCGAGGTCCAGGGCCTTGCGCATGTAGCCCGCGGCCTTCTCCGCCTGCTTTTCGGAGAACCAGTAGACGGCGAGGTTGCGATAGGTGATGGGCAGCGGGTACTCGGCGAGCGAGCTTTCGAAGAGGGCCAGTCCCTCGGCGTTGTGGCCGGCGTGAATGGTCATCTTCCCCAGGCCGTGCATTGCCACGGCGCGGGCGACGGGATCGGCCGGCTGGGCGAGGACGCGCTCGAAGAAAGCACGCGACTTGCCCCACTCGCCGGTCTGGTGGCGGTAGAGCTCGGCCAGGAAGCGGAGCGCCGTGGGATCGGCCGGATCGAGCTTCACCGCCTTGGCGTACAGCTTCTCGGCGTCGCGATAGCGCGCCGCGAGCTCGGCGTCGAGACCCGCCCGCAGGGCCTTCTCCACCTCGCCGCCCCGCGAACGCGAGAGGCGCGATCCGGGATCGGGGAGACCTTCCGGACCCAGCAGGAGAAGGGCGCTCTTGTCGACGTCCACTCCCAGCTTCTTGAGCGCCTTGGCCGCCTTGCGGCCGAGGCTCGGAACGAGGCAGCGCTGCTCCCACACCTTCTTGTAGTCGGCGATGGCGCCGTCGCGGTCCGACGACTCCTTCTTGCCCGCGCCGTCGATCAGCGCCTGGAGGTTCTCTTCCCGCTTGTCGAGCTCGCCGTAGACCAGCTTCTCCACGGCGCGCACGTCGAGCTTGCCGTCGTTTGCCTTCACGCGGCCGATCTCCGTGCCATCGGCTCCGGCCAGCACCGCCACTTGCTCGCCCGCGGGAGCCTTGTAGGTCCCCCGGATCTCCTGGTTTTCCGGCGTCACCAGCGACGTGGCCACGCAGCGCGCACCGGCCAGGGAGAGGGGGCGCGAGGTCTGGAGGGGCGAGCCTTGGGCTTCCTTGGGGGACGTTGGGAACCAGTAGAGGACGAGTGCCGCCTCGGGCGCCTTGGGCGCCGCGCCCCCCGGGCCGAGCACCTTCCACGACACGCGGTATACGGGAGCCGGCTCGTCCATCATGCCGCCGCCCATCACACCACCCGCGCCGCCGCCGCCGCCCCCGCCACAGGTGGCGGCAGCCGGCAGAGCCATCAGGGAGAGGAGGACGAGAACGAGGGCTGTGGTCTGGAAGCGGTGGATCATGGCTTTGGGATCTCCGATCGAGAGATTTCGCCCCGACAGGTTAGCACAGGTGGGCGGCCAGTACGAGACCGCAATTTTCTTCAAGACTTTCCATGCGCAATCCGTAGACTGTGGAACGGGCGGCTTCCTCGGGGACCGGAGCCGCCTTTCCTCTCAGGTCCCGGAAAAGGAGTCTGTGGATGAAAGCCTTTCGTCTCGTTGGACTGTTGGTTGTGCTGGCCGCCGTCTGGAGCGGAGTGACCAGGTCGGCCTCGGCGACTCCGTTCTGCGTGTTCACGTGCAGCGGTGTGCGCTATTCCGGGCCTTGCTTCCAGAGCCTCCGGGACTGCTGCAACCAGTTGTCGGGCGATTGCCCTGATGGCACCACCTTCCAGAGTGGAAACTGCAGCGACGGCAACCAGTCCTGCTGATCCGGTATGAGTTGTTTTTCGAGGTATGACGTCTCGATTGTAGGGAGCGGAGATTGAAGCCCGCGGCGATGCCATCGCCGCGGGTTTCTTTCCCATCGGGTATCCGCTAGTTGAGGAGGCGCACGACGCCGGTCGAGGGCAGGTCCTTGGCCGACTTCTGCATCGACAGGATCTGGCTCAAGAGGCGCAGCGTGTGCATCGAACGGCCGGCCTCGCAGTGGTTCGCGTCTTCCAGCCGGATGTCGCCGTCGTCGCATTTCCCCTCGGTGAGGCCGTCGTCCGAGACCGCCGGCACCGAAAACCTTCCTTTTCCGGCATCCGCGACCACCTGCGAGCCCTGGCAGCGGCCGGCAGGGAGGGCGACGAAGAGGGGCTGGAATCGGTGCTGGATGCAGACATAGGGAATCTTGGGAGATTCCTTCCGGTTCGCTACTCGCGTCAGCTCACCCAGGTAGTACAGCAGGGCCTCCGGAGAGCGGAGGACGAGGGTCAGGGTCGTCTTCGAATCGCCCAGCGTCACGCGGATCTTGCCCGCCGCCGCCGAATCCTGATACGTCTCCGGCGCAGCCGGGGAGCCCTCGGCTTTCGCGCCGGCACCGGTGGGCTTGGTGAGAATGGAGATCAGGTCTGCGTCGCCGCAGCCCGAGCTCGGATGGAAAGCCGGTTTGTCCTCCAGCGTGAAGTGCTGCTCCGTCCGTGTGCGCTTGAGCTGATAGGTGCCCGGCGCGGAGCCCTTGCCGAGTTGGAAGCCTCCTTGGGAGATCTGGATCAGCTTCGCGACGTCGCTGACCGCCGTCTCCGGTAGCTGCGGACCGACGTCGTCCAGAAAGGTCTTGGTCTTGAGCCCTGGATTCCGGGCGAGGAAGTCCCGCACCGCACAGCCGAAGCGCGTGAGCTCGCCGAGCCCGGCGTCCGTGCTGTCGGGATAGTTGCGCAGCACCAGGGTGCCCGCGGGGGACTCGATCTCAGCCCGCTGTACCAGGAGGTAGAGCAGCAGGGGGCGCGGCCACTCCTGGCTCCAGTAGTAGCCGAGCATGTCCAGGTTGATGGGATTGAGGAAGCCGCGCATGAACTCCTGCGTGTCGAGCACGGCGAGGCTGAAGCTGGGATTGGCCGAGAGCGTCGCGCTGGCCGAGGCCGTAGCCCCCCGCGTCATCGTGCTTGCCGAGTGGGAGTAGGAGAGGCCGGTTCCGGTGGAGAACGAGGTCTGGAAATTGCCGGACAGGCTGGCGATGCCCGTCATGTACATGGGCAGCCGGTCCTTGGCGCGGATGACGTTGAGCAGGAGCATCTCGTTCTGAGCTTTCTCCACCGTCAGGTTGAAGTCCACCGCCTGCGTTGCGAGCTGGCGGTGGGAGCTGCAGCCGCCGAACGCGAGCAAGCCCGACACGGCGGCAAAGACGAGACGCGGGATTCGCTGGCTCATTTCTTCCTCCTGGATCTGCGAATTTGGACGGAGCTTACAAGAAGGCCCGCCCGCTGGGATAGAACCCTCTGGCAGGCGGATGGTTAGAGGGGGCGCCTGAAGGGCGTCCCGTTCTCTGTTACGATGCCAGCTCCGATGAGAGTCGCGATCTCCGGTACCCATGGCTGCGGCAAGAGCACGCTCATCGACGCGTTCCTCCACGGCCACGGCGACTACGTTCATGAGCCCGAAGCGTATGAAGCGCTCCAGGACGTGTACGGGGAGCCCTTCGCCGCTGACCCGTCTGCCGATGACCTCTACCGCCAACTCGAATATCACGTTGGACGGCTACAGCAGTACCGCGCCGGCGATCGAGTGATCTTCGAGCGCAGCCCGGTCGATTACCTGGCGTATCTGCTGGCTCTCGAAGACCTCGACCGCGACGCGGCAGACGCTCGGCTCGCTGAACGCTCGTTGGACGTGGCCAGGGGCGCCGTCGCATTCCTCGACGTCATCGTGTATTTACCGGCAACAGGCGGAGGTGGTAGCGTGCCCGACTCGGAAGACCCGGAGCTGAGGCGCGCAGTGGACGCTCGTCTCGAAAGCATCCTCATCGACGACGACTTCGACATGTTCACGGCGAGTCGCCCCTCGGTCCTGGAGGCCCTCGGTTCGACCGCGCAGCGTCTGCGCACTCTCGAGACAGCTCTGCGGCTCGAGTAGAAGGCTGAGGCCGCCGTTCAGAGCGTGGGCAGACTGCGAGGAGAGGATCGAGTTCAGCGGCATCCCATCGACCCATGCGGCGCATAATGATCGGCACCCTCGTTGTGATCCTGGTTGGCTACTTGGGCGTCTGCGCCCTACTGTACGCCTGCCAGCGATCACTCCTCTATTTTCCGCAGCCGCGGACCTACGGAAGTCCGGCCACCACGGCCACGCTCAGGCTGCCTGACGTATCGCTCTCCCTGTCGGTACGGCCGCACCAAGGCCCAAAGGCCCTGATCTACTTCGGCGGCAATGCCGAAGACGTGTCGCGGAGCCTTCCTGAGCTCTCCATGGCCTTTCCTGAACATTCGATCTACTTGCTCCACTATCGGGGCTACGGTGGAAGCTCCGGATCGCCCTCAGAAGAAGGAATCCATGCGGACGCGCTGGCGCTGTTCGACAAGGTGCACGCCGAGCATGCCGACGTCACGATCATTGGCCGAAGCCTTGGCAGCGGCGTCGCGGCGCGATTGGCGAGCGAGCGCCCCGTGAGCCGTCTGGTGCTCGTCACCCCCTACGACAGCATGGAGGAAATTGCGGCCGGCCAATACCCATATATTCCTGTGAGATGGTTGTTCAAAGACAAATTCGAGTCGTGGCGCTACGCACCTCGGATCACGGCGCCTACGCTGATCGTCGCAGCCGAGCACGACGAGGTGATCCCGCGCGCGAGCACCGAGTCCCTCTTTCGTCACTTCTTGCCCGGCACCGCAAGGATGACGACCATTCGCGGCACGGGCCACAACTCGATATCGAACAGTCCTGAGTACATGCCTTTGTTGCAGGGCGCGGTCTGACGGTTTCGATCGTGCGGGCTCACCCCACCCGAATCGACAACGCATGCCGGAACACGTTGCGCGGGTCCCACCGCGCCTTGATCCGCTGCAGGCGTGGGTAGTTCTCTTTGTAATACAAGGTGTACCAGGGTACGCCTGAGGTATTCAGGCCCAAGTCCGCGAGGTCGGCGTCGGGATGATTGATGAAGGACCCATCGTACGCCTCGCCCGGGACCGGGACGCCGCCGGTGTCCGCAAACAGATCCCGATAGAACGAGCGCACCCAGGCCAGGTTCTTCGCCTCTTCCCGCGGGTCCAGCCAGCCGGTGTTGCAGGCGATGTCGAGAATCGAATCGCGTTGGGCGGCGGCGGTCGCATCGCGCGCGACGGTATTGATCCGCCCGCCATAGGTTGCGAGCCCCAGCATCCCACCCATGACGTCGTGATCGGTACGGGTCAGGTAATCGTACGCGATGCCGATTTGGGCGTCCGTGAACCGTTTCTTGAGCAACGCGTCCTTCACCTTGGCGCTCACCCCGCCTGGCGGCGCGGCGAACAGATCGGGAAACGGGTTCAGGGCGAACTCGAGCCAGGACATCCGCGCCAGCTCCCGGCCGTGCGGCGCGAGGCCCCCTTCGCTCAGCGCCGCCAAATGGTCCTCGATTTGGCGCTCCGTGGCGGCGCCGGCCGTGCTCACACCACGGACGATGATCTTTCCGAGCTGCTTCCGATGAATCTGCATCAGAGTCCAGAGAGAGGCGTTCGGCGACTCGGCACCGCTGTTTCGCTCGCTCCAGACGCCGTGATTCTTAAGGATGCGCAGGAAGGCCGGCTCGTCGACGTCGTTCCAGTCCCATTCCGCCTTGAAAGTCGTGATCGATTCCGGCGCGCGGGGCAACAGTGTGGCGGGGTCCTCGCCGGTTGCATCCGGCGACCGGAACCAGTATCGGGTGACGACGCCGAAGTTGCCCCCACCGCCGCCGGTATGCGCCCACCAGAGCTCGCGGTTCGGGTCGGATTCCTCCCGGGTCGCCACCACGACTCTCGCCTTTCCGCCTTCGTCCACGGTGACCACCTCGACGGCATAGAGATAATCCGCTGCGAGACCGAGCTGGCGGCAGAGGAAGCCGAAGGCACCACCGGCCACGTGGCCGCCCATGCCGATATCCGGATGCTCGCCGAGCGGTATCATCACTCCCCATGTGTCGAACAACGCCCGGAACGTCTCGCCCACCGTCGCGCCGCACTCCACGGCCATGGCGCCCCGCTCCGCGTCGAAGTACACGCGCTTCATGGGCGAGACGTCGAGGATCACCCGCACCTCGGGATTCGCGACGAAACCCTCGAGGCAGTGCCCGCCACTCGTCACGGCGAGCCGCCGTCCTTCCCTCACCGCCTCCTCGACGGCCGCTACCACCTGATCGGCCGAGCTGACCAGCCGGACGTAGTCCGGGCTCGCGTGGAACCGCTTATTGAAACGCTTCTCGACCACCGCGAGATACCGCGGATCGCCGGGGCCGATTCTGCCGGATTCGTTCTCTGCGTCGCCAGTCGCTTGTCGTGTCAACATCGTCTCCTCTGCTCAGACGGCCCAGTGGCCGTCCAAGGTAAGCGGGTCAACGTCGAGTGTGCCGTGGCTGACGGGCCAGACCTCACCGCGAACGAGAAGATTGCGGTCTTCGTCCTGGACCACCGTGATCTGGCTGGGCCGGCCTGTAAACCGGCCTTGTGCGAGCACGATCGGAAGCTTTGGATCGGCAAGACCACGGGCTGAAAGATAGGCCGCGGCGGGACCGGCAGCGCTGCCGGTCGCCACGTCTTCCACGAGTCCCAGGTTGTCCCAGGTCCTCATTTCGCGCCCCTCAACCGCCAGGACCAGGACGAACTTTGCACCCAACGTTGCGAGCCGGGCTTCGAAATCGCTCCCGCTGATCTTCGCTCTGGCCAATGCCGCCGGCGAGACGGGGACGATCAGGTAAGGCAAGCCGGTCGAGATGACTTGCGCATCGCTGACGACGTCCGTGTCGTCCAGCCCGAGCCTGGTCAGGATCGGAGTCAACGCCGCGTCAGGAATCCTGGCACCCAGGATTGGCTGGCCTTGATTCATCTCACACGAGTAGTGCGTGCCCAGCTTGATCGTGGTGACGGCGACATTGCCGTGAGGCAGCGAGAGCACCCAGGAGCAAGATGCCGCTGAGGGAGCCTGAGCGCGATGAAGGACCGCGGCAGCGCCAAGCACGGGATGCCCGGCGAACGGCAGCTCCTCTTCGACCGTGAAGATGCGCGCAACGGCCCCGGCAGGCGAGACCGCCGAGAGGAAGATGGACTCGAACTGCCGGCTCTCCTGAGTCAGCCGTTGCATGGCCGAGGCGGGCCAGTGCTCGGTATTCAAGAACACGGTCAGCCCGTTTCCCGTCAGCGAGCCTGTCGCGAAGACATCGACGTGGAAAAGCGTTGGATGAGACGTCATAGAGATTCCGGATAGACACAGGTTGAACGATGGCGGGGGAGTCCGAGGCGGTTCTCGGGCTCAACCGAGATTTCGCGCCGGGGAGTATACCGCGGTGTCTCGACAAGATCCGGGATGTGGTTTGCCGCAACCGGTCCATTGACCCGGGACGGCGCTCCGCCGTACCAGGAAATCGGCCCTTCGTCCCGGGAAGTCGGTCCGCTGCACCGGGAGACCGGTGCGGTGACCCGGGATTTCGGCCCATCGCGCCGGGACGTCGCTTCGTAGACCCGGATCATCGCTCCGTCAGCCCAGGACATCGCTCCGTCATCCCCGGGACTCCGCTCCGTCGTCCTCGGACATCGGCTGGCCGCCCCGGGAGATCGGTCCGTCGGACGGGGAGATCGGCCTGTTGACCCGGGACATCGTCACGATGTCCCGGGTCATCGGGCCACCGTTCCGGAATGTCGGCCCGCTGCCCCAGGAGATCGCTCCGCCGTACCGGGTCATCGGCCCATGGTACAGGGATATCGGTCCACCGTACCAGGGATATCGAATCTGCGCACCAGGAGACTGGCCCGTCGTACCGGGACATGGGGCCGTCGTCCCGGGTCATCGTCACTGCAGATTGGTGCCGCAGGGACCACCATGGAGCCGAAGCTCAGGGCAACAGGGATGCACCCGACCGCAGCCGTGTTGGCGATGTGCGCCATGCTACGAGCGAGACCAAGAAGAGGACTACTGCGGCCGGGATAAACGGGCTCCCTACAGAGAAGGAGGTGGCGACTGACAAGGCCAAGAGCGTTGTCGAGCAGACCGTGCAGACGATACGCCTGCCTTGGAGGACACCGACGAATGCCGCTACGGCGAGGAGGCACAAGAGCGTCAGAATAAGGACGCCCACTGGGCCCGCGTATTGGCGGAACGACTCGACACGATAGAGGGCGTCACGGTCCGAGACCGCGCCCGATGCCGTTCCTTCGTAGCCGGCCCAAACGACCGGGCTGAACCAAATGACGAGGGATGTTCCAAGGCACCAGATTGCTGCCGCAGCGGACAACAGACGCGACGACTTGCCCACGGCCTCATGAACTTGCATAGAGCGCTCCTGTGTCGGCTTTGCGGTTACCGTCGGCTGGAGCACGGTCTTGGCCGACAGGCAGCTAGCGTCCATCGCGAACCTCGGGGACCGATTGTAGCGACGGCGGGTAGGGACGGCAAGCTCGTCTGCCAGTGACGGTACTCCCCCCAAGCTTGCTCAGAGGGTGTCTCAAAGGCGGCCCGGGGCTGAAGACCCGGGCTACCGACGGTAGTCCCTGCGGGACCGCAGCTACGTTCTCCCCTGGGTCCCGTAGGGACTACCGTCGGTAGCCCGGGATTTCAATCCCGGGCTCCTTCCGGAAGGTCGAGAGGGTTCATCGAGGCTGATCGTTTTCCTGTCATATACACAGCGTCATAGGTTCTTGCGCACGCACAGACTGGGGTTCTCACACAGACTTCGCGGAACAACAGATGCCCCGAAGGGGTAAAGGCATTTAGCCCGGGGCTGGCGCTGTTTGCCAGCCCCGGGTCGACGGAACCCACAAAACCCAAAAGCCCCGAAGGGGCGACGGCAACTCGATGCTCGATTCCAGCTCAGACAGGCGTTGGTGCTCGACCTGTCCGCAGATGCGGTTTCGGGTATCTTTTGAAGGAGGTCCACGCGCGCCGACTCGCAAACAGCTCAGGAGCGACCAGCGAGATCGCCGATACCTCGCGCCATCAACTGCCGTCGCCCCTTCGGGGCTTTGGGGTTTCTGGGATCATCTCCTACCCGGGGCTGGCAAACAGCGCCAGCCCCGGGCTACATGCCTAAGCTCCTTTGGAGCAAAGACAGATAACAGTCATAGCTGATGGCATCCAAAGCCGCGATGATGGACCTTGGCGTCGTGATGCGCACGTATTTAGGACGCTGTGTATAGTGAGCCCTGAGGCTTATGCTCGCCATGCCAAAATCCTACCCGCATTCCGGCGTAGCGGGCAAGCGCATGGCCAGCCGCTGCGCGGGCGGGGGCGCACCCCGCGTCACGGCGTGGGTGGCTTCGGCATCCAGTAGCTGGGCAAGGGATTGAGAGGGGAGTAGCTCTCGGCTTCCTTCGCGTAGAGATAAAGGTCGTGCCAGTCCTGGGGTCTGCGGATCATCGCCCATGCTGAAAGGCAGGCTACCGCGGCATCTCTCTCATGCTCGGAAGGCGGATGTCGATCCGGCAAAGAACACCACTCCGAGAGATCCGCGAGGGTGATTTCGGCCGGCGTTGGGCGCCGGTGCGTAGCCTTGGAGAGCCAGAGCCATGCCTTGGGATGCGCTTCGGACAGGGGAAGCCCGGCGAACGCTTCGCGAAGGAACACCGCCGTCAACATCCCTTGCGCCACGCAAGCTCCACGGAGCGAATTGACATGCTGCACCGTTCCCTCGGCGGTCTCTGAGCCTGCGAGCCTGACCTGCTGACGTAGCACCTGTTCCACCCTACGGCCTTCGCCCCGGCTCCAGACCAGCGGCGCATCGATCCCCGCTGCAAGGACAGGCTCACCGGCGGGAACATGGCAGATCGCCGCTTCAACCGCGTCCATCGCATAGAGGGCAACGCCCGTCCGTAGAACGGTCAGAGGAAGTGCTCCGCTGCTGCTCTCTCTCGCGACGCACCAGCCGAACTCGCGGGCGCCGCCGGGATCGAAACCGAGATAGATGGACATGAAACCCCCTTGTCCCCCCGAGATTCCGAGAACCTGTCCCTCTTAAGGCGTAGAACGCTTCGGTCTTAAGCGGCGGAATCGCGCTACAGCGCGGTATCCGTCCGCTTCAGGCCTGTGTGGCTTCTCCCTTGGTCTTCACTAGACCTTTGAGTAACACCAGTGCCACTCGCTTCTCCTGCCTCTTCCATCGTAATAGGTATGAGCGGGAGAGCAGAAAGAAATGCGAAGTAGACCGATTCTACTTCACGGCACCTCCTTGCTCGGAAGGCGAAGCAGAGCAGGACAGTGGCCGCCAAAGAAGCGACAGCCCAGTTAGAATTGAACACTCCCCCAAAAACATACTGCACGGCAGTCAGCATCAGACTAAACAGGGCGGCCAGAAAAAGGGAAGCAAGCATTCGGACCTCTGCCTCCCTATATTCCGCATCTTCCCAAAGTGGGGCGGCGTGAAGCTTCAACATGCGCTTGCACGACGCAAACAATTGACTTCTGGGTATCCAATTCCACTTCAAGCCTAGGCGAGCTTCCACAAGCTCTAAAATTTTTCCATAGTAGTGGACATTTTGTGCCGCCGAATGAATGGCATGATAAGGAAATTGGTAATCGGAAGAAGCCAAGTTTTCGTAGCCTAATCTCAAAGCTTTTGTCCAGGCAGTCTCATCTCCGGCCTGTAAACGCTCAGCAGATGGAGCCTTGAGAGGCCTGCCAGGTCGGTGAAAAAGACGAGCCACTCGACCGTCGAGCAGCCTAGCAAGTCTTTCGGACGGTGGTATTGCTATAGTCTTGGCTACATATCCAACAATGAGCGCTAAGACAGAACTAACGATGTAGAACCCAACGCCTCTACCCGGAGCTAGGAACTCCTGGGCTACCGAAATTGGGCTGACCCCGGCAGAGCTTTGGGAGACACTCTCTTGTAGGGTTGCGATGAGAATCGTCCAGATGACACCTGGAAGGAAGACCCCCATGAGGTCGACCACGGTGACTCGTAGGTGGCTTAAGTCTGGATTCATGTCTCAGGGCTCCCTCAAGGACAGACCTAAGTTGTTGAAACCATGAGGCTCAAGTGGCTTTCAGCCGGATAAGCGGCAGTGGCGGGTGCTTGACGCTGAGGGCAAGACTGGACCCAGCTTGCTGTCACCCTTTCCGGACGCCGCTACGGCTGGCGGCCAGGTACGCATCCGGATCGCGGTCTTTCCAGATCCCACGGCTTCTCCGGGCTCGCTCGGCAAGACTGACCCGATCTTCTGATTCGATCTGTACAACTCCTGAGACCCAACGGGCCAGGAGGCGGCGCACCACTTCCGCGATGTCCAAGTTCTCTCGGGTTGCCTTTATCCGCGAGTGCTCGACCAGCTCGGATGGAAGATCGACCATGATCATGGACATGGCTCAGCCTTTGGGAGGCTTTGGTTTTCAACACCACGAAGGCCCCATTCCACGTCCTCACGAAGGAGCGCTTGCGTGAGGTCCTCGCGATGTGAGTCGAGGAACCGCCGCAGGGCGTCGAGCATCACCTCATCCAGGTTTCGGAACCAGCCGGCGTCCACGAGCGACTGCATCTCGGCGAGGAGCCGGGCCGGTACCTCGGTCTGGAGGATCGTGGTTGCTGGTTTGGTGGCCATGGGTCAATTATTCCATAGAAGAGCGCCGGGATGCTCGCGGCTCACTGTCCTGCTCCCCCCCGCAGCATCCTCCCCAGCACGAACAGCAGCACCAGCACCGCTCCCAACAGGGCACCCCAGAAAATCTTCCTTTCCATGGCCCCGGCGTCGGGCTCTTCCGAGGGCTGGCGGGGCTCGGGGCCGAAGCCCATCTCGCCTGCCGGCTCGCTGAGGACGCGCGGGGCGAGGAGCGAGAGGTCGTAGCGCGGCGGCGGCAGACCGGGCTGGCCGTAGAGGAGCTTCAAGGAAGATCCGGCCGGGTAGAAGAAGCGCAGGCGGACGGCTGGCAGGAGCAGGCGGGGTGCTTCGAGCGGAAGGGGAGAATTGTCCCCCTCGTCCACCAGGAGGTCGAAACGGGTGGCAGGGATGGACGGGACCTCCAAAGTCAGCTCCGGCGCCGGAGTCTCCGGATCGGCGTGCCGCCAGGTGGCCTCCGCCACCGTCCTCTCTCCGCTCTCCCGTCCTCGCAACTCCCGAGGGGTTGTGGAGACGTCCACCAGCCGGACCTGGCGCTCGAAGACCCGCGCCGTCGTCGTGAGGACCAGCCGCGCCGCGGGGAGCGAGGGATGGGGGAGCTCGACCCGATAGCGGGAGAGGGACGGCGCATCGTCCTTCTTCGTCTGCCGCACCAGGGCAGGAAGGACGAGGTCCAGCGGCTCGTCGAGCCGCTCCAGGACGTAGGGAACCTGGCGGCCCTGGGCGTCGGCAATCCGCAGGTCGGCGAGGCCCGGGCTGCGGGAGAGAACGGCGGCATTGAGGAGGAGCGCGGTCAGGCCCGAGGCGGCCGGGATCTCCCGCTGGTAGCGGAACTTCGCGGCATCGACGGGCGCCCCCAGAGCCGGCAGGGGGCTGGCCGCGATGACCTTTTCGCGCTCGAGTTCGCGAACGTCCCCCGTGCCCCAGTGCGCCGCGGAGGTGCCGAAGCGGGCCACTTGATCGCGGAGGGCTTCGAGGTCGTAGCGGGGAGCCGAGGCGTCGCGGTCACCGAATCGAGCGGTCAGGGGGGCGGTGTCTTTGGCTTCGAAGTAGATCCAGGGGAGGGGCGCGAGCTCCGCGGTCACTCCCATGAGCGGTAGCGGCGGGTTGTTTCCGTCGTCGACCGTCAATTCGACCTCCAACCCTTGCGGCAGGGTCACGGGGATGCGCAGGTCGCTCGCCGCGACGCCGTCGCGCACGGCCCGCCGCAGGGTCGCTTCTCCCAGCCGCACCGGCACGATCTCGGAGCCGCCTTGCGTATCCAGCCGTCCCTCGGTCACCGTGGCAGGGCGCAACAGAGGGCCCGTAGAGTTTCCGGCGAGGTTGAGCTCCAACGCTACCAGCGGCAGCCGGGCTCCGGGCAGGCGCAGACGGAAACGGCTCTTCCCCGGCTCGCTCGACCGGCGCTCGACTTGGAGCAGGATCCGAGGCGCCGGCCCGGAATCGACAGGCCGGACGAGCCGGGCCTCCACTTTTTCCGGCAGCGGCAGACGGGCGCTCGATTCGTCGTTCCACGTCAGGCGCAGGTAGCGGAAGTCGCCGGCCGGCAGATCCACGTCGAGCCGGCGCAGGCCCTCTTCCGGCAGGTCGAAGAGAGTCCCTTCGGGAACGAGCAAGGACCAGTGGCTACGGTCTCCTCCCCCCTCCAAGCGGAAGCGCTTGAGGAACGGTGCGTGCAGGCCCGTGATTCGCACCCGGTCGATCGATTCGGCCTTCCCTAGGGTCCCGAAATCCACTTCGAAGCCGCTTTCTTTTTTGGTCGTGGCGATCGGGAGGATCTGCCCCCGGCGCCACTCTGGCTCACGGCGAGGAGGGGCCACCAGGAGATAGGGAGTCTCCCGGCCGGCGGCGTCGAAGAGGCGCAGGTCGGCGAGCCCGCCACGGAAGGGGCCCAGCTCTCCGGCTCCGCTTCCGGGCTCGTAGACAGGGGGGGCGGCACCACGCAGGAGTGCGTCGTCGAGCTCCAGCCGGTTGGGACCCACGGCTCCGGGGAGGACCTGACGCTCGAAGCGGAAGCGGGGCTCCCTCCCCTCAGCGCCGGCGAGGGCCGACGCCGCCAGCAGCGCGGTGAGGAGCAGCCGTCCCTTCACTCCGCCTCCCGCCGCGGCAAGACGTACTTCTGGATCAACACGGCCATCAGGGCCAGGCAGATACCGAGGCCGGCGAAGGAGCCCACCCGGTAGAGGCCGCCCAGTTGCGCCATGTCGTGCACGAATCCCTTGAGCACCGCCACCAGGAGTAGGACGATGGCGGCGATCCGCACCGCCCGGCTCGGGCGGACGATTCCGGCCACGAAGAGGGCGATGGCGAAGAGCGCCCAGGCGAGGGTGTAGGTGAGGTCCTCGGCCAGCGTCGCCTGCCCGGTGAGGAAGCCGAAGGTGAGGCTCGCGCCCGTGGAGAAGAAGTCCGCGATCTCGATGTTGACGAGAAGGAAGAGGAGCACCACCGCGGCGCTCGCCGCCAGGATGGAGAGGCGAGGCAGAGGCGCCCCCTCCAGGCGGTCGTCACGCTGCGCCAGGAGCCAGGCGGCGAGGAAGAAGGCCAGGGCCGGCACGAGGTAAGTGTAAAGATACCAATTCCAGATCGCGAGGCCGCCGCGGGGATGGTAGGCCAGCACGGCCGGGTTCAGCGCCAATCGCACGAAGACGGTAGCCAT
>DASUEN010000272.1:0-42341 GCA_036275055.1 Thermoanaerobaculia bacterium
GAGGCCGCCTGCCAGCCCAGGGCTCACAGCCTGGGCTACGGTCTGCCGCCCTACGGGCTCCTGGTGACGCCTGCGCGCGTCTTCCGCATTTCCGGACCTTTCCAGCAAAGTCCGGAGCCGGTCATGGCCCCACCGCCGCGTCGAACACCCCCGTCCGCACCTGCCCGCCGCTTTTGACTTGCACCCAGATCCTATAGCGGCCAGGTTGCGGAAACTCATAGGGGAAGGAAACGGCGCCCTGGGCGTGCCCGGCGTGGTCCATGCCGGGCATCCCCGCCATCGGGTCCACGATCCCCGTCTTTTTCTCGAAGCTCTCCTGAGCGGCCATGCTGACGGTGCCCATGGGGTGGAGATGGACGAAGACTTTCCCGTCGTCGCGGGTGATCACGGCGTGGCTCAACATCCCCATGTAGGGCTCCAGGGGAAGGGGACGACCCTCTGCGTCCCGGACCTCGAAGCGCAGGGTGGCCTCGCGGTTGGCGACCAGAGGCTCCTGGTGCCAGAGCATGGTGCCGCCGCCTTCGAGCATCGCGACCTTCGGTCCAAGGGAGGTCCGCGCGGCCTGCGGTTCGGAGGTGCGCCAGGAGTCGTCCGGGTCCGGCGCCACGACGGCGGGCTGTACCGCGGCCCCGCTCGCGGGGATCGTCACCGTGTCCACCAGCGTCTGGGGGAAGCCGCTCTCGTGGACCACGTCCGCGTAGAGGCGGTAGGTGCCGGCCGGCAGCGGCGGCAGCGTGGCCGTGAAGCGGTCCTTGTCCTGCCGCACGGGGTGGACGTGGGCGAAGGCGTCGAGCCCCGGCTCGCGGATCAGGAAAAGATGCATCAGCTTGCCGTGGTCTGGCATCAGGGGGGACCACGTCTCTGTGCGCTCGTCCTCGATGGCGAGGGAGAGCACCGGAGCGCCGGTCCCGGAGGTCACCGCCGTGCGGACGTGGAACGGCTTGAACAGATCCTCCTGAGCGCTGGCATTGACGCTGTCCCACCAGGATTTGCCGCCCCAGAGGACCAGCGCGAAGAGGATTGCCGCCACCACGCCTGCAACTCGCGCCCGGGTGCGCCGCCGTTCGTCCGGGACCTCGCCGGGAGGCAGGGTGCTCTCCCGGACGCTCGCGACCACCAGGGTGACCGCGCCGGCAAAGAGGAACAGCCCCAAAACGGCCAGCACGGCCCCCATCCCCTTCTTCATCCCCAGCACTTGCTGCGGCATGGCGGCCACGGGCACCAGAACCTCGCCCGCTCCAGCCAGTCCTTTGACGTGGACACGCACGCCGTAGGAGGAGCCGACCATCAGCCAGATCTGCGTGCTCCATACTCCCGGCGCTCCCGGCACCGGCGAGGCCACGTCCGGCGGCGGAGCGCCCTTCGTCCCCGCCTTCCACTGGATGGGCTGCGCGGTCACCTCCGCCGCCTTCGTTTCCCCTAGCTTCACCGTGACCTCCGCGAGACCGGGGATCACCAGGGGCGGCCGGACGATGACCCGTACGGGATAGGGCCCGGCGGAGCCGTCGAAGAATACGTTGGGGCTCCCCACGTGCGCCCGGGCAGGGAGTGCCACCAGAACCAGGGCGGCGGCGGCGAGGAGCGCCGGGAGCCCTCTGCTCACCGCTGCACCCTGGAAAGCCCCACACCCCGCCAGAGGCCGACGAACGAGGAGCCGATCGCCAGCGCCAGGGCGGTTCCCACCGCGCGCAGCGTCAGCGGGTCCGTATCGGTCCGCAAGAATTGATGGCGATGAGGACCGGGCGTCGAGGTGTACGACCAATGCCGGTCGCTGGCGAAGAACCAGTTGTGCGCCGCGTTAGAGATGAGGAGCTCCGAGAAGAGCCACTGCACGGCCAGGAACAGGACGAAGAAGACTACCCCGATCAGCAGGGCCTCGCGCCAGCCGGCGCGCTTGCCTTCCCGGCGCTGAACGAGGAGGTCGACGGCCACCGCCGGAACGATCAGCAACAGCGGGAAAAGCGGCGCCACCATGTGATCCACCGGCGTATTGATCGGCCCCAGCTTCGGCTGCGCCGGAAACAGCGGCAGGATCCACACCAGTGCGCAATCGAGGAGCATGTAGAA
Organism: Thermoanaerobaculia bacterium; assembly: GCA_036275055.1. Taxonomy (GTDB): domain Bacteria; phylum Acidobacteriota; class Thermoanaerobaculia; order Multivoradales; family UBA5704; genus DATARR01. The sequence goes on from DASUEN010000272.1 coordinate 2,068, forward strand.
GGCGCACGCCGTGGTGGCCGCCCAGCGCCGGCGCGACGAGCGGGCGACGGACACCAGCGTCAACGGGAACACGCCACAGGCGACCTTGTAGAACATGCCGCCGTGCTGGTAGTTGGGGTAGATGTATTCAGTGATGAGCGTCGCCACCATCAGCAGCACGATGCCGGCGGCGTAGAGATGGGCCAGCCCGAGCGCGCGCCCCTCTCCTTCTGGCGCCCGGTTCTGGAGGGCGAGGGCCATCAGCATGGTCCCGATCTGAATGGTGATCATGCCGGCGCCCAGCAGGCTGTGCGGGGGCGAAAGGATCTTGACGTCGAGGCCGTAGGCGCTGTGCCACCAGTCGTCGAACGGCGCCGAGGTGAGCATGGCAAGGGTGCCCCAGATGGCAACCCAGGCGCCCAGCGGCGCCCGGAACCCCCAGAAGCCGACCGACGTCCCCCGCTCCGCCTCCGTGCCGGCGAAGGTGGTCTTCAAGGCGAGAGCGCCGCAGGAGAGCCCTGCCAGCACGCCACCCAGGTAGATGGCCAGGTGGGCGGGGGTCCAGAAGGTGTCCCGGCCGATCGTCATGTGCCAGGAGATGTCCCACAGCAGGCCGACGACGATACTGGTCGAGCCCGCCAGCATCGTGGTGAGGTACCAGGGGAGCGCGGCAGCCGTCTCGGTCCGGGGACGGACGGCAGCGGCGGGGGCGACGGATTCCATGGGCGGCTCCTCCTCGGGAACGTGCGTCCAACCCGATAGTACGACGGAGGGTACCCTGACGTTGCACCCTCTTGCCGGAATTCTGCTACTCTTAGGAACCATGTTCCTGAGGCGGATACCGTGGGCAGCCATCCTCGCGGCTGTCGTGCTCCTGGGTGCTCTCGACCTGCACCCGGCAGGGGAGTGGCACGACCCGCTGGAATCCGGCGCGCAGGGTCTCTTCTCCAAGTGCGCCCAACACCCGGATGCTCCACGGCACATCGAGCAATTCGAGGCCGGCCAGCGGCCGGATTGCCCCTACTGTCTGCACCACCTGCGTACCGGCGGCGCCCATCTGCCGATCGCGGCGGTCCTTGGCCCGCCCTCGCTGGCCGGGTTCCGCGGCCTCATCTCCTCCCCCCTCCTGCGTGAAAACGGCGCTCTCCCCTTAAGCGCCCGCGGCCCGCCGTCCATCGCCTGACCTCCCGTTCCGTTCGCGATGCTCAAGCTCCGCTTCCCTGAAGCGGCCATCGCCCGCGTCTGAAACACGTGGGCTCACGAACGAACAGCTCCCCGGCTTGCCGCGCGAAGGCGGCCGGGGGAAAGGCCTTGTCCTTTCTTGGAGGCTCGATGAATTGGAAAGACAGACTCCCGGGCCGCGCCCTGGCTCGCGGGCTCGCCGCTGCCCTCGTATCCCTTGCCCTGCCCGCCGCTCTCTGGGCGGGCCAGGTCCGCGGCAAAGTCGTGGACCCCGCCGGCGCGCCCCTGCCCGGCGTCACCCTCACCCTCACCAACGACCTCGCCGGCTCGTCGCAGCAGACCGTCTCGGGAGCCGACGGCACCTTCATCTTCTACAACGTCCCCAGCAACCCCTACCACCTCAAGGCCTCGCTCGACGGCTTCGCTGAATTCCATACGGACGTCGACGTCCGCGGCAGCGTGCCAGTGGAGCCGAAGGTCGAGCTGACGCCCTCCTTCTCCGGCTCGACCACGGTCACCGCGGAGAAGGAGAACGTCGCCCTGGAGACCGAGGACTCCTCGTCCCACGTCGACGTCGACAAGTCGCTGGTACGCCGGTTCGCGGCGCCGGTCGCCTCGCGCGCCTTCGAGTCCATCGTCCTCTCCGCCCCCGGCTTCAGCCAGGACGAGAACGGCCGCTACCACTTCCAGGGCGGCCATTCGCAGCAGCTCCTGGTGATCGACGGCCAGCCGATCGGCGACCAGGTGGGGATCACCTTCTCCAACTCGCTCAATCCGGCGATCGCCGAGGGGATCGAGATCGTCACCGGCGGCATCCCCGCCGAGTACGGGGAGAAGGCCAACGGCGTCATCAACGTGACGACCCGCTCCGCCCTCGGCCACCAGGGCTTCCACGGCGACGCCGGAGCCGGCGCGGCCCGCTTCTCGACGCTCGAAGGATCGGCCGCCGCCGGCTGGGGCGGAAGCCGCTCCGGGATCTTCCTGAACCTGGACGCCTCGAAGTCCGACCGCTTCCTCGACCCGGTCTCCTTCGACAACTTCCATAATCACGGCAACACCCTCCGGCTCTTCGGCCGCTGGGACTCGATCTCGGCTTCCGAATCCGACTCCTTCCGGCTGACCGGCAACGCCGGCAAGACGGACCGCGACGTGCCCAACCTCCCCTCGCAGGAGGCCGCCGGGCAGGACCAGCGGATCTCCTCGCAGGACTGGAACCTGAACCTCGGCTACCAGCACGTGGCCGCCGCGGGATGGGTGGCCGACCTCCAGCTCTACGGCCGCGACAACCAGCTCCGCCTTTCGGGCTCGCCCAACGACACGCCGGTCCTCGCCGATCAGGACCGCTCGCTTCAGAACCAGGGAGTGAACCTGTCGGTCTCGAAGCTCGTGGGGACCAACGAGCTCAAGATCGGAGGGCAGGCCAAGCGCTTCCCCATTCGCGAGTCGTTCCGCTTCGGCCTCACCGATCCCGGCTTCAACGATCCCGAGTCCGACCAGTACAACCCCAATCTCGCTCCTTACGACCTGACCCGCGGAGGCGCGCTCTTCGACTTCAACGGCGAGCGGACGGGCACCTACTACGCGGGCTACGCGCAGGACACGGCCCGCCTCGGCAACCTGACGGTCAACGCCGGCCTGCGCTACGACCACAACCACCTCTTCGAGACCGAGAGCCTGCTCCAGCCGCGGGTGGGGCTCGCCTACTTCATCCCGGCGACGAAGACCGTCCTGCGCGCCTCCTACGACCGGATGTTCATCACTCCGGAGTACGAGAACATCCTCCTCTCCTCCTCGGCGCAGGCCGCCGCCCTGGTGCCGCCCGCGCTCCAGGGGAACAGCGCGCTCGGCTCCGGCCAGCTCTTCAACGTCTCCGAGCGGCACAACGCCTACAACGTCGGCCTCCAGCAGGGGCTCGGCTCCGCGCTCAGGATCGACCTCTCCTACTGGAAACGGACGGTGGTCAACGCCGCCGACCAGGACCAGTTCTTCAACACCGGCATCGTCTTCCCCCTGAACTTCAAGGGTGCCGACCTGAACGGCTGGAACGCGCGGCTCGACGGCGGACCGTGGAACGGCCTGCGCGGCTACCTCTCGCTCGGCCACGTCCATGCCCTCTACGAGAACCCCTTCGTCGGCGGCCTCTTCCTCGACGCGGGAGCGATCGACACCCTCTCCGGCGGCTCGTTCGTGATCGACCACGACCAGGATCTCCAGGAGCAGCTCGGAGTCTTCTGGGACATCCCCCGCTCGGGCTACTGGATCGGGGTGACGCAGCGCTACGACTCCGGGCTGGTGACCGACGCCGGCACCCTGGAGGACGTCCTCGCGAGCCCCGACACGGCCTACGCCGCTCCCTTCATCCGCTTCAACGAGGACCCGCAGCGGGTCAAACCGCGCGCCGTCTGGAACGCCTCGCTGGGCGCCCGGCTCAAGCAGTACGGGCTGCCCATCGAGGTGCAGCTCGACCTGTTGAACGTCTTCGATGAGAAGGGTCTCTACAACTTTCAGTCGGTCTTCGGCGGCACCCACGTGATCCCGCCACGGACCGTGGCCGGACGGATCCGGTACGTCTTCTGAGGGCCTTCGAATGACCTTCCGGACCGCAGGAGCGAGGCCGCCTCTTTTCGCTGGCGGACCTGTCCCTCTGCCAGACGGGTTCGCCTCCTCCTCGAGAGGGGGCGGCTTCCCTTCTGCGGTCCGGGAAGTACCCCTTCACCGTTGCAATGGACGGCTCTCCATGCACGCATCTAGGAGATCTGAATCATGATCAAGCGCTTCTGCCTCGTGACGATCCTCTTGCTGGCCCCGGCTCTCCCCGCCGCAGCCACGACGGTGGTGGTGGGGACCGATGGGGACTTGTTCGACCAGGCGCCCCTGGTGATCGAGGGCACCGTCCTCGGCTCCGCTCCCGCGCACGGCCGCCCGGCCACCGACTACCGGGTGCGCATCGAACGCACCCTGAAAGGCCGGATCGCCGCCGGCAGTATCACCTTGCGAGTGATCGGCGGCGACGCCGCGGACGGAAAGCACCTGACCGTCTGGGGCGCCCCTTCCCTGCGGACCGGGGAGCAGGCCCTGCTCTTCGTCGTCCCCCACGCCGACGGCACCTACGGTCCTCTCCACCTCGCCCTGGGCGCTTTCCACGAAATCACCACGGCCGCCGGCCAGAAGGTGGCGGTCCGCGACCTGCGGGACATGCAGGACGTGACCGCAGGCGACGCCGAGCCGGCGCAGGACTCCGTGCGCGACGCCGGCCGCTTTGCCACCTGGCTCGCCGACCGCGGAGCCGGGCTGCGGCGTCCCGCCGACTACCGGATCTCGTTACCGGCGGCTGACCTGGAGGGTATTCAGGAAAAATTCACCTACCTGGGAGGCGTGAAGCAGCGCTGGCCCAACTTCGACGCCGGCCAATTCGTGGGCTGGCGGAGCCAGGCCTCCGGCCAGCCGGGCCTGGACGACGGCGGCGTCTCCGAGATCAAGGCCGCCATCGCGGCGTGGGATACCAATCCCGGCACCAACATCAAGTACCGCTACGATGGTACGACGACCTCCACCTCCGGCTTCCAGGAGCCCGACGGCATCAACGGCATCCTTTTCGAGGATCCCAACAACGAGGTGGACGGCACCTTCACCTGCATCAGCCCGGGCAACGGCAGCGGGATCCTCGCCATCGGCGGCACCTGGACCGAGCCGGGCGCCAACGGGGTCGACGTGATCGAGGAGGGCGACGTCATCACCAACGACGGCGTCGGCTGCTGGTTCGTCACCCCCAAGCGGGCGGAGCAGATCTTCGGCCACGAGCTCGGCCATACCTTGGGTCTCGGCCACTCCTGCGGCGACGCCGCGACCGGCCCCTGCACCGACCCCGTAGCGGCGCAGGCGCTCATGCGCGCCACCGCCCATGCCGACGAGCGCGGCGCGGCCCTGAACGATGACGACCGCGCCGCCGTCCTCTCCCTGTACGCCGGCTCGAGCGCGCCCACGGTTCCCGCTGCGCCCTCCAATCTCGTGGCGACCGTCGTCTCGGCCACCTCGATCCGGCTGACGTGGACCGACAACGCCACCAACGAAACCGCCAATCGGGTGGAGATGAAGACCACCGGCAAGTTCGCCGTGGTCAAGAGCCTGGGCGCCAACGTCACGTCGGTGACCCTCACCGGCCTCAAGGCGCACACGGCCTACAGCTTCCGAGTGCAGGCGCGCAATGCCAAGGGAGGCTCGGCGTACTCCAACGTGGTGAGAGCCATAACGGCGCCCGCCGGCCACTGAAATGAGAGTGCCGGACCGCAGCAGGGAGGCCGCCCCTGATCGCTGGCGGACCTGTCCCTTTGCCAGGTGGGTTCGCCTCCTCCTCGAGAGGGGGCGGTCTCCCTCCTGCGGTCCGGCAACTCAGTCTATACAATCCCCAAACCATGATCGAGCCCCGCCCCTTCCGTGTCCCCACCCGCGTCGTGATCGCCCCCGGCTGCATCAGCCGCCTGCCCGAGGTGATCGAGGGCTACTCTCCCCAGAGAGTTCTCATGGTGACCGACCCCGGCGTCGAGGAGACGGGGTGGCCGGAGCGGATCTGGAAGGCCTTGGCCGACCGGCAGATCGACGCCATCACCTTCGACGACGTGGAGCCCAATCCCCGCTGCTCGACCGCGGATCGCCTGGCCGGCTGGGGACGCGAGGAGGGGGTTTCGCTGGTGCTGGGAATCGGCGGCGGCAGCGTGCTCGATGCCGCCAAGGCCGCCGCCATGCTGGTCCCCAACGGCGGCGCCGCCACCGAGTACGAGGGGCGGAACCGCTACGAGCGCGATCCCTTCCCCTTCATCGCCGTGCCCACCACGTGCGGCACGGGCTCCGAGGTGACCTGGGTCTCCGTCCTCACCGACGAGGCGCGGCAGGCCAAGATCAGCGTCAAGGGGGAGACGATGTACCCCGCCTGGGCGCTCGTCGACTGCGAGCTGATCCGCACCCTCCCTCCCCGCCTCGTGGCCTGGACGGGAGCCGACGCCCTCACCCATGCCGTCGAGGCCTTCACCTGCCGGCTGGCCAATCCCGTCTCGGACGCCCTGGCCGCCACCGCCGTCTCCCTGCTCTTCCGTTATCTGCGCCGGGCCGCTGCCGACGTCGCCGGGGATACCGAGGCCCGCGAGGCCGTGATGCGCGCCTCCACCCTCGCCGGCCTCGCCTTCGGCAACGCCGACGTGGCCGCCGTCCACTGCCTCTCGGAGACTTTGGGCGGCCGTTGGGACGTCTCCCACGGCCTCGCCAACGCCGTGCTGCTCGCGCCCGTCACTCGCTTCAACCTCCCGGTGAGCCGGCGCAAGCTCGCCCTTCTCGAAGCCTCCCTTCCCGCCGGCAGCACCCCGGGAGCCGAAGGGGTCCTCGGCGCGATCGACGATTTGGTGCGGGACCTCGCGATCCCAGCGTTCCGGGAGCTGGGGATCTCCCCCGACGACTATCCCTGGATCGCCAAGCGGGCGGTGCAGAATGGCTCGAATGGATCGAACGCGCGGGAGATGGGGGAGGAGGAGTACTTGGAGGTGCTGAGGGCTCTGTAAGAGGCTCTAGCTAGTACCAGAGAGAGCGGCTCGGGCATGCCGCTTGCCGTGCGAGAAGACGTTCCGATGCAGCGGAAAAACAGGAGGGCGTTCAGGCGCATGGATCCGAGGAATACCTCCCCGTCGTGGAGCCCCGCCAAGCGGGTCCTCTTCCGCTTCGCCTTCGCCTATCTGGTGCTCTACAATTTCGCTCTGGTCCCCTGGGTCGGCAGTCACCTGTTCCACGCCGACACCAGCCTGCTCCCCAACAGCAGCGGCGATTCGACCTACGACTACGTGCAGGTGTTCTGCTTCCTGGTGATCGCGCTGGTCGTGGCGGCCGTCTGGACGATCCTCGATCGCAAGCGCACCCACTATGCCCGCCTCCACGAGGGTCTGCGGATCTACCTCCGCTTCGCCCTAGGCGCGGCAATGATCTCGCTCGGCGCCTACAAGGTCCTCAAGTCGCAGTTTCCCGATCCGACGCTCGACCGACTCCTCCAGCCCATGGGCGACGCGTCGCCCATGGGCCTCGTGTGGACGTTCATGGGCTCGTCCACGGCCTACAACGTCTTTGCCGGCGCCGTCGAGATGATCGGCGGCGTTCTCTTGACCGTCCGCAGGACCACCCTGTTGGGAGCGCTGGTGAGCCTGGGAGCGCTGAGCAACGTCGTGATGCTCAACTTCTGCTACGACATTCCGGTCAAGCTGTATTCGTTGCACCTGCTCGCCATGGCGGTCTTCCTGATCGTTCCCGACCTGCGGCGGCTGGTCGACCTGTTCGTGCTCGGCCGCGGGGTGGAGCCGGCCGCGATCCAGCCGCTCTTCCGGCGCCTCCGGCTGCGCCGCGGGGCCTTGGTGCTGCGCACCCTGATCGTCCTCGCCTACACGGCGTTCCTGTTGAACTCCGCCTATCAGGACAGACGGACCCATACCCAGCAGGAATCGAAGGCGCCGCTGCACGGCATCTGGAACGTCGACGAGATCGTGATCGATGGGCAGGCCCGGCCGCCGCTCGTCACCGACCGGGAGCGGTGGCGGCGGGTGATCTTCCACGATCCGGGCACGATGGCCGTCCAGCTCATGAGCGATTCGCGCGTGCGCTACGTCCTCAACCTCGACAAAGGCGTGATGACGTTGGGCAAGCACGACGATGCGCAGTGGAAGACCACCTTCTCCTACACGCAGCCAACCCCTGAGCTCCTCACCCTGGAAGGGACTTTGGACGGCCGGAAGATCCGGGTCAGGCTCCACCTGGAGAAACCGCCCAAGTTCCTGCTCACCACCCGCGGCTTCCACTGGATCAATGAGCGCCCGTTCAACCGTTGACGAGCCTAATTCCGACACAGCCGAAAAACAGGAGGACGGTTCAGGCACATGGATCCGAGGAATACCTCCCCGTCGTGGAGCCCCGCCAAGCGGATTCTGTTCCGCTTCGCCTTCAGCTACCTGGTGCTCTACAGTCTTCCGTTCCCTCTGCATCGAATCCCCTGGGCCGGCCCGATCATCACTCAGCCCTACCAGGACTTGTGGAACTGGCTCGTGCCTCGGGCCGGGAAGCACCTGCTCGGGATCAACGTCACGATCCAGCGGGGGGGCGGCGGAGACACCACCTACACCTACGTGCAGTTGCTCTGCTTCCTGATCCTCGCGGCGGTCACGACGGCGGTCTGGACGGTCCTCGACAGAAAACGGCCTGAGTACACTCGCCTGGATGCAGGGCTGCGGGTCTACGTCCGGTTCGCGCTCGCCGCGTCGATGCTCACGTACGGTGCGTATAAGGTCATCCCGTCCCAGTTCGCCGAGCCCTTCCCCAGCCAGCTTGTCGAGCCCTTCGGGGAGGCCTCGCCGATGGGCCTCCTGTGGCTCTTTATGGGCGCCTCCTCGGCATACACCATCTTCGCCGGCGCCGCCGAGATGATCGCCGGCCTGCTCCTCGCCTTCCGCCGTACCGCGTTGCTGGGCGCGCTCGTGAGCATCGGCGTCATGAGCCACGTGGTCGCCATCAATTTCAGCTACGACGTCTCCGTCAAGCTGCATTCGTGCCACCTGCTGGCGATGGGGGTCTTCCTGACTCTCCCTCACCTGCGGCGGCTGCTCGACCTGTTCGTGCTCAACCGGCCGGTGGCGGCCATCGCGTTCCGTCCACCGCGGGCGCGATTCCGCCGCACCGCGCTCGTCGTGCAAGGGGTGCTGGTCGCCGCCTACTCCGGATACCTGCTGTATCAGTCCTACGACGCCAGCAAGAATCAGTGGGGCAACCTTTCCACGCGGCCTCCGTTCTATGGCATCTGGACCGTCGAAGAGCTCGAGGTCGACGGAGTCGCCCGCCCGCCGCTCCTCACCGATGCGACCCGGTGGCGCCGGGTCCTTTTCGAGTACCCCGACTACGTCAGCGTCCAGCTCATGGACGGCTCCCAGAGCGATTACGGCCTCATCCTCGGGAAACGCCGGCTTACCCTGACCAAGCCTGACGACAAGACATGGCAGCCTTCCTTCGCATACGAAGAGACGCAGCCAGGGCTCCTCGTGCTCGACGGGACGATGGATGGCCGCAAGACACGGCTCACCCTCCGCCGGGAGGACGAGAGCTCGTACCGGCTCGTCAGCCGTGGCTTCCATTGGATCAGTGAAACGCCCTTCGACCCGTGACCGCATAGCCGCTACCCGGCCCGTTGACGCCTTCTCTGAAGATTTGCAGGATCGTCCAAGGATCTTCGAGGATCGTCCTACCGCCCGCGCCCCTGCGCTCCTACAATGGGCTCACACCGCGGAAGCGCCCCCGTCACGCGGGTCACCGCTCCTTGCAAGTGGAGGAAACCGAAATGGACATCAAGAGAAGCGGCTCGCAGCCCTCCGGCAAAGGGCCGGACGAGTACTTCACGGGCACAGTACGGATCGACCCCCTGTTCCAGGCACCCGATCCGGCACGCGCGGTCGGGGCGAGTGTCACCTTCGAGCCCGGCGCTCGGACGGCATGGCACACGCACCCGCTGGGCCAGACCCTGATCGTGACGGCCGGCAGCGGCCTCGCCCAGCGCTGGGGAGGACCGGTCGAGGAAATCCGGCCCGGGGACGTGATCTGGTTCCCGCCGGGAGAGAAGCATTGGCACGGCGCCACGGCAACCACCGCCATGACGCACACCGCCATCCAGGAACGGCTCGATGGCAAGACCGTGGAATGGCTGGAGAAGGTCAGCGACGAGCAATACGCGGCCCGCTGAAGGGCAAGGAGAAACCGATGCAGAAACGTAAGCTTGGCAACAGCGGCCTGGAAGTTTCGGCTCTCGGGCTCGGCTGCATGGGCATGAGCTTCGGTTACGGTCCCCCCGCGGACGAGCAGGAGATGATCTCCTTGATCCGGTCCGCCGTTGACCTCGGCGTCACCTTCTTCGACACCGCCGAAGTCTACGGTCCGTTCACGAACGAAGTGCTGGTGGGCAAGGCACTCTCCCCTATCCGCGAGCAGGTGGTGATCGCCACCAAGTTCGGGTTCCACTTCGACGCCAACGGCAAGCAGGCCGGCCTGAACAGCCGGCCCGAGCACGTCAAGGAGGTCGCGGAAGCGTCGCTCGAGCGGCTCAACATCGACGTCATCGACCTTTTTTATCAGCACCGCGTCGATCCCAACGTGCCGATCGAAGACGTGGCGGGGGCAGTGAAGGAGCTGATCCAGGAGGGCAAGGTCAGGCACTTCGGCCTCTCGGAGGCAGGCGTGCAGGTGATTCGCCGCGCGCACGCCGTCCAGCCGGTGACCGCCCTTCAGAGCGAGTACTCGCTGTGGTGGAGAGAACCCGAAGCGGAGATCCTCCCGACCCTGGAGGAGCTGGGAATTGGCTTCGTTCCCTTCAGCCCGCTGGGCAAGGGCTTCCTCACCGGCAAGATCGACGAGAGCACCACCTTCGACAGCACCGACTTCCGCAACACCGTCCCTCGCTTCGCCCCGGAGGCCCGGAAGGCGAACCAGGCGCTGGTCGATCTGCTCGCGAGCATCGCTCAGCGCAAGAACGCGACACCCGCCCAGATCGCGCTCGCCTGGCTCCTCGCCCAGAAGCCCTGGATCGTGCCGATCCCTGGCACCACGAAGCTGCATCGCTTGCAGGAGAACGTCACGGCGGCCGCCGTCGAGCTCACCGAGGGCGATCTCCGCGACATCGAAAGCGCCGCCTCCCAGATCACGGTGCAAGGGGCCCGGTATTCCGAGGGCGCGCAGCGAATGATCAACCGTTGAGAGGGCTTGGAGGAAGCGACATGCGAGTCGGCATTCTGGGTTCGGGATTGATGGGCGGAAAGCTCGGCACGATCTTCGCGCGTGCGGGGCACGAGGTGGTGTTCAGCTATGCGCGCCACAAGGAGAAGCTGAAGAAGCTCGCGCGCGACGCCGGCCGGAATGCTCGCGCGGGGACACCGGCTGAAGCCGCGCAAGACGCGGACGCTCTCCTGCTGGCCGTGCATTGGTCTCGAATGGACGACCTCCTGGCTCAGGCCGGCGACCTGTCGGGAAAGGTAATCGTGACCTGCTCGCTCCCGATGAACGCTCAAGACACCGGGCTCGTTATCGGCCACACGACCTCTGGCGCGGAGGAGCTCGCGAAGCGGCTTCCCGAAGCGCGAGTCGTCTGTGCCTTCAACACCGTGCCGAGCGAAGTGCTCTTCGGCGTGTACGAAGCCAAGCTCGAGGTCCGACCGAGCCTCGTATACTGCGGGGACGATGCGGGCAGCAAAGAGATCGCCGCCGAGCTGATTCGCGACGCGGGTTTCGCTCCCGTGGATGCCGGTCCCTTACGGATCGCCCGCTACACCGAGCCGTTCGCACTACTGGTGGCCCAGCTCGCCTATGAAGGAACCGAGGGGCCGGAGCTGGGGTACCGGTTCGAGTGGATGGGCTAGCAACGCTCGCCCCGGCCTTCGGAGTGTCAAGCTTCCCTCTGGGAACGGTCCGCTCCCCTTCTGACGCGCTCCTCCTCCCAGGGAGCAGTATCTCTCCTCTCTTTCGTGGCGCTCATCCTGGCCTTCGCGACGCTCATCCTCCCGGGAGGCAGCGCTCCTCCTCTCTTCCGTAGCGCTCGACCTGGCTTTCGTGACGCTCCTCCTCCCAGGAAGCAGTGCTCTTCCTCCCTTCCGTAGCGCTCCTCCTCCCTTTCACAGCGCTCATCCTCCCAGGAGGCAGTGCTTCTCCTCCCTTCCGTAGCGCTCGACCTGGCTTTCGTGACGCTCCTCCTCCCAGGAAGCAGTGCTCTTCCTCCCTTCCGTAGCGCTCCTCCTCCCTTTCGCGACGCTCGACCTCTTCCTGACGACGCTGATCCGGGAGACCCGGGGACGGCTACCGGAGAATTTCGTCGTCACCCTCCCCAAGGTCACGATCCCCGAGCAGGCCGCGGCCGACCTATTCGACCGATTGGAGCCGGCGCTGGGTTTGGAGATCGGCTCGCTACGGCTCGAAATCATGATCGTCGCGCCCTTGTCGAGGGTGAGATAGCCGACACCTTCGCGACAGTCTCTGGGAAAGCACATTCCGGGATCGAACGAATCCGGCGGAAGGAGAACGAGATGGGTGTCGAGAATTTCATCCGCGGTTGGAAAATCGGTGGCTGCTGGCTCGGGCTGGTCCTCGCCGGGTTGGCGGCGATGGCTCTCCCGACGGAGGTCAAGAAGCGCCCGACCGCGACCGTGCCGGTGCGGGGCCAGAAGGTGGACGGCGTGAGCGCCAAGGCCGCCGGAGCGGCCGGGATCAGCCGCCCCGGCGGCCGGGCTATCGAGGGCTCGCACAACGTTTATTTCAAGAAGCGCCCGACTGGGACCGTGCCGGTGCTGGGCCAGAAGGTGGATGCGGCGATCACCCGGGACGCCGTAACGGCCGGGATCAACTACCACGGCGGGCCGGTCATGGAGGGACCGCACAACGTCTACTTCATCTGGTACGGCAACTGGTCGGGGAACACTGCGACATCGATCCTGCCGGAGTTCGTGGCGAACCTGAACGGCTCGAGTTACTTCAATATCAACGCCTCTTACTTCGACAACAGTCGCCACGTCCCGAACAGCGTCTCGATGGCGAACCAGATCTTCGACAGCTTCTCGCAGGGGACTACGCTGACCGATGACGGCGTGGTCGCGGTGGTGAACCGCGCCACCTTCGGGGGTGGGCTGCCGCTCGACGGCAATGGAATCTATTTCGTCCTCACCTCCGCCGACGTGGACAACACGAGCAGCGGCGGGTTCTGCACGAAACAGTGCGGATTCCACACGCACTTCACCAATCTTATCAATCTCGACATCAAATACGCTTTCGTCGGCAACCCCGACCGCTGCCTCCCTTTCAAGTGCGCCGCTCAATCGGTAGGCCCGAATGGCAACGCCGGCGCCGATGCCATGGCGAGCATCATCGCACACGAGTTAGCCGAGACGGTGACCGACCCCGATTTGAACGCCTGGGTCGACGTGGCAGAGAACGGCGATCCCCAGGAGAACGCCGACCGGTGCGCAGGGACCTTTGGCAGCACCTTCACGACCCTCAACGGGGCCCAGGCCAACGTCACCCTGGGCGGCAGGAACTATCTGCTCCAGCAGAACTGGGTGAACTCCGGGCCCGGGTTCTGCGCACTGGCGTTCCAGACCCTGCCCGTCTGTTACCAGGCGCACGTGGAAGACGTCGGCTGGCAGCCGCAAGTGTGCGACGGGGACGTCGCGGGGACGGTCGGCCAATCCCGCCGCATGGAGGCGATCAAGATCACGGCACCGGGTCGCTCGATCTGCTACCAGGCCTATCTGGAGAACGACGGTTTGCAGGGGGTGAAGTGCGACGGCGCACCCGCGGGCACCACGGACCGAGGCCTGCGGATGGAGGCCCTGAAGGTCTGGATTCAGTCCGGCGGTGGACATACGGAGTACTTCGGGCATGTCCAGGATACCGGCTGGACGGGCCCGGTGCGCGATGGCGAGATCATCGGGACGATCGGCGCGTCCCTGCGCCTCGAGGCCGTGGTCCTTCGCATCCTGCCTTAGGCTCGGGTGTGAGCAGCGAATGGACATCCCACAGGTAGGCCCCGTTCGTCCGCGCTCTACTGTAGATGCCGAGAGGCCGTTCAGCCGGAAGTTCGATGCTCGATTCCACCTCAGCACAGGCCGTTCGCCAGCAGGTGCAGGTGTCTGCGTGGCCTGCGAAGAATCTTCAAATGTAACGAACCTCTCTTGACCCCGCCTATCCACGTAGCTCCGGATGGACCGGAGCGAACCGGGGCGGCGGCGAGCCGCATCTAAGGAGACGCCAGTCACTACGGGCTGAAGTTGGCTCTTGAGTTGCTGCCAGCGAGGCTCTACGTAGAGCGCGTCATCGGACCAACGCTTTCAAAACAAGCAGTTAAAGGAAAATATATGAAACCCCACACCGCAACCTCCAAGCGTCCGCAGAGGACGCTGACACTAGCAGCCCTGATACTTGCCGGACTGAGTCTGTCGCTGGCAGGTCCCGCGGCGGCTCTCCTCTGTGAAAATGCCGCGGCGAATGCGAGCCTGGTTCTCGGTCCTGCAAAGCACAGCGTCAAGTCGACGAGCAGTGGAGGCGGGTACGCCACCGTCTCCTGCAAGAACTTCGTGGTGGACATCTCCGTCCCAAGCAACTCTTCCGGTACGGGGACTGATCTGAAGTCTTTCTCGATCTGGACGAACTTTGAGAATCCAGTCGGGGCGATCACCGCGAAGGCGGCCTGCCTGGCGTTCTCAGATCAGACGCTCGTCTACAAGAAAGCTGGCGGAGCTGGTCAGTTCCAGATGATCGGCTCTTGGCAACGGTCCGGCTCCTGGACCGATCCCACTCAACAAAATGGCATCCTCTTCCCATGCACGATCCAGACGAAGCCCGGCGCCATTCTGCTCCCGACACTCAATCCCCCGGCCAACGGCGCGGACCTCTACCGTGTGGTGACGATTCGTAAGAGCGGCACCACACCGCAGACGGTCATCGTCGAGGCCGACCACGACTCTCCAGCTCCCCCCATTCCTCGGTAGGCTGAGCGCCCTGTGGGGTACGGTGAAATGATACCGCACCCCGCAGGGCCATTTCCGGCAAGATCGGCTGCAGGAGGCAGTGCTCTTCCTCCTTTCCGTAGCGCTCCTCCTGCCTTTCGTAGCGTTCCTCCTCCCTTTCGAGTCGCTCATCCTCTCAGGAGGCGGTGCGCTCTGTCTCGCTGCCCCCTTCGGTGCACACTAGGGAAATGGAAGGTCATAGGAAGATGGCTTTCCCTCTGCTTGAAAGGAGCTCGAAATACGTAAAACGATGCTGCTTTTGTCGGTCGCCGCGGCGGCCCTGATCGGCGCCCTCACTGCTCCGCCTTCGTCGGCGGTCGGCGGCGTCTGCCAACCCCGCTGTACCTATTACTCGGACGGCTCGAAGTGCTGCGTTGATTGCTGGGGTACATGGCCGAACTGCGGCTGCACCAACAACTACTGTCCGCCGGAAGGTGGCATCGACTAGCCTTTACGGTGTCGGGGTGCCGGGCTCTTCGTCACGTCTCCAGGACACGTAGCCATCGCGCTGACTCAACGGCGCGACAGGTAGAGGACTTTGCGCGGCTCGTCGACCGTGACGATGAAGCGCTGCAGGAATACTGTGCCGAGGAGCCCGGCGACGTCGTGGACGGCGAGAAGGCCCTCGGTGTCCTGGCCGAGGGTCACCGCCGCCGAAACGGCGGCTGCGTGCCAAGAGGCCGAACTGCTCTGGGTCGCGGCCATCCTGGCGCAGGACCCCCACAGCCGTCCTCGCCACTCGAAGAAATTTTGGGCGCCCCGGTTCCGCACGGCCACCGAGAGCGCGCAACGGGTTCTCTACGAGGCCTACTCCTGGTTCGTGGCAGCCTTTCGAGATGCCGCGGCGAAACTCAGACGCGGTGATCTCTCCGCTCGCTTCCCCGCCGGCAGCTTCCCGCCGGCCCTGCCCTTCGTCGCCGCTTAGCTGTCAACGCTAGAAGCTTGGCTCCAAAGCCGGTCAGGATTCCATCCGCCGCTCCCGCGCCGTGGACCCGAACAGCCCCGCGAGGCGGCGCCCAGAGCGATCGTCCGAGATCTGCTTCGCTCGGATTGTGCCTCCTCTTCAGGGGGCGGCCCCAAGATCTAAAAGTGTATGGCCGTACCTGTACTGAACTGGCCCTCAAAAACGGCTGGCACCTAATTCTCCTGGCTGGCACCTTTCTCTGTCACTTGGCCGGGGCGGGGTTCGGGTGCTCCCCGTGCAGCAGTGGAGCGGAGAAACCTTCTCTCGAGACGACTCTCCCGCTCTTCATCAACTGTCGCTAGCTAGCTAGCTAGCAGATGTAGGTTGAGGTGGTCCCGCTCTCGGGGCACGGCATAGCCGAGCTCATTGTCCCCAAGGTCGGTCATAGAACTACCCGCTAGTTCACGAAGTCCCTGGTTCCCTTTCTGGCTCCGCCGCCGCGGCGTAGTTGAGATTTCTGAGTCTCCGGCGCATCTGTAAGACCACCACCATTGCCCAAATGCAGCCGATAAAAAAGAGGATGCCGATGTACCATGAGAAATGCCAAAAGATACCCAACACGCCAAATAAACCACCACATATTGCAAGGAACTGGCTAACGTCTGAGAAACGTGTGGGGCTAGCGACGCGCTCTTGCGCT
Source organism: Thermoanaerobaculia bacterium (assembly GCA_036275055.1). Taxonomy (GTDB): domain Bacteria; phylum Acidobacteriota; class Thermoanaerobaculia; order Multivoradales; family UBA5704; genus DATARR01. The sequence goes on from DASUEN010000272.1 coordinate 18,386, forward strand.
GCTTCGAGATTCAAAGCGACAAGACTGCCTACCAAGAGCGGAATGACGACCGAGAAACTTGCCACGCTGAAACGGAGGGCTGCGTCCAACGGATTAACACTAGTAAGCTGAACCACTGCCATTACCGCTATGGCGAGTAGTCCGTAAAACACAAGGCGATCTTCTGCTATTGCTTCGGGATTAGGGATGACCTCGTCTCCATTGTCATCTTTGAGGTTCTCATCAGTTTTCATGCCATACCTCACTAAATCTGGAGTCAAGCCAATCAAAAATCCTCTCCAAAAGAGATCTGCGGATAATCTTCTTGAGGGTTAGAGATTCCGGGGCATATTCTTTGAGCTTGGCTACGATATCTCTGACCAGCGTGTCTCTTGCTTCCTTGGAGATCGTGTGCCCAGATTCTTCAAGCTCAGTGATGTGCCTGCGAACGATTAGATGCAACTCTCTCTGCGCACTGTCAGAAATTCGCAGGAATCGACTGTGGGTCTGTCTGATAACTTGGTGAACAACCCAGTTCTCAAGCTCCTCGCGTTCTCCCACGTAGCCCCCAGAGAGTTTGCTGCAATCTCTATGCGCCGTTGTCGAATTTTCCAGCTTGCTTCGCTAACGCATGCCCCACATTCTATGAGTCGAGCGAATTCTACACCTGTCCCTTAACCTCGTCAATGTCTCGGTGCCAGGCTTGGGATCGATTCCGAGCGCTGAGGAACTCGAAACTAGCGCGAAGGGTGAACGTCACATCGTGAGGTCGCCTGTCACCTCGCGGCACAAGCTGCCGTCGCCCCTTCGGGGCTTTGGGGGTTTCTGGGTCCGTCGCTTACCTGGGGCTGTCAAACTGCGCCAGCCCCGCGCTACAGACCTGAGCCCCTTCGAAGCAAAGACATTGGGTCACCAGCATCATATTGCACCCGAGCCGCGGTGAAGATTTTGGGAGTCGTCGCCGGCCTACGGGGAGACGCCGGAGCCCCAGCCCTTCTCCAAGAGCCCTTTGGTAGAGTTCTGAAAGCGCGGCGCCTGCGCCTGGCCTTCTGCCCCCTGCACGTCCAGACGAAGCCTCACAATCAACCAAGCCGGAACCAGGACCGGAGAAGAAGGGAATGACTTCGACAGCGGACACGCGGAGCGATTGGAGGTGGCTGGAAGGGACGTATTGGTACTGCGCCGCCGCTACTTCTGGGGAGTGGCTTCGACTCTGCTGACGCAACCCGGGGAGACTCCGGATCCGGCCGGCAAGAAGGACATGACGTTCCTTGCCAGCACTACACCGGACGGGCAGGTGCAAGTCACTTTCATCAGATCGGCCGTCTCCGACACGGTCGGGACGGGGCGGGTGACCACTCGTCAAGAGAAGCCAAGCTTCGAGATGCAGATGTCGTCCGGCCCCGGAGCCGCGCTGACCGTTCACTGGGCGTTCATGGTGCAGGTTCGCCCGGGGGACCCGGAATGGACGTGCCTTCCCGGGGCGGGCGTCTCCGTCGAGGCCATGGTGGGCGATATCGAGCCTCTCGCGCCGGTGTCTCCCGGATAAGCGGCCCGTGTCCCTCTCCTGGAAGCTGCAACAGCCTAGTGCTTTCGCTCTCTCCCGCGCCGCCCCTCGGGGCATCCCGTTCCAGCCAGGAAGCTTCAGAAACAATGTGGTAGCTTCCCCAACATTGTTGCTGGACCAAAACACATTGTGGCAATCTCCCAACACATTGTTGGAGAGTCCCCAACAATGTGAAAAAATTTCCCAACAATGTGTTTGGTTCTAAGAACATTGTTGCAGCGACTCAATACATTGTTTCTGGAGGTACCACATTGGTTGTGGCGCTGCTCCAATGTGCTGGGACTCTGCAGCAATGTGGTAGCGGCTCCAGGCATTGAGGCGGGACGTTTTTCAATAGGTTGGGACTGTCCCACAATGCGGGAGCGGCTCGAACATTGTTCCGGCCGTTAACTACAGCACCGCCCCCGCCACCCCACCCATCATCTCCTTCCTCACCAGCGGAATGGGCGGCCCGCCGAAGGAGAGGAGCCGGTCGTGGAACTCCCGCCAGGCCGCGCAGCCGCCGCGGGGAGCGGTCCAGTCGTCCCGCAGCTTGCGGATCATCAGCTTGCCCAGCGTGTAGTTGAGGTAGGCGGGGTCGAAGGTCCCCCGGGCGGCCTGCTGGCGGGCGTTCGCCGGGTCCTGGAAGGCCTGCTCGCGGAACATCCGCTCGGCCTCGTCCACCGTCAGGTCGCCGGTGTGGAGGCCGAGCGCCACCAGATAGCGGACGTTGCGCAGCAGGGCGTTCTGGAGCTGGCCGATGTGCAGCGACGGATCGCCCGCGCCGAAGCCGGCCTCCCACATCAGCTCCTCGGAGTAGTGCGCCCATCCTTCCGCGAAACCGTAGCCCACGAAGAGCTGCCCCAGGGGGGAGGCGGCGCGGTTGCTGTGCAGGAACTGGAGGAAATGGCCGGGCCACACCTCGTGCACGGAGATGAACAGGAGGTCCGCCTCGCCCGGAACGTACTCCGCCTGCTCCTCCGGCGACCACGCAGGGTCCGGCGGCGCGATGTAGTAGATGGAGGGGAGGTGCCGGTCGAAGGGGCCCGGGATGTCGATGTAAGCCGAGTTCCAGCGCTGGTAGGGGGGCGCCTCCTCGACCCGCGCCTCTTCCACGCCGGGGATGGAGACCAGCCCCTTCTCCGCGATGAAACGGTGGAGCCCCGCGAGCTGCCGGCGCGCCGCCTCCACCGGACCCTCGGGCGGCTTGCGCGCCGTCACCCGCTCCAGGCACTCGGCGACGGAGAGGCTGGAGTCGAAGGCCGCGCAGGCATCCCGTAGCGAGGCGAGGTTGCGCGCCAGCTCTCGCCGGCCCACGGCCTCCAGCTCCGCCAGCGGCACGTCCACCCGTTCCGTGGCGGCCAGCATGCGGGAGTAGAGACCTGGGCCCAGCCGGAAGTCCCCGCCGGGGTCCCCTGAAGGCGGAACCTGGTCGTGGAACCAGGCACCCAGCTCCCGCATGGCCTTCGCCGCGCAGGCATTGGCCTCGCCCATCTGGCGCTTCAGGTCCGGGTCGTCCACCTTGGCGAACACTGCCGGCACGTCGGTCTCGAAGTATCCGGCGAGCCCGCCGAAGGACATCTCCCCCAACTCGGCATAGGTGCGAGGGAGGGGAGCCTGGAGATTGGCCCGCACCTGCGCCGCCGCCCGCGGCACCTCGCGGGCGTAGCGGACGTAGGAGCGGAGACGCTCTTCCAGGGGCGCGTAGTCACGCGCCAGGTAAAGGTTGGGATCGAGCGGTCCGGAGTAGAAGAGGGGATTGTGCCGGTGCCACTCCGCCTCCTCCAGCCAGAAGAGGTCGGCCTCGGTCACCGCCACCAGCAGCTCACGCTCGAACCGGCGCGCCGCGTCGAGGGACCCGGGGTCGAAGGCGAGAGCCCGCCGGCGGTCGTCCCGCAGCCGCGCCACTTCGTGCTCGAAGGCGGCCGGGCTCCAGTCCGGCAGACGGCCGTCGAACTCGTGCCGCCCCGATCCCGCTCCGAACGTGGGATGGGCCTCGAAGTACCGCTCGACGAAGGAGCGGACGTGCTCGTCCCATGCCGCCGCCACCGGCTCGCCTCTCAGCCCCTCGCCTGGCGTCTCCATCTGCGGGAGTGTACCCCAGGACCTATTCAGAGGTTCCGCAGTAGAAGTACTGTAATGTGCCCCGTAAGCTCGTGGATCTACCCTTGGGGTCCGTTCGCAACCGCTTGACTAGCCATCCGCGGCTCGCGAGACCCCGATTTCCTGAAAGGAGACTGCATGTCCCTCGTCGATATCCTGAGCTCGCAGCTCGGTACCGAAGGCGTCGAGATGCTCGGCCGGCAGATCGGCCTCGACCCAGCGACCACGCAGCAGGCCGTTTCGGCGGCCATCCCCATGCTCACCGGCGCCCTCGCCCACAACGCCTCCCAGCCCGGCGGGGCCGACGCGCTCCACCAGGCCCTGGCCGCCCACGACGGCAGCATCCTCGATGAGATTGGCAGCTTCCTCGGCAACAGCGGCGCCGCCTCGGGGATCGGGGGCGCCATCCTGGGCCATATCCTCGGCCACCGTCAGGACGCGGCCACCACGGGGCTCGCCAACGCCACAGGGATCGACGCTGGCCAGGCGGGTCAACTTTTGGCGTTGCTGGCACCATTAGTCATGGGGGCCCTCGGTCGGATGAAGCAGCAGGGTGGGATCGATCCCGGCAACCTCGCGAGCGTGCTGCAGGACGAGCACGCCCAGGCCCAGGCCGCCGCGCCCTCGGGGCTCGGCGGCCTCGCCCAGATCCTCCTCGGAGGTGGCGGAGGCAACAGCGGCGGCGGCTCGCTGGGGGACCTCGCCGGCAGCCTCCTGGGGGGGCTCTTCGGACAGAAGTAGGGCGCGCAAGGGGGCCCGTCGCCATGGTCCTCCACTCCCATGGCGGCGGGCTCCTGACCGCGTTCGGATTCAGGCAGCATCGGCCGCTGTTTGGAGTACCATGGTCGCCCAAAGAGCCCATCCCTGGAGGGATCCATGGCCGATCAGTCGTTCGCCACTCATAGGCAGTTCGTCCCGCTCTTCCACTTCGTAACCTTCGGCATCCTTGCCCTCAACCTCCTCTGGACGCTGTACCGGCTGTTCAGCTCGGCCGCGCCGCTTCCCGACCGCGTGATGAACGTCGCCGTGGCGGTCGCCTTGGCGTTGATGGCCTGGTACATCCGGACCTTCCCCCTGCGGGCGCAGGACCGGATCATCCGTCTGGAGGAGAGGCTCCGCCTCGAGCGACTGCTGCCCGTCGATCTCAAGGGACGGATCGGCGAGCTCTCGACGGGCCAGCTCATCGCCCTGCGCTTCGCGAGCGACGCCGAGGTGCCGGAGCTCACGCGGACCGTGCTCGACCAGGGCATAAAAAGCCAGAACGACATCAAGCAGAAGGTCCGCGACTGGCGGGCGGACTATCTGCGGATGTGACCACGAAAACCAAGGACGAAAAGGACACCAACGACCTCAAGGACGAAGTTTTCGGTCCTTGGTGTCCCTGATGTCCTTGGTGTCCCTGGTTCCTACCCTACTTCGCCGCCGCCTGCGTCCCCGTCTCCTTGAGAGCGACCTTCTTCGCCAGCTTGCCGCCCTTCAGGCTGTCGTAGTTGACGGTGACCTCGCCGTCGCCCTGCACCAGGAAGAAGAGGATGCGGGTCGAGAGGCCTTCGACGCCGGGCACCATCAGGCGCTCGGGACGATGCTTCTGGACGTCGATCTTGTCGAGGTATTGATCGTTCACGATGCCGCTCGCGATCACTTTGCCGCCGGTGACCGTGGCGAGGTCCTGGCGGTGGAGCTTGTTGTTGAGCGCCATCGCCGTCACCGTGGGGATCCCCCGGTCGTTGAGCACCGGCACCTCGATCTTCCACAGGTGGTCGCCCATCTTCTTCACCACCGCCTCGCCGATCGACAGGTGCGGCAGGTGGTAGGCGTTGAACAGCACGAAGGCGTTGTTGCGGTGCGTCTCGTCCTCCAGCGCCCACCCCTCGGGCACGCGGCCGACGTCGCGCTTGAAGCCGCCGATCTCGATGGGGCCGTACTGCGGGTGGTTGAACGGATGCCAGTCCACGAACTGGCGGCCGAGGGTGAGGAGGTCGTTGAACTTCATCAGCTCCGCCTCCGTGACCTCGCCGTTCTTGTCGAAGTCGGCCGGCGGGTTGTACATCTCGTTGGTGAAGGCGAGCACGCCCATGGTGCCGTAGAAGTGATCGGTGGTGGCGCCGTGGACGGTGTAGAGGTCCTTCCACGAGATGTAGTAGTGGTAGCCGGGGAGCAGCTTCTCGCCTTCCTTGCCCATCAGGTCGTAGACCTTGAGATCCTCCGGCGGATACGGCGGATCGGCCTTGGCGCCCGGGCCGCGCAGGATCATCTGGCCGTTGTTGTGGTAGCTCTGGACGGCCGCGATGTTGGGATGATCCAGGGCCCATAGAGCGATCGACCGGGTCTCCGGGATGGAGAAGGGATACTTGCCGGCGCCCGCCTGCACGTACTCCGGCTCCCACGAGTACCCCCAGGTACGGTTGGGATCGACGTAGCCGACGGGGTCCTCGTTGACCCGGCCGTCGCCGTCGTTGTCATACCCCTCCTTGCCCAGGAGGATGTAGTCGCCGAGCTCCCCGGGCTGCACGGCCACCATCAGGCGCGGGTCCTTGGGATCGAGCTTGTGGGTGCCCTGGCCGAGCGGCACCTTCTTGCGCATGGTGGTGATGTAGCCGTCGCCGTCCATGTCGTCGTAGCCGTCCTCGTCCACCAGGCCGTCGCGGTCGTCGTCCATCGGCATCATCACGGTGCGGGGGAAGTCGGCGTCGGAGGGACCCTTGAACCAGAGGGCTCGGCCGTCGGGGTTGACCATGGGGAGGACGTAGAAGACCGAGCGGTCCATCATCTCGGTCACCCGCGGCAGCACGCCGTAGTTCTTCAAAAGGTAGTCCACGGTGTAGAGGGCCGTCTCGCCCCCCTGCACCTCGTTGGCGTGGATGTTGCCGTCGATGTACATCGCCGGCTTGGACATCTCGGGGCCGGTCGCCGGGTTGTTGAGGGTGATCATCCAGAGGTCGCGCCCCTGGATGCTCTTGCCGATGCTTTCGAGCTTCGTCCACTTGGGATAGGCCGCGGCGTACCCCTTGAGGAGGTCGGTGATCTCCTCGTAGGTGTGGAGGCGGTTGAACGTCGCCGCGGGCGGCTTGCCCACCGGCTGGAGCGGCTGGGGCTGGGCGGCGGCGGCCAGCGAGGCCGTGCCAAACCATGCGAGAAGCACGAGGGCAGCGGGGGTGGTGAAGACTGCGATGCGCGATCTCATGCTCAAGCTCCCTTCCCGGCGGGGGTGGACTTCTGGTCGCGGCCGGCGTTGTCGGTCACCAGGTCGACGACGATCTTCGTGCCGGGCGCGGCCTTGACGAGCCATTCCCCCGCCAAGGTCCCGCTGGTGCCTTCGAGGCGCTCGGAGGTCACCGCCGGATAGCCGGTCACCAGCTCGACTCCCTTGCCCAGCTCGAGCACCAGGCGGACGGGGATGTGCGCGCGGGCGCGGGCCGCCTGCTTGGTGTGGCTGGGCAGATAGCCATGGTTCCCCGCCACGGCCTTGACCCGGTAGACGCCGCCTCCCAGGGGAGTGACGTCGAGCGAGAGGATCTCCACGTGGGCGAGCTTGCCCGCGAGGTCCAGCACCGTCTCGGTATGGGCGCCCAGGGCCGGCTTGAGGATCGCCATCGGCGGGTTGAGCTCGGCGAAGGGATCGAGCCCGCCCACCTCGGCCTTGGTGCCGTCGGGCAGGGTCACCGGGGTCCACGGCGTGAAGGCACCGGGCACGTTGGCGTCGAGCCAGGAGAGCACCTCCCGCTCGCGGGCGCCGGCCTCGCTCGCCTTGCCGCTCCCCGCAGCCGCCCCCCCGCCTCCTCCACCCATCTGCTTCATGCGGTCGACCATGGCCTTGGGCGTGATCTGCCCCCCTTTCATGGCGCCGATCACCATGTCGGCGCTGAACTGGGGCGGCACCTTGTTCTCCTTGAGGAAGGCTTCGATCTTCTCCTTCCCCAGGGCCACGAACTGGTCACTCGTCATCGTTGCCACCTTGTCCGGCGTGAGGGGCTCCTCGCCGGGCTTGGCGTCGCTCTTCTTCTCCGCCTTGGGAATGCCCCAGACGTCGAGCTCCAGCGCCATCGCTCCATATTGGTAATAGAGCCACGGGGTGAAGCCGCCGCGGGCGTACTGGGCGCCCGGCCGGTCGGCGGAGAGGCCCGCCTTCTTGAGCCGCTCCTTGTACCCCTCGGCGAGCTTGTCGAGGAAGGCCTGGTCGTCCGGGTCCACCTTGGTGGCCGGGCCGGCGCCGAGGAACTGCGCGAGCTGCTCCTTGGTGATGCCGTTCTGCCGCACGAAGGGGAGGTTCTGGGCCACTTCCCAGACCTGGTCGAGCGTGTACTCCTGCTCGGGGTCGAAGCCGAGGAACTTGGCGGCCTGCGGCGGCACCTTGAACTTCTGGGTCCCGAGGTCGCCGCCACCACCCAGGCTCTGGGGTGCCGCGAGCAGGTTGTTGGCCGGGCCGTAGACCACCGCCAGGGCCACGTTCTTGCGCTCGAAGAGGAAGGCGAGGAGCGCCCGGGTCTCCGGCGCGTAGGCCGGCCAGGGACCGCTCTCCGGCGAGATCGAGAAGGCGTGGGGGAAGTTGCGGTCGGGCCAGATGCCGTCGGCGGCGTCCTCGTTGTAGTCGCCGTCGCCGTCGTCGTCCTTCCCCTCGCTCTCGACGCGGTAGGCGCCGGCCCGCCGCTCCATGGAGTCGGCCTTCACCAGCACCCGCGGGTCCGTGGCATCCGGCAGCCAGCCGCCGGTGGGATCGGGGATCCGCATGCGGGTGATGACGCCGTCGCCGTTCAAGTCGTCCGGGCCGTCCTCGCCCACCAGGCCGTCCACGTCGTGATCCACCTTCTGGCCGTTGCCGCCGCGGCGCACGCGGGGCTTGGCGAAGATGCCGTCGTGGGCATCCGGGTTCAGGGCGGGCGCCACGTAGAAGGTGGTGGCGGCGAGGAGCTTCGCGGCGGGGCTGCCGGCCGCGGCCGTCGCCAGGGTCTGGATGAGGTCGAGCGCCGCCTCGGTGCCGGCGTTGTGATAGCCGGCGACGTTGGCCCCCACGAAGACGGCGGGGCGGGCGTCCGGGTCCGCCCCTGGGCCGGCGATGCGGACGGCGTAGATCGGCCGGCCGCCGGCCGACTTGCCGAGGGTGAGGAGCTTCACCTCTTGCGGATGGTCCTTGCTCCAGGCCTGGAGCTGCTGCTCGACCTGGGCGAAGGAGTGGTAGTCCTGGTAGCTCACGGCGGCGTAGGCGGCGCCGCTCCAGGCCAGGAGACCCAGGGCGGCAGCCGCCGCGGCAGTCCGCGAGCGGGAGAGCATACGGTTCACGAGCACCTCCTCGAATGCGAGCACAGCGAGAGACAGCGGCGACACGAGTGCCTTCGTGAACCATACGCGGGACTCGATAGGGAGTTTCGCCGCGGGCGGGATTTTCCTCCGCCCCCGCTGTTGGTACGCGCCTTGCTTTCTTCCCGCTTCGTTCCCGGCGGCCCGGATCCTGGCCGCCTTCCGAAGCACCAGCAGCTTCCGCAGCACACCGAGGAGACGGACGATGAAAGCTACCAGGCTTCTGGCTTTGCTATGGGTGCCGGCGCTGCTCGCCGCCGGCTGCAACCGATACGAAGGGACCGAGCCCAGCGGCAAGGTCACCCCGGCGCAGACGACCGAGCACGAGATCGCCGGCACCGGCAGCCCCAACGACCTCAACCCCGTCCAGGCGCAGATGATGATCGACGACGTGACGATCGGCCACCAGCTCGCGCCCGACGGCACCATCGCCGCCCGCCAGCAGGGAGACGATTTCGCGCCCGGCCAGCCCGTCTACCTCACCATGAAGGTGGCCGACGCGCCCGCCCGCTCCCAGGTGAAAGTCGCCTGGTACGGCCCCGGCGACAAGAAGATCGACGACCAGCAGAAGACCGTCGAGCCCGGCAAGCGCTATCTGAGCTTCGAGGAAAAGACCGGCTCCTGGCCCCAGGGAAACTACCGCGCCGAAGTGTGGATCGGCGACGAAAAGGTCAATCAGCAGCACTTCAACATCGTGGAGAGTGGAAGGTCTACGAGCGGCACGGTTCATTCCCCTACGCAAAAATCCGCGGCGCCTCCGCCGCCTGGTGGGCCTCTTCCGTCGTGAGCACCTCCCCTTCGACGTCCAGGTAGCGCCCCTGGCCGATGTCGAGCAGGCAGCGGTTGCGGCCGCGGCGCTTGGCTTCGTAGAGGGCTTCGTCGGCGAAGAGGATGAGCTCGGCGGCCGTCTTGACGTAGAGGTCGGGGAAGGAGGCGACGCCGGCGCTCAAGGTGAGGGGGACTCTCTCCTCGCCCACTTTGAAGCTCAGGGCCTCGACGGAGTAGCGCAGGCGCTCCGCCACGGCCAGGGCGTCCTCGCCGTGAGTGCCCGCCATCAGAAGGACGAACTCCTCGCCACCGTAGCGGCAGCAGAGGTCTTCGGCGCGGCGGAGCTGCTTGAGCACGCCGGCCACCGCCACCAGGGCGGCGTCCCCCGCCGGGTGCCCCCAGGTGTCGTTGATGCGCTTGAAGTGGTCGAGGTCGCAGAGGATCACGGCCATCGACTCGCCGGTCTCGCAGGCCCGGGTGTGGATCTCGTGCAGCCGCCGCTCCAGCACCCGCCGCAGGGCGACGCCGGTCAGCGGGTCTTCCCGCGCCTCGCGGTCCACGAGGCAGCGCTGAATGGAGAGGGTCATCTGCGGCAGCAGGCCGTCGAGCAGGCCGACCTGCCGCTCCTCGATGCGGCGCGGATCGCACCACAGGCGGATGCGGCCGAGGAGGGTGCCCTCCGGCCGGGAGCGGAGCTGGCGCTCGACGATCTGCCAGTTGGTGCGCTTGTGGAAGCCGGGGAGCTTCGGGGGATAGACGTCCGGCTCGGGGACGCCGTCCTCCAGGATGTCGGACTCGGGGCCCCACCACCAGCTCTGGAGCTCGCTGCCCGGCGCCATGGCTTCGAACTGGAACCAGAAGAAGTGGACGACCTTCGAGCACTCGACGCGGATGCGCTCGGCGATCGCTCCCATCTCTCCCGCCGGAGTGCTCATGCGCTGGGCGGCGCGGCGCAGCCGCTCGAGGTCGCGGGCACGGAACTGGGCCTTTTCCCGCAGCAGGCCGTGGCGGGTGGTCTCGACGCCCAGGGCCACGAAGCAGAGGGTGAGGAAGGCGGCGAGAGGCCAGCCGCCGGCGTCCCCCGCCAGGAGGAGGCCGGCGCCGGCGACCCAGCCGCCGAGGTCCAGGCTGAGCGGAGTCAGCATCTGGCCCCACTTCAAGGGGGCCTCGGGCCGGCGGATCTTGCGGTCGGCCACGTCGAGCCCGAGCTCCAGCAGGAGCCAGATGCCCGCCGTGGCGCTCAGGGCCGCCAGAGGAGACCAGCGGCCGGAAAGCGCCGCCCAGACCGCGCCGGCGGCGACGGCCACCAGGGCCGTGCGGCCGGCTTCTTCGAGGATCCGCGGCAGCAGCCCCCGGCGCTCGGGGGGCTGGAGGGCGGCGAGGCCGCGGATCAGGCGCAGGCAGAGGTCGCTGACGACGAGCGCCGCCGCCGCCAGGGCCGCGCCCCGCGCCGCGCCGCCCAGGCGGAAGGCGACGGGCACCACCATCACCCCCAGTCCCAGCGTCGTGATCCCCACCGCCGGCCGGTGGCACGCCAGGGCCGCCGCGGCCAGGAGCAGGATCACCAGCAGCCAGGCCGGCAGGGGCGATCCCGCAACCAGCGCGCGGATCTCGAAGGCGACGCCGAGAGCGACGGCGCCGCCTGCGATGGGCAGCAGGGACGCCCAGAGGTCGCGGAGCGAGCGGGAGCGCTTCATGGAATGGCGGTAGTGACCGGTCTCGAGGGATGGTACCCCGGTTCCCTCGGCTAAGATACCCCCGCATGCTCGAACGGATCTTCCACCTCCGCGCCGCCGGGTCGGCGCCCGGCCGCGAGGCCCTGGGCGGGATCACCACGTTCCTGACCATGGCCTACATCCTGGCGGTGAACCCCGTCTTCCTCACCGCGGCCGGAATCCCCGAGCAGGGGGCGATCGTGGCCACGGCGCTGAGCGCGGCGTTCGCCACCTTCCTGATGGCCTTCGTGGCCAATTACCCCATCGCCCTGGCGCCGGGGATGGGGATGAACGCCTTCTTCGCCTACGGCATCTGCGTCGGCTCCGGCGTGCGCTGGCAGACGGCGCTGGGGATGGTGTTCTGGGCCGGGGTGATCTTCGTGGCGCTGACGGTGACCGGGGCGCGGCGGGTGCTGGTGCGGGCGGTGCCGGAGGTCATCAAGCTGGCGGGCGCGGTGGGGATCGGCCTCTTCATCGCCTTCATCGGCCTCCAGCACGGCGGCATCGTGCGGGCGGACAAGAACACGATGGTGGCGCTGGGGAACCTCTCGTCGCCCGCCGCCCTGCTGACGCTCTTCGGCCTGGCCGTTTCCCTGGGGCTGATGGCGGCGGGGGTGCAGACGGCGCTGTTCTGGGGGATCGTGGCCACGGTGGTGGTGGGCCTGTTCACGGGGGAGGTGACGATGCCCGCTTCCCTGGTCTCGGCTCCGAGCTTCGCGCTGCCGGGTTTGCAGATCGACTTCCTGGGAGCGCTGCAGCTCCAGTACGCGCCGCTGATCCTGGTGCTCCTCTTTTTCGCGCTCTTCGACACGCTGGGGACGCTGATGGGGATCGCGCACCAGGCCGGCCTGCTCAAGGACGGCGAGCTGCCGCGCATCGAGCGGGCGCTCACGGCCGACGCCCTGGGGATGCTGGGGGGCGCCCTCTTCGGCACCTCGCCGGTGACCTCGTACATCGAGAGCGGCTCCGGGGTCGCGGTGGGTGCGCGGACGGGGCTCGCCAGCGTGGTCACCGGCGGGCTCCTCCTACTCTCCCTTTTCTTCACGCCGCTGGTGGCCGCCATCAGCCGGCCGGACGCGGGCGGCCTGACGCCGCTCACCGCGCCGGCCCTGATCCTGGTGGGGACGCTGATGGTGCGCGCGGTGCGCGAGATCGACTGGACGGATACCACCGAAGCCGCCCCCGCCTTCTTCACCGCCCTCCTGATGCCGCTGACCTTCAACATCTCCCACGGCCTGGCGGCGGGGATCGTGGTCTACGTCCTGGTGAAGCTCGCCGCCCGCCGCGGGCGCGAGGTGCACTGGCTGATGTACGTCCTGGCCGTGCTCTTCGTGCTGCGCTACGCGCTACTGCCGGCGTAAGACCTCATCGAGAACCGCTTACCGCAGCACCGACCTGAGCTGCGCCGGGTCGACGGGCTTGGTGAGGTGGAGGTCGAAGCCGGCTTCCTTGGAGCGGCGGCGGTCCTCGTCGCCGCCGTAGCCGGTGACGGCGATCAGCCGGGCCGAGCGGGTGGAGGGATCGCGGCGCAGCTCGGCGGCCACTGCGAAGCCGTCCATGCCGGGGAGGCCGATGTCGCAGAGCACCACCTCGGGGTGGAACTGACGGGCGGCCTCGACGCCGTCGACGCCCGAGCAGGCGAGTTGGACCTCGTGCCCCGAAAGCTCCAGGAAGTCGCGCAGGGTGGAGCCGGCATCGGGATTGTCCTCGACGACCAGGACCCGGCGGGAGCCCTGGACGGCCGCGGCCTCCTGCGCGGCGACGCCGGCCGCCGCCTCCTCCAGGGGGAGGCGGATGGAGAGCTCGGCTCCCTTGCCGGGTCCCTCGCTGTGCGCTGCGACCTCGCCGCCGTGCATCTCCACCAGGCTCCTGACCACGGCGAGCCCCATCCCCAGACCCCCGCGGGAGCGGTCCAGGCTCGGGTGGCCGGCCTGGCTGAAGACCTCGAAGACGAAGGGGAGCTCCTCCGGCTCGATGCCGGCGCCGTCGTCGCGGACGGTGACCTCCGCCCGCCAGTCGCCCGGCAGGCTGGTGGCGCAGACCGTGACGAGACCCCCGGGGGACGTGAACTTGAGGGCGTTCTGAAGCAGGTTGGAGAGGACCTGCGAGAGACGGAGGCGGTCGCCACGGATCCACAGCTCTCCCGCCGGCAAGCTGAGGTCCAGCTCCAGGCCGGCCTCGGCAAAGGTGCCGCGGTACCCCTCGACGGTTTCGCGCACCAGCGCGGCCAGGTCCAGATCCTCGCACTGCAGCTCGATCTCGCGGCGGGTGACCCGGGAGGCCTCCAGCAGGTCGTCGATCAGCAGGGCCTGGTGGTGGACCTGCCGCTCGGCCGCCTCCAGAGTGCGCGTCCAGGTGTCGTCCCCCTTGCCTTTGAGACGCAAGACCTGGAGGGCGTTGCTGATCGTCCCCAGGGGGTTGCGCAGCTCGTGGCCGAGCATGGAGAGCAGCTCCTCCTTGGCACGGTCGGCGCGCTGCAGGGCGGCGCGCTTCTGGGTGAGGCGCACGGTCAGGTCTTCCAGCTTCTGCTCGGAGAGGCGGGCCTGCTGGAGCTGGGCCACCATCCAGTCGATCCGCTCTTCGGCCGAGCGGTCGCCGAGCACCATCTCGGGGGGCTCGTAGTAGGCGTTGTGGCAGATCTGATGGCCCAGCACGACCAGCGGATGGGTGTGGAGGGCGTTCTGAAGGCAATCGGCGGAGACGCTCTCGCGGCCGTAGCGGCAGAGGACGCAGGTACGGCTGCCGGCGAGGAAACGGTTGAGGTGGGCCTCGTACTCCAGCAACCGCTCAGCGCCGGGGACGTAATCGAGCACCCAGCTCATGTTCCAACTCGCCCGCAAACCCGTATAGCCGTCGTCGAGCGCCTGCTGCTCCGCCTGCCGCAGGACGTCCATCATGGCGCCGGGATCGAAACGGCCGCCGGGGAGCCAGTCCTCCCGGCGGGTGAGGACGACGAGTGAGCCCCGCTCCCGCTCTTCGCCGACCGCGACACCCGCGCCTTCGAGCGCCCGCTCCAGCCGCCGGGCGCTGGTGCCATGGCCGACGAAGAGGCAACGTTCTTGCGCGGCGAGGCCCGCTTTGAAAAAGGACACCAGGGCCGCGGTCTGCTCGGCGGCGCTGTGATAGATGAGACAGAGATGGTCACCCGGCCGCAGCCGGACGACACGTCCTTCGAGATCGACGTCCACAGGCCAACCTCCGCTGCCAATTTCCCGTTGGCAATCGTGCCGCGAGAGATCTCACGGCTCCGCTGGCGGAGGGTGCAAGAACCATGCGCGAGCGGGAGGTGCGGTCCACGGCCTGCCCGGGCTTGGGGGCAGGCCGGAGGGCCCATTTAGAGAAAGCACGGCCTTCAGGGAGGAAAGAGAAGCGAACCGGTCCGGACGGCCTGGCGGCCGTCCGGTCTTCAACTTCCTTCTTCGCCCGGCGGGCTCGGCGGAGGCGGCGAAGCCTGGGCGATCGAGTTGTGGAGGTAGCGCACCAGCTTGTGGAAGCCCTCCAGCATCTCGCCCAGCGCCTGCTCCTCTTGGGCCGGAATCTGACGGCTCAGACCCAGGATGCGGTAGACGTTGAGACCGCTCGAATCCATGGTCTCGCCGCCCTGAGTCATCGCCCAGGTATCGCGGCCCGAGCCCGGACGGCGGATCGCCTCCGGCCGCTCGTTGACGATCTGAAGCGCATTGTGCAGATCGTTGAGGTCGCACTCCAGAGCCGAGAGAATCTTCTCCAGAGTGTCGAGAGACGGCTTCTGCTTCCCGGTCTCGTAGGCCGAGAGCATCGCCTTGGTGATTCCCGCCGCGTCGGCAACCTGGTACTGCCTCTTGCCCTGCCTGTCGCGGAGCCAGCGTAAGGCCCTTCCAAGTCCGTTAAAGATCGACATGAACGGGAATGTATCCTCTCCGCGCCTCCTTGGCAAGCGCAAACTTATGTGGTTCAACGACTTAGCTTGAGAAAAAGGTTCTGCATTGGCGTACCGTTGTTCTCTTTCAGCGCACGTTTTCTCGTGCTAGGGTTGCCAAACGGCAGAATATCTGCTCTATACTAATCCCGCAAATCGCCCCCGGAAGTTCCCGTTTCCGGCGTTGCGGGGCAAGCCGGGAGGCGATTCCAGACGGTGGCAGAAGACCGGCTCGGCCCGGGAGGACCTCGAAAACATGTCCGAAGACCATCCCGATCCTCAGCTCCTCGAGCGCTTCATGCGCAATCAGGCGGACTCCCCGGAGCGCCGCACGGTGGTCCGCCATCTCCTCTCCGGCTGTGTCCGGTGCGTGGCGGTGACCCGGCGGCTCTGGGGCCTGGGCGAGACCAAGAGCGGGTTCCCGGAGCTCGCGGGGGAGGAAGGCGCGGCGTATGGCCGGATGCTGGACGACCTCTCCCGGCGGGGCTCGCGGCGCGAGAAGCGGGCGCGTAGCGATCGCGAATCGGCGCCGCGGCGGCTGGCGGAGCTCAGGGAGCTGGCGCCCGGCGAGCGGCGCGAGAAGGTGGCTTCCGGCCGGCGTTTCCACACGCCGGCCGTCTGCGAGCTGCTGACGGGCGAAAGCCGGCGGGCGGGGGAGTGGGCGGAGCTGGCCGTGGAGGCGGCGGGGCACTTGGACGTCCGGCGTTTCGGGGCGCTCCTCGTGCGCAGCCTCCAGGCGCGCGCCTGGGGCGCTCTGGGCAACGCGCGGCGGCGGGCGGGCAACCTGGACGGAGCCGAAGCGGCGCTGGCCGCGGCCGCCAAGGCGCTGAGCGAGGGCGCGGATCCCCTCGACCGCGCCGAGCTGCTGGACTTCCAGGCCCGGCTGCTGGCCGACCGGGAACGCTTCGACGACGCGGAATGCATGCTCGGCCGCGCCCTCGCCCTCTACCGCACCCTGGGGGAACGGCACCTGGAGGGGCAGGCTCTGCTCTTCGCTGCGGCCGTGCGCAGCCGGCGGGGGGGCGGCGAATGGGTGCGGGAGGCCATCGGCCGGCTGCGCGAAGGGCTGGCCCGGCTCGACGAGGACCGCGACCCCGCCCTCGCGGCGTCCGCCTTCCACCGGCTGGCCGGCTTGCTGGCCGAGAACGGCCACTGCGAGGATGCGCAGGCGGCGCTCTGGCGGGCGCGCGCCCTCTACGAGCGGCTGGAGGACGCTCCCAACCTCGCCCGGCTGCGCCTGCTGGAGGGGATCCTCACGGAGACTCTGGGCTCGCCGGAGGTGGCGGAAGCGGCCTTCCGCGAAGCGATGCAGGAGTCGCTGCAGACGGGTCTCGCCCGGGAAGCGGCCCGGGCGCTCCTCGGCCTCGCCCTGCTGTACGAGCGCCAAGGGCGGACCGCGGACCTCGCGCGGCTGGCCGGGGAGCTGCACTCCATCATCCGGGTCCGCGACGCAGGCATGAGCGTCACCACGGCCCTGCTCTTCTTCCGCCGGCTGGTGGAGACCGGCTACGCCAAAGAGGACGTGCTGGTCGAGGTGGCCCGTTTCCTGGGGGAGCCGCCGAAGGTGCGGCGGGCGGGATGGGGGTATTGACGATCGCTCATACGTCCTGCTACCGTCCGCGCGATTCATTCCTTGATCTACCCGCCTGGCGGGAAGGGGGTAAGCGATGCAGTCATCACCGGCTGTAGGCTTCGTCTCTCGTCTGGCCGCGCTCGTCGCCTTGATCTTCGCCGCGCTGAGCTTCATCGGCGCCGCCAAGCCGCCGAGTCCGCCGCCGCCCCCGAAACCGGCTGCTAAAACCGCCGCTAAACCGGCCGCGCAACCGGCTCCGAAGCCGCCGTTCGAGATCACCGAGGAGCGGCCTCGGTGCAAGAACTACAACCCGCAGCGCCAGGCGTTCTTCGGCACCACACACCTGCACACCGGCCTCTCTTTCGACGCCAGCATCCGCTTCGTCGACTACGCGAGCGGCAACGATCCCCGCGGCGCCTACCGTTTCGCTCAGGGCAAGGCGCCGATCAGCATTCCCGAGCCCTCGGGCCTGCAACCCAAGCGGCGCGCCTCCTGCAACGACCCGGCGACCGAGCCCATCGGCGGCGGCCCCAGCCGCACGCCCTGTATCGACCAGCCGCTCGACTGGGGCGCCGTGACCGACCACTCCGAGCATTTCGGCGTGATGGGCTTCTGCAAGAATCTCGGCGGCAAGTACCTGCCCGAGAGCATGTCGATGGAGTGCCGGATGCTCAACGGCTTCTTCTACGAGCCGCTGCACGCCTTGAACCCGGTCCTGGGCAAGACCCTGGCGTCGAACGCCTTCACCCAGCTCACCCTCACGAATCTCGGCGCGATCAGCAAGAACACCAACCTCCCGGTGTGCAATAACCATCCGGAGCTGTGCGCCAAGGCCGAGATGGAGGTGTGGAACGAGATCCAGGAGGCCGCCGAGGAGGCCTACGACCGCAGCAGCGAGTGCAGCTTCACCAGCTTCGTGGCCTACGAGAACGCCTCGACGCCGCTGCTCAACAACTGGCACCGCAACGTGATCTTCCGCAACGACCGCGTGGTCAAGAAACCGGTCAACGCTCTCGACATGGCGGTGGTGGTCAACAAAGACCCCACCAAGGAGCCGGTCGACACCCTGCTCGCCATCGTGCCTGACGAGCCGCGGGTGTGGCCCGTGCCGCCGGGCACCAAGGTCAACCACCCGCTGCCGCAGCCCTTCTGGAACAAGCTCGAGGAGGACTGCACGAAGGGCAAGAACGTCACCGGGGGCAAGGCCAGCCACTGCGACTTCATCACCATTCCGCACAACTCGAACCTCGGCGGCGGCGGCCAGTTCTTCCCGCCCATGTTCCTCAATCCCTACAACACCGAAGACGCCAAGCGGCACCTGAAGATGGAGCCCTTGGTCGAGATCTATCAGGACAAGGGCGCCAGCGAATGCCGCTACGATCCGCGCTTCCTCGCCGGCACCAAAACCATCGACGAGTTCTGCGCCTTCGAGATCTTGGACAGCAAGAGCCTGGGCTCGGCCTCGGGCGTCGGCTCGTCGAGCTCCAGCAGCGGTCCTGCCGCGCCCGACACCTGGGGCGACCGCGCCTACGTGCGCAACGTGTGGAAGGACGGCATCCAGTACGCGGCAGAGAATACCTTCGACGGCATCAATCCGTTCAAGATGGGTGTGGTGGCCGCCTCCGACTCGCACACCGGTGTCATGGGCTGGCATCCGGAGAACGAGCAGTGGCCGGGGCACTTGGGCATCGACGACGCCTACCCGATGGCGGAGTCCTCGACGATCCAGAACAGCACCGGCGGGCCCTCGGTCGTGTGGGCCGAGGAGAACACCCGCGACTCGATCTTCGAAGCGCTCAAGCGCAAGGAGACCTACGGCACGAGCGGGCCGCGGATGAAAGTCCGTTTCTTCGGCGGCTGGAGCTATCCGGCCGACGCCTGCGGCAAGGACTTCGTCGACATCGGCTACAAGGGTGGCGTGCCGATGGGCGGCGACCTGCCGGCCCGCACTCTCAAGGACGGCGCCCCCACCTTCATCACCGCCGCTTTCTGGGACGACCACATCCGGACCAAGCTGCAGCAGATCCAGATCATCAAGGGCTGGGTCGAGAAGCGCGGCAGCGACAAGAAGCCGGTCTACGTCCAACACGAGAAGGTCTACACCGTGGCCGGCGACCCGGGCAGCCCCTTGAACCCCCAGGCGTCGCTCGACGACACGACCTGCAAGGCCAAGCCGGAGCTCGGCCGCGAGCGCCTCTGCTCGGTCTGGAAGGACCCCGACTTCGACGCGAGCCAGCACGCGTTCTACTACGTGCGGGTGCTGGAGGAGCCGGTCTGCCGCTACAGCACCCTGTGGTGCCGCAAGTGGATCGGGGTCGATCCGCTCGACACCGATGAGTGCAACAGCCAGCTCTCGGCCCTCAAAAAGGGCAACGACGCCCAGAAGGCCAAGGCGAGTCAGGGTGCCATGTGCTGCTCGAACCAGACCACCGACACCTTCGTGCAGCCGGTGATCCAGGAGCGCGCCTGGACCTCGCCGATCTGGTACGAGCCGGCGGCGAGCAAAGTGGCACAGAAATCGGTGCCGGCGGCGAGCAGTAGCGTGGCGCAGAAATCAGTGCCGCAGAAATTAGCCCAGAAGTCGCACAAATGAAGAAGTGGCTCCACGCCCCGGCGCTGCACATGCTGGCCCTCGGGGTCCTGCTCTTCGGCTTGACCGAGCTGTGGGGCGGGGCCCTCCTGCCGCGGAAGAAGCGCATCGAGATCCCCGCCCATCGCCTCGAGGCGATGTACAAGGATTTCATCACCGACACCGGTCGCCGTCCCACGCGGAGCGAGTGGGAGCAGATGATCGACATGCAGGTCGACGACGAGGTCCTGTACCAATACGCGCTCGCCTTGGGGCTGCACGAGAACTCCGCGGCCCAGGCGCGCCTGGCGCAGATCGCCGACTTCGTCGAGGCCAATCCGCACGAGGCGACCCAGGCGGGGAAGGCCAAAGCGGCCATGGACCTCGGCCTGCACGAGGGTGACCTGGTGGTGCGGCGCATCCTCGTCGACAGCGCGCGGCGGCTCATCCGCAGCGTCGTGCTGCTGCAGAAGCCGGCGCCGGGGATCGTCGAGCAGTTCTACACCTCCCACGCCGCGGAGTTCACGCGGCCGGCGCTCGTCCGCATCTCGCAGGTCGCGATCAACGGCTTCGCCCATCCGGACGCGGAAGAGCGGGCCCACCGGCTGCTGGCGCGGATCCGGGCGGAGAAGCTCGACCTCGAGGCCGCGCTGGCGCTTGCCGACGAGACGCCGGCACCGGTCAACCTGGGGCTCCTCTCCGAGCAAGCCCTGCGGTCGGAGCTCGGCAGCGACTTCGCCACCGCGGTGATGGCGCTACGGCCCGGAAGCTGGTCGGAGCCGATCCCCTCGGACTACGGGTACCATCTCGTCTGGGTCCACGAGTACCAGGAGGCCCGCACCCTACCGCTTGCGTCCGTGCGGAATCAGGTCGAGCAGGCGCTGCTCCAGAAGCTGGCCGACGATTGGCTCAAGCTCAGGCTTCGCGAGCTGCGCGCCGAATTCGAGATCGTCGTGCCGGGAAGGGCTTCATGATGGGGAGACCTCCGCGCGGCCGGCTCGTGCAGGCCTTCCTCCTCGCCCTCGTGGCCCTCGCGGGAGCCGCTCCGGCGCGGGCTCACCAGTTCGCGCCCGCCCTGCTCGAGATCGAGGAAGTTTCGGCCAACGAGTCGGCAGTGAAGTGGAAGCAGCCGGCGGTCCGCGTGCAGGGCAGCCAGCTCCGTCCGGTGTTGCCGGTCGAGTGTGAAGGCCTTGGCGATCCGCAAGTCCAGAAGGAAGGCACCGGGATGCGCGCGAGCTGGCGGATGCGGTGCCCGGGAGGCCTGGCGGGCAAGTCGGTGGGAGTCGAGGGGATCGCGAGCAGCCAGGCCGACGTGCTCCTGCGCATCACCCTGCGTGACGGCCGCCGGCTCCGGCACGTGCTCAAGGCCGAGGCGCCCAGCTTCAAGATTGACGTCGACAGCAGCCGTGCCGGGGTCTTCAAGGACTACGCCGTGTTGGGAGTCGAGCACATCCTGACCGGCCGGGATCACCTCCTCTTCGTGCTGGCCCTGGTGCTCCTCATCGGTTGGGGACGATCGCTCGCGTGGACGATCACCGCCTTCACCGCCGGCCACAGCGTCACGCTCGCCCTGGCTTCGCTGGGCGTGGTGCACGTGCCGCAGGCCCCGATCGAGGCCGCCATCGCGCTCAGCATCTACTTCCTCGCAGTCGAGCTCACCAGCGCGCGCCAAGGCAAGCGGACGCGGACTCAGAAAGCCCCCTGGGCGGTCGCCGCCAGCTTCGGCCTGTTGCACGGTCTCGGTTTTGCCGGAGCCCTGGCCGAAGTCGGCCTACCCACGGCGGAGATCCCGCTGGCGCTCTTCTCCTTCAACGTCGGAATCGAGCTGGGCCAACTCGCCTTCGTCGGCGCCGTGCTCCTCGTCGCCGCGGCGCTGCGCAGGATCCCCGTCGCCTGGCCGCAATGGGCCAAGGCCGTGCCTGCTTACGGCATCGGCACGATGGCCACTTTCTGGTTCCTGCAGAGAGCCGTGGCGCTGATGTGATCCGCCGAATGATCAGCGAATAGGGTGCCATCCCCATGAATCTCACCGAACATCCGCGTTTGCTTGCGCGCGTTGCGGGTGCATTCTACGTGATCATCACCGCGTCCGCCCTGTTCGCCTACATGTATGTTCGCCGTCAGGTGATCATCCCTGGCGACATGGCTCAGACGGCGACCAACATCCTCGCGCATGAGCGGCTCTATCGCTTGGGCTTTTCGGCCGCCGTCGTCACCGTCCTCTGCAATCCGCCGATGGGGTTCATCCTCTACGAGTTGCTCAAAATTGTGAACCCGCGCATCGCCTTGCTGTCCCTGGTTTTCATCACCATTTCAACCACGATTGAAGCCGTCAATCTGTTCACCTACATCACGCCTTTGTTCATCTTCAGCCTTCCGGAATACCGCGCCGCCTTTGGTCCAGCCGAGCTACAAGCTCTGGCGCGCGGTACCATCAAGCTCTGGGGATATGTCTTCAGCGTGAGCCTGTCCTTCTTTGGTGTGTTCTGCCTCTTGACCGGGTACCTGCTGTTCAAATCCAAGTTCTTTCCGAGAGTGCTGGGTGTGCTGATGGCGATTGCAGGCGCGTACTACTTGACCAACTACAGCTTCGTCGAGTTCCTCGGCCTCCCGGAGATCCCTTACATCGGCATGCTGCGGCCTACTCTTGTCGGCGAAGTGGCGCTGGCCCTGTGGCTCCTTGTTGTCGGTGTGAACGAGACGAAATGGCTTGCGCAAGCTCACGCTCTGCAAAACCAAAACGGCAGCTCACTGAGCTAGGGAGATCTGCAGCGCACGCCATCCTTCGAGCCGCTCGCTACAGCAATAGGGTAGGCGCTCGCCGCATTGTGCAGGCTGCAGCAACTCAACCCATTGTTTTTGGAGCTTCCTTCACCAGGAAGCTCCGCCAGCGTGCCGTCCTAGCTTAAGGCCTCATTACAGGTCGCCCTTTCAGGGCTTGGGATGGTGTCTGGATCCACCTCGCTGGCGAATGTCGAACTTCGTCGACGAGTGTCGATCTTTGTCGGCAACCTCGAAAAACGTGGCGGCTGGGTGGGTCTCTAGAGCGGGGCGGAGAGCCGGCACGGTGCTTGCTCAACTCGTCGGAAAACCAGGCGCGATATTGCTCCTCCAACGGAGGAGACACGTGCTACCTACGAGGAGAAGAACTATGTTTCGTCGCGACCGAGCTCTATGGCTCACACTAGCCCTTTTCTGCTTCCTGCCGGCTGTTGGAATGGCGGGAGAGGGTGGATCTATCACGTTCGTCAACGGCACGCCCTACGACTGGATCAGCTCGGACCAGCGTGAATACCAGATGAAGTCGTGGGGTTTTCCGGGCGTAATCCCTGCGGGGTCCACTTTTACGCAGTACGTGGAGTGGTCGCAAGGCGTCTTCGAGAACTGGTCGGAGGACTCGGGGGTGGTGACGTTCTCTCTGCAGGGAACGGACCAGAGCTTTCAGCTCCAGGCAAACAGGGTGGCGGGCAATTTTGATCTGCGCGTGGTGCTCACCAACCTATCGACGGTAGGCAACCCTCAGGGCAGCACCATCGACCTAGGATGGAACCACGACGGTATCGTAAATTTCGCCCTGGCCGGCGAGGTTGGCAGCTTCACCTCCAGTGGGGCGCCGAATGCATGGATGCACGAGAACCTGGGCATGCTGGGAAATCGGAGCCTGCGGCATCTGTGCATTCCGGGAGCCCACGACGCGGGGATGAGCCAGCTCAATGGAGGTACTTTCTTTGGCGCTTCCTGTAACACGATTACGCAGACTCAGGACGTATTCCATCAGTTGCAATCAGGAGCGCGCTACTTCGATATCCGGCCGGTGGTCCATGCCGGCCAGTTCTACACCGGCCACTACTCTTGCGGCATTAACGTCTTAGGAATCGACTTCGGCTGTCAGGGAGCCAATGGGGAATCCCTGGACTCCATCATCCGAGGCGTGAACGCCTTCACCGCGACCCACAAGGAGCTGGTCATCCTCTATCTTTCGGAGGACTACAACACAGACGCCGGTGAACCCAGCTATCCCCGGCTCACGCAGGACGAATGGAATCGGCTGCTTACCGAGCTCTCGGATCTCGACCACCGCTACGTGCTCCCGCTCCCTGCCGCCAGCTTCGTGGATCTCACCTCACTCCCGTTGGCGTCGTTTATCGCCGACCAGGCGGCTGTTTTGGTCGTGGCGGCGCCGAGCAATCAAGCCGTCACCCTCGGCAGCTTCGCCGCGGAAGGGTTCTATACCCCCCAGAACTTCCCCGTCTTCAACCGGTACTCCGGCTCCGACAATCTCACCTTAATGCAGAACGATCAACGGACCAAGCTTCAGGCGCAGCGGCCCAACCCGGATGCGAATTATTTCCTGCTCTCGTGGACGCTTACGCAGGTCGGCGACGAACCGGTCGGTTGCCTCTCCGGGTCGGCTCCCAGCGTCCTGGACCTGGCGGCGCAAGCTTACCCGTCCCTCTATCAGCAGGTGCTTCCGGCCTCCAACGGCCAGACTTATCCAAATATCCTCTAC
>DASUEN010000273.1:0-51542 GCA_036275055.1 Thermoanaerobaculia bacterium
GATCCTCACCCACTACCCGCCGGACACCCGGATCGCGGCCGACATCACCCGCCAGGAGGCGTGGACCGAGCGCGACACGAGCGCCCAGGTGGTCGTCCCGGACGACGTCCGCCTGCTGGTCGAAGAGCGGGGAGACGACACTCCCGTCGAATGGCTGACCGCCGAGCAGCGCTACAACGAGAAGCTGGCGACACCGGACGTTTCGATCGCCGACCTGCTGGGGGACATCGACCCCATCAAGGCCGCGACCCGCAAGCTCACCTTCGCCGATCCCGAGGTGATTCACTTCGGCATCATCCCGCGCACCAACCGCGGCATCTTCGCCATCAACGAGCTGCCGGACCTCGCCCCCCGCATCCAGGTGGGGCTGTTCAACATCCTGGAGGAGCGTGACCTCCAGATCCGCGGTTTCCCCGTGCGCATCCCGCTCGACATCCTCATGTGCTTCTCCGCCAACCCGGAGGACTACACGAACCGCGGCAACATCATCACGCCGCTCAAGGACCGCATCTCGTCGCAGATCCTCACTCACTATCCGCCCAGCGCCACGATCGCGGCGGACATCACGCGGCAGGAGGCCTGGACCGAGCGCGACGTTTCGAGCGTCGTGATTCCCGAGGAGATCCGGCTCCTGGTCGAGGAGATCAGCCTGGCGGCGCGCGAGAGCGACCTCGTCGATCAATCCTCCGGCGTCTCCGCCCGCGTGGCCATTTCGGCCCTGGAGCTGCTGGCGTCGAACCTGGAGCGCCGGGCCCTGGCGACGCAGGACAATCCCATCTACCCGCGCCTCGCCGACCTGCAGATGCTCCTCCCCGCCATCACCGGCAAGGTGGAGATGGTCTACGAGGGCGAGCAGCAGGGGGCCGAGGTGGTGGCGCGCCGGCTCATCGGCCAGGCCGTGAAGAAGGCCTTCGACGCCCGCTTCCCCGAGGTGAGCAAGGAATCCGGCCCCGGCGGCGAGGAGGACAAGGGTCCCTACGCCCGCATGATCCGCTGGTTCGCGGAGGGGAACACGGTGACGATCTCCGACGAGCAGCCGTTCCCGGACTACGAGGCCGAGATCTTCCGCGTCCCCGGCCTCAAGGACCTGGTAGTCCGCCTCGGCTCCTCCCGCGAAGAGCGGGCGCTCGCCGCCGAGATGGTCCTGGAGGGGCTCCACCAGCACCTGAAGCTCGCCCGGGCCGACCTGGACAGCCAGATCAGCTACAAGGAGATGGTGAAGTTCCAGCTCCTGAAGCCGCGGCGCGGCGGCGGGGGACGGGACCGGGGGGACGTGAACTAAAGCAGGATCGGAGCATCATGCGCCACCAGTACCTCTACCTCGACCCCGACCTCATCAAGGCCCTCCTCGCCGGCCTCGACCTCCTGCGTCTGTTCAACCAGCTCGTGCTGGCGACCGGAGGCGATGTCGAGGAGGCCATGGACTGGATGCGCTACCTCCAGGCCGAAGGGCACATCCCCCAGAACATCGACCTCGAGGCCTTCTTCGCCAGCCTTCAGGAGCAGAACCTCGTGGGGCAGAACAGCGAGGGCGGCCTCCAGCTCACGGCCGGCGGCGAGCGGCGCATCCGCAGGAGCGCCTTCGAGGAGATCTTCTCCACCCTCGGCCGCTCCGGCGCGGGCTATCACCCCATCCGCGCCTCCGGCGAGGGGATCGAGCGCCTCCCCGAAACGCGCCCCTACAGCTTCGGCGACGACATCCACCTGCTGGACTCGGCGCGTTCGCTGCAGAACGCCTTCAAGCGGAATTCCAGCGACGACTTCAACCTCGTCGAGGACGACCTGGAGGTCTACGAGACCGAGCACCTGACCTCCTGCGCCACCGTGGTGGCCATCGACATCAGCCACTCGATGATCCTCTACGGCGAGGACCGCATCACGCCGGCCAAGACCGTGGCCCTGGCCCTGACCGAGCTGATCACCACCAAGTACCCCAAGGACGACCTCTCCGTGGTCCTCTTCGGCGACGAGGCCGAGCAGGTCTTCCTTTCCGAGATCCCCTACATCCAGGCCGGGCCGTACCACACCAACACCCGCGACGCCTTGCAGCTCTCGCGCAGCATCCTGGCCCGCCAGAAGCAGCCCAACAAGCAGATCTTCCTGATCACCGACGGCAAGCCCTCGGCCATCACCGAAGGCGGCCGGATCTACAAGAACCCCTTCGGCCTCGACATGCGGATCGTCAACCTCACCCTGGAGGAAGCCGACCTCTGCCGCCGCCAGCAAGTGGTGATCACCACCTTCATGCTGGCCACCGACACGATGCTGACCCAATTCGTCGAGAAGCTGACCCAGATCAACCGCGGCCGCGCCTACTTCGCCTCGCCCTACAACCTGGGCGAGTTCATCCTGGCGGACTACATTCGGAATCGGCGGCGGCGGGTGCGGTAGGAGTATCATTGGGCCTGAAGGAGGCTTAAGGTGAGCGAACAACTGCCAGAGTTCCTGCCACGAGCTGCTCAGTCGAGGTTCAAGGCGATCGTCCATGCAGAGGCCGAGGGTGGCTATTGGGCAGAGATTCCCGAGCTTCCCGGCTGCTTCACGCAGGGCGACACCTTGGACGAGATCTATCGCAATCTCCCGGAAGCGATCGCCTGTCATCTAGACCTGGACCCCGCAGAGGTACGAATCGGGCTTCTGGAGATGGCTGCTTAGTCGTGAAGAGCGTTTCGGGAGCGGAATTCTGCCGGGCATTGGCGCGGAAGGGGTGGCAGTACGTAAGGACCCGTGGCAGCCACCAGACCTGGAGCAAGCAGGGATCCGGACAGGTCACGGTTCCAGTTCACGCCGGCAAGACTCTGGGCCGTGGGCTCCTGGCTTCCCTCCTCAAGCAGGCCGGCCTCAGCGAGAAGGACCTTTAGTATCCAAATGGCCACGGTCGAGAGAGAGGAGTCGCTTATGGCTCGATACCACCTCTACGTGAAACAGAAGGTGGAGCGGTCTCTGGCTGCTGCGGACCGTGGCGAGATCCTCAGCCAGGCTGAGATGGAAGCGCGAATGGCAAAATGGCTCGGGAAGTAGAGGCCAACTCTGTGGAAAAAGGAATTCTGTTGCCGGAGAGGCTCCCATGAAATACACCGCCCTGATCCTGCTTCTTTCTGCCTGGGGATTCTCCTGCGCTCAGAATTCCGCGATAGAGGCTCCCGACCATGCCGCCGCCGAACCGGAGATCTACGCAGCCGTCTTCAGCTATCAGTTCGACCACAACGCGTCGGGCATCCAGAAGCGGGCGGAGAAATATTGCTTGGAACTGCCCGGCGAGACGTCGCCGGACGCGGCCTTCCTCCACCGCTTCGACGGCCACCGGCCGCCGGTCCTCTCCGCGGGTCGATGCGAGCGCAGATCCGGGACGAGCCTCTACTTCCGGATCACGAGGCTCGATTGGATCAAGGACAACGAAGTCTGGGCCCGCGGCGGCTACTGGGAAGGGAACCTCAGCTCCTCCATCGAGTCCTACCGCGTGCTGTTCAAAGACGGCAAGTGGACCGTCGAGGGCAGCCGGATGATGTCGGTTTCGTAAGGTCCTCCCCGAGAGCTGCGGTACAATCCGGGAGTCGAATCGCTGTCAGGGAGGGCTCGTCATGACCGCCAGCGCCGCGGCTTTCACCCTCGAAGAGCAGGCCGCCGACTTCGGACGCCCCTTCATGCCGGAGGAGCTGACGCCTCTCTTCCATACGCCGGCCTGGCGGGAGCTGACGGTGGCGGAGCGGCTGCGGTACAACCAGCTTCAGGCTCTCTATTTCAACGAGCAGATCCTCTACTTCGAGACGGCTCTCGGCCACGGGATCCTGGGAGCGCTGCTGCGCCAGCCGTGGCCGGAACGGCTGGCGGAGGGGCTGCAACGATTTCAGGAGGAGGAACGCCGGCACTCGGCCATGTTCCGGCGGCTCAACCTGCGGTGTGCGCCGGAGCTTTACACGGACGGGGACTTCCATTTCGTCCAGATCCCCGCCGTCTGGCGGTCGGCGTCGAAATGGGCCGCCCATCAACCTCTCCTCTTCCCGACGTTCCTGTGGCTGATGCTCCTGCAGGAGGAGCGGTCGCTCTTCTACTCGCGAGCCTTCCTGCGGCAGCGCGACACCCTCGAGCCGCACTTCGTCCAGACCCATCGCCTCCACCTGGCCGACGAGGTGGGGCACGTGCGCTGGGACGAGGAGCTGCTCGACGAGCTCTGGCAGCGCGCCCATCCCCTGCGGCGCAAGCTCAACGCGAAGCTCTTCGCCTGGATGCTCGGCGAATTCTTCAGCACGCCGAAGCGGGCGCAGTTGCGGGTGCTCGACGAGCTGGCGCGCGAGCTGCCCGCGGTGCGCCCGCGGCTGCCGGAGATGCGGCGCCAGGTGCTCGCGCTCGCGCAGGACGAGGCGTACCGCGCCTCTCTCTACTCGCGCGAGATCGTCCCCAGGACTTTCGCCCGCTTCGACGCCTCGCCGGAGCTGCGCTCCTTGAGCCTCTGCGGCTATCACCCGCGGCTGGAGGCCGTGCTTTGAATCGTTCCAGCTTTCCCATTCCCGCGCGGCTCAACCTGGCGATCGCCGCCGTGCAGCTCGCCGTCCTCGGCTTCATCCTGTGGGCAGCGGGCCAGGTTCACGGTTGGGGATGGATCGCGCTGCTGTCGCTCGCCTACGGTATCGTCATGAACTCGGGCTATGCGATGTTGCACGAGGCCGAGCACAACCTGCTCCATCTCAATCCGAAAGTGAACCAGACGGTGGGTGCCGTGCTCGCGCTGTTCTTTCCCGCGCCGTTTCACCTCATCCGCCAGGGGCACATCGGCCATCACATCCGCAACCGCTCGGACGACGAGGCGTTCGACCTCTATTTCGAGGACGAGAACCGGTTCTGGAAATACGTCCAGCTCTACGGCACGCTGACCGGAATGTTCTGGGTGCTCATCTTCCTCACCAATTTCGTCGTCCTCGTCCGGCCCACCA
Source organism: Thermoanaerobaculia bacterium (assembly GCA_036275055.1). Lineage (GTDB taxonomy): Bacteria > Acidobacteriota > Thermoanaerobaculia > Multivoradales > UBA5704 > DATARR01. The sequence goes on from DASUEN010000273.1 coordinate 4,932, forward strand.
TCATCACACCGCGCTACACGCGCTTCAACCGCCCCACGGAGGCGTTCCTGGAGTCGCTCAATCCGCGCTACCAGCGGCTCATTCAGGCCGAGGCGCTGGCGGTGATCCTCCTCCACGCCGGCATGATCTATTTTTGGCGGATCCCGCTCTCCCACTACTTCGCCGTGATGTTCGGCTTCGGCTTCCTCTGGTCGGCGATGCAGTACGCCCACCATTACGGCACCGAGCGCGACGTGCAGAAGGGCGCGCTGAACCTGAAGACGTTCGGCCTCCTCGACCTCGTGTGGCTCAATCACAACTGGCACTTGAACCACCACATGAGCCCCACGGTGCCCTGGCTCTACTTGCCGGTCCTCTCCGCTCGCGCCGCGGAAAGAGACGAGCGCGGCAGCTTGCTCGGGGCCTACCTGCGCGAATGGCGGGGTCCCCGGTTTTCAACCGAACGGGTGGAGAACCGCTATGCCGGCAAGGTCATCAAGTAGCGCCGCGCAGCTTCCACTCCCCGGCGCCGCGGAGCTGCGGGAGGTCACGGCGCGCGAAGGGATCGACGCCGCCACGTCCCTGCTCTATCGCAGCGTTCGTGAGTCGCCGGTTCACGGCCCGTTCATTCGCCGCATCGAGGAAACCGGCAAGCAGCCGGCACCGGCCGCCTGGAGCTCGCAGGCGGTCCTGGTGATCGTTCCCGGCGCGTTCTATCGCGAGAACCCGCGCTCCGGCGCGGACGGCCGCGTGCTGCGCGCCGAGGCCGAGCGGCTCGGCCTCCCCACGGACCTCGTTCCCCTGGCGAGCACCGGCTCCCTCCAACGGAACGCGGAGATCCTCCGCGACTGGCTTTGCAAGCAGCCGGCGCGCCCCCTGATCCTCGCCTCGCTGAGCAAAGGCGGCGCGGACGTCAAGGTAGCGCTCCGCGAAGCCGGCGCGGCGCGGGCGTTCGAGAACGTCGTGGCCTGGATCAACCTCTGCGGCATCCTCGACGGCACGCCGATGGCCGAGTGGCTCCTCTCCTGGAATCCGGGTGCCGTGCTCAATCGCCTCTATCAGCGGCTGCGCGGCCAGAGCCTCGCCTTCCTTCCCGAAATGCTCTACGGCCCCGGCCAGACGCTCGATTTTCCCCTCCGCCTGCCGGCGCACGTGCAGATGATCAGCATCGTGGGCTTCCCCCTGCGCGAGCACCTGTCCCGCGGCATCGCGCGGCGCTGCCACCGCCGGCTTACGCCGCTTGGGCCGAACGACGGCGGCCTCGTGTTGGCGGACGTCTGCGCGTTGCCGGGATTCGTCTATCCTCTGTGGGGCGCCGATCACTACCTGCAGCCCAAGAGCGGCGTGCGCGAGTTGGTCGGGGCGATCCTGCGATATTTGGACGAGACCCTGAAGTGACGCCGGCCGGGGCCGCGCCGAAACCTTCCATTCCCTTCCTCGCCTGGCCGGGCTGGGCGCACCTGCGCTACGCCGCGGCGCTTTCCATCCTCAACTCCGCCTGGTTCGCTCTCGTCTACGGCGGCGCGGACGCGCTCACCGCCCGCCGCAGCCTGCGCGTGCCCGCCTCCTTCGCCGCCGAGCTACGAATCCCTTTCGTTCCCGGAATGACGCTCTTCTACATGTCGCTGTACGGCCTCTTCCTGCTGGCGCCCTTCGTCCTGCGCACCCGCCGCGAATTCCGCGCTCTTGTCCTCACTCTGGCCTTCGTCATCGCTGGCAGCGGAGTGGGGTTCCTCCTCTTTCCCGCGCAACTGGCCTTCCCCCCGCCGCCGGAATCCGCCCTGGGCGTATGGGCCGGTCTCTATCATTTCGCCGACGCCCTGAACCTCACCTACAACCTCCTCCCCTCCCTCCACGTCGCCCTCGCCGTCGTCTGCGTAGCGGTTTTCGCGCCCCGCGCACCGGGAGCGGTCAAGGCGTTCCTCTGGACGTGGGCGTTCCTGATTGCCGCCTCCACGATGCTGATCCACCAGCATCACGTTTTGGACGTGATCACGGGGTGGGCGCTGGCGATCGTGGCGGTGAGGGTCCTCAAAACGCCCCCGGCACCTCCAGCGCCGCGAAGACCTCCGCCAGCGTGGGCTTCGCCGGCAGGCTCTTGATCGCATTTGCTCCCAGCTCGCGGTAGCTCTCGAACTGCGACTCATTGTAAAGCTGGTTCGCCGTCGATTCGTGTGGGAACGTCGGATGCGCCTTGGCGTAGTGAAGGACGTCCATGGGCTCGGTGCCGTTGAGCGAGGCTTTGAGATAGATCAGCACGCCGTCCACCTCGGGACCCAGGTCGCCCGGCGTCTTGAGGTAGTCCACGCAGGAGTAGCCGATGCGGGCGACGGCGAAGTACGGCGGCGGCGTAGGGAAGGCATCCTCCAAAGCCTTGCCCTCGGGGCGCGGACGCATGGGGATCTTCTCGAAACGGATCGGTACGCCGAGGTCGATGCGGATCTTGGCGATCGCATTGCCCAAGTCCTGGAACGAAAAATCCCCGTCCTCCCCCGCGTCGCTCGCCACGATGTAGCGACAGCGGCGCAGCACCATCTCGTAAAGCCCGAGGTTCTCGAAATGCCCGCCGTCCGAAAGATAGACGTAGGGGCTGCGCTCCTCGGTCCTGCCGAAGGCTTCGGCGATCAGCGGCCCGGGGGCGAAATCCGGGCCGGGAGTGTCGAACGTCGCATCGCCGTTCGGTCCCGGATTGCCGAGCCACCACCCCAGCCGGATGTTGAAAAGAGCGAGGAGGAACGTGACGAACGGCGAGGAGTGATAGCCCATGTTGGGGCTTGCCGCGGCTCCCGAAATAGCCGCGGCCGTGCCGAGCGTGATCGCCCGCCGCCGGCGCCGGCTGAAGGCATAGGTGGCAGAGTCCCGGTAGCCGAGGCACCAGGTGCCGGAGTGGAGCGGCGTCACCGTGAACGGCGCGGCCTTGCGGTCCTGCCAGGCAAGGTCCTTGCCGGCGACCAGGTTGAGAGTGAGGTTGAGCACGGGGAAGGGGCGGTTTCCCCGCAGCTCCGTCATCTGTAGGTTGTCCTGCTCGTCGAAACCGGTGAACGGATTCGGCTGCCTCTCCGCCCGGGGACGCGAGGCCCCGAGATAGGCGCGGATCAACCGGTCGCGATACGCCGCGTGCAGCGAGAAACGGTTGATGTTGACGCAATATCCCATCACCATGCTCACCGCGAGGAGGCCGGCCGCCGTCAACAGCACCAGCCACGAAGGGGAATAGTGGATCGTGCTGAGAAGGTCTTTGAGAGAGCTTCCCAGCGGCTTGCCAAGGCACCAATACGCAGAATGGACCTTGGGATCGAGGAGACAGTATCCCTCCGGCCACTGCCGCATGATCAGGCTCGTCGCCATCGAAAGTAGCACGATGATGAATACCGCGAACAGCGGCGCCGCGAGGGAAAGCCCCAGCCGCGATGCGATCGACCCCAGGCTCTCCTTCTCCTTGTCTTTCTTGCCGGCGCCCGTCTTGGCACTGCCGCCCAAAAGCAGGGTGGCAACTCCGGAGACGCTGCCCAGCGACGACCACCAGGCGGCCCAGCTTCCCACCAGCACCATGGGCCCGAAGAGCACCAGCAGGCTCAGCAGGCTCCGCACCGTAATGAGGATGAGCGCCCACGAGCCGAAGCGCGCCCACCACTCGCGGTCCGCGTCGCTGGTGAAGTAGCTCGAGATACCGATGAAGATCGTCGCCGCCAGCAGGAACATGGTGAGCAGCAGCGGCGCGCCGACGCTGATGTACATCTCCGTCGCCGGCATCACCGTGAGGTCGGGATAAAGATGCATCGCCGTGATCCAGCAGAAGAGGCCGCCGAGGGCGCCCGTGGCCGTGATCAGCAACCCTTCGGCCGGCGCCGCTTCGTGCACCCAGATCCGCGACACGATGAAACCGCCGAAACCCAATACCGCGCCGAACAGCACGAACGCCAGCCACACCGGGATCTCGTAGCCGAAGACGGTGAAAATCAGATTGGTCCACGCCCAGTACGCCGTGATCGCGACGGCGAGGATCCACAGCGGCAGCAGGCAGAGGACGAGGAACCACCCCTGGCTCCGGTATTTTCGCGGGAAGAGGCTGCGCGGCCGCTCGCCGTCCGTCAGGCTGGGGCGGTTGGCGACGACGTAGGCGATCACCAGCCAGCCCAGCATCACGGCGATGCGCAACACCCACGCGCCCACTTGGTCCTGAAGGGGGTGCGGCAGGCGGTTCACCTCCAGCACGATCGCCGTGCTGATGCGGGGGAACATCAGGATGGCGGCCATCATCGGCAGCAGCACCAGCCAGTTGAGGAGGAGGTTGCGCAGGAAGATCCCCACCAGCGTCCAGGTGTCCGCCGAGAGGAGCCCGGCCTTGGGGCTCATGTAGCGGCTGTAGCTGCGCAGGTGGCGCACGGGCTCCGGCTCCGGGCTCAGGGGTTGCTCGGGGCGGCGGCGCAGTTCCTCCTCCACCCGTTCGAGCCCGGCGCGGTGAATCCACGCCGAAAGCCAGCTCCCGAGATATCCGCCGCCCGACACCGTGGAGAGGAAGTCGAACGCCCCCAGCAGCTTCCGGCCCGCGAGCCCCTGCACCACTCCGAGCCCGAAGGTGGCGCTGCGAATGCCGCCTCCCGAAAGACAGAGCGCCGAGCGGGCGACGCCGTGCTTGTGGACCCAGCGATAGAACTCCTTGACCAGCTCCGAATCGATCCACGCCGCGCACGCCGCCCGCTTCTCCGGATCGCCGATGGTCGCGAGGTCCTCCTCGTATCGCGCCCGCAGCTCCTCCACGTACCCCTTGGGCAGCGGCGGCTCGATCTTCTGGCTCTCGTACTCCGCGAACAGCACCTGGTAGAGCGGCACCGCCGCGGGAGCGCTCTGCGGCTCGGGCATACTTGCCTCCTGGCTCTTTTTCAAGGCCCCTCTCCTGGGGATAGATTCCGTCCGGCGGGAAAGGGGTGAGCCGGCTCAAGGAGTTGGGCGCAGCACTCCCCTCTTTCGTAACATGAGATGGGGCTCAATTTTGCTCTATACTCCACGAAACCGAAGACCTCCGCCCGCTGCGAGACATGAGAACCGAAGACACTGCGGCTCTGGCGCGGCAAGCGCTGACCGGCGATCAGACTGCGCTGAGCCGGCTCGTCGCCGTCCTCACCCCGGTGGTCCAGGCCCGTGTGGCAAGGACGCTCCTGGCCCGCCGCTCGTTCCTGGCCGGCGGGCGCGACGTGCGGCAGGAAGTGGAGGACCAGGCGCAGGAGGTCTTCCTCGCCCTCTTCAGCCGCGACGCCCGCGTCCTGCGCTCCTGGCAGGCCGAGCGGGGGCTCTCGCTCGAAAACTTCGTCGGCCTCGTGGCGGAGCGCCAAGTGATATCGTTCCTGCGCAGCGGCCGGCGGAATCCCTGGAAAGAGGCTCCCTCCCTCGCCGAGGAGGAGCTCGACGCCGAGTCTCCGGACAGCGATCCCGAGGAGGTCACGGCCAGCCGCGAGCATCTCTCCCTCCTGCTCGACCGCCTGCGGGAGACGGTGAGCCCGCTGGGCTGGCGGCTTTTTGACCTCCTGTTCGTGCAGGAGCTTTCGCTGCCCGAGGCGAGGGCGGCGAGCGGGCTCTCCGACGACGCCATCTACGCCTGGCGCAGCCGTCTACGGCGTTTGGCCCAGAAGCTCCTCACCGAGATGTCAGAAAACCCGGTCGCGGCGCGAAAAACATAGCAGGAGGGCTATGAATGATGAGCGATCGACTCTTACGCGAGCTGGGAGACGTAGCACGAAGCGAGGCCAAGGCCGGGGAGGCCCGCTTCGGCGACCGCTGGGACCACCTGGCGGCCGGCACCCTGACCGCGGAAGAGGAGGCCGAGCTCGAGGCGCTCGCCGAGTCCTCCCCGGAGGACCGCGCAGCCTACGAGGCCTTCCGCCCCCTCGGCGCCGATTTCCAGGCGCGGGTGGTGAGCGCCATCAACGCGGAGCGGGCCGCCGAAGCCCCGAGCCCCGAGCCGCAGGAGCCGCGTCCCCGCGTCCTCCCTTTCCGGCGCGTGATGCGTAGAGCCGAGGTCTGGGTGGGCTTCGCGGCGGCGGTGGCGGCGGGGTTGTTCTTCGTGGTGCGGACTCCGGCGACGGAGCCGATCAGCAGCGGTGTCGTGGCCGAGCTGAGCGGAGGATCCGTTGCGAGCCGAGGGGGCGAGACCGCACAGCAGCGGACCTATCCTCCGGGCTCGTCCTTCATCCTGGGTGTCAGCCCGAAGCAACCCCTCACGCACCCGGGAAAATTGAAGGCGAGAGCTTTCCTCAGCACGAGCGCCGGCCGGGAGCCTTTGCAATCTTTGGGACTGGAAAACAAGTTCGAATCCGCAGAGACCGGCAGCGTCCGCCTCGAAGCCAAGATGGGCGAAGACATCAAGGTCAAGACGGGGGATTGGATCTTCTGGACCGTCGTCGCCCGCAAAAGCCTTCCCGAAGCCAGGGAGGTCCAGCAGCGGCTGCGGGCGAACCGTCCCCAGGACGACTCCTGGCAGACCCTCTGCGACGCCGTCCAGAAAGAGGAGACTCCGCCTCCCGCGCCATCGCAGATTTCCTGCGTCGCCTTTCACGCCGAGGGCCAGCCCAACCCGTGACCCTGCGCTCACGCCTCGGCTTCCTCCTTCGCGCCTCTCTCTTCCTGGGGGCGCTCGCGGGGTTGTTCGCGGCTTGCGGCAAGCAGCAGCAGCCTGCCACCCTGGAAATCGAGTACTCAGGGTGTTTTGCCTTTTATCCGCCGGACCAGTGCTCCCTCGCTGCCGACCGTCAGCTCACCCTCTGGGTAAGAACCACTCCCCCGGATCGAAAAGTGGAGCTCCACGCCGGTGGGCTGCCTCTCAAGCCAACGAAAGAAGAGAAGGTGAGCGACGGCAGACGCTACCTGCTCTCCATTCCCAAGCCGGCTGACCGATTGACGGTCGAGGTCCTCTCTCCGGACGGCGACCGCGGCACGAGCTGGTTCCTGCGGCTGGCTGAGCCCGAGCAGCCTTCCTGGTGGAAAGAGGTCAATGACCTGATAAAAAGCCCGGGCAAGAGACCTGAGGCACGGAGACGGCTGGAACAAATCCAGAAATCGGCTCCGCACCAGGAGCGGAGCTTCACCTGGCTGCCGCTCGCCAATCTGGCCCACGTCGAAGGCAATAGCGAGCAGGAGGAGCTGTACCTCAAGGAAGGAATCGCCGCGGATCGCAGCGAGAACCGCTGGAGCGGCGTGGCCACGAAAGAACCCCGGCTCGCAGCTCTCTACATCGCTCAGGGGCGCTTCGGCGACGCGGGACGGATTCTCCAAGCGCTCCAGCCTCCTCCCAAAGCGGCGGCCTACGACAAGTGCAATCTGACCTATAACATTGGCGTGCTGGCGGAGAAGAGTGGTAACTACGCTACAGCCCTGAAGCGGCTCCAGGAAACCGCCGATCTCGCACAGAGGGTTGGACTGCTCAAGTTCGCAAGGGGCGCCGGTCAGATGCTGGCCCTCGTGTATCAGGAGCTCGGCCGCTTGCAAGAGGCGTCCAAGATGTACGTCAAGCTGCTGGCCGACCCTGACCTCGAGGCCAGTTGCGACGTAGGGATCCTTTGGACCAATGTGGGCTGGTTCCAGCTCATGGAGCACGAGGCAGGCAATACTGCCGAAAACCCGGCTCCGGCCCTCCAGAAAGCCCTGGCCGAGTTCGAGAAGAACGATTGCTCACACCAGAAGCTCAACGCTCACCTCAACCTGGCGCTGGCCTACCAGCAGCAGGGCCAATGGCCCGAAGCGCGCCGGGAGTTCGCTCTCGCCCAGCCCCTGGCTGAGCATTCGACGTTGCTCGAGCTTCTTTGGCAGGACGACCTCGCGGCGCGAGCGGCGCTTCACGAAGGCCATCCGGAGCTCGCTCTCGGCCTCTACGAGAAGCTCGAAAAGAGATCGGAACGCGCCGCGTCGCCCGCGGGCCTCCTCCAGGCTCTGCTCGGCCGAGCCAACGCCCACCTCGCCCTCGACCAGCGGCCGGCAGCCATCGGCGCCCTAGCCGAGGCGGACCGCCAGATCGAGGAACAGAGCCAGCACATTCCGGTTGATCAGGGACGCGACACCTTCTTCGCCTATCAGGAGGCGGTGACCCGCCTTTATCTCAAGCTGCTACTCGACGGGGGCCAGCAGCAAAGAGCCTTCGACCTGGCCCGCAAGTCTCGCTCACGGTTGCTGCGCCAACTCGCGGTCCGCGACCGCTTGAGCCAGTTGGATGAAACGAAACAGAGGGCTTGGATCGACTCTCTGTCGAGATACCGCGCCATCCGTGACGCCGTCGAAGACAACGCCGCGAAGCGCTGGAAGTTGGCCGACAGCGAGAAAGAGCATGCTTCGGAGGATGAGGCTCGGAAGCTCAAGGCCGCTCAGGAGGAGCTCGACAGCGCACTGGGCGAGTTGGGCAAAGGCGAGGGAACACTCGCTCCTCCGGCCCGTGGCGAGGTGATCCTGACCTACCACCCCTTGCCGGGCAAACAGTGGGCGGCCTTCGCGGCCACGGAGCAGGGAATCGAGGCCGCCACGCTCGACGAGCTTCCCGAGAACGTCCCTGCGGCTCCTCCGGAGCAGCTCGCGCACCTTCTGCTGGCGCCGTCCCCGGCTTTCCAAGCGGCCATCGCGAGCGCAAAAGGCGTGCGGGTCCTGCCTTACGGTCCCTTGCGAACGGTGGACTTCCACGCCTTGCCTTTCGCCGGCGGCCAGCCGCTGCTCGCGACCCATCAGGTGGCCTACAGCCTCGACCTGCCGAGGCGCTCCACCTCCACACCCCGGAGCGGCCAGCCTTTAGCCCTCGTGGTCGCCAACCCCACGAGAGACCTGCGGACGGCCGAGGCCGAGGGGAACACGGTGGTCGCAGCCATCAAGAGCTGGCCGGGCTCCTGGGAACCGAAGCTCCTCAACGGCAGCGCCGCCCAGGCTGGTGAAGTTCGCGATGCCCTCACCCGGGCGAGCTTCTTCCATTACGCCGGCCATGGCAGCTTCGGCGGCTTCGCCGGCTGGAGCAGTGAGCTGCCTCTGGCAAACGAATCCAGCCTGAAGCTGAGCGACGTCCTGGCGCTCTCCCGCGTGCCCGATGCGATCGTCCTCTCCGCCTGCGACGCCGGCCGTACCTCGGCGGAAGCGCCGGGAGAGGGAGTGGGCCTGGCCAACGCCTTCCTGCTGGCCGGCGCCAAGGAAGTCGTCGCCGCGAGACAGTTGGTCCCTGACGCTTCCGCCAACGAGCTGATGACCGAGATGTACCGCCACTGGCAGCCTGGGGAGGATCTCCCGCACCAGTTGCAGCGGGCGCAACTGGCCTGCCGCAAGAAAGATCCCTCCCCCAAGGCCGCCTGGGCGAGCTTCCGCCTGCTGGTTCCCTGAGTGGGTAGCCCGAAGTTGCCGTTCGTCAGAAACGAACAGCCCGCCGCGAAAGCCTAAGCTAGAAGCCGCACCACGACAGATCCTCCGGGACCATGGCGGTCCGAAGCGACTCCGAGGCCCGCGGCATTCAGGAGGAAATCACCATGCGATTGAGGTTCTTCTGCGTTCTTTTGGGGCTGGCGATGGGATGGACGGTCGCGAGCGCTCCCGCCGGCGGCGCCTCCCTTGCGCCAGAAGTCAAAAAGCCATCCGGCAGGCCTGGAGTCGTCTACACTCCAAAGCGCCGGATTGGATTCCTCAAGAAGGGTTCTCTCTGCACCTCGGTACCCGGCTGGAGAGCACAAACCCTGCGTGATCTTGCAGTCGCTCATGCCGAAGACGGCATCCGGCCACTCTATCCCGATCGCTATGGGTACGCCGCCCCCCCGGAACCAATTCCGGAAGACATCAAGGAAAACACCAAGGGGCAGGCGAAAACAGCCGCCCTGTACACCAAGTATGGCTTGGACCGGCTCTGTTTCTACACCTCCGAAGGTCACATGGAGGACTTTCCGGCGCCGGCCGGCGATCCTGACCGGATGGCTCTGACCGCCATGGCCCCAACCGATCTGGGCCCCCTCGGGGATCAGATCTGGGAGCCGCTTGCCGATCACTTCCTCGATCAGGTCGGGAGAGTGCGGCTCGGCCGTACGCAAAAGCAGAGCGTGCGCCTCGTCTTCGTCGATACGCACCCCACCGGCGAGGGACCGCCCTCCAGGTTCCCTGCCCCGGCCTCCTGGCACGGCTATGGGATGGCGCACCTGGGCAACGAGATCGTCTGCGGCCATGACACCGCGCCTCAGGACTGTCCCATTCACATCGCGACCCGGCTCGCGCTGCGCTACGATCAATACGATGCGAATCTGGATTCACCGGACGATCTCGGCAGTGCATCATCCGGTGGCCACCAGGGGCGGATCGGCGATCTCGCGGTGGCGATCCTGGCCGAAATCGAGCACTGGCAGAATACCGATCCCGGCTCGAAGCTCATCCTGAACCTTTCCATCGGCTGGGACGGCGAATACATCGACCTCGACAAGAAAAAGGAGGCGGAGCTCGAAGTCTCGTCCCAGGCGGTCTACAACGCCCTGCGCCTTGCCGCCCACCTCGGCGTCCTGGTGATCGCTTCCTCGGGCAACCGGTCAGGAGGAGAGAATTCCCAATGGCCCCTCTTGCCGGCCGCCTGGGAGTCGCACCCCCCTACCTGGCTGCCTTGCCCTTTCGACAAGAAGGTCGCTTATGCCGTCGGGGGAATCGACTGGCAAGGACTGCCGCTGCCCAATACCCGCCCCTATGGGTTGCCTTGGCGCGTCGCCTATGGCGACCACGCAGTGGCCAGGACCAATGCCACGCGACGGAACGGAACCACCGAGCCCACCAAGATGTTCACAGGGACCTCTGTTTCCGCCGTCGTCGCCTCTTCCATCGCCGCCGTGGTCTGGCACCTGCGGCCGGACTTGAAGCCCTCTCAGGTCATGAAGCGGATGGCTCATTCGGCGGAAACCCTTCCCAGCCCGGCAACTTTCTATGCCTGGAAAAAACTCTCATGGCTGATCGGACCACCCCATCTGCGGCGGTTGTCGCTCTGCCAGACCGTCTTCAGGCTCTGCGGGCCGGATGAAAGGCGATGCCCTGGCTTGGAATCCATCGACTGCCGGTTTGGCGAACAGCCGGCGGCCGACCTCGCTTTCGTTACGCCAAGGCACTCCGTCGATCTCAAGGTCACACGGATGGTTCCCCCTCCTGCCTGTGACCCCAAAACCAAGGTCTTCATGAATGGCGGGTTCTTGGGCGCCGACACGGATAGCTGCCCGATGGAGACGCTGCCGGACATGAACGCTCCCAGCTTGACCGGGACCCAGCCGCCGGAAACTCCATGCCCGACCTGCTCCATCGCTCCTGACCCGCTGAGCCGCAAGGTTTCAGCCCTCACGCTCTCGCCCGGCGACCTACCAGGCGACGAAGGAGACGGACCCAAGTCCTATGGTATTGCCGTGGCCATCGATCCGGAATGGCTGACTGCAGCCAAGCAAAATACTGCGGATATCACGAGTGCCGTCCTCGTCGTCGATTGCGGCCCCAATTCTCCTGACAGCGAACGGGTCGACCTCACCAAGGAGCTCAAAGACCTCCTGCAAAATCCTACTTCCACATCTGCTCGGTTCAGCTTCGGCACGGTCGGCCTGCGGAAATCGCTCGCCGGTTGCACGGCCAGCCTCGACTACAAGCTGACCGTCGACCACGTCGAAAAATCCGTGCAGAGCGCGGTCTACCTCGATCCCTAGCTCCTGCCCGGCCCTTCCTTCCGCCTGCGGCCGGCCGGTGAACGCTCACCGGCCGGCGCTCTGCGCACCTCCACGCTTCCTCAGTGCAACGTCCTCCTTCGAGGTTGGCTCAGCGTTCTCCCCATCGCCGTCAGAAACGGGCGTCCGGCTACGAAAGCCTGAACAGGAGAAAGCCGAGACACGAGGGCCATCGAGACCATATCCAAAAAGAGCGGCCCCCGTTGCCTGCGGAACCAAGGAGGAAAAAACCATGCGATCCAGAATCCTTTGCGTTCTTTTGGGCTTGGCGATGGGTTGGACGATCGTGGGCACCACGGCCTGCGTCTCCTATGCGCCAAGAGTCGAAAAACCAACGAAACGGCAGCCCAGAACCGTCGACACTCCGGGCCGCTGGATCGGTTTGCTCAAGGATGGTTCTACCTGCCCCACGGTGCCCGGCTGGGGAGCACAAACCCTGCTCGAGCTTGCAACCGCCCACGCCAGGGACGGCCTCAGGAACGACGAGTACGGCCCTTCCCCGGCGCTGGCCCTGGCCAACCTCAAGGGACAGGAGAGGATCACCGCCCTGTTCCACAAACATGGCTTGGACCGGTTCTGTGTTTATACGTCCCAAGGTCAGGGCCTCCCCTTTCGAAAGCCGGGCCGTCTCTCGAAAGCCGAGCCTGACAAGCTGGGCGTAACTCCCAGTGCCCCAACCGATCTGGACTCCCTGGGGGAGCAGATCTGGCCTTCGCTCGCCGACCGTTTCCTCCATCAGGTAGGAAGCGTCCAACTCCCTCCTAGACAAAATCCGACGGTGCGGCTCGTCATCGTCGATACCCAACGGACCGGCGAGGGGCTGCCAGCCAAGTCACCCGCTCCGGTCTCTTGGCATGGCTATGGAATGGCGCACCTGGCCGATGCGATCGTCTGCCACCACGACACGAGCTGTCCCGTGCACATCGCAACCCGGCTCGCGCTGCGCTACGAAGGTTACGATTCGGATCCGAATTCACCGGACGATTCCGGAAGCGACGCCGGTGGCCACCAGGGGCGGGTCGGCGATCTTGCAGTGGCGATTCTGGCTGAGCTCGACCTCTGGTCTCACCTCGACCCCAAACCGAAGCTCATCCTGAACCTCTCCGTCGGTTGGGACGGCGAGTACCAAAATCTCGATTCCGCAACCATGGCGGTCTACGACGCCCTGGCGGCTGCCCGCGATGCCGGTGCCCTGGTGATCACCGCCGCCGGCAACCGGTCGGGAGGAGAGGATTCCCACTGGCCCTTGTTGCCGGCGGCCTGGGAGCTGCACCCCCCGTCCTCGATCGGCGGGAAGGTCGCTTATGCCGTAGGGGGAGTCGACTGGCAGGGCCTGCCGCTATCCAACGCCCGCCCCTCTGGAATGCCACAGCGCGTCGCCTACGCCGATCACGCCGTAGTCGATACGTCCAATGACCCGTCCAACGGCGACCCCACCAGGGTCTATACCGGGAGCTCGGTTTCCGCCGTCGTCGCCTCCTCCATCGCCGCCGTCGCCTGGCACCTGCAGCTCAGCTCGACCCCTGCCGACGTCATGGCGAAACTGACTGGTACGGCGGAGACTCTTCCCGATACCGCCGCCACCTTCTATGACGCCTCACTGAGCCAGCCACCCAACCTGACGCGGCTGTCGCTCTGCCAGACCGTTTTCGACATCTGCGGGCCGAACTTAGGACAGTGCCCGAACGTCACCACCACCTGCCAACTCCAGGACCACCTGCCGGCCGACCTTTCGTGGATCCAACCCCATATCTCTTCGCTGGCCACGTTCAGCTCGGTCAATCCCAATTCCAATCCCAACTGCGACCCAAAGACCGACACCTACGTGGGTTTCGGGGCGTCCGTCACGAACGGATGCCCGATGGAGACCCTGCCGGACATGGGCTCTCCCAGCCTGGTTCAGACCCAGCCGCCGGAAACTCCATGCCCGACCTGTAGCATCGTGCCCGATCACGTACTGCCGCCCCCACCCGACGGCTCGACCGGCGACTCACTAGGAGACGGGCAGAACGAACCGAAGACCTACAGCCTGGCCGCAGCGATCGATCCCGATTGGCTGGCGCTGGCAAGCCAGAACACGATCGAGAGCGCTGTTCTCGTCATCGAATGCAGCCCAGGCTCACCCTCCAAGGAGAGGCTGGACCTGACGCCCGAGTTCTCGACACTGCTCAGCGCGCCGTCATCGACTGTCAAGAGGATCCGCTTCGGCACCGTCGGAACCCGGGCCACGCTCGATGGCTGCACGGCGAGCATGGACTTCTCTCTGTTGGTCACGGACGGCAATGGCACGTCCCATAGGTCCGTGCAGAGCCCGGTCTACCTCGACCCCTAAACCCCCCTGACTACACCTTCCTTCTGCGCCGGCCGGTGAACGCTCACCGGCCGGCGTTTTTCGTCGGTTCGCGGTGCGCCGCCAGCCCTCGTCTTGTCAGAAACCGGCCCCCGCCGGCGAAATCCTTGACGTAGGACACGACCCGGGGGATGGACACGCTCTCCCTCCCCCATTCGGCGTCCGGACCTCCCCTCTAAAAGCGCCGGCCCGCGAACTGCCAGCCGGCGCTCTTTTTTTCTGCTTCGCTTGCCGAGCCGGAGACACGGCCTCGTCAGAAGATCGTGACGGACGGCGAAGACCTCCACGAACGTACATGCGAAAGGAGAAATGAGATGTCTCCGAAGCTTCGACGAGTGGGAGGTCCGTGGCTGGCAGCCCTGCTCCTCACCGGCTCCGCCCAGGCGCAGACCTTCAACTATCTATATTTTCTGGGCGACTCGCCCAACCAGTTGACGTCGGTGATCCAGACCTCCGACGGCAAGTATCTCGCGACGGAAAACTTCAAGGATGGCGCCTCTCTGGTGCGGCTGAAGGCCAACGGCGACCTCGAGTGGGCACGGCGCTACGGCGTGCCAACGCTCCCCTTGGACGCCGTCATGGTCCGCCAGCACGGAGATCTCTTCGCCTGGACTGGACAGTCCCGAGGGGGGCAGCCGCACGATCCTGTCCTCGTCGCCGTCAAATTCAACGGCGACGTCCAGTGGGCCCGCCAGATCAATTTCGGCGTGCCCGCCGAGGCGCGAGCGCTGGAGATCAGTCCGCAAGGAGACTTCTGGGCCGGCGGCGTGGTGTGGCCCAACTCTGGCCAGACGAAACCCTGGATGGCACGCTTCGATCCCACAGGCAGTCTCAAATGGGCCAAGGTCTTCGATTGTCCCAAGGTCTGCGACCTCCGGTCCATCTTGCTCACCAGCGATGGCGGCGCGATCGGCGTCGGGCAGGAGATGTTCAAGTTCCTTTGGTTTTCCATCAAACCCCGGATGTTCGCGTTCAACGTGGACGACACAGGCAAACCCGGCTGGGCCTTCTCGTACGAAGTCCCCAACGTCTATTCCGGCAGTTGGCAGGGGCTGGTCGACCTCACCCGCTCCGGATCCACCCTCTATGTCGCCGGCAACGTGACAAATCTCTGCGGGAACCCCGCACAATGCTCTCCGCATCCTCCCGCTATCCTGACGGCGAAGCTCGACGAGCTCACCGGCACTCTCAGCTCGGCCTGGGCGGTATTCCCCCAGGACGGGCGTCCGGCAGTGGCGAGCACGATCGCCGGTGCGCCGGACCATATCGCGATCGGAGGCCTGGTGCAGAATCTTCAAGCCGGAGGAGACGAGGCCTTTCTCTTCAATGCGATCCCCGACGACGATCTCTTCGAGGGAATGCTGTACGGCGACGGCTCCGACCCTGCATCCTCGGGTATCATAGACGTGGCTTGGTCTACCCAATTCGCCCCGGTAGGCGCTGTGTTCGTGATGTGGCAAAACGATGGAGCCCTTCAGCGGCCGGCCGTCGTACGCACCGACTTTCTGTTGAGCGCAGGAGCGGCGTTCAAGCACTGTGAGCGTCCGGTCTACCTGGGCGCGGCGCAAATCGGTATCACGAAGACAGCTCTCCAGTTGGCGCCTAAAGACAGCCCGGTGACGAAGCTCGACCTCCCAGCCGTCTCGATCGATCCGATCCGGCAGCTCTGCCTCGGTAAAGTGTCCAAGTGAAGGAACAACGCTGCGCTCTCATTGCTCGTCTCCGTGGTCAGCTGTGTGGCCGTGATTGGCCTTGCTGAAGGGTGTTCGCGGTCCGCTCCAGGCAACGTTCACCTTGTCAGAAACCGCCTCCCGCCGGCGAAATCCTCGATGTAGACAGGGCCCGTGGGATGACACGCTTCCCCACCCTCCAACGGCGTCCTGGCCTCCTTCCAAGCGCCGGCCCGCGACCTGCCGGCCGGCGCTCTTTTTCGTTCCTCGCGATGAGCACACCGCGTCGTCCATCGACAACCGCGAAAAGGCCGTCGCGGTTGGGATCGGTGCACGACCAACACGGCCGATGCAACGCCAAAACACCGCCCTTGCGACACGGGCGAGCCGAGCTGAGGAACGGAGCGACCCGCGCGGCTCCCGCACCGGCGCCTCTGCAACACCAAAAGCCGCTCGTCAGCCGTTCGCTCCGCTCCGTGCAACACAGCCGAGCCTTCGTGCATGCTTCGACCCACGGGTCCTGCATCACGGCCCACGGGGCGCGTCGTGCGACCCGACGGTCCTGTGTTGCAAACCATGGGTCGTGTGATGCGATCCGTGGGTCAGGCGTTGCGACCCATGGGTCCTGCGGTGCGACCCGAGGATTCTGCAGCGCGACCCGTGGGTCCCGTTCTGCAATCCGTTGGCCCTGCGCTGCGACCCCAGGAGCCCGTGATGCGACCCGCGGGTCGGGCAACGCGCGCCTCGGTCCCCGTGAGGCCAATCCCGGAGCGGGCCTCCCGCCTCGCGGATCGAACGCCGCGACCCGCGGGTCGCGCGAGCGCCAGGTGCAGGCGTCATGGGATAATCCCGAAAGACCAATCCCGGAGAACGATCGCCATGCCCCCCGGCCTGCAACTGCACGTCCGAGACTTTCGAGACGAGACCCACTGGCGCTGGGAGCTCCAGGACGAGCGTGGGACGTTCCTAGGCGATCACGAAGTGAAGCTCGATCGCCCGACTCCCGAAACGCGCGGGTTCTTCGATCTCCCCGGCTATCTGAAGAATCGCCCGCCGGATGCATCCCCTGCCGAGAGCCTGCAACGGGTGGGAGCGTGGATGGGTCGCGAGGTCTTCGGCGCGGTCGTGGCGAAGATCGGCGAGAGGCTCGATTTCCCCGCGACCGTGGTGCGCGTCCACGTCCCCAAGGAAGCACAGGCCCTGCTCCAGCGCCCCTTCGAGTTGGCTCACCTGGACGGCAAACCCTTAGCCGAAGCCGGCGTGCGCTTCGTCTACCAGCTCTCCGGGGCCGCCGAGCCCAAGGGGAACAAGCCGACTACCGACCGCCTGCGCGTGCTCGCCGTCTTCAGTCTCCCCCACGGCCAGAACCCGTTGAACTTGCGGCGGGAACGGGTGGACCTGGAGAAGCTCCTCAAGAACCTGGCGCAGACGCGGTCCGCCACCGTCGAGCTGCGGGTGCTCCAATACGGGGCCACCCGGGAGACGCTCAAAGACGCGCTGCTCGAAGGAGCGGGCTGGGACCTGATCCACTTTTCCGGTCACGGCCTCCAAGGTGAGCTGATTCTCGAAGATGAGCGTGGGGAAGCCGACCGCATCGATGTGGAAGACCTCACTAGGCTCCTCCGCCCAGCGAAGCGTCGCCTCAAGCTGCTCACCCTCTCCTCCTGCCTTTCGGGAGCCGCAAGCCTCGCCGACGCGCGCCGGCAGATCGGTCTCACCGAGCCGACGCGAGAGTTGGATGTCGAACCAGAGGTGAGGATCAAAGGAGCAGCCTCGGCCCTTCCCAGCCTGGGGCAGAGCCTGGCCGAGGATCTGGACTGCGCCGTGCTGGCCATGCGCTACAGCGTGGGCGACACCTTCGCCCGCGAGTCCGTCCTCAGACTCTACGAGATGCTCCTCGAAAAGGGCCAACCGCTGCCGGCCGCTCTCCAGGCCGCTCTCGACGAGGTGCTCGATCCCAGCGAAGACACCTGGGCACCGCAGCTCTCGCTCGTCACCCCCGTTCTCTTCGGACCACGAGCCGTGGACCTCGTCTTCTCGGTCCCACGCACGAACGCCACCTTCGTGCTCCCGCAGACCGGCATGCAAGGCTTTCCGCCGCCACCGAAGCACTTCGTGGACCGTCTCCTCCCTATGCTGCGAGCGAGCCAGGCCCTGGCGCCGAATAGTAAGCATCGAGGCATCCTCTTCCACGGCATGGCTGGAGCCGGCAAGACCGCCTGCGCCCTGGAGCTTTCCTGGCGTCACGAGAACGGCCGCTTCCCCGGCTTCGCCTGGTCAAAAGCGCCCGATCCTGGGCAGGATATCGCGAGCGCTCTGACCGACTTCGCCCTCGACCTGGAGCGCCAGCTTCCCGGCCTCGCCCTCGTGGGCCTGCTCGACGATCCCCAGGAATTCCGGACCAAGGCTCTCCCGCGTCTCAAAGGCTTGCTCCAGAACGGACCTGCCGTCTTGATCGTGATCGACAACCTGGAAAGCCTGCTCACTGACAGCGGCTGCTGGCGTGACGCCCGCTGGGGAGAGCTGATCGAAACTCTGCTCGACCATACGGGAGCTTCGCGCATCGTGCTCACCTCGCGGGTAGTTCCCACCGACCTCGAAAATCATCCTGCCTTGTTGCGAGAGTCGATCCACGCCTTGAGCCTCGCGGAAAGCGTCCTCCTCGCCAGCGAGTTGCCAAGCTTTTCGCCTCTCTTCGGCTCGGCTACCGGCAGGGAACGTCTCCAACGCATCCTTGCCGCCGCTCAGGGGCATCCCAAGCTCCTGGAGCTCGCCGAGCGCTTGCAAGGCAGCGATCCCGAGGCATTAGACCAGCAGCTCGCGAAGGAAGAGAAGCCTGGCGATAGAGCAAGTCGCTTCTTCACTCAAGGCGAGACCACCCAAGGCCCGGCTGCCTTCGTGAAGACCCTGGAAGCCTGGACGTTGGGTATCACCACCAAACTGCCGGATATGACGCGGCTGGTTTTTCACGTTCTCTGCCGCTTGGAGGAGGCGGACCGGATATCCGGGATCATCAAAGTGGCTTGGCCTCGTATCCTGAACCGCCTTCAGGAGACCTCCTCCGAATTGAAGCACGACCTCGCTGAAGCATTGGACCGCCTAAGCGTTGCGGGTCTCTTGGAAACCCCGTACCTGCCCGACCCTGAGAGAACTGCCGAAACGCTGTTCCGCATTCACCCAGCCGTCGCCGAAACCGGCCGCCAGGAAGCCGGTCCAAGCGTATGCGAAGCTGTGGATTGGGAGCTGGGGAACTTCTGGATGGCTGTGGCCCCGCAAGGTCTTGAGACCGAAGTGCAGGGAGGCGGCTCGAGGGTCGTCGAGGCGGGAAAGAGGGGCGCACCGTACCTACTGCGGATGAAGCGATGGAACGAGGCTGCGTACTACCTGGAACAGATAACTCAAAGGGACTACTCTCCTGGCATCTTCGCCAAGGCTTTACCCTACCTACGTGAAATCGCAGCGGCGACTCGGGAGACTCCGGAAGGTGTGGCACACCTGAGCCTTCTGGCCAGTGTGCTGCAGGCGGCAGGTCACCACGACGAAGCCGAGAGCGTTCTCAAGCAGGTTGTGGTGATGTCCGAACAAAAGGGGAACTACCGGCACCGCTTTTCCGCGGCCACTTTGTCGGCCAGACTACTTCTAGGGAGAGGGCACTTCGAAGAAGCCCTAGAGGTGATTGAGAACAAAGTGGAGCTCATCCGACAGGCCGGCCTGGGGCCCTGGACACAGATCGCGAATGAGGTAATGCGTCTTGAGGTGCTCGTCGCCCTAGGCAGGTATGAAGAGGTTCTCGCTGAGGTGGAGCGGCTGCACCCAGCCCTCGAAGCTCTGCCAGCGCCAGGGAAGGACGAAATGGCAGAACCCTGGGGCGTCCGAGAAGGGCTTCTGGACATCGGTCACCTTGCTGCGTGGAATCTCTCGAGATGGGAGGCCTCGCTGAGTTTCTCAGCAGAGAGTCTTCGAATCAAGGCTCAACGAGGAATTGATGAGATTGAATTGGCGAGCGCTTGGTTCGACCAGTATTTTCCTCTGCTCCAACTGCGAAGATTTCAAGAAGCCCGCCGGGGACTCGAGGCGTGCCGAAGCGTCTTCGAGGAACATCGCGATGTCGAAATGTTGGGGAAGGTCTTCACTGCTCTGGCGTCTCTGGAAAATGAGGAGGGGAATCCTTCAGAAGCGGTGAAATTCGGCAAATCGGCTCTACGGCTTAAGTACCAAACCAGAGAACCTGAGAGCTGTGCCATCAGTCACTTCAATCTGGCGAACTACCTAGAGCGGATCCAGGCACCGCCCGAGGAGATGATCGCCCACTACTTGGCGGCGGATGCCATATGTTTCCAAATCTCTTCCGGGTTGCTGCGCGATGGCCTACGCAAGCTTGCCAGTTTTACCCTGTCTCCCTCGCCACCATCCTTCAGAGATGTCACGCTCAGGGTGGAGGAGACCGACGGCGTTCACTTCCGCGAGCTTTTCGAGCGCCTTCCGAAGCGGGCGCCGGATGGGGATGCGGCGATTGCGGAGGTGTGGCGGTTGGTGCAGGAGGTAAGGGCTGGGGCCGATCCCACGGAGGGCGATGGTTGAAGCTGCTGTTCTCCCTCTTCTCCCGGAGGAAGGGGGGGAGGCTGGGAGAAGAGGGCCGGGGTGATGAGGGGCTCCGACGGCGCGGATAACCCTCCGAAAGCCCCGACCGGCCGAATCGGAGACAACGCTTTCCGCGGTCCCGGAGGGACTATCATTGGTAAATCCCTGGCGAAAGGTAGCGGAAGAGCGACCGCGGAGCGTCTTGGGAATGCAACCGATGTCGCCGCCCCGGAGACGCCCCACGGGGTTCCCCGTGGGCGTCTCTACATTAATTTGGGAGCACCTACGGCTTTGCCGCCGCCTTCGGCGCCATCCCGGGCTGGTAGAGCACCGGCCGGTTCGCCTTCTCCTTGGCTTCTTTCACGATCCGCCGCACGTCCGCGAGGAGCTTGCGGGCGTCGTAGACGATGCCGTCCTTGATCGTGTATTTCACCCCACCGGTGCGGATGACCTCGTTTTTCTCCGTCACCTTGATGACGCCCGTGCCGTAGAGGACGGCGAGGTTTTCGATCGGATTCTCTTCCACCACCACGAGGTCCGCGAGCTTGCCGGGCTCCACGGTGCCGATCTCCTTCTCCATCCCCAGGGCTTCGGCGCCTTTCAAGGTGGCGGCGCGGATGACTTCCAAGGGATGGAAGCCCGCTTCACGCAGCAGCTCGAATTCGCGGATGTAATCGAAACCATAGAGCTTGTAGATGAAGCCGCTGTCCGAGCCGACGGTCACCCGGCCGCCGCGGTTCTTGTATTCGTTGACGAAGGTCATCCACAGGCGGTAGTTGTTCTTCCAGTCCACCTCGTTCTCGGTGGTCCAGTAGTACCAGTAGGCGCCGTGGTTCTGGCGGTTGGGAGCGTAAAAATCCCACAGCGAGGGGAGGGTGTATTCGTCGTGCCACTCGGCGCGGCGGGCGCGCTCGAGGTCGCGGCTCGCTTCGTAGATGGTGAAGGTGGGATCGATCGTGAAGTCGAGCCCGATGAGCTCGTTCATCACCTCGTTCCAGCGCTGCGAATAAGGCGGCGCGGCCTGTTTCCACAAGCGGCCGGCCTGGCCGAAGCGGTCGGCTTCGTTGGCGTAGTTGTAATCGGCCGGATAATCCTGCACGGTGCGGTCCGCGAACAGGGCCTCGGGCAGGCCATACCAGTGCTCCATGCTGGTCAATCCCCAGCGGGCCGAGGTGAGGACGTTGACGCGGCCCACGTCCAACTGGGCGTGATGGCAGGCGCTGCGCAATCCTTTCTTTTTGATCTCGTCGATGGCGGCCTGCATGATGTCCGGCCGGTAGCCGAAGAACTTGACGCCGTCCGCGCCCTTGGCGGCGACCTCGTCCACCCATTTCCTCCCCTCCTCGGGCTTGGTGAACGCCGCCTCGTGCCCCTGGCCGAAGAAGACGTAGGCCTTGATGCGGGGTGCCGTGATCTCGTTCCTGGCGCTCTTCGCTTTCTGATCCAGGGTCCAGTCGAGGCCGTTGCCGCTGCCGGGATCGCGGACGGTGGTGATGCCGTGCCCCATCCAGAGCTTGAAGACGTATTCGGCGGGCGTGCCCTGCTCCTTGCCGCCGATGTGGCCGTGCATGTCGATGAAGCCGGGGAGGACGTACATCCCCGTCAGGTCGATCTCCTTGTCCCCCTCCCCGGCCTTCGGCCGTTTCTTGGCGTCGATGGCGACACCGGGGCTCCCCACCACTTCGACGTCGGCGATGCGGTTCTTCTCGATCACGATGTCGACCGGTCCCACCGGAGGCGCGCCGGTGCCGTCGATCAGGATCGCACCGCGGAGGATGAGCCGCTTGAATGGACCGCCGCCCTCGGTGCGCGGGGGCGCGGGCGGGATGGAGGCATCCTCCTTGGGCTTGGCCGCCTCCGATTTCTTCTCCTTCGTCTCCGCCTTCTTCGGCGGATCGGCCGCGTTGGCCTCGTTCGCCGTCATACAGGCGGCAACGAGCAGCAGGGCAAGCCACTTCGTCTTCATCGATCGCGCTCCTTCGGGTCGAAACGTCGCGCCATCCTCTCACTCGGGTAAGATGAAGGCAAACCCCTGGTTATGAGCCAGCACTCTTCGGACTCTCCGACGTCGTTCACCGTCCCCTGCCCCGGATGCGGACAGCGGCTGCGGTTCTCCTTGGGCGCGGGGATGCCGCCCCGGCTGCGCCTGCAATGCGCCTCGTGCAAGACGTTGTTCGGCGTGCGGCGGCCCGGGGCGGGACCCGCGGACCCGTCGAGCTCGATGGCGTCGATCGGCACCAGCCCGCCGACTCTCATCGCCTTCCCCACCGCGGGGACTCCGGGCGCGGGCGAGGCGGGATCGCACTCGGTGACCTCCCCGCCCTCGGCGTCTTCCGCCGCGGCGCGACCTCGGGGGGCGGACGAGCCGGGGTTCGCCGCCGATGAGATCGTCGCGGGGCGCTACCGGGTGGTGCGCTTCATCGCCCGGGGCGGCATGGGCGAGGTCTTCGAGGTGGAGGACCTGGAGCTCAAGGAGCGGGTGGCTCTGAAGACGGTGCGCGGCGACGTGGCGCGGGACGTCACGGCCATCGAGCGCTTCCGCCGCGAGATCCAACTCGCCCGCAAGGTGACGCATCCCAACGTCTGCCGGATTTTCGACGTCTCGCACCACCGCGAGGAGGGCGCGGCGGAGACCATCTTCCTCACCATGGAGCTACTCCCCGGCGAGACGCTGTCGCAGAGGCTGCGGCGCGCCGGCCCCATGCTCCCCGGCGAGGCGCTCCCCATCGCGCGCCAGATTGCCGAGGCCCTCCACGCCGCGCACCAGGTGGGGGTGGTGCATCGCGACCTCAAGCCGGGCAACGTCGTGCTGACCGAAACCCGGGGGAGCGGCAGCGGGGTCCGCGGTATCCGCGCCGTCGTCACCGATTTCGGGCTCGCCCGCCTGGACGCGGGCGCCGACGCCGAAGGGCAGGCGCTGACGATCACCGGCGCGGCGGGGATCGTGGGCACACCCGCCTATCTCGCGCCGGAGCAGGTCGAGGGAGGCGAGATCACGGTGGCGGTGGACGTCTTCGCCTTCGGCATCGTGCTCTACGAGATGCTCACCGGCACCGTCCCCTTCCTGGGGGACAACGCGCTGGCGACCGCGGTCAAGCGGCTGCGGGAGACGCCGGTTTCGCCGCGGGTCCATTCCCCGGGGATCGAGCCGCGCTGGGAAACGGCCATCCTGCGCTGTCTGGAGCGCGATCCCGCGGCCCGCTTCCGCAGCGCGCCCGAGGTGATCCGCGCCCTCGAGCGGCCGGCGACGCAGGAGACCGTCCTCACCCGCCGGCAGCCGGCGCCGCCGATCCCCCCTCTGTCTCCCCCTGGTTCTTCTTCAGGCTCCGCCAAGCCCTCCCCCGGCCCGCCCCGGCGGCGGCGCCTGCAGATCGCGGCTTTCGCGGCCTTGGCCCTCGTGGCCCTGGCCGTGGGGTGGTTGCGCTACGGCCAGTGGCGGGAGAAGCAGGCGGCGCTCGGGCAGCACCTTCCGCTGCCGGCCACGGACATCACGCCCCGGCGCTCGGTGGCCGTGCTGGGCTTCAAGGACCTTTCCGGCCAGCCGGGCACGGCGTGGCTGTCGTCCGCCCTTTCCGAAATGTTTTCCACCGAGCTGGGCGCCGGGGGCGGCCTGCGGGTGGTTTCGGGAGAGAACGTGGCGCGGGCGAAGGTGGACCTGGGGCTGGGGACCGCGGACACCCTGGCCCGCGACACCCTCGCCCGGGTGCGCACCCTGCTGGGCTCGGATGCCGTGTTGCTCGGCTCCTACGTGGCCGTCGATGGCGCCGGGGGGCGGCAGATCCGCCTCGACGTACGCCTTCAGGACACCCAGGCGGGAGAGACCACCACGACGGTGACGGAAACGGGGAGCGAGCGGCAACTCTTCGACCTCGTGGCGAAAGTGGGCAAGCGCCTGCGCCGGCAGTTGGGGGTCGAGGACGAGGGGGGCGCCGATGCGGGGGATGCGCGGGCGGCCCTCCCCGCGAGCCCGGAAGCCGCGCGCCTCTACTCCGAGGGGATCGAGCGGCTGCGCCTCTTCGATCCGGTGGGTGCCCGCGACCTCCTGGTGCGGGCCGTGGTGGCCGAGCCGGCCAACGCCCTCAGCCATTCGGCCCTTGCCACGGCTTGGAACGCCCTGGGCTACGACGCCAAGGCGCGGGAGGAGGCGAAGGCGGCTTTCGATCGTGCCGCCAACCTGCCATGGGAGGAGAGACTGCTGATCGAGGGGCGCTACCGCGAGGTCACGCAGGACTGGGACCACGCCATTCAGACCTGGTGGAAGCTGTGGTCCAAGTACCCGGACAACCTCGACTACGGCCTGCGCCTGGCGGCCGTGCAGACGGATTCGGGGCGCGTGGCCGACGCGCTCGCCACCACCGCGGCCCTGCGCACCCTCCCCGGCCTGTCGCGGGACGATCCCCGCATCGACATGGCCGAGGCGATGGCCGCCGGTGCCGGCGCGGACTTCAAGCGGCAGCAGGCGGCGGCATCCCGCGCCGCGGCCCGCGGCACGGCCGAGGGTGCGCCCCTCATGGTCGCCCAGGCCCGCCTCCTCGAATGCCGGGCGCTGCGCAACCTCGGGCAGCCGGAGGCGGCGCTCGCTGCCTGCGAGGCGGGGCGCAAGCTCCACGAGCAGGCGGGAGACCGCGCCGGGGTGGCCGAGGCCCTCACGCATGCTGCGAACGTCCTCTACGACCGCGGTGACCTGCCGGGGGCCGACCGCCTCTACGAGCAGGCGCTCGCCACCTATCGCGAGATCGGCAACCGGGGAGCCGAGGCTGGCGCCCTCAACATCGCCGTGGTCCTCAAGAGCCAGGGAGACCTGGACCACGCCCGCGGGCTCTACGAGCAGGTGCTCGCCATCAGCCGCGAGATCGGCAGCCGCGGCGGCGAGGCCTACTCGCTGAACAACCTCGCCGGCGTGCTGCTGCGGCGAGGCGGGCTCGACGAGGCCGCGAAGCTCTTCGAGCAATCGCTCGCCATCCGCCGCGAACAGCAGGACCGTGGGGGCATCGCCTACGCCCTGGACAACCTCGGCGTGGTGCTGCGCCGCAAGGGGGATCTCGCCGCGGCCCGCAAGCGGCACGAGGAGGCCCTCGGCATCCGGCAGGAAATCGGGCAGAAGATCGGCGAGGTGGCCTCGCGCAACAACCTCGGTACCGTGCTCCTCGATCAAGGGGAGCTCGCGGCGGCCCGCGCGAGCTTCGAAGCGGCGCTCACCCTCGCCCGCCAGACCGGCAACAAGAGCGCCTCCGCCTACTCCCTCTTCGGACTGGGAGAGGTGCTGGCCCGCGAAGGGAACGTGGCCGAGGCGCGGAAGCGCCATGAGGAGGCCCTCGCCCTGCGCACCCAGCTCGGCGAGAAGGGGACCTCGGCCGAGAGCCAGCTCGCGCTCGCCAACGTCCTCTTGGATGCGGGGGACGCCGCGGGGGCTGCCGGCCTCGCCAGCGCCGCCGCCGCGGAGCTCGGCCACCAGGGAGCCGCGAGCGATCAGGCCCGCGCCCTCGCCGCTCTCGCCTTGGCCGAGGACGCCCGCAGCAACGCCGCCGCGGCGCGGGACTCGCTCAGCCGCGCCACGGCCCTGATCCAGGGGAACCAGGACCTGCAATCGCGTCTCACCGTAGAGCTCGCCGCCGCCCGGTTGGGCCGCAGCGAGGAGCCCGCGATCCGCAGCCTTGCCGACCAAGCCAGCCGTGCCGGGCTGCTGGACCTTCGCCTCCAGGCGGATCTGGCCCTGGCGCAACGCGCCGCCCAAGGCAAACCGGGAGACGGCGGCGCCAAGCTCGCGGCGCTGCAGAAAGAGGCCCAAGGGTTGGGCTACGGCGCCATCGCCAGGAAGGCCCGGGGCGGCTGAGCCGGGGCCGATTCAGGGTGCCGCGGTCAGCGCCCCGACGTCCGTGCCGTTTTCCCGCGCCTTTTTCAGAGCTTTCTCATACTCCTCGGTGTGGCCGGCGGCGCGGGCGGCCACGGCCAGCAGGGCGTAGCCTTCACCTCCCAAGCCGCCTTCGGTCAAACCGTTGCGGAGCTGACGGAACGCTTTGTCGTAGCGGGTCTGCCGCACCTCCAGGCGCGCTTGCAGGACCTTGTACTCGCCGCCCTCGGCCAGCATCCGCGCGCGGTCCAGGGAGGTCTCGGCCTGGTCGTCCTTCCCCTGGTCGAGGAAGAGGCGGGCGCGCCCGAGCTCGATCTGCGCGTTCATCACGCGCCGTGCCCACTGGAGGTCCTGCCAGTAGATGGTGTCCTCGGACTGCGGCGCCGGCTCTTCGGTTTTGAGCGCCTGGTCGAACAAGGCCGCGGCCTCGTCCCGCTTGCCGTCAGCGGAGCTCTTGACGGCCTGGAAAAAGAGGACGCGCTTGGGATTGCGGCTCTCGTCGAAGAAGCGGCCGAAGACCTTGGCCTGGCGGTCCAAATAGAAACCCCGGGGCTCGTGCTCCACCACGATCTCGAAAGGCGTGGACTCTCCCCGCAGCATGACGTTGCCGCGGATCGTCTCGTTGGCGCCGTCGTGCTTCTTCCCCTTGGGCTTGGCGGGATCGAAAACCGAGATCTCGACCGGTACCACCAGCGTGGACTGCCGCACGTCGATCTGCTGGATGGCCTCGCGAGTCACGTCGAAGCGCCCCGCGATCGGCTGCACGACTTTGTAGTGGAAACGGTGGGGCGCCTGCTGCCGGGCCTCACCCCTAACCACCCAACCATTGCCCTGCTTTTCGAAGCGGTAGCTGTAGAGGACCTCCGGCAGGCCGGTGCCGTAGACGAACTGCTCGGCGAAGGGCTGCAGATCGGTGCTCGTAACCTTCTCGATGAGCGAGATCAAGTCCTCGGTGGAGAGGGAGACACCGTTGGCCGCCTTCACGACCTGTTTGAGGACCTTGGGAAAATTCTCCTCGCCCAGGGTGCGGGCCAGCATGTCCAGGATCACCGAGCCCTTCTCGTAGACGATCGGCGTGTACGCTCCCTCGGCCTTGCTCGACAGCAGCCGGCTGCCGAGCACCACGGGCCCCACGGACTCCAGCGGCCGCCCATCGGGCAGCGTAGCCGTCAGACTCCGCTGCCATTCCGCGTTGAGGTCGACGCCGGCGAGCTTGTCGCCCAAGCGGTCATGGGCGTACCGCAGGGCCACGTAGCTCGCCATGGCCTCGCTGATCCACTGGTCGCGATAGCTCGTCCACCCCACCTGGTTGCCCCACCACTGGTGGGCCACCTCGTGGGCAATCACCACACGGCGGTCCTGGACGCCGAAGAACCGGTTCCACATCCCCAGGTCGTTGAGCAGCAAATCGGAAAGGGTGACGAAGCCGAGCATTCCCTGCGAGAAGCCGCGGTTGGCCGTCACGATCGTCATCTCGTCGAGGGGATAGGGGCCGAACTGCTCCTCGTAGTAGAGCAGGGAATCGGAGACGGTCTTGACCACCTCCTCTTTGACGCCGCGGCCCGTGAAGCCGCTGCCGGGGCTGAAGGCGAAGCGCAGATTCACGTGCCCCGCCTTCGCGGTCTCGACCTTGAAGTGCCCGACCTCGAAAGAGAAGCCGAGCGACGGCTGGTCGAGGACACGCCGCTCCCAGAGCGTCCCATCCGCCCCCTCGCCGCCACCCATCCGCACGCCGCTCGATACCAGGTCGAAGGACTTCGGCCAGTGGAAGGTGACGTCGAAGGCCGCGCGGTCGACCGTCCCGGCGTGCGGGTACCAGCCGAGGGTGTCGAGCAGGGTAACGAGGTTCCAGTTTTTCTCGATGAGATTGCCCGCGTACTCCACCACCACGGCCGGAGCTTCGCCAGCCGCCGGCGCATGGGGGAGGATCACCGTCAGGTCCGCTTCGTTGCGCAGGAAGAACAGGGCCGTCCCGGCGGCGTCCGTCACCCGCGAGACCTTGAAGTCGCCGGGCAGGCGCAAGGCCACGGCCCGCGAGCCCTTCACCACGGGGTCGAGGTCGATCCGCGCCTTGCCCGCCAGGCGCACGTCCTTATCGACGGTCATCTCCAGGGTGTATTTCCGCGGCTCGAAGGAAGGAGCGCCGGGAGCCGGCTTCCCCTCGGCCGTCCGCAGCGACGCCGCAAGCCAGGTATCCCACTGCCCGAGGTCTTCCACGTCCAGTCCGAGGAGCCGCCCCTTGCGCTGCTGGCGAGTGATCTCACGGCTGATCCCCCGCTTCTCCTTCTCCGTGGCGTCGAGGGGGACGAAGCGGCCCAGCGTCACCTGCTCCCGGTCGCCGGGCTCCACGAAATAGAGGAAGTCACCCGGCTCGGCCGCCCGGAACCAGGCGGCGAAATAGCCGTTGGCGACCGGGTCGTGCAGGGCGTCGAGGAGGATGCCGCGGTCGATATCGAGCAGCTTGCGCTCGCGCTTGCCCCGCCAGGCCGTGTAGAGGCTCTCGGCCCGGCGCACCGTGTCCCCGTCCGGCTGGGCCGGGGGGCGGCGCAGCATGGCCGTCACCGCCGCGTCGAGGCCGACGACCAGGACCGCCTCCTTGAACTCCGCGTCCAGGCGGGCGCCGCCGGTGAAGAGCTCTAGCTGACCCGCTTCGATCGAGTCCGGCGGATCGAGCTCGATCCTGCCGTTGCCCAGGAAGACCATCTCGATCGTGCCACCGCCGACCGCTGAGGCGGGGACCAGCAGACCGTCGAGGTGGAGTGTCGCCAGCCCGGCGTTGAGCTTCAGGTTCTTCAGGGTCACCGCGCGGGCGGGCTCGAGATGGGAGGCAGCGATCTCGGCCTGGAGGGCCGCTGGGTCCAGGACCTCGGCAGCGCGGGCGGCGGAGCCGGCAGCCAGGAAGACGATAAAGAAAAGGAGGCCGGGGTGGCGCATGGTGAAGCTCCTTGATCTCCGGGAACGGATAGCGGCTCTTTCCCGGAAGTGCGCCGAGGGTGAAAAGCATTTCATGGAAGCTTACGGGGATCAGGCGGCCGCCCTTCTCCCCGGGGCCACCACGGCCAGGCCGGCCGCAGCCGCCAGGGCCACGAGCGCGCCGCAGTCGAAGGCCACCGTCGAGCTCCAGCGATCCCAGATCCATCCGAACAGCAGCGACGCCGGCAGCGCGCCGATGCCGATCGCCAGGTTGTACCAGCCGAAAGCCGCGCCCCGCCGGTCCTGGGGCACGAGATCCGCCACCAGGGCCTTCTCCACTCCCTCGGTGAGCCCGAAGTAAACACCGTAGATGGCGAAAAGCGCCCAGGCCTGCCACTGCTGCCCGGCGCGGCCGAAGGCGAAGTAGACTGCCGCGTAGACGAACCAGCCGGCGACGATGAGCGGTTTCCTGCCCAGGCGGTCCGAGAGGATCCCTCCCGGCGTGCTGCCCACGGCTTTCACCAGGCTGAGCATGGCCCAGAGAATGGGGATGAGCGCCACCGAGACGCCGAGCTGGCGCGCCCGCAAGATGAGGAAGGCGTCCGACGAGTTGCCCAGGGTGAAGAGGAGAAGGACGCCGAGATAGGTCCAGAAGCGCTTGCCGAGAGGAACCCGCAGGCCGGGCTGCGACTGCGCCTTGGGCGGCACCGGATGGGGAACGTCGCGGACCCCGAAGATCAGGGTCAATACCGCCAAAGCCCCGGGGATGGCGGTCAGCAGGAAGACCGTACGCAACTGGAGCCCGCCCCAGCGTAGGAAGGCGAAGGCGAGGAGGGGCCCCACCATGGCGCCCGTGTTGTCCGCGGCACGGTGGAAGCCGAAAGCGCGGCCGCGGATGGCGGGGTCCACCGAATCGGCGATCAGGGCGTCGCGGGGCGAGGTGCGGATCCCCTTCCCCACCCGGTCGGTCACCCGGATTCCCAGCACCTGGCCCACGGAGTGCGCGACGCCGAGGAACGGCCGGA
This sequence comes from Thermoanaerobaculia bacterium, assembly GCA_036275055.1. Taxonomy (GTDB): domain Bacteria; phylum Acidobacteriota; class Thermoanaerobaculia; order Multivoradales; family UBA5704; genus DATARR01. Next base: position 34,985 of record DASUEN010000273.1, read on the forward strand.
CGAGGGAAGCGAGGGCATAGCCCGCGAGCACCAGGGGCTTGCGCCGCGAGGCCCGGTCCGACCACCAGCCGCTGGCGAGCTTGAGCAGGGAGGCCGTGGTCTCCGCCGCCCCCTCGATGGCCCCCACCGCCGTGGCTCCCGCCCCCAGCACCGTGGCGAGGAAAACCGGCAGGAGCGGATAGGTCATCTCGCTCGCCACGTCGGTGAGGAGGCTCACCGCGGCCAGGGCGACGACGTTGCGGCCGAGGCGGGGGTGCTTCACAGGCGAGGCGGGACTGGAATCCGTAACCATACGGCCGATTCTAGGCTCAACCGGCGCGGAAAACACGAAACGGCCGGCGCCTTTGGGCGCCGGCCGTTCACGATCCTTCCAAAAGACTTTCTAAACGCTCTTCTTGGGGCTAGAGACCTGGGCCCGCCCTTCCTTCTTGGTCGAGACCTTCTTGGGAGCTTCCTTCTTGGTCTCCCGTTTCGGCTTCGGCTTGGCCTCAGCCTTGGTAGCGGAGTCCTTGGCCTCCTTCTTGGGCTTCGGCTCCTTGGCCTTCTTGGTTTCCTTGGCCGGCTCGGGCTCGGCGGCCGCCTCGCGCTCCACCAGCTCCAGCACCGCCATCTCGGCCCCGTCACCCTGACGCGGTCCCAGCTTGACGATGCGCAGGTAGCCGCCCGGCCGCTCCGTGAAGCGGGGCGCGATCTCGTCGAACACCTTCTTGACCAGGTCGCGCTTCAGCACCCAGCGCAACACCCAGCGCCGGTCGTGGAGGGTGCCGTGCTTCCCCCGGGTGATCACCCGCTCGGCGATGGGGCGCAGCTCCTTGGCCTTGGGGAGGGTGGTGATGATCTTCTCTTTCTCCACCAGGGACTGGAGCTGGTTGCGGAACAGAGCCTCCCGGTGAGAGCTCGTCCGCCCCAGCTTTCTGCCTTTGACCGCGTGACGCATGTCGTTCTCTCCTCAGGGCCTGATCAGGCCGAAGCTCCTAGTCCGGAGGGGCGCTCCGGCACGTCCATTCCCAGGGAGAGACCGAGCTTGTCGAGGACTTCCTGGACCTCTTCCAGCGACTTCTTGCCGAAGTTCTTGGTCTCCAGCATGTCCTTCTCGGTCCGGCGAACCAGGTCGCGGAGCGTGTGGATGTTGGCGTTCTTGAGCGAGTTGGCCGAACGCACCGACAGGTCGAGTTCGTCGATGTTCTTGGCCAACAGGGCGTCGAGACCCGCGAGCTCCTCGCGGCCAAGCTCGCCGCCGTCGTGGCGCAGGCTCTCCTCGGTCTGGATGAAGATCCCGAGATGGTCCTTGAGCAGCATGGCGGCGCGCGACACGGCCTCTTCGGGGCGCACGGTGCCGTTGGTCCAGATCTCGAGGATCAGCCGCTCGTAGTCCGTGGTCTGTCCGAGGCGGGCCGCCTCGACCCGGTAGTTGACCCGCCGCACCGGGCTGTGGGCCGAGTCCACCGGGATCCAGCCGATGCCCATCGACTCGTCGAAGTTGCGGTCCGCGGCCACGTAGCCGCGCCCCTTCTTGATCTGGGCCTGGAGCTTGAGCCGCCCCTCTTCATTGACGGTCGCGATGTGGACTTGTGGGTCGAAGATCTCGACCTGCGGATCCTCGTTCATGTTTCCCGCCGTCACGGTGCCCGGCCCCTGGACGTCGATGGACAGCACCTTCGCCTCCTCGGAGTGCAGGTTGATGGCCATCTGCTTCAGGTTGAGGATGATGTCCGTCACGTCCTCCTGGACGCCCGGAATCGACGAGAACTCGTGCAGCACGCCCTCGATGTTGACGGCCGTGATGGCCGCGCCTTCGATCGACGACAGCAGGCAGCGCCGCAAGGCGTTGCCGATGGTGGTGGCGAAGCCGCGCTCGAACGGCTGGGCCGTGAAACGGCCATACGTGCCGGTGAGCGTCTCCGTATCGACCTCAACGCGCTTGGGGCGTTGAAAACCTTTCCAAAGCATAGAGAAAACTCCTTCCCTGAGTTCGGCTCCCGATCAGCGGCTGTAGAGCTCGACGATCAACTGCTCCTGAATGGGGAGCTTGATGTCTTCGCGGAGGGGGAGGCGCAGCACTTTGCCGCTGGTATTCTCCGCGTCCAGCTCCAGCCACTCCGGGACGCCCCGTCCCCGCGCCGTTTCGACGCTGGAACGGATCAACGGATTCTTGCGACTGGCCTCCTTGATGGAGATCGCCTGTCCGGCTTTCACCTGATAGGAGGGAATGGTGATCTTGCGGCCATCCACCTGCGCGTGCCCGTGGCGGACGAACTGCCGCGCCTGCGCCCGGGAGGCGGCGAAGCCCAGACTGTAAATGACGTTGTCCAGCCGCCGCTCCAGCATCACCAGCAGGTTCTCGCCCGTGATCCCCTTGCGCCGGTCGGCTTCCGAGAAATAGGTACGGAACTGCGCCTCGAGCACCCCGTAGATGCGCTTCACCTTCTGCTTCTCACGGAGCTGCAGGCCATAGCCGAGCGTGCGCCGGCCGCGCCGCGTGCCGTGCTGGCCGGGCGGGAAGTTGCGGCGCTCGACGGCGCACTTCTCCTTGAAACAGCGGTCTCCCTTGAGGAACAGCTTCATCCGCTCGCGCCGGCAGAGCCGGCAGACGGGTCCGGTATATCTTGCCACTTGGATCTCTCCTTGACGTCCTCTCCCCGAGGCTACGGGGACTTCGACTTGGGAAGACGATGAATGGCGAACGACGCCATTCGGCTTACACTCTGCGGCGCTTGCGCGGCCGGCAGCCGTTGTGCGGAATGGGCGTGACGTCCTTGATAGACTTCACCTCGATGCCCGCCGCCTGGAGGGCGCGGATGGCCGACTCGCGGCCCGCTCCCGGCCCCTTGACCATCACGTCCACGGAACGCACGCCGGTGTCCTTGGCGTTGTTGCCCGCGTTCTGCGCCGCCACCTGGGCCGCGAAGGGCGTGCCCTTGCGCGAGCCCTTGAAACCGATGCGACCGGCCGACGACCAGGAGAGGAGGTTCCCCTCTGGGTCGGAGATCGACACGATCGTGTTGTTGAACGTCGCCTGGATGTGCGCGATGCCGTGCGGCACGTTGCGCTTCTCCTTCTTCTTGGCGCCCTTCCGGTCCTTCTTGCCTTCCGCTTTGGCCATTCGAAAATCCCCTGGTTACTTCTTGGTCGCCTTCTTCTTGCCCGCCACCGCGCCGCGGCGCGGCCCCTTGCGGGTGCGAGAGTTGGTCTGGGTCCGCTGGCCACGCACCGGCAGCCCCTTCCTGTGGCGGACGCCGCGATAGCAGCCGATCTCCATCAGGCGCTTGATGTTCTGGCTGACCTCCTTGCGCAGGTCGCCCTCCACCCGCCCTTCGTCCGTGATGACCTTACGGATGCGGCGCGCCTCGTCCTCGGTCAGGTCCCTGACCTTGGTGACGTCCGGCACCTCGGCTTTCACCAAGATGTCGTGCGAGCGCGAGCGGCCGATGCCGTAAATGTAGGTGAGCCCGATCCAGACCTGTTTGTTCTGCGGCAGGTCGACTCCTGCGATACGTGCCATAGCGACTCCCTATCCCTGACGCTGCTTGTGTTTCGGGTTCTCACAGATCACCCGCACGACGCCCTTCCTCCGGACGACCTTGCACTTCGGGCAGATCCGCTTGACCGACGAACGTACTTTCATGGCCGACTCCCTTTCCGCTTTCCGGTGGCCTCGCCGCCTACTTCAGACGGTAGACGATGCGGCCCCGGTTGAGATCGTACGGCGACAGCTCGACCAGCACCCGGTCGCCCGGCAGGATGCGGATGAAATGCTTGCGCATCTTGCCCGAGATGTGGGCCAGGACCTGGTGCTTGTTCTCGTTGAGCTCCACCTCGACGCGGAACATCGCGTTGGGGAGCGGCTCCACGACCACCGCCTCGACCTCGATCGCCTCTTCTTTCTTGGACAAACGTCCTTCCTCTCCAGTCTTAAATCGTCCGGTCCGTTCCCAGCACCCGGGCCCCCGTGGGGACGACCGCCACCGAATACTCGAAATGGGCGGAGAGCGAACCGTCCTCGGTCCGCGCCGTCCAGCCATCGGCGTCCATCTTCACGGCCGCCTTGCCGGCGTTGATCATCGGCTCGATCGCCAGCACCATCCCCGGCTGGAGCTTCTTCCCCTTGCCGGGAGCGCCGAAGTTGGGCACCTGCGGGTCCTCGTGCAGCGAGGTCCCCACGCCGTGCCCCGTGAACTCCCGCACCACCGAGAAACCGTGACGCTCGGCGTGGTGCTGCACCGTCCAGCCGATGTCCTGCAACCGCGCCCCGGGCCGCACCTGGGCGACGGCGAGGCGAAGCGCCTCCTCCGTCACCCTGAGCAACCGCTTCGCATCCTCCCCGATCTCGCCGACGGCAAAGGTGCGGGCCGCGTCCCCACAGTACCCCTTGTAGAAGACGCCGCAGTCGATGCCCACGATCTCCCCCTCGCGAAGCGGGACGTCGCAGGGAATCCCATGCACGATGACGTCGTTGACCGAGATGCACAACGTCGCCGGATAGCCCCGGTAGTTCAAGAACGCCGGGACTCCGCCGGCGCCGCGAATGACGCGCTCGGCGAGCCGGTCCAGCTCCCGCGACGTGACGCCGGGAGCGATCACGGCACCCACCTCGTCCAGCACCTGATGGACGATACGGTTCGCCCGGTCCATCAGCTCGATCTCGCCGGGGGTCTTGAGGATGACGCCCATCAATCGGCCCTGTCAGCCCCGACGGCAACGATCATTTGCGCCGCCACCTCGTCGACCGGACGGTTGCCGTCGATCTGCCGCAGCAGACCGCGCTCCCTATAGTAACCGATGAGCGGCGCGGTTTTTGCCTGGTACACCCGCAGCCGTTCCCGGACCACCACCTCCTGATCGTCGGCTCGCCCCCGCAGCAGCATCCGCCGCACCAGCTCGTCCTCGGGCACCTCGACGAGAAGCACCGCTTCCATAGACAATCCGGCGTCGCGCAGAATTCCCTCCAGGGTCTCGGCCTGGGGGAGGGTCCGCGGGTAGCCGTCGAGCAGGAAGCCCTGGCGGGCATCCGGCTTGCCCAGTCGGTCGCGCACCACCTCGGCCATCGTGGCGTCGTCGACCAGCGCCCCGGACTCCATGATCCCCTGCACCTTCACCCCCAGCTCGCTCCCCTCCGCCACCGCCTCCCGCAGCATGTCGCCGGTCGAGATGGCAGGAACGCCCAGGCGCTCGGAGAGCACCTGGGCCTGCGTCCCCTTACCCGCCCCCGGAGGCCCCAACAGGACCACACGGGAGCCGTTAGCGGCGGGCTGATGGTCAGCCCCGTCGCCCACGGATCCGGCCTCGCTTCATGAAGCCTTCGTAGTTGCGCATCACGAGCTGGCTCTCGATCTGCTGGATGGTGTCCATGGCGACGCCCACCACGATCAGCAGCGAGGTGCCGCCGAAGTAGAACTGGATCCCCATGCCTTCGGTGAACCACCGCGGCAAGACACTGGCGAGTCCCGGCGCGATCTTCGCGAGGTGCACGCCGGTGAGCAGGAACTCCGGCAGCACCGTCACCGCCGCCAGGTACAGGGCGCCCACCAGCGTCAGGCGGGTGAGGATGCGGTCGATGTATTCCGCCGTCCGCTTGCCGGGGCGGATGCCGGGGATGAACCCGCCGTACTTCCGCATGTTCTCCGCCAGGTCCGTCGGGTTGAAGATGATCGAGACGTAGAAGTACGAGAAGAAGACGATGGTGATGACCTGCAGCAGGTAGTAGAGGACCTCGCCGTAGGCGACGTAGCTCGCCACCCGCTGCACGCCCTCGTTCTTGATGAAGCCCGAGATCACGGTGGGCACCGTCACCACGGAGCTGGCGAAGATCACCGGGATGACGCCGCCGGTATTGACCCGCAGCGGCAGGTAGGTGCTCTGGCCGCCGTAGACCCGCCGCCCCACCACGCGCTTGGCGTACTGGACGGGAATTCTTCGCTGCGCTCGCTCCATGTAGACGATGAAGGCCACCACCAGGACCATGAACACCACCAGCGGCACCAGGACGATGGCGTTCAGGTTCCCCTTCTGCACCAGGTCGATGGTGCTGCCGATGCCTGGTACCAGGCCCACCACGATGCCGGCGAAGATGATGAGCGAGATGCCGTTGCCGATCCCTCGCTCACTGATCTGCTCGCCGAGCCACATGATGAAGGCCGTGCCGGTGGTCAGCGTCAGCACGGTCAGGAACCGGAAGCCCCAGCCGGGATCGGGCACCAGGTGCGCGCCGCCCGGCGCCGGAGTGCGCTCCAGCCAGAGGGCGATGCCGGTGCCCTGGATGATGGAGATCAGCACCGTGCCGTAGCGGGTGTACTGAGTGATCTTGCGCCGCCCGAGCTCCCCTTCCTTGGAGAGCTTCTCCAGGTACGGCCACACCACCGTCAGGAGCTGCAGGATGATGGAGGCGGTGATGTAGGGCATGATGCCCAGCGCGAACACCGCGATCTTCTGCAGGCTGCCGCCGGTGAAGGTGTTCACGAAGCCGAGGAACCCCCCCTGCGCCGCCTTCATGTACTCGAGCAGCGCATCCGGATCGACCCCGGGGCTCGGGATGTGGCAGCCGATCCGGTAGACGCCCAGCAACGCGAACGTGAAGAGGACCCGCTTGCGCAGGTCCGGGATCGCGAAGATGTTGCGGAAGCTTTCGATCACGCCTGAAGCTCCTCACAGCGGCCGCCCGCGGCTTCGATCTTCTCGCGGGCCGACTTGCTGAACTTGTTGGCGACGACGGTCAGGGCCTTGCCGATCTCGCCGTCGCCGAGCACCTTGACCTTCTTGCCGGAACGGACCAGCCCATGCTCGACCAGCACCTCGGGAGTCACCTCACCCTCCAGCTCGCCGAGCTGGGAGAGGTTGACCACCGCGTACTCGGTCTTCCAGATGTTGGTGAAGCCGCGCTTCGGCACCCGGCGGACGAGCGGCATCTGGCCGCCTTCGAAGCCGGGCCGGCCGCTGTAGCCGGTGCGCGACTTCTGCCCCTTTTCGCCGCGCCCCGAGGTCTTGCCGAGCCCCGAGCCGGGGCCGCGCCCCACCCGCTTCCTCTTGTGCTTGCTCCCCTTGGCCGGGGACAGCTCGTGCAGCTTCATGATTCCTCGACCTCCAGGAGATACTCGACTTTCTTCACCATGCCGCGCACCGCCGGCGTGTCCGCGCGCTCGACCTCGTGATGGAGGCGGCGCAGCCCGAGGCTCCGCAGCACCTCGCGATGCCCCTTCTTGGTGCCGATGCCGCTGCGCACCTGGCGGATCTTGATCGTCTTGCCTTCTGCGTTCGCCATTGCCGTATCCCCTACGAAATTCAAGCGCCGGTCTCAGGAGCCGCCGCTGGCTCTTCGGTGACGGCGGCCGCCGCCGGAGGCGCCGCCGGCTTGCGCTCGGCCCGCGCGCCCTGGCCGGCGCGATGTCCCGGCTCCGCCCGGTCGCTCAAGCCCCGCGAAGCGAGCACGTCGGCCTCGCTGCGCAGGCTCAGGAGCGCGGCGAAGGTCGCCTTGACCACGTTGTGCGGATTGGTCGAGCCCAGGGACTTGGTGAGGATGTCCTGGATGCCCGCCGTCTCCACCACCGCGCGCACGGGGCCGCCGGCGATCACGCCGGTGCCTTCCGAGGCCGGCTTCAGGAGCACCCGGCCGGCGCCGAACGTGCCCAGCACCTCGTGCGGGATCGATGTCCCTTTGACCGGCACCTGGACCATGTTCCGCTTGGCGATCTCGATCCCCTTGCGGATGGCGACCGGCACTTCCTTCGCCTTGCCGGCGCCATAGCCCACGCGGCCATTGCCGTCCCCGATCACCACCAGGGCGGAGAAGGAGAAGTTCTTGCCTCCCTTCACCACCTTGGTCACCCGGTTGATGTGGACGACCTGTTCGAAAAACTCGCTCTCGCGCTCGAAGTCCCTGGCCAAGCTCGTCTCCTTCGCTCCAGGGCGCAGCTTGCTGCGCCCGTATGGGATCAAACTAGAACTGCAAACCTTTGTCGCGGGCCCCTTCGGCCAGCGCCTGGACGCGGCCGTGGTAGACGTAGCCGCCGCGGTCGAAGACCACCTTCTCGACCCCCTTCTCCTTGGCGCGCGACGCCACCAGCTCGCCGACCAGCTTGGCCGCCGCCTTGCTGCTGGTCGAGCCGCCGACCTGCTCGCGGACCTCCGCATCGGAGGAGCTCGCCTGGGCCAGCGTGACCCCTTTGTCGTCGTCGATGAGCTGCGCGTAGATGTAGCGCAGGCTCTTGTAGACCGACAGGCGCGGCCTTTCGGCGCTCCCCCGCACCCGCTTGCGCAGGCGCAGGTGGGCACGCTCGCGGCGCTCCCGCTTCGCTTTCATTCGCTTGGTGATGGAATCGCTCATGTCCCGGTCCCTTCGCCTCTACCGATCATTTGCCGCCGGCCTTGCCGACCTTGCGGCGCAGGATCTCGGTGGTGTACTTGATGCCCTTCCCCTTGTAGGGATCGGGCCGGCGCAGCCCCCTGATCTCGGCCGCCACCTGCCCCACCTTCTGCCGGTCGGCGCCGGTGACGGTCACCCGGTTGCTCTTGTCGATCTCGATCTTGATCCCCTCGGGGATGTCGAACAGCACCGGGTGCGAGTAGCCTAAGGCGAACTGCACCTGGCTCCCCTTGACCTCGGCGCGGTAGCCCACGCCGACGATGTCGAGCTGCTTCGTGAAGCCGCCCGCGGCCCCCTGCACGGCGTTGGCGAGCAGCGCCCGCAGCAGGCCGTGGCGAGAGCGGTCGGGGCCGCTGTCCCCGGGACGGGTGACGTTGACCACGCCGTCCTCGATCTCGACGGGGAAGTTGGGGAAGAGCGCCTGCTCCACCCGCCCTTTCGGCCCCTCGGCCACGAACACCCCATCCCGCACCTCCACCTTGGTGCCCTTGGGGATGGGAATCGGCATCCTACCAATCCGCGACATAGCGTTGTCTCTCCTACCGGCGCCTACCAGATTTGACAGAGGAGCTCGCCGCCGACCCGGCGCTCGCGCGCCTGGGCGTCGGTCAAAAGCCCCTGCGAGGTCGAGACGATCCCGATGCCGAGGCCGTTCCTCACCGGCTGGATCTCGTCCGCTTTACGGTAGACCCGCCGGCCCGGCTTGCTCACCCGCTGCAGGTGAGAGATGGCCGGCACGCCCTCCGTGCTGTAGCGCAGGAAGATGCGCAGGGTGCCCTGGGGCACCGCTTCGATCTCCCGGAAATTCTTGATGAAGCCCTCTTCCTTGAGGAGCTTCGCGATCTCCACCTTCAGCCGCGACACCGGCACGTCGAGCCGGTCGTGCTTGGCGATCTGCGCGTTGCGGATCCGCGTCAGCAGGTCCGCGATCGGGTCGGTCATGCTCATCTCTTCTCTCCTCGCCTACCAGCTCGCCTTGATGACACCCGGCAGATATCCCTGCAGTGCCAGGTTCCGCAGATGGATGCGGCAGAGGCCGAACTTGCGGTAGAAGCCGCGCGGCCGGCCGCAGAGTTTGCAGCGGTTGCGATGCCGCCCGTCGAACTTCAGCTTCTTCTTCTCTTTTGCGATCTTCGCCGTGGTCGCCACGCAAGCCTCCTAGCGGATGAACGGCATGCCGAGCTCGCGCAGCAGGTAGAGGGCGCGCTCGTCGTTGCCGGCCGTGGTCACGATAGTGATGTTCATCCCCTTGGGTTTCTCCACCTTGTTGTAGTCCACCTCGGGGAAGATCAGGTGGTCGCGGATGCCCATCGTATAGTTGCCGCGGCCGTCGAAGCTCTTGCTCGGAATGCCGCGGAAGTCACGCACGCGGGGCAGCGCGATGGAGATCAGCCGGTCCAGGAACTCCCACATGCGGTCCCCCCGCAACGTCACCCGGCAGCCGATGGGCATCCCCTCGCGCAGCTTGAAGGCCGCGATCGACTTCTGGGCGCGGGTGATGGTCGGCTTCTGGCCGGCCAGCGCCGCCAGCTCCTCGACCGCGTCGTCCAGGATCTTGATGTTCTGGATCGCCTCGCCCATCCCCATGTTGAGGGAGATGCGCTCGAGGCGCGGCACCGCCATGACGTTGTCGATGCCGAACTCCTTCTTCAGCTTCGGCACCACTTCCTCGCTGTACCGCTGCTTCAAGCGCGGCACGTAGTCCTCGGGGGTCGGCCGCACCGGTCCGGACGGGGCGGCTGCGGCCTTGGCCTTGCCTCCCTTGTCCTTCCCCTTCGCCGTCTTCGCGTCTGTCTTAGCCATGTGAGACTCGCCTCATGCGCCTTGAGCTTTAGCCGCGCCTTTAGCCGAAAGTCGCGTCACAGTTTTTGCACACCCGCACGCCCTTGCCGTCGTCGAGCCGCCGGCGCCCCAGCCGGGAGGGCTTGCCGCACTCCGGGCAGATCACCTTCAGGTTCGAGATCTGGATCGGCGCCTCGCGCTCCAGGATGCCGCCCTGAATCCCCTTGTTGGGATTCGGCCGGGTGTGCCGCTTGATCATGTTCACGCGCTCGACGATGGCCTTGCCGTCGCCGGCCAGGACGCGCAGGACCCGCCCGCGGGCCCCCCGGTCCTTGCCCGTCGTCACGAGCACCTGGTCGTTCTTCTTGACGTTCACCTTCATTTCAGATGACCTCCGGCGCCAGGGAGACGATCTTCATGAACCGCTTCTCGCGCAGCTCGCGGGCCACCGGGCCGAAGACGCGGGTGCCGATGGGCTCGCCGGCGTCGTTGACCAGGACGGCGGAGTTGTTGTCGAAGCGGATGTAGCTGCCGTCCTTGCGCCGCTGCTCTTTGGCCGTCCGCACGATCACCGCCTTGACGACCTGTCCCTTCTTGACCGTGCCGTCCGGCGCGGCCTCTTTCACCGACGCCGTGATCACGTCGCCCAGCCGGCCGTACTGCCCTGCCGAACCCCCCCGCAAGTGGATGCAGGAGATCTTCTTGGCACCCGAGTTGTCCGCCACGTCGAGAATGGTTCCCATCTGGATCATCGCCGTATTCCTTACTCGAGCTCGCTATTCGGCCCGCTTCACGATCTTGCGGACCCGCCAGCGCTTGGTCTTGGAGAGCGGACGGCTGGAGACGATCTCCACCTCGTCGCCGACCTTGCACTGGTTCTCCTCGTCGTGGGCATGGAACTTACTGCTCCGCTTCATGTACCGGTGATAGAGCCGGTGGGTCGTCGTCGACTCGACGAGGACCACCACCGTCTTGTCCATCTTGTTGCTCACCACGCGCCCCACCTTCACCTGCCCGGGGCTGCGCAGGGGAGCCGCCGCGGTGGCGCCGCCCTGTTCCGTAGTCGTCTCAGCCGTGTCCGCCATGTCGTCTGCTCCCTACTTGCCGTGGCCCGGATGAGCCGCTGGTTGCTGGCGCTCGCGCAGAAGGGTCAGCACCCGGGCGAGGTCCTTGCGCACCTGCCGGACGCGGGCCGGTTTCTCGAGCTGGCCGGTGACCTTCTGCAGGCGCAGGGCAAAGAGCTGCTCGGCGAGCTCGCGCTCCTTGTCCTGCAGCTCCTCGGTCGTCTGTTCCCGCATCTGTGAAGCCTTCATAAGTCTCACCTCAGCTCTTCGTCACGCTTGATGAAGCGCGTCTTGATGGGCAGCTTGTGCGAGGCGAGACGCATCGCGGCTTCCGCCACGTCCTGCGGCACGCCTTCGAGCTCGTAGAGGATGCGTGCCGGCTTCACCACCGCCACCCACTGCTCCGGGGGACCTTTGCCCTTGCCCATGCGGGTTTCGAGCGGCTTCTTGGTGATCGGCTTGTCGGGGAAGACGCGGATCCACACCTTGCCGCCGCGCTTGACGCTGCGCGAGATGGCGATACGGGCCGCCTCGATCTGCCGCGCCGTCACCCAGCCGCACTCCATCGCCTGCAGGGCATAGTCGCCGAAGGCGATGTAGTTCCCCCCCTTCGACGTGCCGGCGCGCCGGCCGCGCTGCTGCTTCCTGTACTTGACCTTCTTCGGCATCAACATGGCTGAAATTCTCCGGGCCTACGCCGAAGCGCGGCGCCCCTTCTCCTTGAGGAGGTCTCCCTTGTAGACCCAGACCTTGACCCCGATGACGCCGTAGGTGGTCCGCGCCTCGGCGACCCCGTAGTCGATGTCCGCCTTGAGGGTGTGGAGCGGCAACCGCCCCTCCTGGTACCACTCGGAGCGGGCGATCTCGGCGCCGCCCAGGCGGCCGCCGACCATGATCTTCACTCCCTTGGCGCCGAAGCGGAAGGCCGACTCCATGGCCTTCTTCATCGCCCGGCGGAAGGAGACGCGCCGCTCGAGCTGGCCGGCGATCGACTCCGAGACGAGCTGGGCGTCGAGCTCCGGCCGCTGGATCTCCTGGATGTTGATGTGCACCTCGCGCCCCATCGCCTTCTGCAGGTCGTCGCGCAGTTTGTCGACCTCGGCGCCGCGGCGGCCGATGATGATCCCCGGCCGCGAGGTGTAGATGGTGACGCGCAGCTTGTCGGCGGCCCGCTCGATGTCGATCTCCGACACGCCGGCATGGCCCAAGCGGCTCTTGAGCTGGCGGCGCAGCTTCAGGTCCTCGTGCAGGGTGGCGGCGTAGTTGGCCTCACCATACCAGCGCGAATGCCAGGTCTTGTTGTAGACGAGCCGGAACCCATACGGATGAGTTTTCTGACCCACGTTCTTAGTCCTCTCCGCTACTTCTTCTTGCTCTCGCCCTTGCGGGTGTCGAGCTTGATCGTGATGTGGCTCTGCCGCTTGAGGATCCGGAACGCCCGGCCCATCGGTGCGGGACGGACCCGCTTGGCCACCGGCCCGTTGTCGACGAAGACCTCCTTGACGTACAGCCGGTCCACGTCGACGTGATCCTCACGGCTCTCGGCGTTGGCGATGGCCGACTTCAAACACTTCTTGACGTGCCGGGCCGCCACCTTGTTGGTCACCGTCAGGAGGTTGACCGCCTCCTGCACGGCCCTGCCCCGGATGAGGTTGGCCACCAGGCGCATCTTCTGCGCCGAACCGGGGGCATAGCGAAGTCGCGCTGTCACTTCCATAGGCTCCTCCAACCCGCCCCTCCCCTACCGGGGACGGGCACCTTTCTCGGCCTTCTTGCCGCTGTGCCCGCGGAAGGTGCGGGTCTGGGCGAACTCGCCCAGCTTGTGCCCCACCATGTTCTCGCTGACGTACACCGGGATGAACTTCGTCCCGTTGTGCACCGCGATCGTGTGCCCGACCATCTCCGGAATGACCGTAGAGCGGCGCGACCAGGTCTTGATCACCCGCTTGTCGCCCCGGTCGTTCAGCGCCGTGAGCTTGGCCAGCAGGTGGTCGTCGATGAAGTAGCCCTTCTTCAGTGAACGCGACATGGCCCAGGCTCCTTACTTCTGATTCCTGCGGCGGACGATCTGGCTGTCCGTGCGCTTGTTGTTGCGGGTCTTGTAGCCCTTGGTCGGCACGCCCCAGGGGGTGGTGGGATGGCGGCCGCCGGAGGTGCGCCCCTCGCCGCCGCCCATCGGATGGTCGACCGGGTTCATGGTGACGCCGCGGTTGTGCGGTTTCCAGCCCAGCCAGCGGTTGCGCCCGGCCTTGCCGATGGAGACGTTCTCGTGCTCCAGGTTGCCCACCTGGCCCACCGTGGCGTAGCACTCGACGTGCACCTTGCGCACCTCGCCCGAGGGGAGCTTGACCTGCGCCCAGGCGCCGTCGCGGGCCATGAGCTGCGCGGCGCCGCCGGCGCTCCTCACCATCTGGCCGCCCTTGCCGATCTTGAGCTCGATGTTGTGGATCACCGTGCCGAGCGGGATGCGCTTCAGAGGGAGGGCGTTGCCGACGTTGACCTCGACGTTGTCGCCCGCCACCACCTCGGCGCCCACCTTCAGGCCGTCCGGCCAGAGGATGTAGCGCTTCTCGCCGTCGGCGTAGTGGAGCAGCGCGATGCGGGCCGAGCGGTTGGGATCGTACTCGATCGTCGCCACCGTCGCCGGCACGCCGTGCTTGTCGCGCTTGAAGTCGATGACACGGTAGCGCTTCTTGTGGCCGCCGCCCCGCCACCACGACGTGAGCTGGCCGCTGTTGTTGCGCCCGCCGCTCGAGTGCTTCCCCTTGGTGAGAGCCTTTTCCGGCTTGTGGCCGGTGAGCTCCTCGAACGTCAGGTGCGTCTGGAACCGGCTCGAAGAATTGATCGGCTTCCTCTGCTTCGTCGGCATCTCTTACATCCCCTCGAAGAACTCGATCGGCTTTTGCCCTTCGGCGAGACGCACGTAGGCCTTCTTCCAGTCGGGACGGCGCCCGACGTAGCGGCCCTGGCGGCGTACCTTGCCGTGGACGTTGGCGATGCGGACCTCGGCGACCTTGACCTTGAACTGCGTCTCGACCGCGCGCTTGACCTGGATCTTGTTGGCGCTCTTCGCCACCTCGAAAGCGATGACCCCCTTGTCGTCGCGCAGCTCGGTCGACTTCTCGGTGATCAGCGGGCGGCGGATGATCTCTTGCACTCTCATTTCGCCAGCACCTCCACCAGACGGCTGAGGGCGCCCTCGCTCACCACCAGCAGGGAGCGGTCGACGACGTCGTAGACGTTGACCGCCAGGGCGTCCACCGCCTTGAGCGCCGGCGCGTTGCGCGAGGCGAGCGCCAGGTTGTGGTTCTCCAGGCTGTCGACCAGGAGCGCCTTCTTGCCGCCGGCCCCGAGGCCGCCCAGGCGGGCCAGCAGGTCGCGCGTCTTGTGGCTCGCCAGGTCGAACGACTCCAGCACCACGATCGACTGCTCGGCGAGCTTTTGCGACAGGGCCGACTTGAGCGCGTTCTTCTTCTCGCGCCGCGACAGGTCCTTGGCGTGGCTGTGGGGGACGGGGCCGTGCACCGTGCCGCCGCCGCGCCACTTGGGGTTGCGGATGTCCTTGGTGCGGGCGCGGCCAGTGCCCTTCTGCCGCCACAGCTTGCGCCCCGAGCCGGAAACGTCGGAACGGGTCTTGGTGGCGTGCGTGCCGCGCCGCAGACCGGCGAGGTAGGCCTGCACCGCCTCGTGGATCAGGTGCTGGTTGTACGGGTACCCGAAGATCTCCTCGGGGAGCTCGATCTCCCGCACCTGCTTGTTGTCGAAGTTCTTGACTGCAATCTTCATCGCGTTATCCCCGCTGGTTTTCCCCAGCTATCCGCGCTTGGCCCGGCGGATCGCCACGTAGCCGCTCTTGGGACCCGGCACGGCGCCCCGCACGTAGATCAGGTTCTGATCGGCGTCGACCTTGACGATCAGCAGGTTCTTGGTGGTCACCCGCTCGCCGCCCATGCGGCCGGCCGCCCGCATCCCCTTCATGACCCGCGAGGGGTAGGCGGAGGAGCCGATGGAGCCCGGAGCGCGATGGAACATCGAGCCGTGGGTCGCCCGGCCGCCGCCGAAACCGTGCCGCTTCATGACGCCCTGGTATCCCTTCCCCTTGCTGGTGGCGACCACGTCCACCCACTCTTTCTCCTGGAAGATGGAGGCCTTCACCTCGTCGCCGGCGTTGAGCTCCTCGCCGGCCCCGAGGTCGAATTCCTCCAGCTTGCGCACCGGCGCCACGCCGGCCTTCTTGAAGTGTCCCGCCGCGGGCTTGCTCACCTTCGCCGGGCGCTCTTCCACGAGGCCGATCTGCACCGCTTCGTAGCCGTCCGCCTTCACCGTCTTGCGCTGCACCACCAGGCAGGGGCCGGCCTTGATCACCGTCACCGGGATCGCCGTCCCGTCCTCGACGTAGATCTGGGTCATCCCGACCTTGCGTCCCAAGATACCGTCCATCGCGCGATCTCCTTACCTACTTGCCGAACGCCTTGATCTCGACGTCGACGCCCGCCGGCAGCTCCAGCTTCATCAGGGCGTCGACCGTCTGGCTGGTGGGCTCGAAGATGTCGAGCAGCCGCTTGTGAGTCCGGATCTCGAACTGCTCCCGCGACTTCTTGTCGACGTGCGGCGAGCGGTTCACCGTGTAGCGCGAAATGTGGGTGGGCAGAGGGATGGGCCCCACCACCCGGGCACCGGTGCGCCGCGCGGTGTCCACGATCTCATGCGTCGACGTGTCCAGGATGCGGTAGTCGAACGCTTTCAAGCGGATTCTGATCTTCTCGTTGACCATGACCTCTGCCCCTCGGTGTCTGCAGAAAACGTCTACGCCACGATGTCGGTGACGGTGCCGGCGCCGACCGTGCGGCCACCCTCGCGGATGGCGAAGCGTACGCCCTTCTCCATCGCGATCGGAGCGATCAGCTCCACCTCCAGGTTCACGTTGTCACCCGGCATCACCATCTCCGTGCCCTCCGGCAGCTTCGCCACTCCCGTCACGTCCGTCGTGCGGAAGTAGAACTGCGGACGGTAACCGTTGAAGAACGGCGTGTGACGACCGCCCTCCTCCTTCGTCAGCACGTACACCTCGCCCTTGAACTTCGTGTGCGGCTTGATCGAACCCGGCTTCGCCAGCACCTGGCCGCGCTCCACGTCGTCCTTCTTCGTACCGCGAAGCAGCACCCCGATGTTGTCCCCCGCCTGACCCTGATCGAGAAGCTTCTTGAACATCTCGACGCCGGTGACGATCGTCTTCGTCGTCGGACGGATGCCCACGATCTCCACCTCGTCGCCCACCTTCACGATCCCACGCTCCACCCGACCCGTCACCACCGTGCCGCGACCCGAGATCGAGAAGATGTCCTCGATCGGCATC
>DASUEN010000274.1:0-39068 GCA_036275055.1 Thermoanaerobaculia bacterium
GGGGCCGGCGACGGCCCCCTCGTTGCTTCTAGCAGCGCTCGCAGTTGCAGGAAGGAGGAGGGGCGGAGCTTTTTTTCGGCGCGATGAAGCGCGCCAGGAGCGGCCCCAGCACCGCAAGCAGCAGCACGTAGGCGGCCGAGAGCGGCCCGAGGCGCGGCTCCAGGCCCGCGCTCACCCCCAGCCCCGCGATGACGATGGAGAACTCGCCCCGCGCCACCAGGGCGGCCCCGGCCCGCCAGCGGCCGGCCTTGTCGATACCAGACCGCCGCGCCGCCCACCAGCCCGTGAGCAGCTTGGTGAGAGTCGTCACGGCGCCCAGCGCCGCCGCCAGCGGCAGGGCCCGGGGGAGGCTCGCCGGATCGATCTCCAGGCCGAAAAAGAAGAAGAAGGTGGCGGCGAAGAGGTCGCGCAGCGGCCCCAACATCGCTTGCGCCCGCTGGACGATCGCTCCCGTCAGTGCGATGCCGACCAGGAAGGCCCCCACCGCCGCCGACACCTGGAGCCGCTGGGCCACGCCCGCCACCAACAGCACCAGGCCGAAGGTGCTGAGCAGGATGATCTCGTCCGACTGATGCGAGACCGCGCGGCTGATCGCCTTGCCGAAGCGGAGGGCCACGAACAGCACCCCGCCCACCGTGGCGAGCGCGATCAGCACCGAGATCGCCCCCTCCCGCAGCCCGCGGCCGACGAGCAGCACCGAAACGAGCGGCAGGTACACGGCCATCGCCAGGTCTTCGAGGACCAGCACGGTGAGGACGACCGGCGTCTCCTGGTCGTTCATCCTCCCCAGCTCCGCCAGCACCTTGGCGATCACTCCGGATGAGGAGATCCAGGTCACGCCGCCCAGCAGCACCGCCGGCAGCGCTCCCCACCCCAAGAGGAACCCCGCGGCGAGCCCCGGCAGGAAATTGAGCGCGAAATCCATCACTCCCGACGGCAGCCCGGTGCGCAGGCTCTCCCCCAGCTCCTCGCCCGTGTACTCCAGCCCCAGCATGAACAGCAGCAGGACGACGCCGATCTCCGCGCCGACGTGAACGAACTCCTGGCTGACGTTGAGCGGCAAGAGACCGCCGTTGCCGAACGCCAGCCCCGCCAGCAAATAGAGAGGAATGGCCGAGAATCCCCACCGGCTCGCGAGGCGCGCCAGCACCGCCAGGCCGACGATCGCCGCCCCCAGCTCGATGAAGATCCGGGGGACGTCCGACGCGGCCAGCAGGAAGGCGAGAGGCATCGGGGAGGACTATACCCCGGCCGCAGCCACCTGCTCGCGGAGCACCTGCAAGGCCAGGTCGATCGTCCGCAGGCGCGTGCGGGCCAGGAAGTTGGCGAAGGTGCCGCCGATTCGAGGAGAGCTTAGAGAGGGGCTACTGACAGCGTGGTGTCAGGAGACTTGGGGCGGCAGGGGGAGGCTGTGGGTGGGCGGCCATGGACGGCACCGCCCACTCCTTTCCTTAGCTACGAGGTTTCTAGCACAGGGCCGTGGGACCACAGTCCTGCTTGCAGGTGGGGTTGCCGCAGACGCTGCCGCTGATGCCGCCGTTGACGAACTTCGCGTCCTTATCTTCCAGGCTCCGGAGGGTTTCCTTTGCCAGCACCAGCTTCTTGACTTGCTTCTTCATGATCGTTCTCTCTCGTTCTTCGAAGGGGGGCGGCCTTCATTGGCCGCCTTGCGGGAGACAACGAAGTGCGGGAGGCGATTCCCTCACCTCCGAGATGAGGGGTTTGACAATCAGGACCGTCGGCTAAATTCTGAGGAGCTCCGCGGGCCGGCCGCCAAGCGATTGACGCCTCCCCTCGGACAGGAGTAGCCTTCCAGCAATGCCGAAGTAACAGAGCGGGGATGGAGCCCCGCGGTGGTTCATTTCATCGTCCGAAGGCTCGAAAAGGAGAGACGGAGATGCGGAACCTGTCCAAGTGTCTCGTAACGTCGGTTTTCCTGGCCCTGGCCCTTCTCGCCGCCGGTCACTCTGCATCGGCTGCCATGGCGCCCACGCCACCCGGTGAGCTGCTCGCCGTCGACGCCTGCGGTTGCTGCCCGGCGACCTGCTTGGGGGGAACCTTCATCGGCTGCTACCACACGATAGCCATGCCGCCCAACGCGGTCACCTGCGTCTACATCAAAGATGGGAAAGCCTTCGACTGCGTGAGCTGCCTCCTCGCCAGCACCACCGACACGACGGAGGCGGCTTACAACGCCATTTTCGGCGACGCCAGCCCGGCCTGCCCCAAAGCGGCGGAGTGAGGCGGAGGAACACGTCCTGATCAGGGTGCCGGGCGAGGGCAGCGCCCGGCACGACCTTCCAAGCACCTTCAAGGAGAGTTTCCCTTCTTGCTCGCCACAGGCATACTCAGAAAGCACGTTCCACAGGCTTCATCGTCTACAATGCATGGCATGCGTCTCCGACTCCTCCGTAACGCCACCCAGCGCCTCCGCTATGCCGGCCACGAGTTTCTCCTCGATCCTTACTTTGCGCCGAAGCACTCGCGGCCGTCCTTTACGGGGCGCTCTCCGAACCCGCTCGTGGACCTTCCGTGCCCTCCCGGGGAGATCATGGCCGGAGCCGAGATGGTGATCGTCTCCCACCTGCACTCCGATCACTTCGATCCCGAGGCCCAGCGCCTCCTTCCCAAGGAGCTCCCCGTCTTCTGTCAGCCGGGGGACGAAGAAACCATCCGTGGGCACGGCTTCGAAAGGGTGACTCCTGTGAGCGGCGCGGTCACGTGGCAAGGGATCACTCTCACCCGTACACCAGGGCAGCACGGCACGGGCGTAGAGCTGGCGGAGATGGGGCAGGTCTCGGGATTCGTCTTCCAGGCCCCAGGGGAGCCCACCCTCTATTGGACCGGGGACACCATCCTGTACGAGCCGGTGCAACAGACGATCGAGAGGTTCCGGCCGGAGGTCATCGTCACCCACTCATCCGGAGCGATGTGGAAAGGGAGCGGCCCGATCGTGATGGACGCCGCCCAGACTCTCGCGGTCTGCCAGGCCGCGCCCGAAAGCCGCATCGTGGCCATCCACCTCGACTCCCTCGACCACGGCGAGGTCTCCCGCGACGATCTCCGCTCCCAGGCCCGAGCGGCCGGAATCCCGGACGGCCACCTCCTCATCCCCGCGGACGGCGAAACTCTGGAGCTGTGAGCTGGAGCACCGGCGCCCTGCCCCATGGCAGTGGCACCGGTCGCAGCTACTCCCGCGGCCTCCGGCCGAGCCGCGCCTTGCCCGCCAGGCGGCACCTTGCCACGAGTTGCTTCAAGGCGGTGAAGAGCATCGGGAGGCGTTCTCTCGGGATCTGCAAACGCTGGCTGAGCTGGCGGTGAGAGAGCGGGCTTTCCTCGGCTTCGTCCCGAGCCGTGCCTTGGTGTTGCAGGTAACCCCAGAGCGCCGCCAGGTAGCCGCGGGTGCGAGGATCGACCTCGATGCGGCTGATCGACGCGGAGACGCAACGGGTCAGGTGCTCGAAGCTCTGCCGTGATTCGACCGCCGACTCCGGCAGGACGTGCCGCAGTACCTGCACCTGCTCCGGTGCGCACTCGACGGTGCCGGCCGCGTCTTCACGCGCCAGGAAAGCCGCCCAGCGCTGCCGTGCATCGCTCTTCAGCGGATCGACCAGGTCCTTGAGCCGGAAGCAGTGGACGCCGTGCCACGGCAGCTCCAGGAGGAAGCGCTCCAGACGCGCGAGCACCGCCGCTTCCTCGCGGCCGCGAGCCGTGACGAGAGCGGGCAGTAGCTCGTCGTTCCAGCGCACCACGACCGGCTCGAGCTCGATCGCCGGCAGCCTGAGCTCCGCGGCGGGCGCGAAACCAAAAACGGTATTGTTACGAATTCTCGGATCGCCCCCCAGGACGTAGAGGGCCTGGCGCGCGACGGCATCCGCCAGTGCGCCCTTCAACCGCTCGAAAACCCGGAAGCCGACAGGATCGTGCTCGCGCTGACGTTCGTGCAGAAAATTCTTTACGTTGCGCAGAACGAGGCCGTCGATGTTTTCCTTGTCCATGAGCTGCAGCTTGAGGCTCTGCATGCGATCGGAAAAGATGAAGGCCCAGCAGTCGGTGACCAGCTCGGCCAGCGCGCTCTGGATGGGCCGGGTGCGGCACCAGGCGTGGGACATGGGGTCTCCCACCGTCTCTTCGGCATCCCAGCGCTCGTAGCCATAGACGCCGAGATAACACGGCGGGCTCTGCCACAGGCCGCGCCGTTTGAGCTCGCCCCCCAGTGCGGCCTGCAAGCCGTTCCAGGCGTCGTGGAGGAGATCCGCGTCCGGCGTCTCCTCGCCCTGTTGACTGCGCACGAACGCCGTAAAAACGGAGGGCGCCGTGCCCGGGCGCGCCCACCGCTGGATGGGGACACAGGGTCTGCCGAGGGGGGTCAAGGGTCCATCGTCTTTCATGCTGGAAGTCTCCTTGGTACCCGATTGCGAAAGGATATACGTCAATAGCAGGAGATCGAGTCAGCGACTCGCAAGCCATGATAAGCCAGCCGGAAGCTCGCCAACAAGACCATTCCGCCAATTTCCCGAAACCGCCCGTTAGTAGCAGACGGGAGCGGGCCGAGAGCTCCGGAAAACACGGAGCGGCAAAGCTCCGGCGCCGTTGCCCCGCGGCGGAAAAACGCCGTCGTAAAACAGATTCGATACGGCACCGATCGAGGCACGAAGCCTCGTTTCATGAAGGAGAACGCGATGAAGAAACTCTCAGTGTCGAAGCTCATCCTAAAGCGGGAAACGCTCGGCGAGCTCGCAGAGAACAAGCTGCACGGAGTCGCGGGTGGTTCCCAGAATCCTCCTCCCACCGCGGACACCCAGTTCCAGTGCAATCCCACGTTCCTGAGCGTTGGGTGCAGCACGGCGCCCAAGCACCCGCCACTGCAGGGATAGAAGCCGTCCTTGCCGAGCCCTGTGGGGAGTCCGCTCTCCACAGGGCTCTCCTGCCTTGGTGCGCCCAGCTTTCCAGGTCCGCCCGGTGGTAGTATAAGGAGACGATACCGAGACCCAGGCATGCGCCTGTGCCGGGGCGGACATGGAGAGGCGTCATGAAAAAAGAGCGCAAGAAGTTGCACGTCAAGAGGCTCCAGCTCAATCGAGAGGCCTTGAGGCAACTCGACCTGCGGGAAGACGGCGACCTCCTGAAGGTCGCCGGCGGCATGCCCATGAGCCCTGTGTCGCATTGCGGCCTCTCGCTCAACGGCTGTTGACCGGCCGCGGCCGCTTCGCGCTTCGTTCGTCATTCAGGTTGCCTAGTGCACCTTGAGCAGCCAGATGTGTCCTTCATCCAAAATACGCGCAAGGTACAAGGTGCGATCGTCAGGGCTCAAGCTGAAATCCTTGTAGGTGGAGTCCGCCGGAGAAGCGAGGACCGGCTGGGACCTGCCAGTCTTGACGTCGAACAGAAAGACGCCGTGGCCTTCGGAGTAGAGCAGCCGGCGGCTGTCGTGCAGCCAGTGAGGAATGTCTCCATGACTCGTCAATCGCACGTATTTCTTGTCCGCCAGGGAGTAGAGAAGGATACCGGGTTCGTGCGAGCCGTCCTGACGCTGTTGCGCGCCCGCCAGCCACCTGCCGTCGGCCGACCAGGAATAAGCGATGAAGCCAGTGCCCGTGCCGGGGGGTGGTAGGAACTGGGGAACGCGCTCCGGGAGCGGCCTGGTGAGATCGATCAGAGCCTCGCTCCCGGCGACTTCGCTGGCGAGCACCGTGCCGCCGGGCGACCAGAGGGGCGTGCTCACGAATTTGCCGGGGATGACCGTCTCCTGGGCCAGCCCGCGGCCGTCGAGGCCGATCGTCCAGATTTCGTATTTTCCGCCGCGGTTCGAATAGAACGCGATGCGCGAGCTGTCGGGAGAAATCTGCGGCAGGCGGTTCTTGTGCTCGTCGCCGACCAACTGCCGCGAGCCGCTGCCGTTGGGGCGCACGGCGAAGAGCTCCTCGCGCGGCATCAAAACTTGATAGACCAGCCACTTGCCGTCCGCCGACGCGCCGCACACTCCGATCACGCCGGAGGTTTCGAGGATGGCGGCGGCCGGGCCGGAGACACGGCCCGTCGCCGGATCGAAGCCCACTTTCTCGAGCGCCGACCGGGAGCCGTCGCTCGCAAAGGCGATCTGCCGCCCGTCGCGCGAAAGGCTGAGGAGCATTCCGGCCTGCTGCGAGGTCGTGACCGGCTCCGGCTCCCCCGTCACCCGGCCCGAATTCTCGTGGATCGGCACCCGCCAGAGGTTCATGATGCCGCTCCGGTCGCTCGCGAAGTAAAGGTAGCGCCCGTCGGGGGACCAGACCGGATTCCAATTGAGGAAACGGTCATCGACGACGGGAACCGCCTCCCCGCCGCCGGCGGGCACGGTCCAGATCAGCCGCTGTCCCGTCTGAGGGAGGAGCCCCCAGTAAGCGATCCGCCGGCCGTGCGGCGACCAGCTCGGCTGCGCGGCATCGCCGCGAGTGACGAGCCGCTTCGCGTGAGTCGCGACGTCGACGCGGAAAACCTCGCTGTCGGTCCTCCGGATCTGCGGGCTCGCGATGCTGGCCGTGCCGCAAACGATTTCCTTGCCATTGGGCGACCAGGCCGGGTTGAAGCCGAAGTCGGTCAGACGGCGTACCGCTCCACCGCGGGCGGACATGAGGAAAATGCCGCCGCCGTCCCGTTCCGAGCGAAAGGCGATCTGCCGGCCGTCAGGAGAAAAACTCGGCTGCGTGTCGTCGGCCGGCGAATCGGCGCTCAGGTCCAAGGCATCGGCGCCGCGGACCGGGGACTGCGAAAAAATATGACTCCTACCGCCGACGGACCTGACGTAGAGGACGGCGCTGCCATCCGGAGAAAGGCTGGGATACGACGTCCTGCCGGGAAAATCGGTGACCTGGGAAAGAGTCGGCTCGGGTGGATGCGTCACGCCACTCCGGTCGATGACATGGACACCGAGGAGAGCCAGACCCGCCAGCATCACCACGAGGCCGGCCGCCAGAAGCCTCTGCTGCACGCGGGCCTGTCCGCGCGGCGCCGCGAGACCTCGCATCCGCTCTTCCAATCGATCGAGGCCGGCGAGCAGCGCGCCTGCGTTGGGGTAGCGGCCGGCCGGGCGTGGCGCGAGCATTCGCGAGAGGATTCCCGCGAGCTCCGGCGGCGCTCCCTCCCACGGCGAACCCGCCCCGTCGTTGCGAGGTGGTTGGCCGGTCACCATTTCGTAGAGGACGATACCGAGCGAATAGACGTCGCTCGCTGCGCCGACCTCGTCCCCCCGCACCTGCTCGGGCGACCTGTATCCCCGGGTACCCCACGGTCCGGCCTGAGCGTGCGGCGCCTGCCCGGAGAGCCTGGCGATTCCGAAGTCGAGGATCTTGACCATGCCGTCGCCCGTGAGCATGAGGTTCGCAGGCTTGACGTCGCAGTGGATGATCCCCAACTGGTGGGCCTTGGCGAGGCCGCGAGCCACCTGTTGCACGATGCCGAGGGCCTCCGCCATCGGCAGCGGGCCGCGCTTGAGGCGGCTCCGTAGCGTCTCGCCGTCGTAGCAGGGCATGGTGAGGTAGAGCTGCCCTGCATCCGTCTCCTCGATCTCGTAGACCGTGCAGATGTTGGGATGGTCCAGCGCCGAGGCCGTCCGCGCCTCGTTCAGGAAGCGCTCCTTGGCTTGGCCGTTGGCGATCAGCGCGGCGGGGACGGTCTTGAGGGCGATGCTGCGCCCCAGGCGCGTGTCCTCGGCGCGGTAGACCACGCCCATGCCGCCCTCCCCAAGGGGCCCAAGGATCCGGTAGCGCCGGAACGCGCTCTCTGCCGTGCCCGTCCCGCCGGCTGCCTTCGGCTCACGGGTGCCGAAGCTCAGGTAGGGGACGGTGCCATTGGGATCGTCGGTCGGAGTGGATCCAACGGTCGTCTCGTCCAGGTTCGCCGGCTCCCGGCCGCCTCCGAAGAAGCTCATCCATACTGGTACGCAGACGGGGCGAAACCGTTTCAACCGGCCGCCAGGACCTCACCGGCGGCCGGCTGAGCTCATCGCCTCTTCAAAGACCGGGCACACACGCCGAAGCCGAGGTGTTCGGAAAATCCGTACGCTGAGCTCCCACCTCGTTCCAGTTGCCGAAGGCACAGCCGGGCGAGGGCACGCTGATCGAGAAGCCACTGAAGATCTGGTTGAACTGGTAGATGTTGCCGGGGTTGGTTCCAGACGTGGTCATTCCCTTGACCCCCGAAGGCGCGGGTGCATCCGCGAGGAAGTCGGTCCTGCCGACCAGGCTGTTGGTGACGTTGCCCTGGAAGAGGACGCCGAGGACTCCGGCGGCGTTGATCTCGACCGTGTTGTAGAGCAGCGTGAAGCCGGTGAAACGCGTGGCTCCGGTGTTGCTGCTGCCGATGACGAAGCCGTACCGCCTTGGATGCAGGATCTCGTTGAAATAGAGGGTGACCCCGTTGTTGAACTCGCTGTCGATGTTGAAGCCATAGTCTGTGTTGAGGGCGAAGTTGTCGTAGAAGAACGCGTTCTTGCCCGGCTGGGTTGCCGTCGCCGGCAGGTTCGGCATCTCCCAGCCGCCGTAACCGATCTGGTAACCATTCACCACGTTGAAGCGTGCCGTACCGGTGGCGAAGACCAGGGTAATGGCCGTGCACGTGCCTCCACCCCAGTTGCTCATGGTCACATATTCGATGGTGTTGTCCTGGGAAGGGGGTGAAGTGGGATTGGCATGCGAAGAACCGGGAAGGTTGTAGGCGACGGAACCAATCGTGACCGGAAACGCCTCGCTTCTTTGGCCGACGGCGTTGACGACGTTCAGTCTATGGATGTAGTGCCCACCGGCGAAGGACCTCAAATTGACGGCCAGAAGGTTGAGATGGTACACAGACGCCAGGTTGGGAAAGTTGGCGTCGATCGTCAGGTCGGACACCTCGACCCCGGAGGCTTCATCTGAATTCGTGCTGATGGCCATATTGGTCGCTCCGGTGGGATCCCCCGGGAGCCCCAGGCTCGGAGTGAGCGCAAGCGATGGCTGGGCGGGGCCACTCGAAGTCGTGATCGACGTCGACACCGGATAGTTCACGGGCGGGCCCGTGATCTTGGGGAAGAATTGGATCAACCAGTCGTTCCCGCCTGCACCCGACGGCGGGCCTTGCGAAGCGACGGCGATCACCTGCGAATGCGGATCGCCGGTGAAGGCGGCAGCGAACGCGCTGGCGATCGCCTGCACGGTACTGAAGCCGGTGACTCCCGCCGCATCGTAGGAGACGGTCTCGGTCAGGCCGTTGACAGTAATCTTGAGGGTACCCGCCTCGCAGACACCGCCGCCGGCTCCGCCAGAGGGATAGCACACGGGCTGGCCGTGGAGGTCCACCACCGAAGGCAGATACACCGAGGCGAGGCGCAAAGTGGTCGCGTCGACGCCGGCGCCATGGAAGTGCCAGTTCTGGCCCACCGTGAATCCCCGGGCGATCAGGTGCGGTACGTTGATCTGGTAGTCGAACGTACCCTCGGTTTGAAAGACTCCCGGACCGACGCAGACGATCAGGTTGGTCGGTCCGTAACGGGCGCTGCGTCCTTCCGAGATGTCACGCAGGAGGTTGTCGAACTGATAGACGGGAAGGCCGTTCTGGATGATGGTGCTGCCGTCGTAGGTGTCGCCCGGGGTGCCCGGACCCCCAGGCCCGTTGTTGATGAAGATCCGATTGTAGCCCGCGGGTTTCGCTATGCTGGAGTTGCATTCGGGGAGCGGGAGGAGCGCCGGCAGGGGGCCGGCGGGAGCGCTGCGGCCGAGCGCCACTCCCCGGCGCAGCCACTGCAGGAAAGCCGGGGCGTAGGCCGCCGAGCCGTACGCCGCCTTCACGTCGGAATAGGTGTTGATATAGTTTTTGACGTCGAAGTCGGCGCTGCCTGCCCGTCCTTCATTGGGCAGGCCCTGATTGATGAAATGATCGGCGGCGGCGAGATAGCCGGCCGAACCGAAAGCCGCCACCAGGTCCGGGTTGTGCGCCAGGTAATACTTGACGTCGAATTCCAGGCTCCCCCGCCGCCCCTCGTTGGGCAGCCCCTGATTCATGAAGTGTTGCATGGCCGCGACGTAACCGGTGGGTCCAAAGGCCGCCAGCAGGTCCGGATTGTGCTGCAAGTAATACTGAGGGTCGAAGATCTGGCCGCCACGCCAGCCTGCCGGCAGGCCCCAGTTCTTCCAATGCACCGTCGCCGCCGACAGGTTGCTCCCGTAGACGTTCATCAGGTCGGGATGGATGTTGACATAGACGGCGGCGTTGAACTCCTCGGGCCCGCCGATCGTGGGATCGGGCGGCGACGAGGGTGGCGACTGCGGCGGATCCGGTGGGTCGCAGCACGGCGGCTGAATGAATTTCGCTGTCGTGTCTAGCGGTTGATGGCTCGACGTCTGTCCTTTCAGCCCGGTGGGCACCAGGCTGATCAAGAGAAAAGCCACGAGAAGAAGAGTGGGGCTGCCTTTCGCGTGAGTTGGTAGCATTGGAGTCTCCTTGGGCGCCGGTTGGCTACGGTGCGACCTCGATCCAAGCGTCGAACACCTGGTGACTCGAGCCGCTGGTGCCAAACATGAGGGCGAGCACCTGCACCTTGCTCAGGTCTTGCCCGGTGGGCAGAGGAATGACGTCGGTCTGCAGCGGCCTCGTCCCGTTGGGGCCGCCGAAGAACCCCATGAGGTAGATAGTGTTGAAAGTGCTGCCACCATTCAGGGAGTACACGAGCTCGAGGCCGTTCATAGGACTGCAATTGGCTGCGGAGGTGATCTTCAGATTGACCTGGCTTCGGGTGCCGGGAATATTCGCAAAACCGCTCCAGATCTCCCCGCTCATGCTTCCTCCCGCCACTCCGCTGGCGAAGGTGGCGGGATTTCCATCCTCCGCGTTGGCGGGATTCGAGTAGGCGACGCCATCGGCAGTGGCAACCGTGGGACGTACGATCGCCGGTCCCGGTGCGACACCAGAGCCACTCAAAGCAGCCGTCTGCGGGCTCCCGGCGGCGTTGTCCGTTACGTTCAGCGTCCCGGTGCGGGAGCCCGTTGCCGTGGGCTTGAAGGTCACCTGGATCGCGCAGTTGGCGCCGGCCGCAAGCGCGCTGCCACAATTGTTGGTTTGGGCGAAGTCGCCGCTGGCAGCGATGCCGGTGATCGCCAGCAACCCCGTGCCGCCGTTGGTCAGGGTGACCGTCTGCGCGGCGCTGGTAGAACCCACGTTCTGGCCGGCAAAAGTCAAGCTGGTGGGCGACAAGCTGGCCGCCGGCGCCGTTCCCGTGCCGGTGAGACCTGCCGTCTGGGGACTGTTGGCTGCGTTGTCCGTCAAACTGATCGTGCCGGTGCGCGTGCCTGTTGCGGTGGGCCTGAAGGTTACCTGGACTGAGCAGTTGGTGCCGGCCCCGAGCGTGGATCCGCAGTTGTTGGTCTGGGTGAAATCGCCGCTGGCAGCAATGCTGGTGATCGACAGCGACGCCGTGCCGCAGTTGGTCAAGGTGATGGCTTGCGCAGTGCTGCTCGTACCCACGTTGAAGGAGCCGAAGGTCAGGCTGCTCGGCGAGAAGCAAACCGCCGGCGCCGGAGGCGTCACGTTGTTCACCGTCAGCACCACGGTCATGCTGTGGGTGATGGTCCCGCCGGTGCCGGTGATCACCAGCGAGTAGGTTCCCGCCACGGCGGACGACGAGACGGTGATCGTCAGCACCGAAGCTCCCGCTCCGCCGGTGATAGAGGCGGGGCTGAAGCTCGCGGTCACGCCGGCAGGCAAGCCCGAGACGGTCAATGCCACATTGCCGTTGAAACCGTTGATGGGTGAGGTCGAGATCGTGTACTTGTCGTTCGCTCCTGTATTGATGGTCAGCGAGCTGGGGCTCACGCACATCGAGAAGTCCGGCGCCGTCGTCCCGTTGACGAAGGCGAACATGAAGGTGCCGTAGACGTTGTCCTGGAAGACCTGGACGTCGGTCGGGCCGAAGTAACCGAAGCAGGGCCCGGTCAGCGAGAGCTTCGCCGACTGCGTGGAGCTGTCGGTGCTCTTCGCGGAGAATTTGTGGCCCCAGGTCAGCGAGTTCTTGGTGGACAGATTGGCGTCGAGGAACTTCCCGATCTTCTTCGAGTCCGAGGCGCTGAAACCGATCGAGTAACTGTCCGACGCCGTCTGACCTTGCGACGACGTGGTCTGGTACCTGAGGGAGAACGACTCCGTAGCAGGCTGCCCGCCGTTCGGGGGCGGCTCGTAGGCGAACGTCTCGCCGGCCTGGAGATCGAAGCGCTTGTCGGCACTGGTGGTGCTTCCCGCTGGTACCGTCAGCACGTAGTTAGGATCGGTGAACGGGTCCCGCTTGAGGATCTGGTTGAAATCGGCCGTCGTGAGTCCCGGCCCGGTTCCGTCCGTCGGCGGTTGCGCCCAACGGCGAGCCAGCGCCTCTTTGATCCCCGGTGGCATGGTCGTCGGGTCCTTCAGCCACTTCACGTAGACGGGCACCACGTCGACTTCGTTCGCCGGGTCGTTCGAGTCGAACGAATAGGAAGGGATCTCAGCCGTGCTGACGCCGGTGATGGTGAGATTGACCACCGGGTTGATCCACAACAGGATCACGTCGTAATCGTGATTGATGCCGTCCGCGGGGTCCTGCAGGCCCGGCACCTGGATGTCGAAGCTGCTCGTCTTGTTGATGTCGATCGACCGGCTGTCCTGCGACGACTGATTGAAAGTTCCGTCGACGCTCAGCGGCAGGGCCACGGGCTTGCTGCCGCCGACCGTCGTGGGGAGAGGCAGCGAAACGTTCACGTTGGCCGAGAACGAGCTACTGAGCGAGGTGCTCGTACCGAGCACCGTGCTGGTGCCATAGTCGACGCTGCTCTTCTGCCCGGGCGGGGTATAGATCACCGAGAGCACGACGTACTTGGGATTGATGCTGCCGTCGGAAAGCGGCGAGCCGACGGTGAAAATTTCGCTGCCGGAGCCTGAGCCGGTGCCGTTGGTACATGTCCACTCGAGCGCATGCAGTCCCGCCGTCAGCGTCTGGTTCACCGCGCAGGTGCTCGTCTGGTTGCCGCCGCAAAGCATCTGATGGTCCAGCGAGATGCTCTCGGTCGCGGTGCTGCCGGCCGTGAGGCCCTGCACGGTGGCGGTGATCGCCAGCGCCTGGCCTTCAACCGGCGCCGTCGGATTGAAAGTGAATCCAACCGAACAGCCGCCCCCGGTTTGCGCCGGGGCCTCCGCAACGAGCAGGTTGAGGATCGACGACGCCTGGAACGAACCGTTGGTTCCGGTCACGGTCAGGGCGTAGCTGCCGGGTACGGTGGTCGAGGCCACGTTCACCTGCAGAGTTACCGCGCCGACGCCCGTGAGGGTGGCGGCGGGGCTGAAGCTGACCGTGACCCCTGCGGGCATGCCGCTGGCGCTCAGGTTTACCGTGCCGTTGAAAGTCGAGACCGCATCGGTCGAAACCAGGTAACTACCGCTTTGGCCGACGACGATCGCCTCCGAAGGCGGCGAGGCGATGAGCTTGAAGCTCGTCGCCGGCACCACGTCGAGCGTCGCCTGGGTGAGGTGCGTCTCCGTTCCGCCGGCCGTCGTGACGGTCCCCAGAATGCTGAAGGTGTAGGTTCCCACGGGGATCGAGGACGAAGTGGTGATCGTCAGCGTCGTCGAGCCGGCGCCGTTGAGCGAGCTGGGGCTGAAGGCGGCCGTGGCGGTTCCCGGCAGCCCTTTCGTGCTGAACGTGACGGGTCCCGTGAAACCGGCGAAGGTGGCGAGGGAAACCGGGAAGCCGGCGCTTCCACCCTGGGGCGTCGGTTGCGCGGGATCGGTCGCCGAGAGCTGGAAAGTCGTGGTCGGGACGAAGGCGAACAGGAAGGTGCCGTAGACGTTGTCCTGAAATACCTGGAGGTCGGTAGGCCCGGTGTATCCGGCGGGTGGCCCGACGAGCGTCAGCGTGGCGTTCTGCGCCGAGGTCTCGGTGTCCGTCTGCTTGGTGGAGTTCTTGAGCGTCAGGGTGTTCGAGGCATTGGAGCCCACCGACAAGGTGCCGGTGCCGATCACCTTCTTGTTGTCGTCCAGCCATTTCTTCGTCCCTGTCAAATCTGGCGACTTGATGCTGAAGCCCACGGCGTACGAGTCGGAGACGGTCTGCGTTTGCTGCGTCGAGACCTCGTACTTGAGCGACAGCGATTCCGTAAAGGGCTGGCCGCCGTTGGGCGGCGCCGCGTAGGCGAAGGTCTCGCCGGTCAACCCGTAACGGATGGGATCGACGGCTGCGCCGCCGAGAGCGAAGGGATCGCGGGCCAGGATATTGGCATAGTCGCTGGAGGTGAGCGCCGTGCCCGAACCGTCCGTCGGCTGGTCAGCCCAGGTGCGCGCGAGAGCGAAGGCGACCCCTGGGGGCATCGAGGATGGGTTCTTGAGCCAGCCCACGTAGACCGGGACGACGTCCATCTCGTCCACAGGATCGGCGGGATCGAAGGCGAGCCCAGTCCATTGGCCGCTGCTGGGCCCGGTGATGACGAAGTTGGCGATGGGGTTGATCCACAGCAGGATGACGTCGAAATCATGATTGATCCCGACCGTCGAGTCCGCGGGCCCCGGCACCACGATATCGGACGATTGACCCTTGCTGATGGAGATCGAGGTGTCGTTCTCCAACGCCTGGGTGAAGGTCTCGCTTGCGGAAGCTTGGAAGTTGAAATTGAAGAGCAGGTCGCCGAAGTCGTTGAAGTCGGGGACCTTGTATTTCAGACCGGCTTTCAGCGTCACGCCGAGGCTCGTGGCGTTGGAGAACGAATCGCTGTACGAGGTGCTGGTGCCCAAAGTCGTGCTGGTGCCGTAATCGACGCTGCTGCCCTGCCCCGGAGGCGCGTAGATGACGGAGAGCACCTGGTACTTGGGATTGATCGTACCGGGTGTCCCGACGGCAAAGAATTGCGTGGCGGAGCCGGTGCCCGGGCCACTGCTGGTGCAGGTCCACTCGATCTCGTGCAGACCTCCAGACAGCGCGGCCTTCGGCACCGAGCAGGAGCTGGCGCTGCTGCACAGCATCTGATGATCGAGAGACACGTTCGCGTTGCCCGTGATACCCGGGGCAAGCCCTGAGAGCGTAGCGGTGATGGTGACCGGTTGACCGGCCAGGGGCTGGGCCGGATCGAAGGTGGTCACCACCTGGCAGCCGGTGCCCCCTTGAGTGAATGGATTGGAGACCAGCAGTTGGACGGTCGTCGTCGCGTGCTGGCTGCCGCTCGTCCCGGTGATGGTCAGCGTGTAGCTTCCCGAGGGTGTCGCGCCGAACAGGGTGTCCAGTGTCAAGGTCGAGGTGCCGCTGCCGGCGATCGTCGCGGGGCCAAACCTGGCCGGAGTGCCGGAGCCGCCGAGCGGACTGACGTCGATGCTCAAGGCCACGGCGCCGTTGAAGCCACCCAACGGCGTGCTGGAGACCGTCCAGACGGCGCTCTCGCCGCCAATCACGGCCCGCGTCGGCGGCGACACCGAGAGGAAGAAGGGTGCAGCGCTCACCACCACGGTGACCGTCTCGCTCTCAGTCAGCGTGCCGTTGGCGCCGGTGATGGTGACTGGATAGGTGCCCGCGGCAACGGACGACGAAACGGTGACGGTCAACGTCGAGGAGCTCGTGCCGCTGATCGAAGTGGGACTGAAGCTGGTGGTGATGCCGGCGGGTGCGCTCGCGGTGAGAGCGACGTTGCCGCTGAAGCCGGCGATCGCCTGGCTGGACACTACGAACGTCGTGCTCTGGCCGGCGTTGAGGGTCTGCGAGACCGGCGCTCCCAAGAGCGCGAAGCTCGCCGGCCCCACGACCACGTTGACGGCCGTGGTGTGGGTCAGGGTGCCGCTGGTGCCGGTGACGGTGAAAACGTAGTCCCCCGGCACGGCGGTGCTCGAAGCGTGCAGAGTCATCGTGGCAGAGACGGCCGGGGTGATCGGATTCGGGCTGAAAGTCGCCGTGACGCCGGCGGGCAAACCGCTGGCGCTCAGCGTGACGCTGCCGCCGAAGGCGTTCTCCGCCAGGGTCGAGACGGTGTAGCTGTTGCTGCCGCCCGGGGGAACGGTCTGCGAGTCCGGCGCGGACCACAGGGAGAAATCCGGCACCGGCGCGCTGGGGCTGAAGCCGAACATGAACGTGCCGTAAACGTTGTCTTTGTAAACCTGGACGTCGGTGGGACCGGTGTAGGACGAGCTGGGGCTGGCGAGCGACAGCGTGGCGGTTTGCGCGCTGTCCAGCTTGGCCGACTGCGACACGACGTTCTTCCAATCCAAGGTCTTGGATGCCTTGACACTGGCGCTGAAGTTCAGCTCCAGCCAATCGGCCACGGGGATGGTGACGTCCCCTGAAAACTGCACGCTGAAGGCGACTTTGAACTCATCCGTGGCTTTCTGGCCATCGCTCTGGGTGCCGTCGTACGACAGGGTCGAAGTCTCGGTGACCGGTTGCCCTCCCTTCGGCGGCGGCGCGTAGGACAGGGTCTTGCCCAGCGCCAGGTCGAAACGATTGTCGGTGGTGGTCGTCTTG
Organism: Thermoanaerobaculia bacterium; assembly: GCA_036275055.1. Lineage (GTDB taxonomy): Bacteria > Acidobacteriota > Thermoanaerobaculia > Multivoradales > UBA5704 > DATARR01. Next base: position 16,472 of record DASUEN010000274.1, read on the forward strand.
CCCGGAATCAAGGTTGGGACATAGGCAGGATTCGAGAATGGATCACGCCCCAGAATCGTGTTGAAGTCGGCCGTCGTGAGGCCGGGACCCGTACCGTCGAAGCTCGGGTCCGCCCAGGTGCGGGCCAGGGCTGCCTGGACGTCCGGGGGCATCGTCGACGGATTCTTCAGCCAGCTTACGTACACTGGCACGACGTCCACCTCGTTGGCGGGATCCCGGTCGTCGAAGCTGAAACCCGACCACTGCGCGCTGTTCGTTCCGGTGAGGGTGACGTTGAGCACCGGGTTGAGCCACAGAAGAATCACGTCGAAGTCGTGATTGATGCCGTCGTTGGAGCTGGCGGGTCCCGGCACGATGACGTCGAACGTGTTGGTCTTGTCGACCTCCACCGAATTCACGGTATCCAACGTCTGCGTGAAGCTCTTGGACTCGGAAGCCGAAACACCGATGGCGATCACGTCGAAAATGGCCTTGATGCCGGCGGTCACCGTCACGCTGCTCTTTTGCGAGAACGAGCTGTCGAGCGAAGTGGTGGTGCCGAGGAGCTGGCTGGCGCCATAGTCGACCGTGCTCGATTTTCCGGGAGGCGCGTAGATCACCGAGAGCACGGCATACTTGGGCCTGAGGCTCCCCACCTCGGCGATTCCGGTCTGCTCCACCGCCATGACCTGCGTGCCGGAGCCGGTGCCGCTGCCACCCGGGCCGGACGTCGAGCAGGACCACTGGAGGGCATGCGTTCCCAGAGCTGGCGCATTTGCCGTCACCGAACAGGAGGCCCCCGTGGAGATACTGCACAGCGGCAGGCCGTCGAGATTGACGGACGCGGATTGACTGTTGCCGGCCGGGATTCCCGACAGCGATGCAACGTACGTCACCGGCTGCCCCACCACGGGCGCTGCCGGAGTGAGCGTCACCGTCACCTGGCAACCGACTCCCGTCAGGCTGGGGGGATTGGAGACGACGAGGTCAACGGCCGTCGCGTCCTGCGGCAGACTGCCGCTGGTGCCGGTGACGGTGATCGATGGAAAGTCTCCGGAGGGCGTGGGCGTCGAAGTCGTCACCGTCAGGGTCGAGGTGCCCGTGCCGCTGATGGAGGCGGGGTTGAAGCTTCCCGCAGCGCCCGCCGGAAGCCCGCTGATGCCAAGGTTGATCGCACCGCTGAAACCTGGAGCACCGGTGCTCGATATCGTATAGGTTGCTGAGCCGCCGCGGATCACCGCTTGCGATGCCGGCGAGGCGGATAGCACGAAAGGCGCCGGGCTCACCACCAGCCGGACGGTCGTGGTATCGGTCGTGCTGGCGCTGAGTCCGGTGACCGTGATCGTGAAGTCTCCCGCCGTCGAACAGGCCGGCACGGTCATTGTCGAGGAACCCGAGCCGCCGATGAGTGTCGCCGGGCTGAAGGTCACCGCGCCGCAGCCTGACGGCGCTCCGGCTGCGCTCAAGGCGACGTTGCCGTTGAAGCCGTTCAGCGGCGAGGCCGACACCGTGTAGGAAGCGCTGCCGCCGCCGGCGGCGACCTGCGAGCTGGGACTCGCCGATAGGGCGAAATCCGGTGCCGTCTCGGCAACGAAGGCAAACAGGAACGTGCCGAAAATGTTGTCCTGATAGACCTGAAGGTCCGTCGGCCCGGTGTAGCCGGCGGTGGGGCCGGTGAGCTTGAGGGAGGCCTTCTGCCCCAGGGTCTGAGTCGCCGTCTGGGTGACCGAATTCGTGATGTCGATCTCGTGCTCGTCGGTCATGGTGGCGGTGAACAGACCCTTCAGAATATCGATCGAACCGCTGATGCTGTAGGTTTCGACGTAGTCGTCGGTCGTTTGCTGGCTTTGCGTCGAAACGGTCTGATACGAGAGCGAGAACTTCTCCGTCGCGGGCTGACCGCCATTCGGCGGTGGCGTATAGGAAAACGATTGCCCCGTCAGCTCGAAGCGCGCGGGATCGATGAGAGTCGAGCCGTTGGCGAAGGGATCTCGCAGGAGGATAGTGTTGAAGTCGGCCTGGGTGAGCCCGGGGCCGGACCCGTCCTCGTTGGTGGCGGCCCAGGTACGGGCGAGCGCCGACGCAACGCCGGGCGGCATCTTGGTGGGATCCTTCAGCCACGCCACGTAGACGGGCACGACGTCCACTTCGTTCGCGGGATCGTTGGTATCGAAGTCATATCCTGTCCAAACCGCGGTGGTGCTCGAGGTGACGACGAGATTCACCTTGGGGTTGATCCACAGGAGAATGATGTCGTAGTCATGATTGATTCCCTGGGAGGAATTGGCGGGGCCGGGCGTGATGATGTCCGAGGTGGCCGTCTTCTTGACCGCCACCGACGACGTCGTGTCCTGCCCCTGCGACCAGGACTCGGAGCCATCCGCCTTGAGCCCGATTTTACCGAACGAGACCGACGCGGAGAGCGTTTTGGTGTGTGAAAACGAATGGTCATACGCGGTGGTGGCGCCGATCACGGTGCTCGTGTTGTAGTCGACGGAGCTCTTTTGTCCAGGCGGCGCATAGATCACGGAGAGGACGATGTATTTGGGATTCAGGCTCCCCGTCGGCGCAGGCGGCGGACCGACCGTAAAGGTCTGGCTGCCGGTAACGGGAGGACCGGCAAGAGGGTCGCCGAGAACGGTGCACGTCCACGAGACCGTGTGGTTCCCCGCGCTCAAGTTATTGAAAATCGTGCCTGCCGGCGGGCAGGTATTCCCCGCTGGATTGGTGAAGGGATTCGTGTAGGTGCAGAACTGCTGGCCATCGAAACTGACCGGCGCGGTGACCGTCAGCATCGCCGCGAAGTTGCGCGAGACGGTCACCGTCACCGGCTGGCCAAAGGTCACGGGAGAGGCCGGTGAAATCGCAATACCGAGCGCACATTGATCCGACTGTGCGCCGGCCGGCCCCGCAGCCGTGACGAGGGACAACAGGGTGCCGAGAAGGATGAGGCGACGGCGGAGCATGGTCATGACGGACCCCTTTCGTGAGCTGGCTCCCTGGCCAAGCGGGCCGGGAGGAGCTCCTATAGCTACTAACGCAGGGATCTCAGGGAATGGCGGATGATCGTGCGAGAGGACTCGGCATTACTTCTATTGAAGCCTTCCGCTACTACCGCTGCGGGCTCCTGGCCAGGGCCCCGGAAGTGGGCCTCCGGCCGAGCCGAGCCTTACCCGCGAGGCGGCACCGCGCGACGAGTTGCTTCAGGGTCGTGAAGAGCATCGGGATGCGTTCTCTCGGAATCTGCAAACGCTGACTGAGCTGGCGGTGAGAGGGTGGACCCTCTTCCGTTTCACCCTGAGTCGATTCGCTGCCGCCAGCTTTTCCCGGATCGCCATCTCCGTTTTGGAGCTGCAGATAGCCCCAGAGCGCGGCAAGGTAGCAGCGCGTGCGGGGATCGACCTCGAGGCGGCCGATCGAGGCGGATACGCAACGGGTCAGATGCTCGAAGCTCTGACGCGATTCGACCGTGCACTCCGGCAAGACGTGGCGGAGCACCTGGATCTGATCCGATGTGCACTCAACCCGGCCTGCCGCGTCTTCGCGCGCCAGGAAAGCCGCCCAGCGCTGCCGCGCATCGTTCTTCAACGGGTCCACCAGATCCTTGAAACGGAAACAGGGAATGCCGTGCCGTGGCAAATCCAGGAGGAGATGCTCCAAACGCTCGCGGACCGCCACCTCCTCGCGGCCTCTGGCCGTGACCAGCCCGGGAAGCAACTCGTCGTTCCATCGCACCACGATCGGCCCGAGCTCGAGCGCCGGCAATCTGAGCTCGGCACGGGGTGCGAAGCCCAAAACGGTATTGTTCCGGATTCTCGGGTCTCCTCCCAGGACGTAGAGGACCTGCCGAGAGACGGCATCCGCCAGCGCGCCCTTCAACCGCTCGAAGATCCGGAAGCCGACGGGATCGTGCTCCCGCTGGCGTTCGTGCAGGAAATTCTTGACGTTGCGGAGGACGAGGCCCTCGATGTTCTCCTTGTCCTTGAGCTGCAGCTTGATGCTCTGCATCCGATCCGAGAAGATGAAGGCCCAGCAGTCGGTGACCAGCTCTGCCAGCGCGCTCTGGGCAGCCCGGGTGTGACACCAGGCATGCGACATGGGATCCCCCACCGTCTCTTCGGCATCCCACCGCTCGTAGCCGTAGACCCCGAGATAGCAGGGCGGGCTGTGCCAAAGGCCGCGCCGCTTCAGCTCTCCGCCCAACACGGCCTGCAAACCGTTCCAGGCATCGTGGAGGAGGCCCGCGTCCGGAGTCTCCTCGCCCTGTTGGCTGCGCACGAAAGCCGTAAAGACAGACGGCATCGTTGTTCTCGGATGCGTCCGCGGCGACATCCGCCAACGGGTCACCTCGCCCAGATCCGGCTTGAGCTCTCCCTTGGTCTCGTTCCACACGGCTGTCTACCTGCTTGTCAAAGAGGCACGTCTGTTTCCTTTATAGTTGACGCGTCATGGATTTGGCCCCAAAAAAGCTCATTCTTGCCCCGTCCGGATCGCCGTGAGCAGCTCGAGCAGTCTGATCTCGTCCTCGGGACGGAGCATGGCGACCCCCGCCTCGGCGGCCCCTTCCATCTCAGGGTCGAGCCGGTCCAGGAGGCGACGGCCTTTGGAGGTGAGCCGGCAGATCACCTGGCGGTGATCGCTCTCCCCACGGCTACGGGTGGCCAGGCCCTTGGCCTCCAGCCGGTTGAGGAGCCGGGTCACCCCCGGGGTCTGCTCGACCATCCGCTCCCCGATTTCGAGAGTCGGCAGCCCCTCTTCGCCGGCTCCGCGCAGGATGCGCAGGACGTTGTACTGCTGGAGGGTGATGCCGTACAGCTCGCTCACCCGCGAGAGGCGGCGGCGCAACAGGTCCGCAGTGCGCAGGACGGCGATCACCGACTCCTGTCCCCGCGAGCCGAACGGCCGGCGCTGCTGAAGCTCCTTCTGGAGAGGGGTGAGCTCCTCGTTCATGGCACACCAGGTTAGCTCAATATAGTTGACTCGTCAAGTATGTTTTTGGCTAGAGCTCATTTTGCCCGTCTGTGATGATTTTCACACCAGCGTTTTCGCCCCCGGCGATCAGCAGGTCTTTGAGAGCGCTACCCTCAGGCCCTCACCGGCGGGCGGTCGCCGATGGGCAGGGTGACGAGGAAGCGGGTGTCGCCGGGGCGCGATTCCAGCCGCATTTCGCCGCCGTGGCGGCCGACCACGATGCGGCGGGCGATGTCGAGCCCCAGACCCGAGCCCTCCCCCATCGGCTTGGTGGTGAAGAAAGGCTCCCAGATCCTCGTCAGCAGATCGGCAGGGATTCCCGGGCCGTCGTCGGCGATCACGACCTCGGCCTTGCCGTCGACGCGCCGGGTGCGAACGCTCACGTTTCCGCCGGCCGCGACGGCGTCGAAAGCGTTGTCGAGCAGGTTGGTCCAAACCTGATTGAGCTCACCCGGGAAGGCTTGAACGGCGGGGAGCTGCGGATCGTAGTCGCGCTGCACCTTCACCTGCTTGACCTTCGCCTTGTGGCCGAGCATGGTGAGCGTGCTGTCGAGCGCGCGATGGAGGTCCGTCTCCGTTTTTTCGATCAGCTCGCGGTCCATGTGAGAGTATTCTTTGATCGAGCCCACCAGGCTGGAGATCCGGCGCGTCGCGTTCTCCATTTCGCCCAGCAGGAGATGAAGAGCGATGCCCGACTCCACCCAGGCGAGAGCCGCCGGCAGCACCGGGCCGGGAATCCCCGCGGCAAAGCTTTCGAGGTCGTCCGCGGTCGTCCCCGCGGCCACGAACGTGGGAGCGAGGCGCCAGGCCTCCTTCACCTGCCGGTCCTCCATCCAGTCGCTCATTGCACTCTCACCATCGGCCTGCGCCAGCGGGTCGAGCGCCAGGCCGGCAGTGCCAGCGCTCTCCTCGGAGCTTGCGTGCAGACGGCAGAGAGTTTCCATCTGGTCGGGTTCGACCCCCTGGCGAATCAGCGCGGAGGTCAGCGACGGCAAGGCGGCGAGGCGATCCCGCAGCTCGGCGATCGAGCGCCCCAGCGCCGAAGCCGGATTGTTGAGCTCGTGAGCCAGCCCCGCCGACAGCTTGCCGAGGGCGAGCAGCTTCTCGTTCTGTTGCTCGACGCGGGTCGTCTCGCGCGCCCGATCGGTCATCACGCCGATGAGCCGCGCCTCCAGCACGGGGATGGCCGCCAGCATCTCACCGAATTGAGCCGCCGAGATCGCGGCGATGCGGGTGGGGCCGACGGCGCGGACGGTGCTGATCCACACGCGCATGCGCGAGAACGGCAAGAGACCGGTAATCTCGCCGGCCCGGGCAACGAAAACGCGGGAGCTCTCGCCGCCCTTCTCGCGCCGCCCCATCATCTCGCCCGCGAGGACGATGGACATGCGGTCCGCGGGCTCGCCTTCCCGCGAGATCACCTCGCCGTCGGCGAGATGGATCTCTTCGGCATGCTCGGCGAGCCAGCCGATCTCCGCCTCCGCCAGGTCCGCCAGCAGCGGAATGCTCCGCAGCGCCTGCGTCAGCGGCTCTTCGCCTGCCCTTCCGGTCTCTCCCGTGTTCTCGTCCATCGCGGCATTGTCCTCGCGGTCTGTCGTAGCTCCAGGTCTTCTCTGGCAACCGGCGAGCCGGCCGGCGAAATTCCGCCCGGGCAGCAGCGCCCCCACCCAAGACCCTCATCACCCCGGCCCTCTTCTCCCGACCCCCGACATCCCCCTCCCCGGGAGAAAAGGGAGAACAGCAAAAGGGACGACAGGGACAACAGGGACAGCAAGGACGAACAGCAGGGCCGCTCCAACCGGGTCCCCTCTCCCGGGGAGGGGGATTCGGGGTCGGGCCTCGGTCCGTCCCGAGACTGCGATACGTCCTTGGAACGTGGTAGGGCTACGCCCGGTCCAAAGACGCCGACGAACACGACAGCCGCCAGCGCGCCTGCCACCAGCCAGCCGCGGCCGATTTGCAGCAATTCCTTCTCAGGATCTGCCTGAAGGTCCTTGCGCCGCAACAGCACGGGCAAAATCAGCAGCCCCATCATCGCACCGAAGCCCGTGGCTGCTCCGGAGGTCAGGATCAGCAAGGGACCCACGGGATTGAACACGGCGCCAAGGGTGAGGAGCGCGCCACCGATCCAGTACGAGCGGGTGCAGTACCGGTCCGCATTCCGTTCGGCGACGACGCCCGCAGTGATCAAGCGACGCATCGCGAGCAAGGACACGCGGACTGCCACCCCATAGAGCCCGAGACCCGCGAGCCCGATCCAGGGCCGCCAAGCCCGGGTAGGCGACAATGCGTCGAAGACCACGGCCCAATCTCCGCTGCCCAGGATTGCGGAGTACAAAAAGTATGCGGTCGCATTGAAGGCGTTGACACTGCCGAAAAGCCAGGCGAAGTAGCGCCAGGAAGGCGACGCAACGGAGCTCCACGCCAAGAGCAGGACGAAAGAAAGGACGAGGTTCACCAACGGACCCGCGGCGGCGACGATCGGGCTACTGACCGTGGTGCTCAACCCCACTGTCGACACGGAGACGGCCCTGACGCCCAAGGGCAACAACGTGGCCAATCCGTGTCCGAGGATCTCGTGCGCGAGATCGCAGAGCGCGTACGCCAGGATGGCGATGGCGGCAATACCGGCCGGCGTGGCACCACGAACCGTCATGTCAGTCCCCGGCGCCGGGCGGGCCTTTCGTGTACGCTTTCAGCCGTTCTTCCATGGTGCGGAATTCCCACCCCAAAACCTGCTGCAGTCCGGCAGCCACGACTTCCCGATCGCTTTTGACGCGGGCCAGCATGTACCAGGGGTGCGCGCCGGCTGGATACCTGGAGCCGGAGCCGTAAAGGACCTGCTGAGTGTAGGGGACATAAACCTCCGGGACGTTCCGGACGCGCGGTCCATCCCGGACGACACCGACAATTGTCATCCACAATCCGGAGCTCCCTCCGACCCTCACTCTCTCGCCGAGGATGCTTCTTCCTTCGTCTGGGGGCCGCATCCGGCGGGCGTAGCTCTCGTTGACGATCGCGACGGGCGGAGAGGAATCGTCGTCGCGCTTGCCGAAAAACCGCCCCTGGAGAAGGATGAGCCCCATCGTCTCGAAGTACCTGGGGCTGACGATCTCGACGTAACCCGCCGGCCGCATGTCAGGCGGAGAGCTCTCGCGCTCGATCGGGACCCGATGCCACAGCGCGATGGCACCGGGAAGAACGTCTATCACCGCGACCCTCTCCACGCCTGGCATGGATTCGGCTCGCTCGAGGAGTTGGGAGAGTTGCGCCGCGGCAGCCTGCCCCTTTTCAGGCAGCCGCACCTCCGCCGCCAGGACGTTCTGCAGCCACGGCTCCTGATCCTCCTTTTTGTCCCCGGCCCATTTGCGCAATTCCTCGCACGCCGTAACGGCGAGCGCGAGGAGACCGCAGAAAGCAACGGCGAGAGGTTTCGGGTTCATAGCTTCGCCCGGAATGACCGGATCATGTGGCGCAACGATTTCCGGAAACTCCGGGCACAGCACCTGACCTATGAGGCTTTCGCGAGCCGATGAGCCACCTCTCGCAAGAAGCCCGGATCCTCGAGCAACGCCGCCTTGATGGCTTCTGTCTGCCCCGGTCGCAACTCCTCGCCTGCCAACGCTTTGCGGAGCGTCTGGTTGATCTGGGTCTGATACGGCAGAGCGCCGGGCTTCGCAGCTTCTGCCTTGAAGTGCTCCACCAGATCCTGGTCTAGGGTGATGGTGATGCGGACCTTGATCGGCCGCCCAGCGGCATCACGAAAGGCAGGCAGAGGCCCCCGCCGCTTGACCTTCAGCTTGCTGAGCTCATATTCCTGTCTCATAGTCTCGAGTCTCCTTGCGGGTCGTCTGCCGTGCCGAGATGATCCGGATTACCTCGCCACGGAGGGTGTAAACGACAAGCAGCAGCCTGCCGCCTTCCGACTGGGCGATCAGGATCTCTCGATCCTCGTCCTCACTGTGGTCCGGGTCGTAGAAGGCTACCTGGTGGGGATCGTAGAAACAGGTCGCCGCTTCCTCGAAAGTCACGCCGTGCTTATGCTCGTTGTCGGCAGCCTTGTCCTCGTCCCACTCGAACCACATCGCGTATGCATAGCATGCACGGGAGCTTAATGCAAGAGGTGCTCGACAACCGTTACCGGGGTCTTCCTTGCGTTCCCGCCGGCCTCTTCGAGGACCACTACCGCAGCATCACCATCATCCGCACGAGCCCTTCCTTCCCTTGGCCGGAGCCGAAGGCTTCCAGGGCCTTGCCGACCACTGCGCCCGTAGCCCTATTCGGGTCGGCCGCCCGCATGGCGACGCCCGGCCGGCTCGAAGCCACCAAGAGGTCCCCCGGCTCGATGGGCCCGCCCTCAAGACAGATTCGAACCGCGACCTGTCCGCTCACAGCCACCGGTAGGTCGTTACTGCCGTCCTCGCGGCTGCCGATTACAGAGCCCGGCCGAAGTCCCCCAGCGCCGCTGACGACTCCAACGACCCGCGGATCGTAAGAACCGGCCGACGGAGCGATGCGCCCCTCAGGCCCAGCCACCGCCATCACGGTTCCTGGCCCTACTCCTTGCCGCGCTGCTAGTTCGAACACCTCTGCGTAGTCGAGGACCTTAGCTCCGTTTATCTCTACCCTCCCTTTTCCACTAGTGTCACTGCCAATGTAGGCGACCTCTTTTCCGGTGTGATTGTAGAACCGGGCAAATGCACCACCTTTATCCCCTGAGGAGAGCTCTACCACTTTGGTTTCTGATGAGGTAAAAAGCTGCATTACACTATCCGAGCCAGAGCTTGCGGCTCCGAGGTGGGCCAACTTTTTTCCTGCAGGATTGCTGAACGCAAACCATCCATTACCGAAGGAAATCCCCGGAACCGACAGAACTCCCGAAGGACCTGGCTCCCCTTTGTCACCCTTCTGTCCAGGCGGGCCCTGCTCACCGCGTTCTCCCTTGCTCCCTTTGGCGCTCTGCTGAGTAGAACGAGCAGGAGCTCGTTCGAGCTGGTGTTTGATCGTGGTGAGCTCCCGCTCAAGCCGGGCCACTTGTTCGGGCAGCGACTCGGCCAGTGTATTGGTTCCAGTGGATATCAAGACAAGGAAGGCCAACAATCCGGTGGTCATGCGTGTGCTCATCCCCTGCTCCTTTTGAGGAAATCTACGGACAAACTCCAATATCCTTCCAGTTGAGTTTGTGTCCTTGTTCTAGATCAGTCTCGAAACAGCCTTTCTCGACATCACCAATCTTGCGGGGTTCATTTGAATTGGAGGAGCTTCCCTCAACGAGCTCAAGCTTGGAGGAATCAATCACATCTCCTGCTCGAACCCCGGCCGTCAAATAGATACCCGCTTCACGCGTCGTGATTGGGGTTGAGATGACCGTCGCCGGAGTCGAAGCCGGAGTTTTCTCCGCCTCGCCGCTCCTGAAGAACTGGCGGCCCCAAATTAAGGCTGCAATCCCCAGGAGCACGGCCAAGCCGATCCAAGCAGGGACGCCCCACGGTTTCCGGTGTCCCTCTCCTTGGGGTGCAGCCGGAGACAAAGCGCCAGCCGAATTGAGCCGCCCGCCAAAAATGGGGACACGCTGAGCCACCCGATGAGGCGGCGCTTTGGACAAAGTCACGGGCGCCTTCTGGACTGGCGGCGCCTTAGGCACAGGTGCGGGCGCCTTCTGGGCTGGCGCCTGGACCACAGCCGCAGGCGGTTTCTGCATTGTTGGCGGTGCCGGAGCCGCGACTACAGACGCCTTGACCTGGGGCTCCGGAGTTTTCGGCGCTTCGGGAACGGCCTTGACCTCTGGCGGCACGGGTCTCAATTCGGCAGTCGCAGGTCGTGCCTCGGCGGGTGCCGTCTTCATTGCGGCCGGTGCCGCTTCGAGCTCGATATTGAAAATCCGGCCGTCCAGTGAGCGCATGTAGAGCACCGGCGTGCCCCACTCCAACTCGTGGCCGGCGAAAAAGAGAGCCTTGCGCGCCTCCGCCAGGGCAGCGTCGACGGGATAGCCGTCGACCACGGCGGCGTAGAGCTCATGGGCGAAGTCGATCGCCGCAACGTCGCTGATCTCGAACTGCATGGCAATGACGGCAGGAATCCCCTGCCGGACCAAGCTTTGAGCCACACCCGCGAAGGGATCGGAGCGAGAGGCGCGCGCGCCCTCGCAGGCGTTGAGGACGGCAAGGCGCAACGGGCGGTGATCGTGAAGCAGAGTGCCTAGCGCTTGCCCTGTCACCTCCCGGCCGCGTCCTTTCTCATCAGAGAACAGCAGCAGACCGTCTTCGGTGTTGGGGTTGAACCCGCCATGGCCCATGAAGTGAAGAATGTGGCAAGTCTCCCGCCGCAGCCAGCGCTGGAGATGAGCGAGCGTCGGGCTTTCCAGTCGTCGGAGGACGAGAAGCCCTCGCCCTTCCAGATCCTGCAAGGATTCCTGCAGCCGCCGCCACTCGCTCTCCACGTCAAGTTGCGGATAGTCGGTCGGGCTCGAGATCACGGTAAGGACCTCGAGAGGAGGCTTCACTCCCAGGGGACGAATCGTTTCGGGGAGGGCGAGGTAGCGGACGAGTGGAGTCTCGGCGGAGAGGGCGAGGAAACGGTTGAGCGCGGGATGGAGGAGGAACTCCCAGGGTAGATCGTTCAGCTCCGGTGCATCGGTCAGGTGAAGACGGATACGCAATCCGGCATCCTGGTGGTGAGCCTCGTCGAGGCTGCTGCGCAGACAGCTCCGGACTTCGCCGTTGAAGGCAGCCTCGAAAAGCCGTCCGCCGAAAGCTCGCGCCGCCTCGATCTGTGTAGACCCCAACCGGCGCGCCGGCTGGCGAGTCCGGCCGAAGCGAAGCAGGAAGTTCTCGATCTCCAATTCCGAAAAAGGGAGCGCGAACTCGACGGCCCCCTGACCGGCGGGCGAGCTCAACACTTGGGCTCGATACCCGTCAGCCGTCCGCTGAAATAGCAGGTCGAAATCGAGAAACCGCAAGCCCGCCATGAGGGTGACCCTTTCTACGGAGATGAGCTATATCTTAACGCAGAAATGCTGCGGCAGCCGAGAGAAAGAGGGAGCACGCCAAGGAAGGACACCAAGGACGGCAAGAACGAGGGAGAAAAGCAAGAACGCCCCGGCCGAGCTCCCTCTCCCGGGGAGGGGGAATAGGGGTCGGGAGAGGGGCCGGGGTGAGGGCCTTGGGCGTGGGAGACGCGGCGAGGTTGCGAGAGTCTGACAAAGTGAGCCCCTTGACAGGCCGGCGCAGTTCATGCAGCATATACCCGGTATTCACGCATAGAGCGTACTCGGATTGCTGTACCGCGACCTGCCGGCGCGCGCATCGATGCGGGGTCGGGACTCGGAAAGGAGAGGGCGATGGAAACGACGGACAATGGAATTCTAAGCGACTGGCAACACCTCCTCGACATGGTGGCGGCGAACGCCGCGGATCTCCCCTACCTGGAGGCGCCCCGGATCCGGCTCGGGACGCAGTTGACCCAGGCACTGGAGATCCAAGAGGAGAAGGCGGCCCTGACGGCCAGCGGACAGGAAAAGGCGAAGCAGCTCAGGGTCCTCATGACCGAGGGCCAGAGGCTGGCCACCGCCATGCGTATGATGATCAAGGCACACTACGGTATCCGGTCGGAGAAGCTCGCCGAGTTTGGCCTGCGGCCGTTCCAGGGCCGCAATCGGAAAGCTGCACAGCCCACCCAGGCGGCTCCCGCCGCCATCGAGGACTGATCCCGCATCGCTGATTCTTCCGGGCGTGCCTCGGTACGCCCCCCATCTCTCGCCGGATGCTCTGCCTGCCGGTACGATGGCCCATCCCCCCATGCGATGCACCATCGATCCATAGATGGCCCATCTCCCCATACGATGCACCATCGATCCATAGATGAGCCATCGATCCATAGATGGGCTGTCGATGGATAGATGGCTCGTCGATGCTTATTTTGCGCCATCGATCGATCGACGGCTCATCGATGCTTATTTCGGCTGTCGATCGATCGGCGGGCTGTCGATGCTTATTCTGGGCTGTCGATCGATCGATGGGCCGTCGATGCTTATTTTGCTTCGTCGATGGATCGATGGCCCGTCGATCCTTATTTTGGGCCATCTATCGGTATTATGGGCCGTCAAGGGTATGACGGCCTGCCAGCCCGGGAACGCCTTCTCCGATCCGGAGACGCCCCAGCGGCGTTCCCCGCAGGGCATTTCTACCATGGGGAAGCGCTCTTCGCGAGTCACCCCGCATAGATCTGCAGCTCCCGCAGCTCGCGGATCTGATCCCGTAATGTGGCGGCTTCTTCGAACTCCAGGCGCTTGGCGGCGGCTTTCATCTCTTTTTCCAGGCGGGAGATGCGCTCGGCGAGAGGGAGGTCCACGTCTCCCGCCACTTCGGAGAGACGGGTGGGGCCGGCGGAGTAGAGGTCGAGGTTGCTCATGGCCACCAGCGGGTTGTGGATGTCCTTCAGGATGGTCGCGGGCTCGATGCCGTGCTCCTGGTTGTAAAGGTCCTGGCGGACGCGGCGGCGCTCGGTCTCGTCGATCGCTCTCTTCATCGAGTCGGTGACTTTGTCGGCGTAGAAGATCACCCGGCCGCCGACGTTGCGGGCGGCGCGGCCCGAGGTCTGGATGAGGGAGGTTTCGCTGCGCAGAAAACCTTCCTTGTCGGCGTCCAGAATGGTCACCAGGGAGACTTCAGGGAGGTCCAGTCCCTCGCGCAGCAGGTTGATCCCCACCAGCACGTCGAACTCGCCACGGCGCAGGGCGGTGATGATCTCCACCCTTTCCAGGGTTTCGATGTCGCTGTGCATGTAGCGCACTTTCATCCCCAGCTCGGATAGGTATTGCGTCAGCTCCTCGGCCATGCGCTTGGTGAGGGTGGTCACCAGCACGCGCTCTTTCCTCTCCACGACCTTGCGGACCTCGGCCATGAGGTCGTCCACCTGCCCCTGCGCGGGACGGATTTCGATCACCGGGTCGAGCAGGCCCGTGGGACGGATGAGCTGCTCGACGATGACGCCGCCGGTGCGCTCCAGCTCCCATGGGGCCGGTGTAGCGGAGACGTAGATGCGCTGCTTCATGCGGGCGTCGAATTCCTCCCAGGTCAAGGGGCGGTTGTCCAGCGCCGAGGGGAGACGGAAGCCGAAGTCCACCAGGGTCTGCTTGCGGGAGCGGTCGCCGTGATACATCCCCCGCACCTGCGGAAGGGTCTGATGGCTCTCGTCGGCCACCAGCAGGAAATCGTCCGGAAAGTAATCGAAAAGCGTCGGCGGCGGCTCTCCCGGGGCGCGGCCGGAGAGGTGCCGCGAGTAGTTTTCGATACCGTGGCAGTAGCCGATCTCCTTGAGCATTTCGAGGTCGAAACGGGTGCGCTGCTCCAGCCGCTGGCGCTCCAGGAGCTTCCCCTCGGCCTCCAGAACGGCGAGGCGCTCGGCGAGCTCGGCCTTGATCCCTTCGACGGCCGATTCCAGCCGGTCCTGCGGGGTGACGTAGTGGGTCTTGGGGAACACCGAGATGCGGTCCACGTCCTGGAGGACGTTGCCGCGCAGCACGTCGAAGCGGGTGATGCGCTCGATCTCGTCGCCGAAGTACTCCACCCGGATCCCCACGTCCTCATAGGCCGGGAGGATCTCCAGCACGTCCCCGCGCACGCGGAAGCTGCCGTGGAAGAGGTCGAGCTGGGTGCGCTGGTACTGCATGTTGACCAGCCGCTTCAGGGCCGGCTCCATCCCCTCGTCGTCGCCGCGGCTGAAGAACTGGAGCATGCCGAAGAACGCCTCGGGCGCGCCGAGGCCGTAGATGCAGGAGACGGAGGCGACGATGATCACGTCCCGCCGCTCGAAGAGCACCTTGGTGGCGCGCAGGCGGAGGCGGTCGATCTCCTCGTTGATGCTGGTCTCTTTCTCGATGTAGGTGTCGGTGGCCGGGACGTAGGCCTCGGGCTGGTAGTAGTCGTAGTAGGAGACGAAGTACTCGACGGCGTTGTTGGGGAAGAAGCTGCGGAACTCCTGGAAGAGCTGCGCGGCGAGCGTCTTGTTGTGGGAGAGGATCAGGGTGGGCCGGTTCACCGCCTCGATGACCTTGGCGATGGTGAAGGTCTTGCCCGAGCCGGTGACGCCCAGCAGCACCTGCTCGTGGTCCCCGCGCTCGAGCCCCTCGGCGAGCTGGCGGATGGCCTCCGGCTGGTCCCCCTGGGGGGTGAAGCGCGAAACGATCTCGAATCCTGCCATGGCGGGATTGTAAACCCCGGAGGGGGCGGGATTGTTCCGGCAGGGGAGGGCATAGGCGTAGAGCGCCGCCGCAGGAGCCCGAAGGGCGGTACAATCCCCCCAAGCCAGGGAGGCGCCATGTCCGACGGACCGAAATACCGGCAGCGGGGATACAAGGATTCGGAGCGGAGCGAGGAACGGCCGCGGCCGGGGCTGCAAGGCCCGCGCGAGAAGAAGGACGGACCGCGGGGCCGGGGGTTAGGGGCGCCGTCCGAGGCGGTGTTCCGCTGCGCCGCCTGCGGCGAGAAGCGGCTCATCATGCTGGGCGACGTGCTCCCTCCGGACGCCACCTGCGCGAAATGCGGCGCCGACCTCCACACCTGCTCGAACTGCATTCACTTCGACACCTCGGTGCACTGGGAGTGCCGCAAGAACGCCGAGATCCCCGCCCGCATCGCCAAGAAGCGGGACCGCAACGACTGCGCCCTCTTCACTCCCAAGCTCGCGCAGGAATTCGCCAAGGAGTCCGACAAGGGCTCGCCCGGGGACGCGCGGTCGGCCTTCGACGCGCTGTTCAAGTTCTAGCGCCCGGGATCGAAATCCCGGGCGTAGAGCCCATCCTCTCCCTGTCTACTTCACCGCCACCGTCGTCTGCTGGGGCGGGACGGCGTCCTGCAGCGCCAGCAGGAAGGCGCGGTGGGCCTTTTCGAGCGCCGTCGGATCGCTCACGCTGCCCTCCAGGGTGGCGAGGGCGCTCTCGGCGGCGGTGGAGCCCAAAGTCTTCGCCGTCTGGTCGAAGCAGTCGAACAGGGGGGTGAGGAAACCGGCGTAGTCCTTCGCACCGGCCTTCCTCTGCTGGTAGGCGTCGATGAAGGCGGCGGACTGATCGAGCAACGACGCGGAGCACTGGGGCGCGAGGGTCGCCGGCAACTGTTTGTACAGGTCGGACTGCCAGCGCACCATCTGCAGGACGTCCGCCACGTCGCCGGCGTCGAGGGCCCGCTGAGTCACCAGCGAGTCGAGCCGGTTGAGCAACGCGGGGTGGGCCACGGCGACCTGGTCCACCACGCCGGAGCCGACCGCGGAGGTCAATCCGGAGATCGCCTTCTGGATCGAGAAGAGGTCGGCACCCGTCCCGAGGTAGCGCGACGCCAGGGAGGTCAAGCTGGAGGACTTGACGAAATCGGAGTACTGCGATTCCGTGACCTGATCCCCGAGCTTGAGCAGGCTCGCGGCGGCATCGGCCTCCTTTTGGGCCTGCGGATCGAAGCCTCCCGCCGCCAGGCGGGTGAGCACCGAGCGATGGATCTCCAGGTTCTGGAGGATGACGGTGTTGATCGAGGCGAGTTGGGCCGCGAGAGTGAAACCGTTGACCGGCGTGTTTCCCACCATTTCCTGGAGCTCGACGGGCAGGGTGTCTCCCTCTTTTCCTCCCGAGGTCTGGAAGGTGAGGCCGACCCAGCGGTTCTCGCCTGGCTGCACGTCGGGGATCACGATCGTATCGCCCGGACGGAAGGGTTGCGCCGTGCCGCCGATCAACTGGATGCTGGCGCCGAGGAGCCGCGGGGCCACGTCCGGCGAAACCTGGGTGCGCAGGACGATGTCGCGGCGGAAGGTCGCGGCGTTGTGCACGATGCCGTAGGTGTCGATGCCGCCGATGCCGCGCGCCGGCGTGGTCGACAGGCTGAGGTTGCGTTGCGCCTTGTTGTTGTCGAAGATCACGCGCAGGTCCGTGGTGGGCCAGCCCGGGGCGCTGCCGACGAGGCTGGGCGCCACGAAGGGATCTCCCGGCGCCGAGATCTCGACCGCCATGCAGAGGTGGGTGGAAGCGATGGCATTGAGGTGCCAGTGCCAGGCGGTGGTGATGAAGGGGCCGAGGTCGGCGGCGGTGAAATTCAAGGTGGGGTCCGGATCGGGGAAGGAGAGGTCCGGATCGCCGACGGTGGAGTCCACGTAGTTGCTGCCGGTGCCGAACTTCGAGATCAGGAAGTGCGCCGTCACCGTCTTGGAGCCGCTGACCGGCAGGGCGTTGCGGCGGATGCGCGCGAAAGCCCAGTTGTCGCCGATGTTGCCGGCGCCGTTGCCGGCGGGCTCGCTCGGGGGCTGGTCGTTGACGAAGGTGCCGGGGAGGGTGCCGCGGCGGTTCCACACGTCGCTGGTGGCGTAGAAGACGGAGTGGGTGGAGGGCTCCAGCCCGGTGTCGCCGTTGCCGGGACCGTCCGTCCAGTCGCGGACGTAGAAGTCGTCCTGCGCCGCGAGCTCCGTGGTGCGGAAGAAGAAGGGATCGATCGAGACCGTGACCGGCTGGTTGGCGAGGTCCTTCAGCACGTGCCCCACCCAGTCCACGTTGCGCTGGTAGGTGATGCCGCTGGGGAAGTTCGCCATGTCGGGCGTGTTGTTGCCCGAGAAGACGCCGTAGAAGTTCTTGCCCACCGCCATCATGTGGGTGTAGTCGCCGATGGGATTGACCCCCACGTAGGTGCCGTTGGCATCCGGAACGTTGGCGAGGATCACGTCCGTTGGCGCGGTGGTGAAGCCGTTGTCCGACCGCTCGAGGTGGGTCTCCCAGCGCTGGCTGCCCGGAGAGCCCGTGAGCTTCTGGTAGAGGAAGGCCACGCGGCCGCTGGTGTTGACGGCGAGGGAGGGATTGGTCGCCTTGACGATGGCGCGGCGGTCCGCGCTCCAGGTGGCGCCGCCATCCGTGGACTGGCGGACGTGGAGGGTGTAGGTGTTGGCCGTCGTCCCATCCCCCCAGGCGACGTACACCGTCCGGCTGTTGCGCGGATCGACGGCGATCGACAGGCTGCTGCCGATTCTCTGGGTACCGAGCAGCGTGCTGAGGGAGGCGATGGTGACTCCGGTGGCCACCCGCACGCCGGCAAAGCCGCCGTCGGTGATCGCCTGGTAGGAAGGGGCTCCCGTGCCCCACAGGTTGTCACGCACCACGATGACGTCCGCGGTGTTGCTGCCGCCGCCACAGCCCGCGCTCCAGCGGAAGAAGGCGGCGTAGACGGTGCCGTCGGCATGCATCGCCGGCCGGATCGAGGGGCCGTCCTGGCCGCAGGTGGTGCGCACCTCGATGCGCTGCGAGGTGAGGTTCGCCGGGGGCGCCGCCGTGGCCGCGTCGAGCGACTGCTCCACGGTGGCGGTCTTGCCGGCTGGGGCATTGAAGTCGTTGTGGCCGATGTAGACCCGGTCCAAGCCGACTCCGGGGCCGCCGAGGACCGTGGTGGCCTGCGTGTAGGGCTGGTCTTCGTTGGCCCGGTCGACGAGCACGGTCATCAGGCCCGCGGCCAGGTAGTTCGCTTTGCGCAGGAGGGACAGGTGGCTGTTGTCACTGCGCAGGATACCGGCGTAGAGGACGTTCGAGGTGCCGCCGAAGCGCAGGGTCACGTCCACCGTGCGATTGCCTCCGGGCAGCACGACGTTGAGGGTCCAGGTGAGGCCGCCGTCGGTGGAGACGAAGATGGGACCGCTCCCCGAATTCAGGGGATCGGGAGTGAACGCCGTGGCCGCGATCTGGGACGGGTTCGCGGGATTGACGGCGACGTTGGGCTCGCTGTCGCGGTTGGTCTCGCCGCTGAGCGAGTTGGGAATCATGTTGATGACTTGCACGGCCTGGGGCTGTCCGGCTCGCGCGGCGGCGAAACCGAGGGACAGGAGCAGAACGATTCTCGAGGTGGCTCGAAGCGCTGGACGGTTCATGGGATCCTCGTCTTTCTGGTCTGGCCAAAGCGATGGAGGGCTAGCGCGACGCTTTGATCAGCGCCCGCAAACGCGCGATGCGAGCCGGCGGCTGGAGGTCCAGCGGATCGAGAGCGGTCCACCCCGCCAGGCGCAGCGCCGGCATGCCCTTTTCCTGCTGGTCGTGCCGCAAGAGGAAAACGGCGACGAGCCCCTGGCGCAGCTTCGGCGAGTCGATCCACATCTCGTCCGTGCTGTTGGCGAAGAGCACGCGCAGGTCGGACGGCCGGTGCCCTTTTTCGACGGAATCGACCGCGACCGTCGCCTCCCACCAATCCGGATCGTGCTCGGTAATCGGGCGCCCTTTCTCCCCAGGCGCGGGCCGCACCCGGATCACCGTGCCGACGACGATGAGCTCGGCCGTGGCGATGCGTCCTCCGAGCTTCTCCTCCGCCTCCTTCACGTCGGTCTCCTGCATCTTGCGGGTGAACGCTTCCGCCTCCCTGGGATCCCCCCGGCCGACTTCCACCACGGCGAGGGTCTTGCCGTAGAGCCAGCTCCGGGTGAAGAAGACGGCGGTGTCGCCTTTCGCCGCGGGCTGCTCCTGGCTGAGCTGCACCGTCACCTCGCGTCCGTTGAGGGCGCGGAACGGGTCCGTGGAGCGCAGGACGCGGTCGACGCGGACGACCGCCGTCCGCTCGTCGACTGGAAAGCCGGCCTCGGTGGCGGCGCCGACCTTCTCGATGGTGCCCAGAAAGACGAGCTGCGACTGCTTCTTCAGAGAAGCGAGGTCGAGGTCCTGGGCTCCCGGCGCTGCCGTGGGCAGCAGGAAGAGAAGGCCCGCGAGGCAGGCCTGAGGCAGCCGGCTGTGGCGGAATCGTTCGGATGGCATAGAAAACCTCCTTGGTCCATGGGTCACCACGGCGGAAGACGATCAGCTCGTTGCCCTCGATCAGGGCCTCTACAAAAAAAGGTGCCCGTGGACCGCCGGGAGGGACAAAAGGGCTGGAAAGGCGGGAAGGGAGGTCAAGGAAATCGAGGGCGACTGGGGACGGCTCCCCTCACCCGCCCGTCCCATTCCGAATCAACTGCACGAAGAACCTCACCGCCTCGCCGTAGCTCTCGACGCCCACCCGCTCGTTGGTGCCGTGCAGGCGCTTCAAATCCTCCCCCTTGATGCGGACGGGGAGGAAGCGGTAGACGTTGGGCGAGAGCGCCTCGTAGTGGCGGGTATCCGTCCCCCCGGAGAGGAGGTTCGGGGCGACGATGACGCCTGGGACCGTCTGCACCAGGGTCTTCTGCAAGAGGTGGAAGGCGGGCGAATCAGCGTCCGACTCGCGGGAGGGCTCGGAGCTGAAGCGCCCTTTCCTTTCGGCGTGGATGGCGGGGCCCACGGTGTCGCGCACGTGCTGGAGCACGCTCGCGCCGGTGTCCCCCGGGAGGATGCGGAAGTTCACCACGGCGCGGGCCTGGTGCGGGAGGACGTTCTCCTTGACGCCGGCCTGGAAGATCGTCGCCGCCGTGGTGGTGCGGATACGGGCGTTGCCCGCCGGATCGGCGGCGAAGACGCTCTTGGCGACGGGAGCGAAAAGCCAGAGGTTGGCGAGCACCAGCCGCTGGCTGAAGGGGAGCTCCGGCGCCAGGAACTCGAAGGAGCGCCGCGTCGCGCCGTCGATGCGGGCCGGCATGGGATGGTCCTCGAGCTTCTCGATGGCCTCGGCCAAGCGGCCGATGGCGGTGTGCGGCGGCGGCATGGAAGAGTGGCCGCCGGCCTCTTCCGCCGTCAGCTCCACGCTCATCGAGCCCTTTTCGGCCGTGCCGATCATGGCCGCCGGCCGGTCGAGATCGGGCACCACTCCCTCCACGATGGCGCCGCCTTCGTCCAGGATCATCTCGGGGTGGACTCCCCGTTGCGCCAGGAGAGTGGCGAGGGCCGCCGCGCCATGCGGTCCTCCCACCTCCTCGTCGTGACCGAAGGCGAGGAGGAGGGTGCGCTGCGGCTGGAAGCCTTTGCCGAGGAGGAGCTCGACCGCTTCCAGAATAGCCGTCACCCCGGACTTGTCGTCGAGGGCTCCCCGCCCCCACACGAAGCCGTCCGCGACGTCGCCGGAGAAGGGCGGATGCGTCCAGTCCTTCTCCGTACCCGGCTCGACGGGCACCACGTCCTGGTGGGACATCAAGAGGATGGGGGCGAGCTTCGGGTCCTTCCCCGGCCAGGTGTAGAGCAGGCTGTAATTGGCCACGACCTCGCGGGTCAGCGTCGCATGGACCTTGGGGAAGCTCTGCTCCAGATAGCGGTGGAGGCCGAGGAACGCCTGCGCCTCCACTTGCGCGCCGTCCTCATGGGAAACGGTGGCAAAGCGCAGCGCCCCGGCCAGCCGGGAGGCCGCGGCGTGGGCATCCACTGCCAGATCCGTCACCGGCTGCGCCTGCACCTGGCGAGACCTCAACAGCGAGGCGCGGATGCAGACGACGATCACCAGGAGGAGAAGGGCGAGGCCGAGAAAGGCGAAGATGCGTTTCATGGTCGGGCTCCGGTAGGAGAGGGCTCGGGAAGGATACTTGAGATAGCGCCCGAGGTTGCCTTCTCGCTGGCTTCTGTATATCTTCTGTACATTGGCCTCGGAGCCTCTGAATGCCACAGCTCAACATCCATCTCACCCCCGAATTCGAAGAAGCTCTCAGCGAATACATGAAGCTCCGCCGCGTCAGGACGAAGTCGGATGCCGTTCGCCTGGCAGTCCGGGAGGCCGTAGAGCGGGAGCACCGTCTCCGGATCGTTCCGGACTTCTCGCGCTGGCTGGGAATGGCGAAGCGGGCTCCCGAGAATCCGACTCCACGGTTCCGCTCGGACGACGATCTCTGGAGTTGAGGCGTGGTCGTCGATACCTCAGCGTTGCTCGCCGTCTTCTTCGAGGAGCCGGAAGGGCAGTGGGTGGCGGACCGCCTCGCAGAACACGCCGCAGAGCTACGGATGAGCACCGTCAATCTGACCGAGACGCTGATCCGGGTCCGGGACCGCCAGCCCCAACTCTACGAGCAGATCGAAGAGGCGCTGCTGAGCAGCGGGATTCGCTTCGTCCCGCCCGACGTCGAGCAGGCGCGGATCGCCGCCGAGGCAAGGATGAAGTACCCCCTGAATCTCGGCGACTGCTTCGCGTATGCGCTGGCCACGGTCGAAAGGTGCCCGATCCTCGCCAAGGATTCGGATTTCCGCAAGGCTGACAACCCCGTCTTGCATCCTCCCGAATGATTTGCTCCCCTGGCAGCTCTAATTCTTAGGCTCGTTTGCACAGACGCCGTTGGGACCGAGATCCTCTGAGTCCCATCCCCCCTTTCACGCCGCACTATGAGGACGGAAGCCCCCTTCCGAGCTTCCACGATGGAAAGGAGAGACGATGAAGAAGAGATCGACGGCTCTACTCCGGCTCGCAGGTGTCCTCCTCGTGTTCGGCGTGATCTTCTCCGGCCTGGTGCCGGGTTTCACGTCCCCCGCGCAGGCGACGATCAGCCCCTGCACGGACTGCCGCATCGGCGGCCTGTGCCGGCCCTGCGAGGATGGCGGGGCACAGCCCTGCCAGACGCGGGTCTGCTGCGGCGTGACGACGATCACGGTCTGCGGCAACTGCAGGCTGCACTGCGTGCCGCCGCCCTGAACGGGCCATTCTTCTCCCGCCCGGGACCCTCATCGCTACCCCTCTCCCGACCAGCCGCATAAGCGCTGACTTAGGGCAGGTCTGGAGAGAATGAAGAGGACACGCATGCGTCGCCGCGAGCCCGTAGG
>DASUEN010000275.1:0-18687 GCA_036275055.1 Thermoanaerobaculia bacterium
CTTCTGGCCCAGACCGCGCGCCGAGCCCGTGACGATCGCCACTCGCTTCGACAGGTCGAACAGGTTCGTCTGCATACGTGCCGTGCCTCCGGGGACGGTATATAGCACATCACCCTCGATCGTCGCCGGCGAGGCGATGAGGTTCGAAGGCTGGCAGCGGCTGAACGCGGAGTACGCAAAACAGTTCAGGGGCGGAAAGGTGCCAGGTTTTCGCGGTGTACAATTCCTTGAATGACGCGGCTCGCCGCACGTTGGAGGCGATGATGAAGGGCTACGAATACCAGAGCGATTTCGCGAAGAAGTACGTCGCCGAGGGGGTCACCCAAGGGCTCACCCAGGGGCTCATCCAGGGACGCACCGAGGGGCTCACTCAGGGGGTGGCGCGCGCCGTGCTGACCGTGCTTCGGGCCCGCGGCCTTGCGGTGAAGGACGCCGACCGCGAGCGCATCCTGGCCCAGAAGGACCCGGAGCGGCTGGAGCGCTGGCTGGAGAAGGCCGCCGTCGCCGCTTCGGTCACCGCGGTTCTCGACGAGGCGAACTGAAGCCCCCGAATCGCCCCCTGGCGCCCTCCGCAGGGCGGCCGAATCAAATCCGTCGCGGCATTTCCCCGCCCCCCTACTCAAATCCGGGCGGCACCTATCCAGGAAAAGCCCGGAGCCATGCTCCGGGCTTCAAAGGGAGGCAGGCTGCTTCAGCAGAAAAACGGCGGACAGGGACTACAGGCCGCCGAGCAGGTGTCGACGCCGGAATTCTTGGTGGCGACACCGCCCGCGACCTCCTGAAGGTCGGCCGGGTTCAGCTCGATCTGGCAGGACGGGTGGTCGCCGAGGCTCGCCCTCTCTTCGCTGCTCAGGCTGAGGTAGTACTCTTCGTCACGAAAAGCGCGGGCAACGTCGATGTTTTTCTTCAACTTGATCTCCTCTCACGACACCGTCACGAGGGTATCTCGGACGGAGAGCTCGCAGTGAATCGCTCCCGCGGCGCGGGCGGTGCCAGCACGACGACAGGCGGCACCCGTTGCGGGTCGACGTGCCGGAGCAGGCCATAGCCGATCCCCGCCAAGCCGAGCATGAATCCGGGCGGCTCGGTGCGCCCGTGCATACCGAAGCGCCATCCGCAGGCGCGCAGGTCGGCCAGCGTTCCTCCCAGAAGCCGGCCGATCCGCGGTGCGAGATCGAGGCCGAGCCGGTCCTGAGCCAGCAGCAGAGGCTCCAGGTTTCCCAGGTCGCCATGGCACTGGCAGTGCCCCCGGCCGAAACCCTCGCGCAGGGTGGTTTCGAGCGCGACGGAAATCTCCTCGCGCACGGTCCCGTCGTCGAGGTGACGCAGCCCGTCGAGGCGGGCGAGGGCGATCCCAGGCGCGCCGTGACACCAGGTGCTCAGGAAGTTGGGGCTGCCGTCGGGTTCCTCGCTGCCGCTGCGCAGATCGGGCCAATTCCGCCGCTCCGGTACGTAGAGCGAACGCTCATAGGCAAGGCCGGCCTCGGCGGCTTCCCGGAAGCGCTGGTCGCCGGTGGCTGCGGCGAGCTGCAACAGCGCCCAGGCGATGCCGGCGGCGCCGTGCGACATCCCGGCGAGTGGGACCGGCCCGGCGGGCTCGACCCTCCATCCGATCCCTGAAGCCATCGGCACGGCGCGGGCCAGCAGCCGCTCGCCGCAGCGGACCGCGGCTGCCAGGGTGGCCGGCGCGGGTCTCTGCTCCCATAGCCTCAGGAGGCAGACGAGGCAGCCGGCGGCACCCGCCACCACGTCACTCCAGGTATCGGCATCGATGAGCTCGGGCAGGAAGGAGACGAGCGCTTCGGCCTCGTCGAGAAGCGCCGGGTCGTCCCACAAGGAGGCGAGATGGGTGAGGACGTAGATCGGACCTCCCCATCCCGAAAAGGCGCCCACTTGGTCGAGCTGGCGAGACGTCGAGGCCGCTCGCAGGCGGAGCGTCGCGGCGCCCTCGCGGGCGAGCTCCGTCCAGTGGCATTCGTTCGTCACCGTACCGAGGTAGGAGAGGAAGAGAACGATCCCGGGCAGGCCGAGGTGGAGGTCGAGGCCTGCCAGGGTCAGGTTCCAGGGGGGCGCCGCCTGGCCTTTCGCGGCGAACCAGTGCGCTTCCCCGGGCGCGCGGAAAGAGAGTTCTTCCAGGCGGCGGCCCACCGCCCGGGCGGTTTCCAGGATCTCGTCTCGCGACGGCGCCACGGGCGCCTCGGAGAATGCGGGTGGGGCGTCTGCGGGACTGCGGAGGAACACGGCCTCGATGGCGTTGCGGATGATCCACACTTGGCGCTGCAGGTCCGCCTCGTCGAACCGGCCGAGGCGCGTCCGCACCTCGTCGAGGCCGGAGACCGGGAGAAACCCGGGCAGCCGCTCCCCGTCGCTTATCCACAGATCCCGGGATCCGGGCTGCGCCGTGAACATCGGGATGTCGCCGCGCAGCAGACTGCGTCGCTCGGCCGGGACGAGAGCTGCGAGGCGGGGCCATTCTTCGGCCAACTCCCAGAGGCGGTCGAACAGCCGGTCGCGGTCCAGGGCGTCACCCAGAACGAAAGGATGCTGCCCCTCCATGAAGAGGGTGCCGTAGGTTCGGGTCATCCGCACGATCACCCGGACCTCGGCCTCCGCGAAGGCCGCGAGGGGGCCTCCGGGACCGGCCAGCTCCTCGCGGTGGCTGGCGAGCAGCCGGTACATCGCCACGAATCCGTCCACCAGCGGCTCGAGGAAATCGCAGAGCGCCACTTCGGCGCCGTTGAGCGTCGGCCGACTCTTTCCCGGCGAGAGCTCCACCGGCCTCCGCACGAAGCGCATCGCGTCGGTCCCGGCCGCCTCGGTGGCCAAGACCGCCTGGGGCGTCATCTGGACCATGGGCGCGGCCAGCCCGCTCAGGTCGACGCTGGCCTCCTCGCCCGCTCCCCACCGGCTCCTCGCCGGGAGCATCCCGCTTTGGAGGACGCTTTCGAAGAGCGGCCTGCCGAGCAGCGTCTCGCCCGGCCTGTTCCCGATCTCGGCGACCCAGGGGTGGAAGAGCGCCTCGAGGTCCAGCAGGACTGGATGCTCTCCCGCGGCGATCAGGTTGTCGTTATGGAAGTCGGTGGCCGCGAGCAGGTAGAGGAGCGCAAGATAGCCCCCCTGCCGGCGATAGAACCGCGTCAGCTCCTCGGCCGTGGCGCACGGCGCCATCTCCACCCACTCGACCCATCCGTGGTCGCCGCGGTCCACCACCCGCAACAGCCGGAAGGCTGGCTCGAACCCTTTCCGCACCGTCCAGGCGAGCAGCTCCTGGAACGCGGTCTCCACACCCATCGGCTTCGGTTTGTAGATGAGCCGCAGGCCGGACGCGAAGGTCAAGGCAGCCACCGTCCGGCCTCCGCGGTGGGAGTCGCCCAAGCCGGTCTCCAAGGCCACGAGCGGCCCGGGATGTCGGGCCGGAGAGAAGACGGCGCGAAGCTCCTCCGCATCGTCCCGAAGGTGGCGCAGGAGCTCCAGGCTCACCTCGACCCAACGGTTCACGGTCTCGGCCACCTGCCGGGCGAGCACAGGATATTGGCGCAGCACGGCGAGCGCCGCTGCCGGGGAACGCAGCGAGGCGACGAACGATTCGAAGCGTGCCTCGGACGTCTCGCCCGACAGGCGGCCCTCGCGCCTGGCCAGATTCAGCTCCAGGACCATAGTCCGGCTCATCAGCAGGATCAAATGCTGGGCCAGGCCGGCAGCGAAGAAGGCAGGAGCACTCTGCGGATCGAACGGCAGCTCCCCTGGTCCCGCGGCCAGGTCCAGGACACCCTGGCAGAGCCGGGAGTACCCATCATCGAGGAGGGGCCGTACGGCCTCCAGGAATCCCACGTGAGGCCTTGCCCGCTCGGGCATCGAAGGCGTGGGGAAGGCTTGGGGGGCGGGATTGGAGAAAGACCGCTCGAGGTCGAGAAGCCAGGGCGGCGGCTCGCCCTGCCGGCGGGCCAGATCCGCGTCCGGCTCACCCAGAAGAGAGAGAAAGGAAGCTTCCGAAAGCCCGTCGGCCGCGAGGTGGTTGATCCAGGCTCCCTCTGCGGAGAAAGGCGGCTGCGCCTGCCACCGTGCCAACCGCCGTGCGGCACGGTCAGGGTCCACCCGGCCCGGCAAACCCTCCGCCCTCTCCGTCAGTGTCAGCGCCCGAAACCAGTCCGGACTCTCCCAGAGCTGCTCCCGTGCCACGCAGGGCCTCCCCTCCCTTCGAAGTCTCTCAAAGGGGCTCGACTATATACCGAAGGTCCTTCATGAAGTCGTCCGGAGCGTGGTAGCCTTGCACGGCGTTTCTTGGGCACCTTACGGCGTCGAGCATGGGGCACGCCCGCGCCTGATACCCGAGCGTCGGGCGCCATTGTTTCGGAGATCCAATGAGCCTACGTCATGGACAGCGAACCTTGCGATTCGTCGTTCTTATCACGTTGTTGGGAATTCCATCGGCAGCTTCTCCTCAGGTAACTGAGCCGGGAAAGAGCCTTCCGGCTGGCGATGCCGCAGATGACGACGAGTGCACAGGCGCCGCGCCGGAAGCAATTCTACTTCCCGGCACCTATAAGGATCAGAAATTCAAGCGCGGTAAGGACAATCAGGCGACGGAGTCTGCCCTGATCGACAGCAAGACCAGAATGGAGATCAGCTATTCGGGTTGCATGGACGGGCTCGGGCAAAAGATTACTCTTTCTGTTCGCTCAGAACCCGGCAAGGATGGCGATATCGGCTACTGGGCCGGTTTTGTCCGCCAGAAGCTCGCTTCGCTAAGAGTGGACCCGAAGAAAGCGTGGTTCTTGCCGCCAATCGTCGAGTTTCTTTCGAAGGCCTCTAAGTACAAGCCGCATCACCACAAGGTCCATGTCTGCCGGGACGGCTCGGCTCCTGACGACGACGATTGCGGGTTCAAGACGGGGGGCGGATACTTCTTTGAATTGGAACGCCACGGCGGGACGCTCCGGGTCATTGCCGGCCAGTACCAATCTCTCTAGACTGCCACTTACCGGCATCGCGAAAAAGCGCCCTTATCGGCCGATACCTCTGATGGGAGAGCTCTATGAAAGCAGCGTGGCATGTTCATACCTTGGCGGCGGCATTGCTGCTGTCCTCTATCGCCGCGCAGGCGGCCACCGCACCGGTGCCGCGCGCCGTCGTGACGGACAAACCGCGCGATGCCAAACATCCGGCGGCCAACCGCCAGGTGCTGATACCGAGCGGCGGCGGCATGAACGCGCTGTTCTTCCTGGCGGCCGGCAGCGGTCTCAAACCGACGCTGCTGCTGCTGCACGGCCTGCCCGGCAATGAGCAGAACCTCGACCTGGCGCAGGCGATCCGGCGCGCCGGCTGGAATGTGCTGACGATGCACTATCGCGGCAGTTGGGGTTCGCCCGGCGCCTTCAGCATCGCCGGCGCCGTCGAGGATGCCGAAGCGGCGATGGCCTTCCTGCGCCAGCCCGAGAACGCCGCGAAGTATGGCATCGATACCCGCCGCATCCTGATCGGCGGCCATAGCATGGGCGGCTTCGCGGCGGCGCGCTATGCGGCGGCGCACCAGGACGTGGCGGGCGTGATTCTGATCGATGCGTGGAATGTGGGCGCCGACGGCAAGGACCTGCGCGCCCATCCCGAAAAGCGCGCCGCAGCCATCGCGGGTATCGGCGACGATTTAGGCAACAGCCTGGTCGGCACCGACGCGGCGCATCTGGCGGAAGAAGTCGAGCGCCATGCCGATGACTGGGATCTGCTGACCCTGGCGCCGGCGCTGGCGATACATCCCGCATTGGTGATCGGCGCCACGCATGGTGGCGGTGCTGCGAACAAGGCGCTGGCCGACGCAATCCGCGCCCAGCGCAAGGGTAAGGTCAGCAGCATGACCCTCGACAGCGACCACAGCTTCGCCGACCACCGCATTGCATTGTCGGCCGCTGTCGTCGATTGGCTGCAGCACCAGGCGGCGCCGCGTCATTGAAACGCATCTCCTGTCCTCGGTCATGTTGCTAATCAGTGCCTCACTCTCTCTGTGAGGGGAGAGGGGCTCTCTCCCCGTTATAGGCGAGGAGCGCTCCGCTGCCGGAGCGAATGGCTTCACCGTTTCAGGTGTCGTCGTTCTTGCTCTTGCGTCCGTGCAATCTGCCGGGCGCCCTTGAAAGGAACCACCATGAAACTCCGATTTACCTTCGCCATCCTCCTCGGATGGCTGTTGCTAGGTCCTGTCGCCGCCGCGTTTGCGGCGCCGGGCGATGTGCCTCCCCGCCCCGTGACACAACAGGGCCTCACCAATCTGACCGCGCTCACCCGCCTGATCGGCTACGTGCGTTTCTTCCACCCCAGTGACCAGGCCGCCGGGCTGGCCAATACCGATTGGGACGCCCTGGCGATGGCTGGCATCGAGCGGGTCGAGGCGGCCCGCAACCCAGGCGAGCTCGCCGCTGCTCTCTCCACCCTTTTACCCGAGATTGCTCCGACCGTCCGGGTGCTGCCGTTCCCGCGGTCTGCCGGATCGGCGGCCGGGTTTTCCCAGGACACGGGCGACGGCGGCCCGGTCCGCTTTCTCGCGTGGCGCCATGAGGGCGTCAACCTCCACACGCCGTTCGTCTCCTACACGAGCGAGCGAGTGGAAGTCGGCCGGGCGCCGGCCGGGGCGAGCGCTGATGCGGCCCAGACCCTCGACGTCGAACGGCTGCGGGGCCACCGCGTCCGGTTCTCGGCCGCGGTGCGCTTCCTCGCTGGAGACGCGGGCAGCGCGGCGCTCAACCTCCAGGCTGCCACCCTCGGGGGGAGCGGCTCCGCGTCCTGGAGCCAGCCAATCTCCAACAGCCCCGGCTGGCATCGGGTGACCCTCGACGCCACGGTGCCCGCCGACGCCTCCTCCCTGACGTTGAGCTTCGACCTCACGGGCAACGGCCGGCTCACTTTCGACGACGTCAAGGCCACCGCCGACGGCCTCGACGTCACCGGCCAACTGATCAATCCGGACCTGGAAGAGGTGGTCCCCGGCTTCCCGCCTCGTGGTTGGCTGCTGAACGCCACGCCGTTCGGGGCCGAGTACAGCCTGAGCCCGGTCACCGGCGCGTCCGCCGGCCATTGGGCGGCCGAGCTCTCCGGACCGCACGTGCGGCCGGTGGGACTGCCGCTCGTGGAGGATCTCGGCGGCGGAGTCTCGGCGGTGGTGCCAGTGGCGCTGCCGGCCAACGACCAGGGGACCTTCCCGCACCTGCCCCAGCCGCTGGTTCTGCCGGTACCGGACAAGCCGGCCGGTTTCGTGCCGAACGGCGCCGACCGCACCAGCCGGCTCGCCGGGGTCGTGGTGAGCTGGAGTGTCTTCCAGCACTTCTATCCGTATTTCGATCAGATCAAAGTCGACTGGCCCGCCGCCCTGCAGCGCGGCTTGACCTCCGCCGCGGCCGGACCCGACGCGGCCTCCTACGTCCGCACCCTGCGCAGCCTGCTGGCTGAGCTGCACGACGGCCACGCCATGGTCCGGAACGTCAACGTCAACCCGTCAGTGCGCTTCGCCTTCACCTGGGACTGGATCGAAAACCATCTGGTGATCACCTCGATCGGGGAGGGCGCGACGCACGGCATGCTGCCGGGGGACCGCATCCTCACCATCAACGGCCGGCCGGCCGCGGATGCGCTCGCCGAGATCGAAAGCCTGACCTCGGCGGCCACCCCGCAGTGGCTCCTCCTCCGCTCGCTGACCGAGCTGGCCGGCGGCCAGCCGGGCGGCACGGCGACGCTCACCGTCCAGCCGCACGCCGGCGGGCCGGTCCGCACCGTCACCGTCGCCTATACGGCGCCGTTCGGCAGCAGCCTCGGCATCGGCGGCTTCGGGAGCCCGACCGAGCCGCGGCCGGAGCAGATCGCCGAGCTGCGGCCAGGGATCTTCTACGTCGACCTCTCGCGGATCAGCGACGACGATCTCAATGGCGCCGTCGACAAGCTCGCCGCGGCCGACGGCATCGTCTTCGACATGCGGGGCTACCCCTTCCTTCTCACGCCTGAGTTGTTGCTCGGCCACCTGATCGACAAGCCGGTGACCTCGCACTGGTTCAACATCCCGGTCGTCACCCAGCCCGACCGCCAGGGCTGGGGTTGGCGCTCGTTGTACCTTGTCCCGACGCCGGTGGCGCCCCGGTTCACCGGCCGCTTCGCCTTCCTGATCGACGGCCGGGTCTTGAGCTCCGCCGAGAGCCTGATCGGGGTCGTCGAGGGTGAGCGGCTCGGTGCCCTCGTGGGCGGCCCCACCGCGGGCACCAACGGCGGCATGGATCCGTTCGACGTGGCCGGCGGTCACACGCTGCGCTGGACCGGCATGGACATCCGGAAGAAGGACGGCTCGCCTCACCTCGGAGTGGGAATCAAGCCCACCGTCCCGGTCCGCCGCACCTTAGCCGGTGTGATCGCGGGCCGCGATGAGCTGCTGGAGAAGGGGATCGAGGTGGTGAGCCAGCGGTAAGGCCCTCCACCCCGACGGAAGAGCTCCCAAGCCCGCGGCGGAGTTTGCCGCGGGCCTGCGCGCTGCAGCTAGGACTGGACTGAAGGCCAAGTGGACCTCGGCGACTTGCGCCGGGTGGGTGCCAGGCGATTCTTTGGCTTTCCTACCTATCGAACAAGCGCTTCCCGAAGGCGGTCTCGGGAGATGTCGTCGCCGTTCCCGCGACTCGGCTGGCAAATATCGGCGCCTATTAGGCACCTCACCTATCGGCATCTATTCGGGCTCACTCTTTGGGTGTCTCCTGTTGGCGCAACTAACCGATGGGGGGTGGTGACGGATGCAACCGCGCCTCTTCGACTCCTTCGTTGAAGACTTGCCGTAGCACCTCGAGGTTTCCTTGCACGATGCCACCTTCGGCGAGGGCGTCAAAAGCGTCCGGATGTCGGAACAGATAGCTGATGACCGCGGTCTGCGAGGCATACAACATTGCCGCGTCGGGACCATATCCAGCGCTGCACGCGATCCTCTCGGGGACGATCCACTTTGCCTCATGGAGAGAGGCGATCTGCCCCTCTTTGTCATGGACCAGATCGCGGATCTGCTGCGCTTGGTCGACCGTCAGGTCGATCTTGGGGTGAAAGTCTGTCGGTACCGCAAGCTCCCTCTGAAGCTCTGCCCCGGTGGCGGTTCGGGCGACCAAGAGACGGTACGGGAGGTCGACACAGGCCAGGCCAAAAGCACCGCAGAACATTACATTATCAGGGAAAGGAAGCGGATGTGTGCCCAGCCCGAAGCGCACACTGTTCACGGCACCGTCTTGATCGTATGCGACGACGGGCATTCTGTAGGCACCCGGGTAGTTTTCCGTGAGGATGCGGTTGATGTCCAGGACATCCTCGCGGCTGAGATCGAGACCATTATCCACTCGCAGAATTTTTCTGAGGACCGTAAGATCCTCGAAGGGTAACTGAGGATTCGCCGCTGCGAAGAGCATCTGGTGGAAGTCGACATCGAGGCAGATACGGCCAATCACGGCGCCAAACTGCAGCATGATTCGTTCTCCTCTTGGCTGTCGAGGAACGGGGATCGCTCCTCTGCTTCGCTATAGACGGATCGTCGGAGCGAGATTACGTACGGCCGCAGCTCAACCTGGCGGCAGCTGCTGCAGCTCCCGCTGGGCCTGCCGGACGAGCGGCAGACCGTGGTCGGCCTCTCGCCACAGGCTCAGGAACTCGCCGTAGTGCGCGCGGGCCTCGGCGGTCTTGCCGAGTAGTCGGTCGCAACGGGCGAGCTCCAAGTGCGCTTCGACCCATTCTCCGGTGAAGAACTCATGGAGGATCCACCCTTTCTGCCGCAGGATCTCTTCCTCCAGGGGCGCCGCCCGGTCGCAGCTTCCGCGCCCGCTCCAATACCTCGCGAGCGACTCCACGGTCTTCGGGTCCCGCCATTCCCGGCCCGCGGTCTCGAGACTGTCGCGCGCCGCGGCCAGGTTTCCCGATGCCGCCTCGATCTCGCCGCGGACCTGGGCCGAGAAGCCGCGGCTGAGATAGCTCGGGTAGCGGTCACGCAACGCTTCGATACGCGCCAGGAACTGGCGCGCTCGCGGCAGATTGCCGAGGCGGACCTCGAGCAGTGCCGCGTTGCGCAGGGGCTTCAGGTGAAGCGGGATGTCGGCGAGCTGACTCTCGAGCTGCCCCACCGCGCGGCGCGACTCCTCTGGGGTGCCGAGCAAGAGGTGGACTCGCGCGAGAGTCTCGTTGCGGATCATTTCGTTGCGCTGGTAGCCCGCCTGCGTGTCGAGGCTTACGTCGGCTTCGAGAGCCCTTGCCGCCTGTTGCAGCTTGCCTCGGTGGATCAGCGACTGGACGAGGTAGTACTGGCCATTACTTTTGTACTCCTGGTCTTCCGCGGCGCCGTTCGCCAGCTTCTCGAAAGCGGCTTCAGCGCGCGTCGTGTCGCCACGGACCAACCAGGCGATACCTTCAGGCCAGAACAGGTAGGTCCCGGCGGGAAAGCGCTGGCGGGCCGTCTTCACCTCCTCCAGCGCGGAATCCGCTCGGCCTTGTATCGCCAGGATCAGGGCTGGGAGCCCATTGTCGACAACGTCCTCGGGATTGCGGCGGTGAGCCTCTCGGGCTTTCACAAGGCCTTCGTCGGGCCGCCCCATATTGACGTAGATGAGTGCGGCTTGGCGCAGCGAGTCGGCGTCCCGCGGGTCGAAGTCTGCAGCCTTCGCATAATCGTCCAGGGCCTTTTCGTACTGCATCGCGTTCGCGTGATAGGTCCCGGCGATCCGGTAGGATTCACGCCGGCTCACATGATCGAGAAGAGCGTAGGCTTTGTCGGCGGCGGCCTGAGCCTCCGCCAGGCGGCCGTCACCCCCCTGGTAGATGGCGAGGCGGCTGTAAGCCAAGGCGAAACTGGGATCGCGATCGACGGCTGCTTGCAGCTTCTCAATCGCCGGTCCGAGCTTCCCCTCGGCATGAAGGTCGAGAGCCTTGGTGTAGAGCTGGAGCGCTTCCAGGGACTTCGTCGTCACCTGCTCGAGCGGCCGGCGGTTCTCGGCCGGCGAGGAGCTGGGCTCGCCGAGCTTGGATCGCAGGGTGGCCGCGATGTCGTCCACCACGCCGGTGAGGAGCTGTCGCTCGTCGGCAACCCTGCCCTGGGCGAAGGCGCGAACCGTCCCGTCCTCGGGGTCGGTGGCGGTGACAACGAGCCGGAAGCCTCCCTCGACCGGCGCGACCTCGCCCGTGATCAACGTCCCGACGTTCTGGCGCTGACAGATCTCACGCTCCATCGCGCGGTCCAATCTCGCACCGGGCGGTTTACGCATGCGGTCGAGAGTTTCCCGCACTTCCTCCAGGGTCTGGATCTGCACGTGCGGTGACTGCTCGAGGGCGAGGCGCAGCAAGTGGTGGACGACGTCGAACCCGTCGCGGCCGGTGCGGTTCTCGATCTCGCCGATCAGGACCCGCTCCGGATGGCGCGGGATCTTCACTCGATGCGCCGCCCAGACGATGAGACCCGCAGTGAGGCAGACCGCGACCACCGCCAGGACGCGCACCCCTTTGCTAGGTCGGAGGCGCGGTGTCCGTTCCGCGGACTCTGCGAGCACTCCCGCCAGCGCCTTTTCGAGCGCCCCTGCACTTGGGTAACGCCTCTCCGGGGCCTTCGCCAGGGCGCGCTCGACGACGCGGACGAAGGCTTCCGGAAGGTCAGGCCGGGCATCGCGCAGGAGGCGAACTTCGCCTCGCTCGTGTGCGTCCCGCAACTCGGCGAGGCTCGCGCCGCGCACCGGGAAGCTGCGGGTGACTAGGTGATACAGGAGGACACCTAAGGCGTAGATGTCTGAGCTACGAGTGGCGTGGCCTCCCACCAGGAGTTCGGGGGCGAGATAGAGCGGCGTACCGGAGATCGAGCGTTCGGTTGGCCCGATCTCCTGCAGGTCCTTGCCGATCCCGAAGTCGGTCAGGACGATGCGCCCCCCCTTCTCGCGCATCACGTTCTGCGCCTTGATGTCGCGATGGACGATCCCCTGGCCGTGGACGGCAGCGACTGCGCGGCAGAGCTCGATACCGGCGAGTGCCGCCTCGCGGGGTCCGAAGGGTCCCTGGTCGCGTAGCAACTCGGACAGGGTGTGGCCGGCGATGAACTCCATCCACAGTCCGACGCGGCCGGCGCGCCGGTCGGCGCCGTAGACCGTGGCGACGTTAGGGTGGCGAACACGGGCGAGAAGGCGTCCCTCGGCGAGTGCGCTGTCGTCGCTCGTCGAGGAGCTGGCGACGGGGCGGAGGAGTTTCAACGCCACTTCGCGGTCCAGTTGCACGTCGCGGGCGCGGTAGACCTCACCGTACGAGCCCTCACCCACAAGCGCGAGGATCTCGAGGTGCCCCCAGCGGTCGAGCGGGGTGTCTGCGGGCGTGTTCGCTCCACCGCCAGGTGCGCCTTCCGCCCGCCAGCTGCGGTGGGCCTCGCCGATTTGTCCGATCACCCGCAGGGCGGAGACGATTTCCCGCTCCTCGTGGCTCGACGCGGCATCCTCAGCGGCCTGCCAATCCACCGCTGTGCCGTCGGCGACCGCTTTCGCCAGGTCGAGCGGGCCGTGGTCAACCACGAGCCATCTCCTGGGCCAAGCGGAGGAGCGCCCGACTGGTGGCGATTCGGGCGGCGTCGGGCGTCGGTTTGCCCAGTGCCTCCGCCACCTGCGAGTAGCTAAGGCCGAGCTCGACACGGGCGACGATCGACTCCCGCTCCTCGGGTCGCAGGCGGGCGAGCGCGGCCTCATAGCTCGCAAGAAGCTCGTGCCCGATCGCCTCCTCAAGCGGTGACGGACGGTGGTCGGCTGCGGCGCTGGCCGTTCCTTCGACTGCAGGCCGCCGGCGGGCACCGCGGATCTCGTCGCGCAAGCGGTTGAGGATGCCGCGCCGGAGATAGGCCAGGAAGGCTCCCTGGTAGCGCGGCTCGAAGATTTCGACCCGCCCCAGCGAGTGAAGAAGTGTCTCCTGCACTAGGTCGTCGGTGTCAGTGATGTCCCGCGCCCACGCGGGCAGCCGGCCGCGAGCCCACCTCCTGAGCGGCGAGAGATAGCGCGAGTAGAGAAGGTCGAGAGCTTGCGCGTCCCCTTCCCGCGCGCGGGCAAGGAGGGTTGCCGAGGCGTCGCCGATGCCAGCAGCGGTCGGCTCGCCCGCCGGTTCTTCAGCGGTTGGCATCGTGCGACTTCGGCATCCGGCTGTTCGGTCCGACGCAGTCGAGCGTTACAGAGAGTATGTCCACAGCGATTATACAGGAGGCGACATGTCGACCGAGACAGTATCGGAAGCGCGCAAAGTTTTTGAGATTCTCTATAGTCAGATCGAGCAGTTGGCACGAAAAGTAGCTCGCCGCCATCATCTTCGTCAAGAGGAGCTCGAGGACTTTTGCTCCTATGTGGCGGTCAAGATGCTGGCTGACGAGTGCGCTGTCCTCCGCAAGTTCCGTGGTGCGAGCAGCTTGCGCACGTACTTGGTGGTCGTCATTCAGCGGATGCTGCTCGACTTCCGCACCGAGCAGCGAGGAAAATGGAGGACTAGCGTGGTGTCCAAGCGCTTGGGCCCCGCTGCCTGCCGCCTGGACCTCCTGATGAACCGCGACGGGTTCTCGCTCGATGAGGCGGTGGAGACCGTCCAAGTGACGATGAGTCCTGCCATATCGCGCAGCGAGTTACTTCGCCTCGCAGAACAGGTTCCGCGTCGCAGCCGACCGCAACTCCAACCGCTCGTGAACGAACCGTCGATCCCTGACGACGGCGGCGTCGAAAGCTGTGCTCTGGACAGCGAGCTTGCTGCGCTCGCCAAGCGGACACGGACGGCTCTCGTCCGTTCGGTCAGACAGCTGCCTTTGCAGGACCGGCAGATCCTCAGGCTTCATTTTTCCGATAGCTTGTCAATCCGTCAGGTGGCCAAGGTGTTGGACCTGCCGGCGCGGCACCTTTACAGTCGGTTGGACCGCTGCCTGAAACGGCTCGCAGTCTGGATGCGGGACGAGGGAATCAGCGCTGCCGACGCCGACGCTCTGATCGGCTGGGAGAGCCCACGGCGAAACGGAGGCTGAGGGGGCGTGCAGACAAAGCAGGGCAGGCACCCCGAGCTCGCTCTAGGTGGTGGCGTGGCAGGGGGTGGTGCGCCGAGGCTCCGGCCGGTGGCGCCCCGGTTCACTGGCCGCTTCGCCTTCCTGATCGACGGCCGGGTCTTGAGCGCCGCCGAGAGCCTGATCGGGGTCGTCGAGGGTGAGCGGCTCGGCGCCCTCGTGGGTGGGCCCACCGCGGCACCAACGGCGGCATGGATCCGTTCGACGTGGCCGGCGGTCACACGCTGCGCTGGACCGGCATGGACATCCGGAAGAAGGACGGCTCGCCCCACCTCGGAGTGGGAATCAAGCCCACCGTCCCGGTCAGCCGCACCCTCGCCGGAGTGATCGCGGGCCGCGATGAGCTGCTGGAGAAGGGGATCGAGGTGGTGAGCCAGCCGTAAAGCCTCCAATTCCGACGGCAGCGCTCCAGGCTCGCGGCGAAAGTCTGCCGCGGGCCTGCGCGCTGCAGCCAAGTGGCCGCGACCGAGCGGATCAGCCGCGGAAGCCGTCGAAAAACGCCTTGTGCGCGGCGAGCAGCTCCGCCTTGCGTTGCAGATTCGGCTCGAGCGACCACACGCCTTCTTCGTGCGTGCCGCCGAGCAGGATGCCGTCGCTGCGCGGAAACATGTACAGATCGTCGGCGAGCGTCGCGTACTGCACTTCCGGCTGCGGCAGAAGAAACGTCAACTGTCCTTTGATCGGCGTGAGCTCATCGTCGTCGAACAATGCTTTCGCGCCGAGCCCCGTGCAGTTGAACACGAGTTTTTCCGGCAACGCCTGGACCGCGGCGCGATCCGGCAGCTCGCGCACGACGACTTTGCCGCCGGCGAGGTGAAACTCGTCGAGCATCGCCGCGAGATACACCGGCGGCTCGATCAGCAGCGTGTCGAACTGGCGCACGAACGCGTAGCCGGTGAACGGATGCTCTTCCGGTGCAAGCGCGCGATACTCCGGCATCATGGCGCGAAACGGGCTCTGCGCACCGACGTAGCCGCTTTCGATGAACGGCTGATGGTTCAAATAATAGTTGCGCATCCAGCGCACGCCGAAGCGTGGTCCGAGCAGGATCTGATAGCGCCGGTACGCGTAGTCCGCCGCGGCGAGCAGTTGTGCCCTGAAGGCATCGGTCCGTTGGGTGTGATCGGACAGGAAGGCGGGAAACCACTGGCCACCGGCGACGTTCGAGGTCGTCTCCGGCGGCATCGCTTTGGTATAGATCGTGACCTCGAAACCCGCTTCCTGCAGCAGCCTTGCATTCGCAAGGCCGACCGCGCCGCAACCGAGCACCGCGACCGCACCGCGACGTCCGGGGACGCCCAGGTCGACGGCGAGCTTCGCCGTGCCCCAGGACAACGTGATGCCCGAGCCGCCGTGACCATAGTTGTGCACGACGAGCGTGTCGTCGAGCTTTTCGGCCCGCACGACGAAACCAGACGGACGGTACGGCCGCAGGCCGACGACGGTGCGGATCTCGCGTTCCGGCGCCACGTGCACCGGCGGCAGGTCGC
The DNA here is from genome assembly GCA_036275055.1 of Thermoanaerobaculia bacterium. GTDB lineage: Bacteria > Acidobacteriota > Thermoanaerobaculia > Multivoradales > UBA5704 > DATARR01. The sequence goes on from DASUEN010000275.1 coordinate 15,532, forward strand.
GTGCGCTGCCGGTGAACGAGATGTCGGGCGCGGCATAGGCCCGCAGGACGCCCGTACGCCGGACGCGCTCAGACGCGCATCCGGACAACCACGGCAGCGAGGACGCGCCAGCGAGCGCCGCGCCGAGAACGCCGCAGTGGCGCAGAAAGTGACGGCGGTTCATGGGCTGAAGTATAGCGGTCCGCGGTGAGTCTCGGCGTTTGCGCAGCGCGAAGGCTCGCGGGCCGGCTCCGCCGAACAGAATAAGGACAGGCCGGCGCCGACGTGGTGGTCTTCAGCGGCTCGCTCAACACAGTCCGTGCTCGCCTTCTGCCGCTCGCTCGGCGGCCAGCCCCGCTTCGAAGAGGGCTATCTGGAGGGCGACTGCGGGGGTCGAGAAGAGACCGGAGAGCGGACGGCATCGACGGCGGCCCCTCGCAGTCGAGGCGCCGCCGTCGCGGCTCGAGAACCGGTCTCGACGACGAGGCTAGTCCAGGATCCCCAAGCGGCAGAGGTCGTAGTCGAGGCTACAGTAGGTCGAACACTGGTCGTAGGAATTTCCCCCCAGGGTGAAGCACTCGTACATACACATCCCGGCACGGAGCTCGCAGTCCTGATCCGCAGGGCCGGCCTGGGCCGGGATGGAGATCAGCAGGCTCCCCGCGAGCAGCGCCAACGAGAAAATCATCAACCGCGCCTTCTTCGTCCTGGATTCCATACGGGCTCCTCCTTCAAGTTGGCCGGCCGGCGAGGCCCGGCGCGGCACTACACCGTAAGCGGAAAAGGGAGAAAACGATCAAGGTCGCGCAGGGCCCGCTAAGGAGCCAGGGCATTCTTGTGGCTCCAAGAAGACCTTGATAATCCTTTTCTCGGCGGGACGAGGCAAGAGCAGCAAAAGATGCCGCCCACGTCCTCTGACGGGGCGGCGGAACCCGAGTACCGGCAGGCCCTCCCAAAGCGGGAGCTCCCTCCCCAACATGCCTCCAGGTTTCATGGAACGCGACCCGCTATAGCCAACCGCAATCGTGAGGATGTGCGGAAGCTATTGCGTGATTGGCAGACAGAGGCACTTGGAGTTAAAGGCGCACGTGTCGCCAAATGCGCTATAGCAAGCTCCGATGTCGCAACTATCCGTCACACACAAATGAACGTCGCTCCGGATATCCCCACCAGCGACAGACGTGAGTTGACGTTCCGACAAGTGACGCAGTGTTTCCCTTGAAAGCGAAAACTTCTTCATGACTTTGCGACGCATACGTTCCTCCTCTTTACTGAACCCCAGACGTCGAGAGTGGCTTCTGGGGGGATTCTTCCCTGCTTGCCGACCGTCCCCATAAGCGAAAAAGCTGGGCGAAAGCGATCACACGGGGGAAGAAAGTCCGTCAGCGTGAGGCGAGGGCGAGGTGCCGGGGGACCGCGAAGTCGAGCCCCTCAGTCAGGTCGAAGACCCGTGCCCGATAGGCTCGTTTGCCTCCTGATGGTACCGACGGCGGTCCCTCATAGTCGAGGCGCCGCCGTCGCGGCTCAAGAACCGGTCTCGGCGACGAGGAGGTGGCAGGTGAAACAAATGACGTGGCAGATCTGAGATCGGGCGTGCCCGATGGGCCGTTGGACGTGCCCGATGAAGCGCAGGGCGTGGCCGATGGGCGGACCTGGGAGGTTCCGCCATTTCTCCGCCGGAGAAGACTGCGCGTAAGTCCTTGATTCTATTTGGTATCCCCAACGGGACTCGAACCCGTGTTACTGCCTTGAAAGGGCAGTGTCCTAACCACTAGACGATGGGGACCTGGAAGGAACAGGGCACCAGGGGCCTGGCGCCTGGAGGTAACTTTACCATAGCTGGGCCCAGCCCCGGCTTCCAGCAGGCCCTTTCAGCCGGCGTCAACGAGCGCCTGGGCGAAGGCCTCGGGCGTGGTGTTGCCGCCGCTGACCACGGCCCCCACCCGCTCGCCCGGCGCCGGAGAGTAGACGCCCGAGAGGAGGGCGGCGAAAGCGGCCGCGCCGCCCGGCTCGGCGATCAGGCGCAGCTCTTCCCAGAGAGCCCGCTGGGCGCGGCGGATGGCGAGGTCGCTCACCAGCACCACGGGGTCGATGAAGTCGCGGGCGATGGGGAACATCAGCTCGCCCACCTGGCGGGGAGCCAGGGAGTCCGCGGCGATGCTTCCCGCCGGCGCGTCCACAGGGTGGCCGGCCGCCATCGCCGCGGTCAGCGTCGGCGCTCCCTCGGGCTCGACGCCCACGATCCGCGTCCTCCCCGCGTACCAGCCGGCGACGCCGCCGATCAAGCCGCCGCCGCCCACGGCCACCAGGACCGTGTCGAGATCGGGCGCCTGGCTGGCGAGCTCCAGCCCCAGGGTGGCCTGGCCGAGGAGGGTCTCCCACTGGTCGAAGGCGTGCACGGCCATGGCTCCCGAACGCGCCGCCCACTCCTCGCTCGCCGCCAGCGCGTCCGCATAGCGCTCGCCCACGATCGAGAGGTCCGCGCCGTACCCTCGGATGCGGTTGACCTTGGCCGGCGGGGAGACGGTGGGGACGAAGATGCGGGCCGGGTGTCCCAGCCGACGGGCAGCATAGGCCACGGCGGCACCGTGATTGCCTCCCGAGGCGGCGACGACGCCCGCGGCGGGGACCTCGCGCGTCAGCAGGTGGGTGAAGGCGCCGCGCGTCTTGAAGGAGCCGGCGTGCTGCAGGAGCTCCAGCTTGAGCGTCAGGGAAAACGGCGGCAGCCCGAAGTCGGCGCCGCTCAGGGTGACGGCAGGCGTCCTGCGGACGTAGGGCGCGATCAGCTCGTGGATGGCGGTGACGCGTTCGCGGTCGATCCCGGTCATGTCGGCTCCTTTGTGCGCGGCAGATCTTGACACGAGGCGGAATCTGATGCTCGCTCTTGCCCGGCCGGGCCTGTTTCAGATATGAACTACCGGCCGGTGCGTCCCGCGCCGCCACAGGGAGCTCTTGGGAGATCCATACACCTGTCCACACAAGGGGAGAACCGATGCGCCATTTCCTTCGCCGCCTGACCGCAAGGTCCGCCGCCATCGCCGTGCTCGCCGCCGTGCCGGCCTTCGCCGCCTTCGCGCAGAACCCGGCGCCGCCGGCCGGTCAGCCCACCCCGGACATGACCGATTCGAACCAGCCGCGGACCATTCCGGGGTTCGATCCTGCAGCTCTCGACCGGTC
>DASUEN010000276.1:0-242248 GCA_036275055.1 Thermoanaerobaculia bacterium
TGGTGATCGTATCCATAACCCAGCCCGTTGGGCTGGGCTAAGGTATCCCTGGCCGTTGGCCCGAACAGCGTTCCTGATTTAACCGTAATGGCCGATCTTAGTGAAACCGACCAGGACGAGTTTCGGAGGCAAGTCAAAAAGAGAGACGGCAGCATAGGCTGAGAAGGACAACGTCTTCAGGCCCAAGGGGACGACACGCCTTAGCCCAAGGCACCGCCCTGGGTTATGGATGACGCGGGTTTCTAGGCCTGAAGGGCCGCGATATACTCCGGTAAAACCATGGAGGGAGGCCGAGATGCCGCAATCTCTGTGTCGTATCCTGGTGCACCTGATCTTCAGCACCAAGAATCGCGCTCCGGTCCTGACCCCAGAGGTTCGGACCGAGCTCCATCCCTATCTCGCCGGCACACTCCGCCAGGTGGATTGTCCTGCCTTGAAGGTCGGTGGGGTCGAGGACCACGTTCATCTGTTGTTCGGCCTGTCACGGACATGGACTGTGGCGCAGGTGGTCGAGGCGATAAAGACCGGCTCGTCGAAATGGATCAAGACCAAGGGAACGGCTTTCACCGAGTTTCATTGGCAGGCGGGTTACGGGGCGTTTTCCGTCAGCCAATCGAGCGTGGACGCAGTGATCCGGTACATCCAGGACCAGGAAGAACACCACCGAAAGGTGACGTTCCAGGAAGAATTCCGGAGCTTCCTGCGGCGTTACCAGATCGCCTACGATGAACGTTACGTCTGGGATTGATCCGAATATATCACGCCCCGTTGGGGCTTATGAGGTGGTGATCGTATCCATAACCCAGCCCGTTGGGCTGGGCTAAGGTATCTCTGGCCGTTGGCCCGAACAGCGTGTCCAATGGACCGATAATACTCGATCTCGGCGAAGCCGCACAAGACAACTCCCTGAATTGGGGATGTATGGCCCGAAGATCGTTTCCGATGGGCCGCTGACGACGGTCTCGGCCAGCCCAACCACGACAATCTGTCCCGGTACAACGGCCCGATGTCCCGGGGCCAGGGTCCGATACTCCGGTACGACGGGCCGATGACCCGGGGCGATGTCCTGGTCTCCCGGGGCAACGGACCGAGCTCCTGGAATGACGGCCCGCTCTCCTGGGACACCGGGCTGGCGACCCGGTGCGACGGACGGATCTCCCCGGGGAAAGAGGATGAGATCCCGGGTTCGACGGGCCGATCTCCCGGGGCACCCAGCCGATGGACAGGGGCAATGGGATGGCGTCCAGGTACCGCCGGCCGATATCCCAGTACGACGACTCGATGACCCAGGACCTTGGACCGATGTCCCGGAGCGATAGCCCGATCTCCGAGGGTATTCGCTCAATCTCCCGGGACATCGTGACGATGTCCCGGTACAACGGACCGATCTCCCGGAGCGATGAGCCGACGCACCGGGGCACTGGACCGTTGCCCAGGGTCCGCCGACCGGCATCCCGGGCCGGACACACCCGAAGTTGGCGTCGCTGGATCAATCCCCGGTGAACCGCCTCGCGGACCGCGGGGCCCGATCCAGCGAATACCAACGACGACCTCTCTACCACGATGGCGATGACTTGGTACACGGTCGATTGAAGGACAAGGGGAGAGACTTGGCGGGCGGCAAGCATCCGGCCGCCAGGCTTTCGCCTTCGGGCGGGTCAAACCAGCGTCGCCGGCGACACCAAGCTCTTCCGCCAGATCTTCTTCGCCGCCGCCGTCGAAGCCGGCTTTCAGCCGATGAAGGAGGAAGGGAATCGCGGTTTGGGGCTCGCGTCCCCTGGAGGCGGGACGGTGATCTGCTCTCCCACCCTCGCGAATTGTGCTGCAAAACTCGCGAATTCCGGCTTGGATTCGCGAATTCTGCTGCAAAACTCGCGAGCCCCGGTCCGGGGCCCGCGAAGCGCGAGCCGGGGCCCGTGTTGCCCGGTCCGGGGCTCACGAATTCTCGTGAAAATCCGCGAGTTTTGCTGCAAACTTCGCGAGTTTTGCGGCTGGGCTCGCGAGTTTCGCAACAAACTTCGCGAGTTTTGCAGCAGAAAATGGGAGCCCGGAGCCGCGGCAGGGGATCTCGCTGCCAAAAATAGCGAACCCGGAACGAAAACCCGCGGGCCCCGGTGCCGGGCCCGCCGTCGCGATTCCGCAGGACGTCTCCTCTCTGGCCCAGATCCCTATCCGTCCTGAGGGAGACTCTACGACGAGACGGGAGAGCGCGGCTCCGCCCGGCCACGAGAGCTCGGGCTGGGCGGATGGGCGTTCAGGGAATGGTGTGCCGCGGGCTGCAGGCGGCCGGACGCCAGCGGGTGGCCGCTCGCGATCACCCGCTCAGCCTTGATTGGCAGCTTGCACCCTGCCCCAAGGGGTGATATTTACCCTTGGACCTCCGTTCATACACATCTGGCTCTTATCCGACAGAGGAGTCGAAATGAAGCGGGTTCTGCTGATCTCCCTCGCCGCCGTTTTCGCCGCCCAGGCGGCCGTCGCTGAAATCGCCCTGGTCGAGAGCCGGGCCCTCGAGCGTCACTTCGAGACCCAGGCGCAGAAGCGCGCCGCCGAGCGGGCGCAGCGCCAGCAGCGCCATGCGCGGCGGGGCAACCGCAACGGCATCGCCGAAAAGAGCCTGGGCTCGATCGCCCTCTCCGATGCCTCCAGCCTCCGGTGGTTCCTCGACACCGACACCACCTCCGCCGGCTCGAACGCCTCCGGGGCCGTGGGCGAAGCCTTCTACGCCACCAGCAACCAGACGATCTCCGGCACCGCCAACGTGGCCGTGGCCGCCACCACCAGCGGCGGCAGCTTCTTCTTCATGCCCCTGAACGACGCTTTCGACGGCTACAACGCCCTCTGCATCAACGGCGTCTGCGGCAACCAGGGGGGAAAAGGGAGGGGCGTGAGCGGCACTCCCTACACCAACAACGGTCCGCCCACCTCCGAGTGCGGCGGCCGGCAGTACGTCTTCAATCCGCAGGTGGTCGGCAGCCTGACGGTGTTCCGCAAGTTCTTCGTCCCCAGCAACGACACCTTCGCCCGCTGGCTGGACGTCGTCACCAACACCGGCGCCACACCGCAGAACGTGCTTCTGTCGACGGTGAACAACCTGGGCTCGGACCTGGCCACGCGGATCGACGCCACCTCCAGCGGCGACACCACGGTGGACACCGCCGATACCTGGGCCACCTCGTTTCAGAATTATGACAACAACGGCCAGAGCACGGACGTCCGCCTCGGCCACGTCTTCCAGGGTCCCGGTGCCCCCGTGGGGCTCTCCGCCATCAATTTCGTCGACGGCGACGACCTGCCGAGCTGGCAATACAGCTTCTCCCTCGCCCCCGGGGCCACGGCGATCATCATGAACTTCGCCACCGGCCAGCCCAGCCGCGTGTTGGCCCAAGACAAGTCCGCCGAGCTCGCCGGCCTCTCGCCCAACTCGCTCCAGTGCATGACGCCGGCCGAGATCTCCGAGGTGGTGAACTTCCTCATCCCCGCCGACCTGTCGCTGACCAAGACGGCCTCGGCCCCCACCGTCACCGGCGGCAGCAACGTCGACTATACCCTGACGGTGACCAACAACGGCCCGAACCGGGCCAACGGCGTGACGGTGACCGATACGCTGCCGGCGGGCGTGACCTTCGTGAGCGCCACGGGCACGGGCTGGACCTGCGGCGAGGCGGCGGGCGTCGTCACCTGCACCCTGCCGTTCCTCGACCCCGGCACGGCGCCGACGATCACCATCCGGGTGACCACTCCCCAGGCCGACGCGAGCCTGGTCAACAGCGCCACCGTCTCCAGCACCCAGACGGACCCCAACGGTGGGAACAATGCCGCCACCGCGACGGTCACCGTCCAGGCCGCCATCGCCCAGGTGCCGACCTTGAGCGAGCTGGGGCTCGCGGTGCTCTCTCTGCTGCTGCTGACGGCGGGTCTGCGGACGCTGCGCGGCCGGCGGGCGTAGGATAGGCGCTAAGTTCCCCGAGAGCGCCCCCACCCAAGACCCTCATCCCCTGCCCCTTCTCCCGCCCCCTCGCCACCCCTCACCGGGAGAAGGGGTCCCGGCTGAGGGGGCTTGCTTTTCTCCTTCGTTCTTGTTGTCCCCGCCGTTCCTGATGTCTTTTCTTGGCTGTTCTCCCTCTTCTCCCGGTGAGGGGGGAGGCGAGGGGGCGGGAGAAGAGGGCCGGGGTGATGAGGGTCTTGGGCGCGGGCGCTTTGCCCCGGAAACGAAAAGCGACCTCGCATCAAGTACAATTGGAAACAGTTCCCTTACCAGGGAGGTCGTGCCATGAAACGGTCCCTTCGCTCGCTGCTCGTCTGCGCCGTTGCCTTCAGTCTCGTTGGGCTGGCTTTCGCCTCGTTCGCCCGCGGACGGACGCCGGAGGGCCCGCTCGAGAGCCTCGACGCCCAGCTCCGCAATGGACAGTGGGCGGAGGCCCGCGAGGGCTCGCTGGCCCTCGTCGCGCGGACGCGTACCTCGCCGCTGGCCTCCATGTTGGCGCCGGCCGTGGCCCGGCTCGCCCTGGCGGAGGCCGGCATGGGGCGGCAGGACGACGCCGTCTGGCACTGGCATCTCGCCCAGAACCTCGACCGCTCGGTCCTCGAGGGAAAGGAGCTCGCCGCCTTTGGCACGGCCGGGGAGATCCTGGCGCGCTCGCCCCTGCGGCGGGCTGACGAGGCTCCCCGGGGCCTGACTGTGCTCCCTGCCACGGACCCCGAGGTACGGCCGGGGCGCCTGCTGGCGGGACCCGCACCCAAGCTCAGCGCGGAGGTCGCCGCCATCGGCGCGCCCAAGGGTCTGAAGCTCCAGGTGGTGATCGATCCGGACGGCCGTCTGCGCGATCCCGTGGTGCTCGGCGCCGAGGTCCCCGGCGTGGTCTGGGAGGTGCTGGAAGGGCTGCGGAGCTGGCGCTACGAGCCGGCCCGGAAGGGGGAGGAGCCGGTCTCCGTCTTCCGCAACGTAACGATCAATCCACCGGCGAAGAAGCCACTGGCGGAGGTGGTGGAGCTCTCCGGCGAGCTCGTTCGGGTGGATGGAATGCTGCGGGCCGGCCAGTGGAAGGACGCCCATACCAACTCCCAGGGGCTGTGGCAGGAGAGCTTCGACCTTACCACCAGCGGCGACCGGCAGGACCTGGGCGCCGTCCTCGCCTTGCGCGCAGTGGCGGAAGCCGGGCTCGGTATGGAGGACCAGGCCGTCTGCCGCTGGCAGGCGGCGCAACACCTCGCTCCCCCGCTCTACGATACCGATCTCTCCGTCTACGGCGCGGCCGGCGAGTTGCTGGAGAGGAGCCGGTGGGGAGAGCTGGCGGGGAAGTTCGAGGGGAAGCCCAAAATCGAGGCCAAGCCCAAGATCGACTACGCGAAAAGCATGCCGAAAAACGCGCACCCCTTCGAGCTCCAGGGCAATCTTTCGCTGATCGCGACGGTGGGGCTCACCGGCGGCGTCCGTCACCCCATCGTCGCCAGCATGCAGAACCTCAGGGGAGGAAACCCCAACGTTTCGCAGGCCGCCATGGCCCGGCTCCTGGCGGCCAGCGCCCTGGACACGGTGTGCGGCTGGCGCTTCCGTCCCGGCAGCACCGCCGGCCGGCCGGCTCTCTACCAGACGGTGATCTCCGGCTCCATCCACAGCTCCGCCATCGGAGCCCAGTTCATACCCGCCGACACCTGGGGTCGTTGGGGCTCGGACGAACGCCTCCGCCAGGGCCTGCCGCTCCGGGGAAGGGACATCGACTTCCGGCAGCCAATCTGGGGCCAGACCTATCCTACGAGACCCGGCCAGTAGGAGCGGGACTAGCTCGGGGCCTTCCCGAGCGTGTCTTACGTTGTATGCCGCTATCGAAGACGGACCGAATTCAGCTCCGCGACGCCCGGGAACGGCTCGAAAACCCCGGGCTCGCGGCGCGTCTCGTCGCCGTGGCAGGCCGCCCCATTGAGATCGCCCTCCACCGGCTCCCCGCGGGAATCCAGAGGCGGGTCCAGGCCACCGCCCAAAGCTCGATCGAGAAGGCCCTGAGCGTGGCGATCGGCACTTTGGGACGGGGCCGGCCGCCGGGCACGCCCGCGTCCAACCGGGCGCACAAGCTGTTCACCGCCGCCACCGGAGCCGTGGGCGGGGCCTTCGGGTTCGCCGGCCTGGCCATCGAGCTCCCCGTTTCGACGACCGCCATGCTCCGTTCCGTGGCGGACGTGGCGCGCAGCCAAGGAGAGGACCTGCGCTCGCCGGAGGCCCGTCTCTCCTGCATGCAGGTCTTCGCGCTGGGCGGCACGTCGCCGGACGACGACGCGGCCGAAGCGGGATACTACGCGCTGCGCATCGCTCTCTCCCGAGGGATTCCAGAGCTGGTCGAAATCCTCACGGAACGGGGAGCCCTCCACGAGACCGCACCCCTTGCCGTCCGTTTCGCGGCCCGCATCGCCTCGCGCTACGGCGTGCGGATCTCCGAAAAGCTGGCGGCGCAGGCCGTGCCCGTCTTGGGCGCCCTCGGCGGCGCGGCGATCAACCTCGTCTTCACCCAGCATTTCCAGAGCATGGCGCACGGCCACTTCACCGTGCGCCGGCTGGAGCGGGCCTACGGCACCGAAGTGGTGCGCAGGGCCTACCTGGGACTTCGAGAACCAGGGACCTGAGGGACTTCAGGGACTACAGGGACGAAGAAGGCATTTTTTTGTCCCTGAAGTCCCTGTTGTCCCTTGGGTCCCTGTTGTCCCTTCAGCTCCCCTCCACGAGGGCGCGCGTATCGGGCGCCACCACCTCTTCGAGCTTCTCCAGGGTCACCGGGAGCTGGCCCGCGATCTGCTTCACCACGTGCTCGGCCGACATCATGGCCCCTTCCTGCCAGCCCGGCAATTGGGAGACCTGGTCGCCCACGAAGTAGAACGTCCGATCGGGGATCAGGAGCTGGCCGTAGTATTTCTTGTTGGTCTCGTCCCAAGTCGCCCAAGCGCCCTCCTGGAATGGCACGTTTTGCCAGGCGATCGAAATGCCCTTGTCGAGCGGGACGAGCTTCGGATCGTCGAATTCCTTGTGCAGCCGCGCCCCCTGCCGGCGCGCCTCTTCCAGCCGCGGCTCCGGGAGCATCCGGCCGAACTTCTCGGCGCTGTCGCGGTAGTTGTAGGCGCCGGTCAACGTGCCCTTGGTCGAGTGGTAGTCGTTCGAGGGGTACCAGATCTGTGTGATGTCCTGGTTGGTCCAACTGATCCCGCCGAAAATCTGGTTCGCATCCGACTCCCAGAACCGCTCGTTGGCCTGCCAGCCCACCTTGCAGGAGGGCGCGAACTTCGACTTCTTCACCGCCTCCTCGAAGCCCGGCTCGAAATTGACCGGAATCTTCTTCAACACGCTCAAGGGGATGTTGCTGACGCAGTAGTGGGCCTTCTCGACGTGCACGGTGCGGTGCAAGAGATCCCGGTACTCGACCTCGACGCCGTCCCTTCGGATCGTGATCCGCGTCACTTCGGAGTTGCGGCGGATGAGGCCCTTGAGCCGCTTCTTGAAGCCCTCGACGAGCTGGTCCATGCCGTGCACCGGCTGGAAGAGGGTCGGCTGCCAGAGATAGTCGACCGGCTGATAGAAGTTGAATTCCCAGAACTCGGAGGAGACGAGCTCCTGCAGACCGAGCTTGGGCGCCGGCGTGCACGGCCTCTCCACGGTGATGGGAGCCGCGCAGCCGGAGCGGGTCGAGCCGCAGTAGTCGGTTTCGCTGGGGCACTTGCCCTCTTTGAAGCCGGCGCCGAGGTCGCCGAACTTCCTGAGCAGCTTCACGAGCTTCTCGCGGTCCACGCCCTTCAGCTCCTCGTCGAGAGCGCCCTTGTGCACCGCCTTGGCCAGCAGCTCGGCGACGTGCCCCCGGGTGTCGTTGGCGATACGGCGGTTGACCATGGGCTGGTCGCCGAAAGCCTTCTCCCGGAAGAAGAGGTTGGCCGTGGTCTCCATGACGTAGACCTCGAGAGGCACGCTCAGCTCCCGGCAATAGCGGAGCACGCGGCGGTGATGGTAGGGAATGCGGCCAGGCCCGAGATTGAGGTAGAGGCCGGGATCGAAGCGACAGTCCTGGACCTTCCTGCCGTGGTCCGGGATGTCTTCGACGACCTTCGTTCCCCGGCGGGCCGTGAAGTTGCGTCCGCCGGCCCGTCCCTGAGCTTCGAGGACGAGGCAGGAGAACCCCGCCTTCCGGAGCATGTCGGCGGCGGTGAGCCCGCCGATCCCGGCGCCCAGCACCAGCACTCTCTTTCCTGCACCGGCGTCCTGGGGAAGCTGCGGCGGACCCGCCCAGGCCGCGGGGACCTTGAGCAGATCCAGGGCGACCATGGTCTCGTAGACCGCGGCCGTGCCGCCGGCCCGCCCCACGAGCTCGAGAAAACGCCGGCGCGTCCAACCCCCTCCGTTCGACTCGGACATCACTCCCTCCTTTCCTTGAGTACCTCAAGGGAGAGAGTGACGCGAGCCGGCCGGAAATGTCACTTTCGTTCGGGTGAAGCCCGACGGATCGCCTCGACGTCCAGGACTCGCACACCGTCCGCCGGGTTCTCGACCGCCCAGACCAGCGTATCGATCATCTGGCGCAGGGTGACGAGCCCGAGGCGCAGGGCGGTGCTCCGCGGGCCGGCGAAGCGCTCCGCCATGGCATAGAGAGGAAGGAGCAGGTACGGCCAGCGGTGGCCGGGGCCGAGCACGTACCAGGGACGGACGAACGTGGCCGCCGGCAGCCCCGCGGCGGTGATCAGCGCCTCGCATTCGGCCCGGACGGCCACGTAGGCCCGCATTACCGGCGCCGGCTGCGCCACGCTCAAATAGACGAAGTGGCGGATTCCCCCTTCCCGCGCTGCCGCCACCGAGGCCCGCACCGAGCCGAGGTCCACCTGCCGGAACTGCTCCTCTTTCCAGGGCGCGGGGTGGGAAACCCCCACCAGGTGGACGAACGTGTCCGCCGGCGCGACCTGCGAAGCAAAGGATGCGGCATCGAGCGCGTTGCCCGAGACAGCTTGGCACCCGGCCGGCAGCCGCTTCTCGGAACCGGGCCGGGCGAGCGCACGCACGTCGTGCCCGCGGGCGAGGAGCGCGGGGATCAGCCTCTGACCGAGGTAGCCGGTTCCCCCCGTGACGAAGACTCGGCGTCCGGTGGCGGTCTCCATGACCCAATTCTACGCAAGGCCGGCCGGCGGTGGATGAGGCTCAGCAGCAGGAGACCCCGGACAGGCAGCGGCCGCCGTTGCAATCGGCGTCCGTGTTGCAGTCCTTGACGAACCGGCAGCCGCAACGGCAATAACCAGTATAGGGATGAGTGGTAGGGGTGGTCATGAACTCGGGCTGCGCAGGCTCGCCGGACACGGGGGTCGCCTGGCAGACCAGAGCCTGGTCCTGGACGGCGAAGAGGTCCGCGGCCGGGGCGCATCCGGCGGGAGCCTGAAGCGCGGGGGCCTGGGCCGGCGCCTGGCCGGCGAAGGCGGGCACGGCCGCCGCCAGGGCGAGGACCATGACGGAGAGGAGGATCGTGCGGCAACGGCTGGACATGGGGGACTCCTTTCTCGAAGTGGAAGAGAGTCATCGCTTCCAAAGATAAGGGGTGCTCACAACCCACTCCTGTGAGACGGACCTTCTAATCCCGCCCCTTCTTCAGCGACCCATACCACATGTAAACGCAAAGCCCCAGGAAGAAAACGAGCGAAACGACCTGCGAAACGGGCACGTTGTCGAAGAACGGCGTCTTGACCAAGTCTTCCTTGTACCACGGGAAGAGGCGCAGGCCGGCGCCGAAGACGCCCCCCAAGGCGCCTCCGGCCATCAGGCCCGAGGCGATGATGACGCCCCGCTCGAGGATCGTCCGTCCCTCCTCGCCGCCCACCCGATCGGCGCGCCGGGCGAGCCAGTGGGAAAGGAAGCCGCCCACCAGAGCCGGCGTGTTCAGCTCCAGAGGAAGGTACATGCCCAGCGCGAAGATGAGTGCCGGCACGCCCAGCATCTCCATGATGAGCGCCACGAACGCCCCGGCACCGAAGAGGATGTAGGCCACCGGCTGACGGCTCATGAAGCCCTGCACCAGAGCCTTCATGATCGAAGCCTGCGGCGAGGCCAGCACCACGCGGGCGTCGCCCGGCGCCGCCTCGCCGAACTGGAAGGTCCTGGCCAGCATCACGATGGTCAGCGCCGCCGCCACCGCCGAGACCAGGATGCCCAGGAACTTCACCTTCTCCTGCACGGCCGGCGTCGATCCCAACCAGTAGCCCGATTTGAGATCGGTGATCGTCTGCCCGGAAACCGAGAGCGCCGTGCAGACCATGCCGGCGACCGCCATGACGAAGAACATCCCCGTCGTCCCCGAAAGGCCGAAGCGCAGCAGCACCACCGAGGAGACGATGATGGTCAGCATCGTCATCCCCGACACCGGGTTGCGCGCCGTGGTGGCGATGGCGTTGGCCGCCACCGATGCGAAGAAGAAGGAGAAGACCAGCGTCAGCACCAGCCCCACCAGCGCCGCCAGGAGCGCCCCCTCCAGCGTGGAAAAGAACACTCCGGCCGCCACCGCCGTCAGCACGACGCCGATCAGGATGACCATGATCGGCATGTCGCGGTCGGTGCGCTCCTGCCCCGCGTCCTCACCGTGCTTGAACGCCTTGGCCGCGATCGAGAAGGAGCCCACCACGATGCGCAGCGACTTCAGGATGCCGAAGATGCCCGCCGTGGCGATGGCGCCGACGCCGATGAAGCGGACGTAGTTGCGGAAGATCTGAGAGGCGTCCATGTGGGCGAGCGGCGCCGCCGCCGGATAGACGGCCAGCTCGGCCGGGAGATGCTGGCCGATCATCCAGATCACCGGCACCAGGACGAAGTTCGAGAAGAAGCCGCCGGCGCACAGGATCATCGACGAGCGCAGCCCCATGACGTAGCCGAGGCCCAGGATGAAGGAGATGGCGTCGAAGCGGAACACCATGCGGGCGCGGTCGGCGAGCGACTTCATCGCCGGGATGAACTGGAAGTCAAGCGTCTCCTGCCACACCTGGAAGGTGGTGACGAAGAAGTCGTAGACGCCGGCGATGGCCGTGGCCTGAAGGAGGAGCTTGGCCTGCGAGCCCCCCTTCTCGCCGGTCACCAGGACCTCGGTGATGGCCGTCGCCTCCGGATAGGGGAACTGGCCGTGCGTCTCGCGCACGAAGTAGCGCCGCAGGGGGATCAGGAAGAGGACGCCCAGGCAGCCCCCGGCGAGCAGGATGAACGTCGTCTGCACCGGGTGGGGGTCGAGATGGAGGATGTAGAGGGCCGGCAGGGTGAAGATGGCTCCCGCCACCATGCCGCCCGAGGTGCCGCCGATGTTGGTGAGGATGACGTTTTCGAGCAGCGTCGATCGCCGCGGGAAAGCCCGCGCGAGGCCGATCGCCAGGATCGAGATGGGGATCGACGCCTCCATCACCTGCCCCACCTTGAGCCCCGAGTAGGCGGAGGCGATGGTGAAGACGATACAGAGGAAGAGCCCCCAGCCCACGGAGCGGAAGGTCGCCTCCTCGACCTGGGTGGCCGCGGGGACGATGGGGGTGTAGGTCTCCCCCGGGGCGAGGGGGCGATAGGCGTTCTCCGGGAGGGACTTGGTATCTGGCGCGTCCATCCATCCTCCTGCTCGGGCCGGTCCGGGTTCGAAAAGCGGGCACAGTGTACCCGATGAGGGCCGGCGCTGCGCGGCTTGGAGGGCGGGAGCGTGCTATCGGCTGACCGTCGGCGCGTTTCACCGATCGGCCTTCTCTACTGGGAGGACCTGTGCCGCTCCCCTCAAGGAAGCGCCAACGACAACTTTACGGCGATCTCAGCCTTCTGCATCTCGGCGGTTGACAGCCGGCCCAGGGCTCTACCCCGAGCAGCCGTGCCTTGGAAATAGTGAGGACCTGCTCACACTTCACGTACGTTACTTCCCGTAGCCCATTCTGTGGGTTCGGAGCGATCCGGATGTGGAATGGAATCGGCTTCCCTTGGGTGCTCATCGCGAGCACGACGGTGTTTGGGTACGTGGGATTCTGGTTTCCCGCGTCGTTCTGTAGAACGAGAGCGGGCCGCTGGCCGAGTTGCTCCGAACCTCGGCCGGGGTTGAAATCCACGAGCCAGATTTCGCCACGCCTGGGAAGAGGGGCATCACTCACCGAGAAGAGCTTCCGCTTGGATCACGAAAGAATTCTCGACGTCGGCTTCTACCGGGTCTCCGGCGAGCATGTCGTAAGCTCGCCTCAAACCTTCCTCCACCGACTTTTCCGCCTTTTCGGCAATGGCTTCCTGTACCAGCCGGTTGATGCTGATCCCACGCCGATCTGCCATGTTCCTGGCCGCCTGGTAGACAAAATCGGGCAAGCGGACGGTGAGTGCATGGTTCATATCCAACCCTCCTTGTGCCACCACTCCATGATACCACTGGGCAAACTGAGGGCGGCCTCAATTCGGCTCGTCGAGGACCGCGGTGACCGAAGCGGCAACGGCGGCCTTCTCCAGCCAGCGCTCCAGCCGCTCCAGATCCTTCTCGGTCAGGATGCGCTCACTGCTGTCGAGAGTCACTTCTACGGTAAGCTAAGCGTGGAGGACCTGCATGACATGGACCGACATCCGCCGGCATTATCCTCACCAGTGGCTCCTGGTCGAGGCGTTGCTGGCGCATTCGAAGGCGGGAAAACGGCTCCTGGACGAGCTGGCCATCGTCGACGTGTTTTCGGACGGTGAAACCGCCCTCCGTGCATACTTGAGACTCCACCGCGACGCTCCAATGCGGGAGCTTTACGTAGTCCATAGCGATCACGAAGAGCTGGAGATCACCGAACGTTCCTTGCTTCGTCTCCGCACCGCCGGATGAAGATCCGGCTGGAGCATGGCCTGGCCTATGTGGAGGCGGTCCTGACCTTCCGAGGGCGAAGCCTCCTTCTCCGCGACACCATCCCTCGATACTGGCTCGTCGAGCACGATCTTTGCCGCTGACCGGCTACTCGAGATTGGTGTCGTGCCCGAGCCTCCCGATGCCCTCCACCGTCTTCGGGGCATAGGAGGAACCGAGTATGCGTTCACCAAGCGCCTGGACCTCCTTGCCGTAGGCGACATGAAGGTCCCTGACTTCGAGATCGAGGTGGGAGCCATGGATTACGGCTTTCCCGCTGATGGCATCCTCGGGTTGGATTACCTGATGCGGACCGGTGCCTTCATCGACCTCCGGCGTTTTGAGCTTCGCCTATCGGACCTCCGGTAGTCCGAGTCAGCGCAGTCCCTCGCCCGGCTCGGCGATCACCTCGGCGACCGAAGCGGCAACGGCGGCCTTCTCCAGCCAGCGCTCCAGCCGCTCCGGCCGGCGGGACGCCACCAGGATTACACCCTCTCTCGCCGCGGCTGCGGCCGTCGCAATCGAGACTGCGGTCATCGCAGTCGCGGTTGCGGCCTCAGCCGTCGAGACTGCGGCCTCAGCCGTCGGGATTGCGGCCATCGCCATCGCGGCTGCGGCCTCTGCAGTCGCGGCTGCGGCCATGGCAGCCGGGACTGCGGTGGTCGCCATCGAGACTGCGGTGGCTGCCATCAAGACTGCAGTCGTCGCCGTCGCAACTGCGGCCACCGCAAGCGCGATGGCGGCCATCCCCATCGAGACTGCGGCCTCCGCAGTCACGGCTGCAGCCATTCCCGCCGGACTTGCGGGCGCCGCCATCGCGGCTGCGATCATCGCCGTCGCGGCTGCGGCGACCGCAATCGGGCGCGCCGGCCGGCACGCCCCGGCATTTTTTCCTCGTGGCGGTCCTGTGCCGGGGATGACCAGTGAAGCCTGAGGCTCCGCCTTCAATCCAGCTAGCGCCGCAAGGCGTCTTCCAGCCTCCAACTCGGCCCTCCGAGGTCCCGAGTCGCGGTAGAATCATACGTCTCGCGAGCATGGGCGGCGCACAAGCTCCGTACCAAAGGCCGCAGGAGGTCGAGATGTTGGTGGAACGCCGGCTGAGAGTCGTGATCCCAGAGGACCACCGGATCGTAGTGGATGTCCCGGAAGATGTCCCTGCCGGGCCGGCCGAACTCATCCTCATGATTGAGAGACCGGATCGCACCGGAGTAGGAGGAGTCGCGGTGTCCGAGAGCGCCAAGGCGCGGTTCGAGAGCCTGGCTGACGAGCTCGCCGCGGATCCTCGCCTGTTCCGTGAGCTGTCGCAAGACGAACGGAAGGCCCGGCTGCGGCGGGTGGTCGGTGTCGGCCGGGAGCTCTTCTCGCCGAGCGAGGAGATCGCTCGCCGCAAAGAGGAGGAGATCGAGCTCGAGGAGCGGCGCTTTGGCCGCTGACTCGACGTTCGTCTTCGATGCTTGCGCTGTCATCGCCCTGCTCCGAGGAGAGATCGGAGCAGAGACCGTCGTCTCCCTCCTGGACGAGCCGAAAAACCGGTGCAGGCTCCACGCCGTCAATCTGTGTGAGGTTTACTACGACGGCATTCGACGCGGCGATACGTCGGATGCAGCCCGCCTCGAAAAGCTCCTGACGAAAAGCGGCTTCGATATCGAAACAATGGTCCCTCAGCCCCTCTGGGAATCGGTGGGCCGGCTGAAGGCGACGCATCGCAGGGTCTCTCTGGCCGACTGTTTCGCCTTGGCGTTCGCTCTCCTTGAAAACGCTACGCTCGTAACGAGCGACCACCATGAATTCGACCCGATCGCAGCGACTGGTATTTGCCCGATCCAGTTCATCCGCTGATCTTCAGCGGGCATATTCGTCGGGTCAACGGCTACTCGTAGTGCGTCCACATTCGAATCACCTTCACCACCCACTGGGGCTCCTCGATCTGGTAGATCAGTCGATGTTGAATGTTGATCCGGCGAGAGTAGGCGCCAGCCAGATCGCCCAGGAGCTTCTCGTAGGGGGGAGGAGTCTGATAGGGGTTCTCAGCGAGGAGGACCAGGAGCCGTTCAGCCTTGTCGCGCAGCCCGGCGGCCGCGAGCTTCTTCGCATCCTTTTGCGCCTGTTTCGTGAAGACCACGCGCCATCGATTCACCACCCCGGATCCTCGGAGCACTCCTCGACCGGGGTCGCGAGACCTTCCCGGATCGACTCGCGCATCCCCGGCACGGACAGCAGGTACACGGTCTCCTGAAGGGCACGCCAATCCCGTTCCGAAATCAGCACCGAGCTCCCCTTCCTGCCGGTGATCTGTACGGGCTCGCTCGATTCGGCCGTCTCCTCGAGCAGCCGGTACAGGTTGGCTCTCGCCATGCTCGCGGTCATCGTCTTCATGGCCTAAGCGTACGACAAAACGTACGTCAGATCAATGGCTCAGCTCCGACCCCGCCGCGGATGCTCCCCGCCCCCGGAGCCGTCCCAATTCCCCTCTTTCGATGCCACAATACCCGCCCAGAATTCGCCGGGGTCCTGCTCAGACGTCCTGGGTCCATGACGGCCCCGCGGGGAGAGAACATGACTGAGTACGTCGCGTCGCTGCTGGCGGAGGTGAAGGCCAAGAATCCGGCGGAGCCCGAGTTCCATCAGGCCGTCCAAGAGGTCGCCGAATCCCTGTCCCTCGTCCTCGACCGGCATCCGGAGTACCGGCACGCCAAGATCCTGGAGCGGATCATCGAGCCGGAGCGGGTCCTGATGTTCCGCGTCCCCTGGCAGGACGACCGCGGGGAGGTCCAGATCAACCGCGGCTTCCGCATCGAGATGAACAGCGCCATCGGCCCCTACAAGGGAGGTCTGCGCTTCCATCCGTCCGTCAATCTCGGCATCCTCAAGTTCCTTGCCTTCGAACAAGTGTTCAAGAATTCCCTCACCACCCTCCCCATGGGCGGCGGCAAGGGGGGCTCGGACTTCGATCCCAAGGGGAAGAGCGACAACGAGGTGATGCGCTTCTGCCAGAGCTTCATGAGCGAGCTGTTCCGCCACATCGGCGCCAATACGGACGTGCCGGCGGGCGACATCGGCGTCGGCGGCCGCGAGATCGGCTTCCTCTTCGGCCAGTACAAACGGCTGCGCAACGAGTTCACCGGCGTGCTCACCGGCAAGGGGCTCAACTGGGGCGGCTCACTCATCCGTCCCGAAGCCACCGGCTATGGCTGTGTCTACCTCTGCCAGGAGATGCTCGCCACCCGCGGCCAGACGCTCGAAGGGAAGGTCTGCCTCGTCTCGGGCTCCGGCAACGTGGCCCAGTACACGGTCGAGAAGATCCTCCAGTTCGGCGGCAAATCGGTCACCCTCTCGGACTCCGACGGCTATATCTACGACGAGCACGGCATCGACACGGAGCGGCTGCAGTTCGTCATGGACCTCAAGAACGTCCGCCGCGGGCGCATCAAGGAGTACGCCGACAAGTTCAAGACGGCCACGTACATGCCGATCGATCCCAAGGCGGACCACAACCCGCTGTGGGATCACAAGGCCGACTGCGCCTTCCCCAGCGCCACGCAGAACGAGATCAACGGCAAGGATGCCGGGAATCTGCTGCGCAACGGCGTCTACGTGGTCGGCGAGGGGGCGAACATGCCCACCACCATCGACGGCGTCAACCAGTTCCTCGACGCCAAGATCCTCTACGGCCCCGGCAAGGCGGCCAATGCCGGCGGCGTCGCCACCTCGGGGCTGGAGATGACGCAGAACTCCATGCGCTACGGCTGGAGCCGCGAAGAGGTCGACGACAAGCTGCACCGCATCATGAAGGACATCCACAAGGCCTGCGTCGAAGCCGCCGAGCGCTTCGGCACGCCGGGCAACTACGTCAACGGCGCCAACATCGCCGGCTTCCTGAAGGTCGCCGACGCCATGCTCGATCAGGGACTGGTCTAGGCTACTCTTTCCCCTGCCCTCCTCCTCGGCCCCACGGGAAGAGGAGGAGGGGTGCGAGGACAACGACCCAATCAGGAGGCGCCGATGGCGGTGAAGACAGTCAATCCCTTCGAGGTGGCGCAGGCGCAGTTCGACAAGGCCGCCGAGATCCTCGACCTCGACCCGGCCAGCCGGGAGCTGCTGCGCTGCCCGATGCGGGAGTACAGCTTCACCATCCCCGTGCGGCTGGACGACGGCGCGGTGCGGATCTTCCGCGGCTTCCGCGTACAGCACAACGACGCCCGCGGCCCGTGCAAGGGCGGCATCCGCTTCCACCCCCAGGAGACGCTCGACACCGTGCGCGCTCTCGCCATGTGGATGACCTGGAAGTGCGCCGTGGTCGACATCCCCCTGGGCGGCGGCAAGGGGGGCGTGATCTGCGATCCCCACAACCTCTCGCAGCGCGAGCAGGAGCGCCTCTGCCGCGGCTGGGTGCGGCAGCTCGCGAGGAACGTCGGCCCGGTGCAGGACGTGCCGGCGCCGGACGTGATGACCTCGGCGCAGCACATGACTTGGATGCTCGACGAATACGAGACCATCCACGGCGGCCACTACCCGGGGTTCATCACCGGCAAGCCCGTGGGGCTCGGCGGCTCCCAGGGGCGCACGGAGGCGACCGGCTTCGGCGTCGTCTACACGATCCGCGAGGCGCTCAAGATCCTGAAGCTCGATCCGGCCGGGGCACGGGCCAGCGTCCAGGGGTTCGGCAACGTGGCCCAGTACGCCATCCAGGGGCTTCGCGACCTGGGCGGCACCGTCACCTGCGTCTCCTCCTGGGACCACGCCGAGCAGTGCTCCTACGCCTTCCGCAAGGGGGCCGGCGTGGACCTCGCGGAGCTCAAGGGGATCACCGACCAGTTCGGCGGCATCGACAAGGAGAAGGCCCGCGGCCTGGGCTACGAGGTGCTGCCGGGCGAGGCGTGGCTGGCGCAGGCGGTGGAGATCCTCATTCCGGCGGCGCTCGAGAATCAGATCCGCGGCGACAACGTGGGGCAGATCGCGCCCACCGTCCGCCTCATCGCCGAGGGCGCCAACGGCCCGGTGACGCCGGAGGCCGACGCCGTCATCCACGAGCGCGGCATCTTCCAGATCCCCGACTTCCTGGCCAATGCCGGCGGCGTCACCTGCAGCTATTTCGAGCAGGTGCAGAGCAACACCAACCGCTACTGGCCGAAGGACGAGGTGCTGCGGCGGCTCGACGAGATCATGACCTCGGCCTTCCGGGCGGTGGCGGACCTCGCGCAGCGACGGGACCTCGGAATGCGCGACGCGGCCTACGTCATCGCCGTCAGCCGCGTGGCCCAGGCCTGCCACGACCGGGGCTGGGTCTAGTGCCCCCCGATCCTCCCCCCGATTGGCGGGTGGTGCTCGGTTTCCTGCGCCAGATCGACAAGGCCCTGTTCGGCCGGCTGGGCCGCAAGATGATTCACCACCTCTGCTGGAACGGCGTCGAGGGCGCCGAGCAGCTCCTGCGGCGCGCCGCGCCCGAGCCGGACGAGGCGGAGCTCGACGACAACCGCCCCCTGCCGCGAGCCGCCCTCGTCCCCGACTCCGCCCTCGCCGAGCAGGCCTTCCGCCTCGCCGGGGACCATCTCGAAGACGCCAAGATCCAGGCGCTCATCGAGAGCTGGATCAAAGAGGACAAGACCACCTTCCTCAAGCAAGCCGTCGAGCGGCTGGACATGCCCCTTGCCGAGCTGGCCGATTCCCTGCAACGTTTCGAGCAGGGGGACATCGAAGAAGACGAGCTGGCGCCGTCGACCCAGGTGGGGTTGCGCGCCGGCCTCGCCCGGCGGTTCCTCACCGAGCAGCTCGATTTCGTCAACTCGGCCAAGAAGTACCTACGGATCCGCGATTTTCACCAGCTCGCCCAGCGCATCGTCTTCTCCGGCGCCAGCCGCGGCCGCGTGGGGGGCAAAGCCGCCGGCCTCTTCCTCGCCGGCAAGGTGCTGGCGCGCTCGCCCGCTCTCGGCGACTCCGGCGATGCCGGCGCGACCGCGGGGGAGATCCGCATCCCCAGGAGCTGGTCCATCCCCTCGGACGGCCTGTTCGATTTCCTCCACCACAACGACCTGGGCGAGGTGATCGACCGCAAGTACGACGATCCCGAGCGGGTGCGGCAGGAGTACCCGCACCTCGTGCAGCTCTTCAAGAGCTCGCCCTTCCCACCCGAGATGCTGCGCGGCCTCGCGACCGTGCTCGACGACCTCGAAGGGCGCCCCATCATCGTGCGCAGCTCCAGCCTGCTCGAGGACCGGCTGGGCTCCGCCTTCTCGGGCAAGTACAAGAGCCTCTTCCTCGCCAACACGGGAAGCAAGCGGAAGCGCCTGCTGGCTCTGACGGACGCCATCGCCGAGGTCTATGCCTCGGTCTTCGGCCCCGACCCCATCGAGTACCGGGCGCGGCGCGGCTTCCTCGACCTGCACGAGGAGATGGCCATCCTCGTTCAGGAGGTGGTGGGACGCCAGATCGGCCCCTACTTCCTCCCCGTCTTCGCCGGTGTGGCCTTCTGCAACAACGAGTTCCGCTGGTCCCCCCGCATCCGCCGCGAAGACGGCCTGCTGCGCCTGGTGCTGGGCCTGGGGACGCGGGCGGTGGACCGCCTGGGCGACGACTACCCGGTGCTGGTGGCCCCCGGCCAGCCGGGGCTGCGGGTGAACCAGACGCTGGAAGACGCCATCCACTACTCGCCGAAGAAGCTGGACGTGATCAATCTCCACTCCGGGACTTTCGAGACCGTCGAGATGGCTTCCTTTCTCAAGGCCCACGGCGAGCGCCTGCCGATGGCGAAACAGCTCCTGTCGCTCGCCGGGCACGACCGCCTCCGCCGTCCCGTGGGACTGATCGACCTGTCGCGTGAGACGGCGGTGGTGACCTTCGAGGGATTGATCGCCGACTCGCCGTTCCTCGGCCGCATGCGCGCCTTGCTGCAGACGCTGCGCGAAGCCCTGGGGACGCCGGTGGACGTGGAGTTCGCGTCCGACGGCCACCATCTCTACCTCCTCCAATGCCGGCCGCAGGGCACCAGCCAGGGAACGGCGCCGGTGGCGATCCCTCGCGATCTCCCCCCCGAGCGGGTGCTGTTCACGGCCAACCGCTACGTCTCCGACGGCCAGGCGGAGGACGTGACGCACGTCGTCTACGTCGATTCCGAGGCCTACAGCCGCCTCGACTCCGACGCCATGCGTGAGGTGGGAAGAGCGGTAGGGCGGCTCAATCGCCTCCTCCCCAAGCGGCGCTTCGTGCTCATGGGGCCGGGGCGCTGGGGGAGCCGGGGGGACGTGCGCCTCGGTGTGCCCGTGACCTACGCCGACATCAGCAACACCGCCATGCTGATGGAGATCGCCCGCCAGCAGGATGGCTACGTGCCGGATCTCTCCTTCGGCACCCACTTTTTCCAGGACCTGGTGGAATCGTCCATCCGCTACCTGCCGCTCTATCCGGACGATCCCGCCGTGGTCTTCAACGAGCCCTTCTTCCGCGGCTCCCCCAATGAGCTCCCGGCCCTGCTGCCGGAGCTCGCCTCTCTCGCGAGCGTGGTGCGGGTGATCGACGTGGCGCGGGCGAGCGGCGGCCTCAATCTGCGCATCCTGATGAACGGCGAGAGCGAGGAGGCCGTGGGGCTCCTGGCCGCGCCCTCCGGCGGCGACAGGCGGCCCCTGGTGCTGCGGCCACAAGAGGGGACGTGATGCCCACCGCCGCCAACCGCGCGTCCCGCATCCGCGTCCCCTATCAGGACCTGATGCGCCACCGCATCCTGCACGTCCTGCTGGTGGCGACTCCCTACGACCGCTTCCTGTTGGAGGAAGCCGGCGAGCTGGCCGAACGGGAGCAGGGGGAGTTCCGCAACCTCGACGTCCACTATGCGCCGGGGCTGACCGGCGTCTCCACCGGTGCCGAGGCCCTGGACCTCGTGGCCCGCGAGGCGAGCATCAACCTCATCATCACCACTCCGCGCGTGGCGGACATGGACCCTGCGCGCCTCGCCAGCCGGGTCAAGGCGATCCGCGACATCCCCGTCGTCCTCCTCGCCTGGGATCCCGTCGAGCTCAACGGCTTCGCCACCCGCCGCGACTCTCCCCTGGACCGCGCCTTCCTCTGGCAGGGAGACGCCCGCATCCTGCAGGCCATCGTCAAATCGGTCGAGGATTGGCGCAACGCCGAGCACGACTCGCGTCTGGTGGGCGTACAGGTGATCCTCCTGATCGAAGACAACGTCCGCCACTACTCCTCGTTCCTTCCCCTCATGTACTCGGAGCTGCTGGAGCACTCGCAGCGAGTGATCGCCGAGGGGCTCAACCTGTCGCAGAAGATCCTGCGCATGCGGGCGCGCCCCAAGGTCCTCCTCTGCGCCACCTTCGAAGAAGCCAAACGGGCCTTCGAAGCCTACGGCGACGACGTGCTGGGGATCATTTCGGACGTCGAGTTCCCCATGGCGCCCGGGCTGGAGGTATCCACGGAGGCGGGGCTGCGCTTCACCGAGATGGTGCGCGTCCACTATCAGGACATCCCCATCGTCCTCCATTCCTCCAAGCCCAAAAACGAGAAGCTGGCCCGCCAGGCCCGCGCGCGCTTCCTCCTCAAAGGGTCCGCCCATCTCTTGGAAGACCTGCACAAGGTGATGATCCAGGACTTCGGCTTCGGTCCTTTCGTCTTCCGCCATGAAGACGGCGAGGGGGAGGTGGACCGCGCGGAGGACTTGCGGAGCCTGGAGGAGAAGCTGGCGACGCTCGACGCCGGCTCCCTGCTCTACCACGGCAAGGGGAACCACTTCTCCCGCTGGCTCAAGGCGCGGACCGAGTTCGCCCTCGCCCATGCCCTGCGCCCCCGCAAGCTGGAAGACTACGGCGGGGACCCGGAAGCGCTGCGGGCGGACCTCATCCAGGCCATCGCCGACTACCGCTTCGAGCGTGGCCAGACCGTGGTGGCGGACTTCGACCGCGCCTCCTTCGACCTCGGGAGCGATTTCTACCGCATCGGCGGCGGCTCGCTGGGCGGCAAGGCCCGCGGGCTCGCCTTCGTGCGCCGGCTGATCTCGCTCCACGGCCTGCGCCACCGGTTCCCGGGGGTACGCATCGCCATCCCGGTCACCGCCGTCCTGGGCACGGACGTCTTCGACCACTTTCTGGACGAGAACACCCTGCGCCACTTCGCCATCGACTGCCAGGACGACGCCGAGCTCTGGCGCCGCTTCGAGGCCGCGCCCTTTCCGGAAGAGGCCGAGCGGGACTTGACGGCCTTCCTGGATAAAGTCCGCCAGCCGCTCGCCGTGCGCTCCTCGAGCCTCCTGGAGGACTCCCAGAATCAGCCCTTCACCGGCGTCTACGACACGTTGATGGTGCGCAACAACGATCCCAGCCTGGACGAGCGGGTGCGGCAGGCGACACTCGCCGTCAAACGCGTCTGGGCCTCCGCCTTCTCCCAGCACGCCAAGGCGTACCTCCAGGCCACGGCCTTCCGCCTGGAAGAGGAGAAGATGGCGGTGATGCTCCAGTGCATCGTGGGAGCGGCCCACGGCTCCCGCTTCTACCCCGAGCTTTCGGGTGTCGCCCGCTCGTACAACTTCTATCCCATGGCGCCCATGAAGGCGGAGGACGGCATCGCCGCCTTGGCCCTGGGGCTGGGGCGCGCCATCGTCGAAGGGGGAGTCTGCCTGCGCTTCTGCCCGCGCTACCCGCAGAGCGTGCCGCAGCTCTCCTCGGTGTCCGAGGCGCTCGCCAGCACGCAGCGGGATTTCTGGGCTCTGCGCCTGGAGGGCAACGGCGAGCTCGCCATGCGCGAAGAAGCCTTCGGGCTCGACGCCGCCGAACAGGATGGCACCCTGGGCCGCGTAGGCTCGACCTACTCGAAAGAGAACGACGCCATCTACGACGGCCTCTCCCGCCGAGGGCCCCGCCTCGTCACCTTCTCCCCCATCCTGAAGCAGGGCCTGTTTCCCCTGCCGGAAATCCTGCAGACGTTGATGAAGGCGGGCGAAGAGGGGGTGGGATCACCGGTCGAGATCGAGCTGGCGGTGAACCTCTCCGTGCCGGCGGGCCAGCCGATCGAATTCGGCTTCCTCCAAGTGCGCCCCCTGGCCCTCGCTCGCGAGACCGAGGCGATCGAGATCGGGGAGATCGACTCCGCCGCCGTCCTCTGCCGTAGCGCGCGGGTGTTGGGCAACGGCCGGATCGAGGGAATCCACGACCTCGTGGTGGTGGACTTCCAGCGCTTCGAGCGGGCCCGGAGCCGTGAGGCGGCGAAAGAGATCGGCCGGCTCAACGGCCTGCTGCGCGCCGGCAACCTCCCCTACCTGCTGATCGGCGTCGGCCGCTGGGGCTCGCGCGATCCGTGGCTGGGCATCCCCGTGACCTGGGACCAGGTTTGCGGCGCCCGGGTGATCGTGGAAGCCGGGCTCCGCGACCTCAAGGTGACTCCGTCCCAAGGGAGCCACTTCTTCCAGAACCTGACCTCCTTCAACGCCGGCTACTTCACCGTCAACCCCGAAGACCGCCTGGACTGGGACTGGCTCGACGCCCAACCCGCGGAGAGCACCGCCGCCCACGTCCGCCACCTGCGGCTGGCCGAGCCCCTGTTGATCAAGATGAATGGGAGGAAGGGGGAGGGAGTGATCCTGAAGGAAGACCAACCTCACCGTCCGTGAAGGCCCGTGACCGTCCGCGTCCGTCCCTGTTCGTCCGTGCCTCCTTCCGATACACTCCGCCCAATCGAGGGAGGGTTCCATCATGGCGACTTCCATTACCGTGCGGGTGCAGGCGAAGGGCGGCAAGTTCCTGGCCGACGACATCGGCGGCGCGGAGATCACGATCCGCGATGGGCATACCGGGGAGAGGCTTGGGGGCGGCCTCGCTTTGGGCACCGACTCGGGAACCATAGCCGGCTCGTACAATCCCTCCAACACCTCCTTGAGCGCCATCTACACACCGGCGGACCCGCCGTATACCACAAGCAGCTCTCTCCAGTGGCTGGCTGTGACGTCCCCCACCTCGGGGACGACGACACCCACCTCGGGGCTGACGGTGAACCTCCCCAAAGTCACCCGCCCCATGCTGCTGGCGATTTCCGCCCTCGGACCGCTCGGTGGCTTGCAGTCCGCTCATCGGGCGATGCTGACGCAGTGGATCGTGCCCAACCAGATCATCAGCGGAAATCCTGGGTTCATCGTCGAGTTGCCGGGCCTGCTGGTCCAGGTCCTGCAACCGGCCACCCATCTGGCGATCCTGTCCAACAACCTCCCCTACAACGTCCCTTTCCAGGCGAACGTGACCATGATGTGCGGTTGCCAGATCAACCACCACCAGCCCTGGGTTCCTGGCGACTTCACGGTGCAGGCCGTCATCAGCCAGGTGGGATCGTCCGACGTGATCGCGACGGTGCCGCTGAGCTTCTCCGGAACGGCCAGCCTCTTCAGCAATACCTGGACGCTCCCAGCCGGGTCTACCGGCTTCTATCAGGCGGTGATCACGGCCGTGCAGGCGAGCACCGGCAACATCGGCACGGGAACGGTGACCTT
Source organism: Thermoanaerobaculia bacterium (assembly GCA_036275055.1). Taxonomy (GTDB): domain Bacteria; phylum Acidobacteriota; class Thermoanaerobaculia; order Multivoradales; family UBA5704; genus DATARR01. The sequence goes on from DASUEN010000276.1 coordinate 24,301, forward strand.
CTTCGTCAAGCAGAGCTGACGCCCGGCTCGGCCCGCGTATAACGCGTATAAGATACCCACCTTCGAACTTTGCTTGAAAGGAGCCGGCACATGAGAACGCAAGCGGTTTTCGCGTTGGCACGCACCCGGTCCGCGGGTGCCTTCCTGCTGTCCCTGCTGGTCGGCGGTGCTCTGCTGGGAGATCCCGCCCCGGTGGGAGCCCAGGGCCGGGTCACCTTCACGCAGTTGTCCATCGAGCAGTGCAAGGGGACCTGCACCCTCAAGCTGAGCTGCGGCGTGGGGGGCAAGCCCGCGGCGGAGCTGGTCTCCGGCCAGGGGCGCACCAAGGACCTCATCGACATCGGCAAGTCGCTCGAAGTGCCGCAGTTCCCGGCCGAGGTGAAGTGCAGCGCATCCAAGGACACGGGCTGGATCGGCACCACCTGGACGCCGCTCGGCACCGGCTCGGTGACCCTTCCCCAGGGAGGCGACTTCAAGCTCGACATCAACGGCGCGGAAGGCTCCCTGCGCGTGATGCTGGCCGTGGACAGCCTCGAGCTCCTCCTGCCGGCGGGTCCTCCCCCGGCCGCCGCGGCGGCGCCCAAGGGGAAGAAAGGCGCCGCGGGCAAAGCGGCCGCGCCGCTCCAGGTGGCTGCCACCTTCAACCCCGCAAAGGAAGGGCACGCGGTGGTGATCGGCCTCGAGTGGCCGGCGTTCAAGGACAAGGTCGACAAGATGGGTACGCAGGGAATGAAGCTGGTGGCGATCAAGGTCTTCGACGACGCCGGCAAGCGCCGCTGGGCCGGCATCTTCAAGAACATCCCGGACCGCGTCGTGCTGCGGGCCAACCAGGAGTGGAAGGATTTCAGAGCCGACTGGACGCGGATGACCGGCGGCCTGGCACGCCTGGTGGACGTGGAGGTCTACGACACCAAGCCCCTGTATTCGGGCCTTTACCGCGACTTCAGCGAGCGCAAGCGGCCGATGATGTGGACCGATGAGCGGAAGAACTTCGTGGACAAGGTCAAGGAGCTCGCAGCCGAAGGGCAGCAACTGATCGACCTGGAGGTTTACACCGGCCCCACCAAGACCACCTACATCGGCACCTTCCGCAACGCTCCGGGGAAATACGAGCTCTGGACCGGCAGCGACAAGGCGGCCTTCGAGGCCAAGTGGAAGGACGCGAGCGGCAAGGGGCTGCAGATGGTCGAGATCGTGCCCTACAAAGAGGGCGGTAAGCGTGTGTACGACAGCATCACCCGCAGCGGCGTGGGCCCGGCCGGCGACGTCCTGGTGGACGCCGACGTGGCCACCTTCGTCAAGCGCTGGCTGGAGGACACCGGCAAGGGCCTGCGGTTGACGAACCTCAGCCTGTACCACGACTAGATCCTCTCTTCTCCCAACCTCCAAGCCCCCTCTTCCAGGAGAGGGGGTCTTCGTCCACCGCATCGGGAGCGAGCGGGCTGACATCGCCACGACTCCCGGGAATCCGTCGCGCCTTCCGCAGAAATCGTCACGCCGTCTGCACAGCCAGCCGCAGCGCTCTTCGCCCTGTCGCGTCGTACATGGAGGACAGCTTTGCGCTGAGGGGTCTGATGTGGATAGAGCCGGTCTGGACAGGCGGAAGGGCCGCGTAGACCATCAACCTCAGCCCGTAGGGCGGCAGACTCGTAGCCCAGTAAGCCCTGGGCGGCAGGCCGATCGCCCCGTGACCCAGGGCTCACGCCCTGGGCTTCTAATCGGGATAGGGGGGGAGCCTCGCGGCCCCCACCCCTCCCACACCACCGTGCGTACGGGTCCGTACACGGCGGTTCGGCTGGTTAAGCGTTGGGCCAGGTCTCCAGAGTGAGAAGCCTGGTTGACGCCAGACCCCGGCAGGCTTGAGCCGCCCAAGGCGTTTCGGTCCCTTCCTTTCCGGGAGAAGAGGCTTCACCTCTCTGCATCGGAAAGAAGGCCAGCTCTAGCTGGTTTTTCTGCCGCCTGACGCTTCGGAGACGCAGGACTCGGGTCCCTCCATTTACTCCCCTGACGCCAAGGGAGGACCGTTCGGGCCTTCGTGTAGACCGTTCCCGCCCCGTGCGACCCCTACCGTTTCTCCCCTTTCGGGCGAGTGCCCCGATCGAGTGGTGCGACGACATCTACCTACTATGCCCTCTGCTGACTTCTGCCTGCGGCTCTCGGGGATCGGCCCCGGGAGCCCGGCAGATCTCTCGAGGTAAGCTCAACCGCCTTCCTCGCACACCCGCCGGATTTACAGTCCCAGCCCTTGATGGATAAGGACTTCGTGGCGCCTGGCCCACTCGTCCGACCGGTCCTGCCTCCTATCCGGTTTCTGTTCGTCGGGTCGCGATTTTGCTCCGCGCTTCTTTCGGACTGCCCCTCACGGGACAGCCCTTGCGCTTTGCTAGCACTTCGCCTCCATCAGGCTGTGCAGGGGACTTGCACCCCCAAGCTGTTGAACATGCTCGACACACCGAGTCTGCCGCCCTACGGGCTCACCGGAGAGAACAGCGCCGCGGCGCCTTGCTGACGGGCTGAATCACGGTGCGGCACCCTGTCAGGTCGCGCTGGGTCGATTTCAGGAGGACGCGGACAACGCCCGCTCCCGCCAGCGGCGCACGCTCATCACGTCGAAGCGCTCGCCCTCGAAGACGATCTGCTTCACGGGCTTCTTGCCGTCCTCGCTGGCCCGCTTCAGCCAGTCCCGCACTTCCATCCAGCGGACCTCGCCCTCTGAATTTCGGATTACCAGCAGCACGGGAAACTTCTGCGCCATCCAGTATCGCGCGTGGCGCTCTTTCTTGATCGTGAAAACTTCCGCGCCGTCGCTCTTCTGTTTTCGCGTGTAGGAATCGCCCGACTTCAGTTGCAGGAACAGCATCTCGCCCGTGGCCTCGTTGTGGTCGTCCTTGAACTCAATCTCGATGTCGATACCATGATCGCTGACGTTTTTCTCCCGGCAGATTTGACCCGCGAGCGCCACGGTGGAGATCACCTCACCGACCAGCGCGCGTTCCTTGCTCTCGTTGTCTAGCACAATGGCGGATTGCTCCTCCAACTCGCGCACCCGCTGTTTCGACTGATCGCTGGCGAACCACTCCTCAAGCTCATCCCAAAGCCGGATGCGCTCTTCACAATTCACGCAAAGAATGTCTTTCTTGCCCTCCTCTAGCCTCTTCATCGCCACTTCGCGATTGCCCACCGAAGTGCCGCAATGATGGCAGACGTAGTACCGCAACCGCTCCACGTCCCTAGCGTTTTGGATCAGATGCTCGTGGACGTACTTGCTGAAGATGATCTTCTCCTCCACAGGTATCGTCGGATCGAAATACACCTCCAACTCGCCCGCCGCGCCTTCTGCTCGACGGTTCAGCTTCACACCGAGCTGTTTCCCGGTGAGCGTCTTGAAGTCGGCGGCGTGACGCCAGAGCTGGTCCTGTTGGAACGACTTCGTGTGATGCAGCCTCACCACCAGCGTGGCGTAGATGTCGTCGAGGAAACCGTTGAAGCGATAGCTCACCAGCACCGCAGGATGTCCTACCAACTCCGGGCGTTCGCGCCGGTAATAGCTCGGGAAAATCAACAGCGCGCCCTTGTCCGTGTGCTCGCGCAGGCAGAGACCGCGTTCCACCAGCGTCTGGTGCATGGCCAGCAGGACAAACCGTTCCTCGTCGGCTTCGAGACGCGCCATGGAGGAGTGATAGGTGAGATCGCCGTTCAAGACCCGCTCCTCCGGCAGGCAGCCGCGTTCGTGCTCATCCTCGCGCATCGTCTGGATCACGGCTTGGGCGTAGGCATTGATGCGCTCCGGCTGGAGCAACACCCAACTGCCGAACTTCAGCTCCCACACCACGCCAGGGCCAGCCAGCAAACTCACCACTGCGCGCAGCTCGTCGTCGGTGAATCGCGTGAATTCGCCGGACAATCGGAGTTGAAGGGTCTCCCGCAGCTCGTTGAAGCGCATCAACACCCGGCCGGCGTCCTTGAGGTAGACGATCTCCTCCTTGAGCCGCTTGAAGAGAAGAGGCGAAGATCGCCACGGAATGTTCTCCCACGAAATGCCGCCGAGGATGGCTTGCTTGAGCTCCTCACAGCCGAGGTTGGTCTTGGCGCTTGTCTCCAGCAATTGCAGATAGCCGCGTTCCTTCCGAAAGGTCTCGATCTGAGTCCGGCTGACACGCAGGCCGCCAGCATCCACGCGCCCAGCGACCAACAGTTTCGAGAAAGCCTGACGCGAAGCGCGAGTGAGATCGCGGTCCCACTGGCCCAGCGTCTCGAACAGGTCTTCCTTCTGGCCGTCGAAGACCAGCGCCGCTAGCGCGGTCTCGTTCATGTAAAGCTGGTGGATCAACCGCTGGTCCGCTTGCCCGCCGAAATCCCAGAGCCAGATTTCCCGCTCGACACCGTCCCCTGAAGACACCGGCAGCTTCCACTGCGTCGCCCACGCGCCGACTGTCGAGTCGCTGGGTTGCCATTCATTCAAAGCCAGTCGCTTGGAAAGCCCCGTCTTGCCCGAGCCGCTCTCGCCGACGAGGAGAACTTTGGCGTTCGTGTATTGGACTTGGTCCGGCGCGCCTGGGAAGGTCAGCGTGGGAACTCCAGATGCTAGCGCCTCGGTGACAAATTCGGTTAGATCCCAAACCCGGATACCTCCATGCGCATCACCGGAGAAGGCGCGGCATTGGTCGGCACTCCAAGCCACGCTCTTGACAGCACCGGTGTGTCCTTCAAGAACACACAGGCAGCGACCAGTTTCCACGTCCCACAGTCGCATGGTCTTATCCTCTGAGCTAGAGAGGGCAAAGCGTTGATCAACACTCCAAGCTACGCTCTCGACAGATTTCGTGTGGCCTTCGAACACGCGCAGGCAAAGCCCCTTTTCCAGGTGCCAGAGCCGCACTGTGTTGTCATAAGCACCAGAAAGAAAATAGTGCTGATCGTTGCTCCAAGCCAAGCTAAAGATGGTGCCCGTGTGGCCCTCAAGTATGCGCAGGCAATGTCCGCTGTCCACGTCCCACAGACGCACGGTATTGTCACTAGCACCGGAGAGTGCGTGCCGCTGATCGACGCTCCATGCCACGCTCCAAATGCTATCTGTGTGGCCTTCGAGCACGCGTAGACACTGCCCCGCCTCCACGTCCCAAAGCCGCATGGTTGCGTCATCAGCGCCGGAGAGGGCACGGCGTTCATCGGCGCTCCAGGCTACGCTGTTGACTCCCTCCGCGTGGCCTTCGAGCACGCGCAGACACTGCTCCGTCGCTAAGTCCCACAGCCGTATGGTCGCATCATCGGCGACGGAGAGGGCACGGCGTTCATCGGCACTCCATAGCACGCTCCGCACTGTATTCGTATGGCCTTTGAGCATGTGTAGGCAGCGTCTCTTTTCCACATCCAACAGCAGAACGGTTCCATTAGAGGTACCTGTTAGAACACGTTTGCCATCAGGACTGAACGCATAGGTGCCGAACCTCGCCGTGTAATGGAGTGGGATTGCCTTTTCTGCAACCTGCACGCGCGCTACCTGTGCTTCCTTCATCGGCTTCGCTGGTGGCTGGCAGGCTTCGAGGAGCTTCGCGTATGCCTCCTCGCGGTCCTCCGGGGACCAGTCGATGTAAAGAAATTGCGCCAGGGTGCCTGTGACGGGAGCCGCATCGATCCGCAGGGGAATGAAGCGTCGCTCCTTGTTCAGCGGATCGCGAAAACGAAACGTGCCAGCCTCCAACTGCGACCAGTCGGAGCCGAACGCATGGGCCGACATGCAGAGCACAAGCACGCGGGAGTGCTCCAGTCCTTCCTCGGTCTTCTTCTCCCGGAGAGCCTTCGTGGTGCGTGGCTTGACCTCCCAGTCGTAGAGCCAGACGCGCAGGCCATCCGCCCGCAACCGCTCGGCAATGGAGCGCACGACCGCCTTGTCCTTCGCGCTGTGGCTGAGGAAGACGTCGTATTTGAAGCCGTCAGCCATGGTTCACCTTTGATGCTACTCGCGGGTAATCAACTGTCTTTGCTCCGAAGGAGCTCAGGCATGTAGCCCGGGGCTGGCGCTTTTTGCCAGCCCCGGGTAAGCGGAAGTCCTCCAAAACCCCAAAGCCCCGAAGGGGTGACGGCAGCTCATTCCGCCAGAGACAGGCATTCTCGCTACGTTCACCTTTCGCTCTATGTGCCAGCTCCTCGGCGCGCGTGGTTCAAATCCGAGATGATTCTTTACTCTCACCGAGAAGACCTGCCGTCGCCCCTTCGGGGCTTTTGGATTTTGTGATTTCGCGTCGACCTGGGGCTGGCAAAAAACGCCAGCCCCAGGCTACATTCCTTTACCCCTTCGGGGCATTCTTTTCCGAGAGTTCTGTACAGTGGCACCGAAGGCTTTTGGCCGGGCGACTTCGTTCCCTGACTCCATAGGACTCTCAAAGCCAGAAGGACTCGTCGACCCGCTCGAAGATCTCAACGGCCTTGAGAAGCTCGGCCTCCTCTTCCGCAGTCCAGGTACCCATGAAACGATCCAGCGAATGGCCAATCGTCTTCGGTGGAACAGACTGGGCCTGCTCTTCTCTAGGGATGGGTACAAGCCGGACGACAGAGCCACCAGTGCCGGTGATGACTACCTCTTCTCCCGACGTTGCCTCCTCGATCAATGCGCCGAGGTGCTCTTCGGCTTCTTTGAGATTGACTCTGATCACGTGGGCCTCCATTCCTGCCCTCGGGTCCGAGTCACGAGAGCAGGGCTCGGGCTTCGCGCATCACGTCGGCACCCGGAATCGCCCGGGAAGGATCCGCGTCGAGCTCCTGATCCCGGCGGTCGGCCTCCTCCAGCCAGAGTGCCTCGATCTCCTGTTCAGAGAGGGCTTCCAGCTTGAGGAGCTTGACTTCCAGATCTGCGACCGACATTACGTGTCCTCCGATATGATTATAGCGCACGTCTCCTTATCTCCCTTCCAGGAGGGCCACTTCCGCCCGCGCCCGGGATTGAAATCCGTTAGGGCATCTGGAGTACCCTCTGGGGTGTGCAAGGCTCCCTTCAGACAGAAGGTCGCGTCGCCCTGGTTCGTCATGCCCGGTCTTCGCACGTCCACGCCGGCTGGATCACCGCCAGCGGTTTCCGGGCGTGGCGTGAGGCCTACGAAGCCGCGGGGATCCGCGAAGATGAGCGGGCTCCTGCCGATTTCGAGCCGATGATGGATCGCGCAGACCTCGTGCTCTCCAGCGACGCTCCCCGGGCTGTCGCCTCGGCGCGCCTGCTGGCGCCGGGGCGCGAGATCGTCGTCTCTCCTCTGTTGCGTGAGCTCGATCTCGAAAGCCCTTCTCTCGGCGGGCTTCGTCTCCCGCTGGCGGCGTGGGCCTTGGCCGTGGGCGGGCGAAGCCTGCTCCTGAGTCTCCGCCGGCAGTACCCCTTTGCGGCAGAGGCGGCTCGCGTCGCCAACGCAGCGGCCTGGCTGGAAGAGCTCGCCGCGCAACACTCCATGATCGTGGCCGTCACCCACGCGTCGTTTCGCAGTCAGCTCTCCACTCGGCTCCTGAGGACTGGCTGGATGGCCGAACCAGGCCACCGCTCGCTGCGGCACTGGAGCGCGTGGCTCTTCAGGAACCTTGGGACGAAGCCTCGACGCAGTGGTTCTGGAGCTTCCTGCTAGGAATGGAAGCAGCCCGAGGAGAACGGCGCGGCGGCCTATAGGGTACGCCCTCCGCAGAGAGACGTCCCGTCGTTCGTGGCCTGCGGTGGGGGTCGTGAAACGGGCTGGGAACGGAGGTACTGAAGGAGAGCCGACGCTTGCGGGAATCCCTGCCTCAGAACCTCGATCTGCCGGATAGCACGACTCTCCTGCGCGAGGATCGTGAACGTTGAGCCTACCGGCGCCCCGGGATTGAAATCCCGGGCTACCGGCGGTAGGAGGTCTCGGTACTTTTGAGACACCCTCTAGAGGGCAACAATATACTTGACTCCGCCGCGGGGATGGGGTACACTTCTCCCATGGACACCTCAAAGCCCACCTACCGCGCCTTTCCGAACACCCTTCTCGCCGCCGTCACCTACTTCGCGGACGCGGATGTCTGCCTCCAATTCATGATCGATCTTCGCTGGCCCCACGGCGTCACCTGCCCGACCTGCGGGAGCACAGAGGTCACGTTTCTGCCGGCCCGGAAGCTTTGGCAGTGCAAGACGAAGCACCCGCGCCGTCAGTTCTCCGTCAAGGTCGGCACGATCTTTGAGGACTCGCCGCTCGGGCTGGACAAGTGGCTGCCGGCCCTTTGGATGGTCGTCAACTGCAAGAACGGAATCAGCTCCTATGAGATGAGCCGCGCCCTCGGAATCACTCAGAAGAGCGCATGGTTCATGGATCACCGCCTCCGGCTTGCCGTCCAGAATGGAACCTTTGAGCCCATGTTCGGAGAGGTGGAAGTCGATGAAACCTTCATCGGCGGCGCCGCCCGTTTCATGCATGAGGACAAGCGGGCCGAAAAGATCACCGGCACGGGCGGTGCTGGCAAAACCGCTGTCATGGGGCTTTTGGAGCGCCACGGCCCGGACGGACACAGCCGGGTCAAGGCAAAGGTGGTCCCCAACGTCAAGCGGAAGACCATGAGCCCGGAAATCCGCCAGACCGTCACCAAGGGCTCGGAGGTCTTCACCGATTCGCTCCCCTCCTACAATGACTTGAGCGATGCCTACACCCATCTCGTTATCAATCATGCGGAGCGCTACGTTGACGGCAAGATCCACACCAACGGCATGGAGAATTTCTGGAGTCTATTGAAGCGGTCCATCAAGGGAACCTATGTGAGTGTCGAGCCCTTTCACCTGTTCCGCTACCTGGACGAACAATCCTTCCGGTTCAACACCCGCAAGGTGAGCGACGGCGCGCGGTTCCTTCTCGCCGCCGCTGGCATCATCGGCAAGAGGGTGACGTACAAGGAACTCATCGGAAAGGAGGAGGCCCCATGCGCCGCGTAGGCAAGGAAGAGGACATCGGAAAGGCCGGAAGGGAGGGGCCTGACCAGCTCTCCCCGGAGGAAATGTTCGAGCGCTTCCGGGAGGGCGCCCGGAAGGTGTTGAACACTCCGAAAGAGGTTATTGTCGAGCGCGAGCGACAATGGAAGGCGGCGAGAGAGAAGGAAAAGGCCCTGCGGGTTGCGCGGGGCCAAGACCTGAAGCCTAGAACACCCTGAGCCAATAACTGACGAAGTCCACGCCGCGCTTGACTACCACCTCTCGGAACAGCGGCGCCTTCACCGCCGGTGCGGGCTCAGGCCGTGATTCAATGACAACGATAGCCGGTACTGCCATAGCTGCGCCTAACCTTTCTCTTGAAAAGTGGCGCTCTGGTGAAGTAGACTAGCGGTGTTCAAGTGTTGGGGCCGCTAGGCTCAGGGCCAGAGCGCGAAGAGATCCCAAGCCCTCCGGGGGCGGGTGGTGAGATACCCTTCCCCGGAGGCACACTTCTCCTCGCGAAAACCCCTGTAGATATTGACTCTTGGTGGTGGGCGCGCTAAGGTAGGCGTGTAGCGGGTGCTGCACATCTCGGTCTCCTCCAAAGTCCTGAATCGTGCCGCTCTCCGCTGCCTGGCCCGGAACGCTGATAACGTTGCCGGGCCAAACTTTTATGGAGAGCTTAAGTCCGCTGCGGGCTCACAACGACCCCGGGACGCGGGCTCTAACTCATTCAAGGCTACGGGCGGGGACCGGGTGAAAGGTATGAAGCTTCCCTGGGAGAAGGGCGCTCTTCTCCCGCTTGCGAACGATTACCGGGCTCTTCGGGGGTGCCAAAGGCGGAGCTAGAGGGCGCGGCTCGTGGAGAAGCGGATTAAGGCGCGACGGCGCGTCAAGCCTTCCTCCCCCTGATAGGCTTCTTGGTTGTCGCGCGGCTCGCAGCCGCGGCTTCTTCTTTCTTCCATTCTGCCTGCCAGTCAATCGCTGGCAAATCAGCGGCCCGCTGAATTCCCATATATTTAATATTGCGATTCGTCACCCAATCTCCGAGATCAATCCAGGCTAGAATGCCCTGATTCCGCGTCTCGCGGGTGAGTTTGGACAATAGCTCCAAATAGTAGGCCGCGCTTTTTTGTTCTTCTGGCAGAAGTCGAGCGGCTTCGATTTTGGCGCTTTCTAGGGCCTTAATAAACTCTGACCAGGACGCTTCCGTGACCGCCTCGCGTTCGCTCTCGAACAACTGCCGCACTCGGACAACGTAGTAATGAAACTTGAGCCACGCTTGTAGCGGGAGCGCCCACGTTCGCCGGAGTTCCTCCTGCTCTTCTTGCCGCTTAACAGCCGCCGCTTTCGCTCGGCGCTTTTCACGGAGCCGCTCGAAGATAGGCGTAAACACTAACAGAATTAGAACTACAGTTGCGGCAAACGAGACCGCGCCGGTAAAGCATAGGAACAAGTTCAGCTTCGCCGGGATACCGGTAATAAACGTCACGCCAATTGCCGTGACACCGAGCGTCGCTGCGGCGATGGCGGCGACAACTAATTCGAGAGTCCTCTTGCTCATGGCGCGATCATAAAAATCAGCGACTAGTCTTCTATCCCGAGCAACCGCCGCACCGCCTCCTGCCCAATCGCGGACTCGGACCGCCGCCTCACCCGTCCGCCCCCAACCCGAGATAAGCCCGCAAGGCCCGGCGGACGATCTCGGATTTAGAGCACCGCTCCCGTTCGGCCCGTAACTCCAGGGCCGATTCCTCATCATCGTAGAGATAGGCAGTCTCGCGGGTGAGTCCGCCCTTTGTGGTGAGCTTTTGCCGCACTCGGGTTCCTCCTGTGGGCTTGGGCATGGCTGTAAGCCTAGACAACACCACGGCGGTAGGATACTGTCACCGCGGCTGTACGGTGCATGCACGATGGAACCAAGGGCCGATAGGGGCTCTATGGCAGGGGTGCGCCGCGCCAGTCCAGGAGAGGAGGCGGCGAAGAGAGAGACGGCAAGCAAAAGCACGGAAAGGGGCCGGGCCGCTGTGTGGCAGCGGCCCGGCGTTCCAACGACTACAGACGGGAGGACTCTATGGAAAGGGAGGAGTACGCTACCCGCGCACAACGCGGGCTGTGGAAGGTTATCGGCATTCTGCTGAGGGTGGAAGACGTGCTGGGCGACCTTGTGCAGGAGATGCCAGAATCCCCGGAGGACATGCTGGAAGGCGGACGGCCGGAGGACACCATGCTCGCGGTAGAATCCGCGATCCGATGCGCCATTGCAGATGACCTCTGGCCGATGCTCGACAGGTTGAAGCGAGCCGCTGCCGTCACGCCCGCCGACCTCCTGCGGTCCTGGGAGGATCGGGAGAGGATGCGCGTCAACTAAGCAACTGGACCTCCGGGGGCGTGCCGAGCAGCCCCCGGAGGGGCCGCGGAGTGAAGTATATTGTTGCCCTCTAGAGGCCGGCGAGACCTCGCCGTCTAGTTGGTAACCACCGCCCCTGGAACGCAGGCGTCCGTCCGCGGATCGCAGCCGCAGCCGGCCTGTTTGCATTCGTCGTAGCCCGGCTCGGTCAGGCAGGAGACGGCCGGGCAGGCAGGCTTCGGCGTGGGGGTGGGCTGCGAGATGCCCACACAGTAGTCCGTTCGCGGGTGGCAGGTGCAGCCAGCCACGCCGACGCACTGGTAATAGCCCGTCTCGGTGAGGCTCGAGACGGCGGGACAGGCCGCAGGCGCCGTGACGGCCGAGGTGCCGCTGACCGCCACGGCAGCGCACAGACCCGTCAGGACCAGCAGACCGCAGACTCGGGACAATGCTCGACGGCTCATCGGAAGCCTCCTTTCAAGTTGACGATCCCTCCTTCAACTGCAGAGTTCTGCGCAGGATGGGCAGGACGGCCCGGTCCTTGTCGCGATTGGCCTCCTCTTTCGAGCGAATCACCATGGCAAGGTTGAGGACTCGCACCGTCATCTCCCCAAGGTCATGGAGGATAGTCTCTCCAGACAAGTCGTCGTAGGTCATGCCGTTGCCAATGGTGGAGAGAACGTCGAGGGGACCGAGATCGGTCACCAGACGGTGAAGCCGAAGGGAATCGAGTTTCCCCGCATCGGGCACGATGTGCCGGCCGGCCGGATCGAGATACCGTGCATGGATCTCCTGCAAAGCCCGGAGAAGGCGCTCGCGGTCCTCCGGCGACGGCCGCGGCATGATGTCGAGATCCAGCGTAGCGATGGGTGCGCCTTCCAGGATCGCCGCCGCGGCACCTACGACAATGAAGTCCACCCCGTGCCGGACCAGAAGCTGAAGGGTTTCAAGGGTCTTAGACGCGACGTCCATTGCGTAGGGCTATCAGACCTTCCATGAAGCCCTGGGCCATCTCCAGGCGCTTCAAGGGTGTCAGGCTGAGCATCCAGTGGATCAGGACATCGTCCTCTCCTTCGGCGACGCCGGGATTGCCCTGAGCGGGAGCGAGCTCCTCCTGGGGGCTCGGACGATCCTTGTCGGCGGTGTCGCTCGGGAAGGACATTGCGGCCTCGATTGTAGCACCGCCCCTTGACCGCCCCCCGGTCCTCGGTCTACGGTGCGCCCATCCCGCACTGGAGGTCTTGAATGAGCGAGCCTACGCCTGAGCTGCCCTATAACCGACGAGTGGTCGTGACCGGCCTGGGGGCGGTGACGCCTCTGGGGCTTTCGGTGGAGGCGTTCTGGAACGCCCTGCTGCGAGGGGAGAGCGGCGCGCGGCCCATCGCGAGCTTCGACGCCTCGCCCTTCCCCACCCGGTTCGCCTGCGAGGTCCGGGGCTTCGATCCCCTCGCCTACTTCGACCGCAAGAAGGCGCGCCACCTGGACCCCTTCTGCCATTACGCCGTGGCCGCCTCGGACGAGGCCCTGCGCGACGCCGGCTTGCGCCCCGAGGAGATGGCCCCGGAGGAGCTCGAGCGCTCCGGGATCATCTTCGGCAGCGGCATCGGCGGCTTCACCACGCTCCAGGCTCAGGCCAAGGAGTACTTCGAGCACGGCGCGCGGCGGATCTCGCCGTTCTTCATCCCCATGATCATCCCCAACATGGCCGGCGGCGTGCTCTCGATCCGCTACGGTTTCCAGGGTCCCAATCACGCCGTGGTCTCCGCCTGTGCCACGGGCAATCACGCCCTGGCGGAGGGACTGTCGCTGATCCGCGAGGGGCAGGCCGACCTCATCCTCTGCGGCGGCAGCGAGGCCTCGGTCTCCGAGATGGGGATCGGCGGTTTCAACGCCATGAAGGCGCTCTCGACGCGCAACGACTCGCCCGAGACGGCGAGCCGCCCCTTCGACGTGGACCGCGACGGCTTCGTGCTGGGGGACGGCGCCGGCGCCCTGGTGCTGGAGGAGGCCGGCCGCGCCCAGAGGCGGGGAGCGCGCATCTACGCGGAGCTGCGGGCCGTGGGGGCCTCGGCGGACGCCTACCACATGAGCGCGCCGCATCCGGAAGGGCGGGGCATCGTCCTCGCCCTGCGGAAGGGGCTCGCCGAGGCGGGGGTGGCGCCGGAGCGGGTGGACAGTATCAACATGCACGCCACCTCGACACCACTGGGGGACGAATCCGAGGCCAAAGCCGTCCGCACCTACTTCGGCCCGCACGCGGACCGGCTGACGGTGACCTCCACCAAGAGCATGACCGGCCACCTTCTGGGGGCGGCCGGCGCCGTCGAGGCCATCGCCACGGTGCTCAGCATCGTCCACGGCGTGGTGCCCCCGACCATCAACCTGGCGAATCAGGATCCGGCCTGCGAGGTCAACGTCGCCGCCAACCAGGCCGTTCACCGCAGTGTCCGCGTGGCGCTCAACAACGCCTTCGGCTTCGGCGGCCACAATACGTGCGCGGTGTTCACGGCCTGGGAGTGAAGCCCTCCCCGGGAGAAGAGGGAGAACAGCAAAAAGGGACGAAGGGACAGCAAGGACGAGGGTCTTGGGCGGGGGCGCTCTCCGCAAAGTGAGCGCCTATGGGTGATGAGGGCCGCCATCCCCGCGAAATCTTTTTCCCGGGATCGTCATTGGGAGATGCAGCGAATTCAGTTGCAACTTCGAAAGGAGATCCTCATGCCCTCTCAATCCCAGGCCAAACCGGCCGCCCCTCAGCTCACCGAGGCGAACCATTACGAGCTCAGCAATGGCTCCCTCAGCATCACCTATACGGCGACGGACCTTCTCGGCCGGCCACACCTCAGCTACCAGGACGGCAAACAGACACGCAACTACGTCGGAGACCAGATCCAGCAGGAGGAGACCGCTCTCGGCCGCCTGCTGAGCGTCGCCGACGTTGCGGTCGACTTCATCACCCATCGTTTCACCCTGGTGCTGCCCAAGGTCCTGGTCACCCCGGGAAAGGCGGAGAAGCTCTCCACCTTCGTCGTGTTCGAAAACGGCGGCCAGGTCGGCCGTCCGCCGCAACCCGGCCCCGTCGAGACCTACTCGGTCAAGAGCCTCAGCGGCAAAGCGAACTTGATAGTCAACTGAGCCACGGCCGAGACCGGAGCGGCTGCGATCAAAGCCGAAGCATCCACGAGCGAGATCGCAGCCGCGGCCACCGGGATCGCGGCCACCGCTGGCTGGTTTCCCTCTTCTCCCGGGGAGGACGCAAAGTTCATCTAACTAAGACTTTCGCCCTTTTCCGTCGTCCTTGTCACTGAGCACCCACCTAGGGATGGTCCCGGTGGATGACAAGGAGAGACTCTCTTTATGCAGCCCAAGCAGATCGAGCAGAATAGAGCGCGGCGTCTGGCCCGGCTGGGCGCCTGGAGCTTCGGAGCCTTCGCCGTCCTGATCCTCGGCGTGGCCCCCGCTCTCGCCCAGACCTCGGAGGCTGGCTGGATGGTCCTGGCCGGAAAATGGAGCAAAGGGGCGGTGGACACCCCGGCGTGGTTCGACCTCGCGAGTTGGCGGCTGGTCACCAAGTTCGACGGCCCGGTGCCGCGGGCGATCGACGATCCCGACCCGAATCCCTGGTATCCGGTGGCCGGCGACTTCAACGGCGACGGCATCGACGAGGTGATGATGTTCAACCGGCTGACCTGGGACGTGGTGCCGGCCACCCGGGGACCGATCGCCGTCGAGGGCGATCCGCCGCCTGGTCCGTGGGTGCCGATAGCCGGCAACTGGGACGGCAAGGGGATTGCCACCATCCGCGTTTTCGACCTTCGGGACGGCTCGATCCACAACCTCGCCGAGCGGCTCGGCACCGTCCGTTACGATCCCGATCCGAACCCGTGGCGCCCGCAGGTGGGAAACTTCGACGGCCGCGGCGTGGACACGGTCGCCCGCTGGCGCCTGGACGAGAAGGACGCCGCCGGCAGCGAGTGGATCCAGGTGGTGGGCGACTGGGACGGCGACGGCATCGACACCCTCGGTGCGGTCTCCGCCTCCACGGGTGAGCTCGTGGACGCCGGCAAGGTGGGGCTCAAAAGCGCCAGCCTGAGCGCCACGTCGAGCCGCCGCACCGAGCCCGATCCGATCGCTCTCGACGTGGTCTTCAACGGCAGTTGTTATACGACGACGAAGAACTACGGCGAATCGGTCCACGTGGTGAACATCGGCGGCGCCTGCATGTATATTGTCACCGCCACCTGGGAAGAGTGGAGCTGCTGCGCCCTCACCTCCTCCTCGGCCGGTCCGTACGCCTGCGCCAAGAAGCTGCGGATCAAGAGCTCCGTCACCACCGGAGCCTGCTGAAACGGCTTGGTCCTCCAAGCCGGGAATCAGGTCGTCCGGGCCGATCTCAAGACGATCCGGATCAAGCTCCAGATCCTCCAGACCAAGGTCTGAGTTTTCGAGACCAAGGTCTGGACCGTTCGGAGCGCAGTCTACATGGCGGCCTCAGCCTCAGGGAAACCAAGGACCCAAAGGACACCAAGGACTTCAAGGACAGGCTGAGACGGGCTGTTCCGTCCTTGGTGTCCTTTAGGTCCTTGGTTCGGTGGTCCTACCGCGCAGCCTCCTTGGCTGCTTGGTGCTGCGGTCTACAGCCGCCTTCGGCAAGGTCCCTCGCCGCCGTTCGCGGTAGACTGCCGCTTTCCGCTGCCGCCACGAGCATGCAGGATCCCGAGCCCGCCACCACCCCGCCTCTCGCCGGCGAGACTCCGTCGCAGGAGGTCTGGCGCATCGGCCCGTACCGGGTGGAGCGGCGCCTCGGGCACGGCGGCATGGGGGAGGTCTTCCTCGCCCACGACGAACGCCTGGGGCGGCGGGTGGCCATCAAGCGCGTGCGCCAGGGCTCGGGCGCCGATCGCCAGAGCGAGCGCCTCCGCCGCGAGGCCCGGGTGGCGGCGCGCCTGAGCCATGCGGCCGTCGTGCACGTCTACGAGCTCGTCGAGGACGCCGCGGGCCTCGCCATCGTCATGGAGTACGTCGAGGGACGCACCCTCGCTGCGCTGACGGCGGAGGGGCTCCCGCAGCCGGCGCTGGCCGTCCGCCTGGCGCGCGAGGTCGCCGAGGGGCTCGCGGCGGCGCACGCTGCCGGTTTGGTCCACCGCGACCTCAAAGGCGAGAACGTCGTCGTCACCAGGGACGGGCACGCCAAGATCCTGGACTTCGGCCTCGCCAAACCGGTCCTGGGGAACGAGGACGAGGCCCTGACGGCCCAGGGTGCGGTGCTCGGCACCTATCCTTCGATGTCCCCGGAGCAGGCGAGTGGCAGGGACGTCGATGCCCGTTCGGACCTCTTCTCCCTCGGCGTCCTGCTGTACGAGATGCTGAGCGGCCGGTCGCCGTTTCGGGGCAACAACTCCCTGGATACTCTACGGCGGGTCGTCGCGCACCATCCACCGCCGGTCGCCTCCCTGCGGCCGGACCTGCCGCGCGACCTGTCCGCGCTGGTCGAGCGCCTGCTGGAGAAGGATCGCGAGGCGCGCCCGCGAAGCGCGGCAGAGGTGGCGCAGAGCCTCGAGGAGATCGCGGCCTCGCCGGCGCTCGCGGCTGCCAAGGGCGCTCCCCTGCGCGGCGAAGGATGGAGCGAGGTGGCGACTCATGCCCCGCGGACCCCCGCAACTCCGGCCCAGGAGTCGAGCGCGCTGGCGCCTCGCTACCGGCAGTGGCACCTGGTTGCGACGGTGTCAGCCCTGGTCGCGCTGGCGCTCGGCGTCGCCTACCTGGTGGGCCGGCAGGGCCCGCCGGAGCCGTTGCGGGTCGTGGTCCTCAAGCCGCAGATCGCTCCCGAGGGGGACGACAAGCTCGGCCTCGCGGCCTCGGGCGTCCTCGTGGCGAGCCTCTCGACTCTCGCCTCGTTCGAGGGGATGGCACCGCTCGATCCCGCGCAGGCGGGAGCCGCGGCCTCCCCCGCCGCGGCGGCACGGGCAGCCGCGGCGAAAGAGGTGCTCGCCGCCACGCTCGAAGGGGAGGGGACGCTCGGCGGGAGGGTGACGCTGCGACGCATGCAAGGGAGCGACGGCCGGGTTCTGTGGACGGAGAGCTTCCCCGTCCCCACCGAGCCCCGGGACCTTCGTCTGCTCGCCGATGCGGTGACCGCTCACCTGCGGCGGGCCTATGCCGGCCGGCGCCTGCGGCCGGGCACGCCCGAGTTGGCCGTCCGCGACGAGGACTACGCCGAGCTGCTGCGCATCAAGCAGCGGATCGACGCGGGGGCCGCACCCTCGCAATCCGAGCTCGACCGGCTCGAAGCCGTCGTCCGCGGATCGCCGCAGCTTCTCGAAGCCCATCTCCAACTCGCCGGCATGGCCAGGAGCCTCTTTCGCTCGACGCGCGATCCCCGATACCTCGAACGCGGCCGGGACGCCGCGCGCGCCGCCAAGGCTCTGGCGCCCGCGGATCCCCGGCCTCTCGTCGCCGCGCTCAAGATCGCGCTGGAGGCCCACCAGCCGCAGGAGACGGCCAGGCTTCTCACCCAGCTCGAGCCGCTCCTCGCGGGCGACTCGAGCCTCCTCGTCCTTTCGGGCCAAGTCGCCGAAAGCCAGGGAGATCTGCCGCGCGCCATCGCCGACTTCACGGCCGCCGCCCGGCGCGATCCGTCGTGGTCCAACCTCTTCTGGCTGGCGGACCTGGAGATCAAGGCCAGCCGTATCGCAGCGGCACGGCACCATTTGGAGGAGCTGCTCGCGCGCAGCCCAAACAACGTCTGGGGGCTCGACAAGCTGGGCAACCTGGAGCTGCTGGTGGGCGATCCAACCCGCGCCGAGCGGCTCTACCTGAACCTGATCCGCCTCCAACCCCAGCGTCCTTACTATACGAACCTCGGCGTCGCCCGTTCCCTGCTCGGACGTCACGAGGAAGCCGTGGCCGCCTACCGGCAGGCTCTGGCTCTGGCTCCCGGCCACGTCGCCGTAACCCTCAACCTGGCCGACGCTCAGCTCGCGCTCGGCCGTGAGGACGAGGCCCAGTCGCTCTACCGCCAGGTGTTGCTGCGGCTGGAGGCGACCGAGGCGGCGGCGGGCCTTTCTCCCACGGACCGCATGATCGAAGCCCAATGCCTGGCCCATCTGGGCAGGCCCCGCGAGGCCGTTGCAGCGGCGCAACGCACCTTGCAGCAGAGCTTCGACGACCCCCAGATCGTCTACGCCGCCTCGCTGGTCTACGCTCTCGTTGGCGACCGGGCGTCCGCCCTCGTCAATGCTCAGAGCGCCCTGGAGAAAGGGATCCAGCCGCGCTGGTTCACCCTCGCCGCCTTCGGCCCCTTGCGCCACGATGCGGAGCTCCAGGCCCTCCTGCGCCGACGGTCCACCCGCTGAACAGTCACGATTCAGGGCTCGTAGGCGGTACACCGAGGTTGTCGATGACCGGCTCGTGGCTCCCGATGAGAACGCCGTCCTGGTTACGAATCTCGAAATAGTAAATGATCTTCGCGGGCCAGGCTTGGATCTCGCCGAGAGGGGCCACGGCGAAGCCGGTGCCGCTCGCCCGCAAGGTGACGGGACCACTGCCGCCCACGGCATAGAAATTTACGAACGGCCCGTTGCGGCTGGAGGGCATGCCGTCGAGCTTGAACAGGAAATTCGCGAAAGCACCATCGGGCAGATTGGAAAAATACCAGGTCGCCGTGTCGCCTGGGTTGAGGCTCACCGGGTCGGGGGTGACCGTGATGGCCTGCGACGGCGGGAGGTCCGGATTGTAGGCCACTAAAACCTCAGGGGACGTATCCTCCCGTGTGGCCTGATTCGTGATCGTTCCCGCTCCGGTCGCGATCGGATCTGCCACTTCCGTCTGGAGGATCATGGCCGTGTAGTCATAGGAGGCGGAGTCAGGCGGCACCGAGCCGACGTTCCCCTTCCCCACGACCACTGTGTTGCCGAGCGAACGGAGCGAGTGGAACGGACCGAACCGGTTCTGGAAGAAGACGAATCCGAACTGGTTGTCCAGCATCTCCGGGAATTGCCATAGGACCCAGTCGCCATCTTTCACAGCCGGCGAGGAATCGATGATCAATTGACTACCGGTTTGGGTGATGTTGACTCGCTGCTCCGCCACGTTCCACCTCCTTGATCGGATCGGTCGTTTCGAATCTCCTGCCGCGAGGAAGAGCACACTGCATGCCCAGTCCTCCGAACCGCCTTCCGAGAGCGGCGGAGGGCGGGCAGATCCCTATCGGATTGGTTAGACTCTAGCTGATTCGATAGGAGCCCATCGCCTTTGAACCCGAGGCTCGTTGGTCTGAGCGGCCCGCTGGCGGGCCAAACGTTCCCGCTGGACGGGGAGGCGCTGCCGATCGGCCGCCACTCCGCGAACCGGCTCCAGCTCCCGGACCTCGCCGTTTCGCGGCAGCACTGCGTCCTGGAGCCGGCGGCCGGACGCTTCCGGCTGCGCGACCTCGGGAGCCGCCGGGGGAGCTTCGTCAACGGCCTGCCCGTCCAGGAGCGTTTCCTGGAGGAGGGGGACCTCGTGACCCTCGGCGACTCGCTCTTCCTCTTCCAGGTCCGCGAAGAGAGCACCGCCGGGAGCGGCACGGTCGTGCGTCTGGAGCCCGCAACCCCCACGGCGGAGACGATGATCCACCTCTCGCCGGAGGAGGCCCTCTACTCGCGGCCGCAGGAGGTCCTTGCCGCGCTCGCTTCCGACCGCAGCGGCCGCACCGCCCGCGATCTCCACACCCTGCTGCAGATCGGCACCGCCCTCCAGTCGCTGCGTTCGACGGAGTCCCTCGCTCGCCGGCTGCTCGATCGGGTGCTCGCGGCCGTGCCCGCGGACCGCGCCGCCCTTCTCCTCACCGATCGCGGCACGGCCGAGTTGGACGACGCTTTCGCGCTGGACCGCCACGGCGCGACCGAAACGTTTCCGATCTCCCGCACCCTCGCAGGGAAGGTGCTCGGCGAACGGCTCTCCGTGCTCGCCGCGGACGTGCTGGCGGAGCCGGACCTCGCCGGAGCCGCGAGCCTGAAGAGCGATCTCGTCCAGTCGCTGCTCGCCGTGCCGCTCATCCACCTCGACCGGCCGCTCGGCCTCCTCTATCTCGACTCCCGCGAGCCTGGGACCCGCTTCGACGAGGGGCACCTCCAGTTCGTGACCGCCGTGGCCGGTATCGCCGGGATAGCCCTCGCCACCGTCCGGCGCATCGAGTGGCTGGAAGAGGAGAACCGCCGCCTGGCCGCCGGCTTCGCGCACGACATGGTGGGTGAAAGCCCGCGCATGCGCGAGGTCTACCGCCTCCTCCAGCGGGTGGCCGCCACGGACTCGACCGTGCTCCTCTTGGGCGAGAGCGGCACCGGCAAGGAGCTGGCGGCGAGGGCCATCCACCGCGCGAGCCCGCGCGCGGAACGCCCTTTCGTGGCCGTCAATTGCGCGACCCTCTCCGAGACCCTGCTCGAAAGCGAGCTGTTCGGCCACGAGAAGGGGGCCTTCACCGGCGCTCTGGCGCGGAAAATGGGCAAGGTCGAGACAGCGGACACCGGCACCCTGTTCCTGGACGAGATCGGGGAGATCCCCCTGCCGCTCCAGGCCAAGCTCCTCCGCTTCCTCCAGGAGCGGGAGATCGAGCGCCTGGGTAGCACCCGCCCGATCAAGGTGGACGTGCGGGTGATCGCCGCCACCAACCGGGACCTCGAACGGGCGGCCCGTGCCGGCACTTTCCGCGAGGACCTCTACTACCGGCTGAACGTGATCTCGCTGCACCTGCCTCCCCTGCGCGAGCGGCGCGAGGACGTGCCGCTCCTCGCCAGCCACTTCGCGGCCCAGACCAGCCGGCGGCTCGGGCGTAGCGTCGCCGGCTTCACCCCCGAGGCCCGCGCCTGTCTCCTGCGCTACGACTGGCCGGGAAACGTCCGCGAGCTCGCCAACGCCGTCGAGCGCGCCATCGTGCTGGGAGAGGACGACCTCATCCGCCCCGAGGACCTCCCCGAAGCCGTGCTCGAAGCCGGCGCCGGCCCGGGAGCGGCCGTCACCCGCTATCACGAGACCCTCAACGAGACGAAAAAGCGGCTGATCCTCGCCGCCCTGGCCGAAGCCGGCGGCAACGTCACCAAGGCCGGCGCCCTCCTCGGCCTGCATCCGAATTACCTCCACCGGCTGATCTCCAACCTGGGCCTGCGGGCCTAACCGATCGGATAGAGGGTCTCACCGATCGGTGAGACGAAAACCCGCGTTGCGGGCCTTTTCACTTCGGCGTGAGCCCTGGCATTGATCCTGCTTTGATCAATCACCTGTCGATATCAACGTTTAACATTGAACACAACCCGAGGAGGTCAGTATGGAACTCGAGAGCTATTGGGAACGGTATCTCACGCACACCCAGATCCAGCAGAACGGTGCCCTCAGCAACCTGGGGGACGGCATCCCGATCACCACCCACGGCATCAACACCCGCCCGATCGCCTGGCCTGGCAACGGCTTCCAGACCGAGGCCGTGCACGTGCTCACGGTCAAGCCCGGAGAAGAAAGCGATCGGTACGCCTACGACATGGCCGAGGAGGCGATGGTCTGCTTCAAGGGCAAGGGCCAGGTCTTCCTGCGTGGCCAGTGGCTCGACGTCGAGCCTGGAGACATCGCCTACTTCCCCGCCACGACCGAGCGGGCGGTGCGCAATCCCGCGGGGAATCAGAACGACTTCGTCCTGGTGACTTCGATCTCGCCACCGCAGTTCGACCTTTACGAGGAGGCCGGCTTCTATGATCCGGTGCACAAAGTGATGAATTTCGAGGCCATCGGCTACGCCAAGCTCAACACGCAGCGCGTCCGGTTCTCGCCCAACAATGAGATGGCCTTCCACGACAGCCATTCCGAGGTCCGCGCCTGGAACCTCGGCAACGACGAGATCCGGCGCGGCGGAGCGCTGTTCAATGCCTTCTACGGTGGGCCTCTGACCGGGCTCGTGCAGGGCGGCGCGGACTCCTCGTCCATGCTCCTCATCCTGTTCGCTGGCTTCGGGACGGGAGCCCCCGGCTTCAACTTCTCCTGCCTGACACCCGGCATGGTGGCTGACGTCCATACCCATCCGGTCTCGGACGAGTGCGTCATCAACTGGTACGGCGGCAACCCGACCTTCCTCGGCGACCGCTGGCTGCCGACCGAATCCTACGACTGCCTCTTGGCGCCGAGGGGCGTACGCCATGGCGGGATCATCCCCAAGGATTCCGAGCAGCTTCATCTCGTGGGTGGGCTCGCCGCTCCGCCGCAACTCGATCTGCTGATCAACAGCGGCTACTACGAGAACGGCAAATTCACCCGTCCGCCCTTCACCCGGTTGACGATGGATTGAGGGGGTGTCTCGAAGGGGCGGGAGAAGAGAGGGGCCAGGCCAGTGGTGAGGGCGGGGCCTGTCCCCCCCTGATCCCCGCTCGGCACTCTAAGTGTTAGCGGAAGTTTGATCTCCCGTTCAGTTTCGCCCCCGTCGAAGGTGATGGGGAAACTTGTACGTCCACTTCAGAGAGGAGTGCGCATGGACTACAACAGTCTGGGGGAGAAGGTTTCGCGAGCAAGGTTCAAGGACATGTACAACGCCTTCAGGAACCGGCAGGAGCTCATCAAGGCCGGCCTTATGAACCGGCGGAGCCTCTTCAAGATGGGCCTCCTCTCGAGCACGGGCTACCTGCTGGCGAAGAACGGCCTCAGCGCCTGGGCGTATGGTGGGGGCGGAGGCGGCGGCCAGTGTGCCAGCCCCGCGACTACGCCTTTCACGCTGAACCTGCCCATCATGCCAACCAAGCAGCCCGTCGCACTGTCGTCGCTGACCCCTGCGCCGCAGATCAATCCAAACACCGCCATCAATCCGGCGACCGGGCTCGCCTATGAAGGGCGCACCCGCGCTCACCAGGCGCCGCCGCTCGGCTTTCCGTTTCCCGCTCCGACGGTCTATCAGGTGACGCAGCGGGCAGGGCTGGTGACGATGTCCAATCAGTTGCCGCAGCAGCCGATCTGGGGCTTCGACGGCATCAGCCCCGGCCCTACCTACGTGGCGCAGTATGGAGCCCCCATCCTGGTCCGCAACGTCAATTCCCTGGTCGGAGACAACTCGGGTTTCGGGTTCCCTTCCGTCACCACCCACCTGCACAATGCTCACAACCCTTCCGAAAGCGACGGCTTCCCCCAGGATTTCTTCGCGAGCGGCCAATATTATGATCAGTACTACCCGAACGTGCTCGCCGGCTTCAACTCGACGAACCTGCCCAACGGCGACGTCAACGAGTCGCTGAGCACTCTGTGGTATCACGATCACCGCGTCGATTTCACCTCCCAGAACGTCTACAAGGGGCTCGCCGGCTTCTACTTGCTGTTCAATCAATTTGACACGGGAAATGAGACCACGGGTTTCCGCCTGCCCACCTTCCCGGACTATGACATCCCTATGATGTTTGCGGACAAGTGTTTCGACCCGGTGACCGGACTGCTGGCCTTCGACACGTTCAACCTGGACGGCATTCTGGGCGACAAGTTCCTGGTCAACGGTGTGATCCAGCCGGTGTTGCACGTTCATCCCCGGCGCTATCGCTTCCGCTGGCTGAACACCGGCCCGTCACGTTTCCAGCAGATCTACCTGACGGATCTCAACAACCTCGGCGCCAACAATCAATTCTGGCAGATCTCGAACGACGGCAACCTGCTGCCCACTCCCATCCAGGTCCCGGCGGTAGCGCTGGGCGTTGCGGAGCGCGCGGACGTGATCCTCGACTTCACCCAGTTGGCAGGCAAGACCCTGTATCTGGAAAACCGATTGGAGCAGACCAACGGCCGCGGCCCCACCGGCAACGTCAAGGCCGCGGGTCAGGGCAATCTGCTGCTCAGGATCGTCGTCGATCTGCCGCAGGTGGCCGACAACAGCGTGAACCCGGCGACCGCGCCGGCCTACTACGCGCTGCCGAGCACCGCCGCCACGCCCCGGGTGCAGCGCTCCTTCAAGTTCGACCAGACCCGCGACGGCGAGTGGACGATCAACGATCAATTCTTCGACGGCCTCCATCCACGTTTCACCGTCCAGAAGAACAGCGTCGAAACCTGGTCGCTCAGCGGTGGCCGCGACTGGGAGCACCCCATTCATATCCACATGGAGGAGTTCCAGATCCTCCAGGGAGCTGCGGGTCTTTACCCGGACAGCCAATATGGCGGCACTTGGGGCGGTAGCTCGGGCTGGCGCAGCGGCGGGAGTTGGGGGAGCGGGGGCGGGGCCTCGACGGGAGTGAACAAGTCGCGCAAAGACGTCGTCCGGGTCACCAGCCGGGGGGACGTCAAGGTCTTTTTCCGCTTCCGGGATTGGGTTGGGCCTTACCCCATGCACTGCCACAACATCATCCACGAGGACCACGCGATGATGATCCGGTTCGACATCGCCGTGAACGGGGATACCAACAGCCGGCCGTGAGGTCGACTCTGCGAAAGGAGATCCTGCCATGTCCAGCGTGACGAGAAGAGGATTGCTCGCGGTTTCGGCCCTGCTCCCCCTGGCACGCGTGCTGCCGGCGCGTGGCTGTGAAGTCCCCGCCGGTCCCCAGACGGCCGGGCCTTTCGCACCACCTTTATCGGGGCGGGAGATGATGCGACGGCGCTACTTTCCCGATGTTGTCCTGACCACCCATGAAGGCAAGCAGGTCCGTTTCTATGAGGACCTGCTCAAGGACAAGATCGTCGTCCTCAACCTCATGTATGCCAACTGCCAGGGCGCCTGCCCGGTCATCACGGCGAATCTGGCGCGAGTACAGAAGATCCTGATCGAACAGGGGAAGCGGAACATCTCCTTCTACTCGCTGACCGTCAAGCCCGAAGAGGACACGCCGGAGAAGCTCAACGCCTATGCGGAAATGCACAACGTGGGTCCCGGCTGGAAGTTCTTGACCGGCAAGCCCGCAGACGTCGAGCTCCTCCGCAGCAAGCTGGGCTTTGTCGACATCAAGCCGCAAGTGGACCAGAACGACCGCGCGAGCCACAGCGGCATGGTTCGCTTCGGCAACGAGCCCCAAGCCTGGTGGGCCGCCTGCCAAGGGCAGGCGAATCCCGAGTGGATCGCGCGGGAGATCTCCTACGTGATTCCGGCGGAGAGGGCGGCGGCGGGGTAGGAAGGAAGCTCGGCTTGGCCGCCTCTGGCGAGCCGCCTCGGCCCCCGCAAGCTCACGCTGCCGCTGGCAAGCCTCAGACTCCAGACGTCACCTCCTGTCCCCCTCTCCCGTCTCCCGCCCTGTCCCCGCCGGGGCGGGAAGGGAGGGGACGGGAGAAGAGGGCCGGGGTGATGAGGGTCTTGGGTGGGGGTGCTCTGTCGGGCCGGCAGGGCAGCCGTGCTAGCATTCCGCCGCTTGCAAGACCTTTGAGGAGGCCGGAAGGTTCGAGAACCATGACGAACGAGCTGCTTTTCGGGTTGTACATCTTCGTGCTGGCCGGCTTTCTGGGCCACTACGTCATCGAGAAGGTGCCCCCCCTGCTGCACACGCCGCTGATGGCCGGCACCAACGCCATCTCCGGCATCTCGCTGGTGGGCTCGCTGGTGGCCGCGGGCGGCGGCTACGGAATGCTGAGCAAGGTGCTCGGGTTCGTCGCCGTGGTCTGCGCCACCATCAACACGGTGGGCGGCTTCCTCATCACCGACCGCATGCTGCGGATGTTCAAGAAGAAGACGCCTGCCAAGGGGTCGAAGGCATGAGCGCCCCACTGGTACTGATGTACCTCATCGCGTCGGTCTGCTTCATCCTGGCGCTACAGGGGCTGTCGTCGCCCACCCACGCCCGGCGGGGGAACCTGGTGGGCGCTGCCGGCATGCTGGTGGCCGTGGTGGCGACTCTGGTTTTCAACGAGATCCTTGACTTCCGGTGGATCGCCATCGGCCTGATGATCGGTGCGGCCATCGGCGCCGCCATGTCGATCTGGATCCCGATGACCAAGATGCCGGAGCGGATCGCGCTCTCCCACTCCTTCGGCGGCCTGGCCGCGGCCCTGGTGGGCGTCTCGGAGTACCACCACCGCATGGGCGGCGAGGGGATCGGCAAGTTCACCATGGCCGCCCTTGGTTTGGAGGTGTTCCTCGGCTTCCTGACGTTCACCGGCAGCCTCATGGCGTTCGGCAAGCTCCAAGGGGTCGTCACAGGCGCCCCGGTGACCTGGAAGGGTCAGAACGCCACCAATATCACGATGTTCTTCGGTGCCCTCGTGCTGCTGGTGCTGCTGGTGCTCGACCCCAGCCGCAGCATCCTCTTCTATGCCATGGGGGCGCTGGGGCTGGCCGTGGGCGTCCTGGCCGTGATCCCCATCGGCGGAGCCGACATGCCGGTGGTGATCTCCCTCCTCAACTCCTACGCCGGCCTGGCTTCGGCCGCCACCGGTTTCGCCCTTGGCAACTACGTGCTGATCATCGCTGGCGCGCTCGACGGCACCTCGGGCTTCCTGCTGTCGCTGAAGATGAGCAAGGCGATGAACCGCTCGTTCGCCAACGTGCTCTTCGGCGCCTTCGGAGCGCAGCCGGATACCTCGGCCGGCGGCCCGGGGGGACCGGCCGCCAATTACAACCTGGCGACGGTGGAGGACGCCGTCGGCGTGCTCTCCGCGGCGCAGACGGTGATCGTCGTCCCCGGTTACGGCATGGCGGTGTCGCAGGCGCAGCACGCCGTGCGCGAGCTGGCCCAGAGCCTGGAGGCCAACGGCGCGACAGTGAAGTACGCCATCCACCCGGTCGCCGGCCGCATGCCGGGTCACATGAACGTGCTACTTGCGGAAGCGAACGTCCCCTACGATCAGCTCTACGATCTCGACGACATCAACGACGAGTTCGCCCGCACCGACGTGGCCCTGGTGGTGGGCGCCAACGACGTCGTCAATCCCGCCGCGAAGACCAACCCCGGCAGCCCCATCTACGGCATGCCGGTGTTCAACGTCGACCAGGCCCGCGCCGCGATCGTCCTCAAACGCAGCATGGCCACGGGCTTCGCCGGTATCGAGAACGACCTCTTCGTTCAGCCCAACACGATGATGGTGCTGGGCGACGCGAAGAAGACGCTACGCGAGCTAATCGCAGGGGTGAAGGAAGAGGCGGCGTAGGGGCCTTACCCCTTCGCCGCCGCCCGCGCCTTGCCGACGTAGGCCATCATCTCGTGCATGGGGCCCGTGGGGATACCGGCGACGGTGGGCTCTTCCTTCCACATCTTGCCCAGCGACTGCGCGATACCGGGATTGCCTCCCGTGAACTCACGGACCAGGCCGTCCCACCGGCGGGCGAGGGCCTGCACGGTCTCGCTCGCGGGGTCGGTCCCCTTCTCCATCTCCGCCTTCACCTGATCCATCAGCTCCTTCCAGTCCGTTTCGGACTGCCGGATGCGCTCGTCGCCGAGCTGTTCCCGGCGCTGGCGGAGCTCTTCCGTCTGCTCGGGGGTGTAGTACTTGTCCATCATGTTCATCACCTCAATGATTTGCAGGAGCTCCTCGGTGGAGACGGATTCGGCCTTTCCCCAGCGGCCGGCGATAGCCTCCAGGCGCTCGCACAGACGCTGTTGTTGGGTGATCTGCTCTTTGAGGTGAGTGATCTGCATACGCAGCACCTCGCCGGGCGAGACCTCGGGGCGGGCCAGGAAATTCTTGATCTCCTCCAGGGAGAATCCCAGGTGGCGGAGCGACTTGACCTGCTGCAAGCGGATCACGTCGCCCTCGGTGTAGAGGCGGTAGCCCGCCTCGGTGGTTTGGGCCGGCCGTAGCAGGCCGATCTCGTCGTAGTAGTGGAGGGTCCGCACGGAAACCCCGGTCCACCGGGCCAGCTCGCCCACCTTCCAAGGCGACGGCCGCATCGTTGCTCCTCCCTTTTGCCGTTTCGTGGCGTCCATGGAGGAGACGATAAACCCTCACGTCACGTGAGGGTCAAGAGGGAATTTTCACGGGTCCGTGAACGGGAGGTGGGGTGGCGGAGCGAGACCTGCCGCTCGCGTCGTTACAGCCGCGAGCGGCTCTTCTTCAAGACGCGCCCTCTCGAAGGTGCCCGGTCAGCTCAGAAGCAGGCGAAGCCGTGGCAGGGCGGGCAGTCCTGCTCGTTGAAGTCGCAGGTCACGGAGCAGCCCACCACCTTCTGGCAGTTGCCGGAGGCGCTGGTGCAGGAGAGATGCTGGCCGCACCGGCAGAGGACGTTGACGCTGCAGGCAGCGTCCGACTTCTCGGGGACCATGAAGTCCGGCAGGCTCGGAGCGGGCGCCGCCGCGGCGGAGCTGACGGAGGCGCACGCCGGGCTCGGCAGCGTCGCGAGGGTGGGAGCGGCCGCCGGAGCCACGGGGAGCTCGGCCGCGGCCACGGGCAGCAGCGCGCCGGTACAGAGGAGGGCCAGGAGGAACAACGCGAGTTTCTTCATATCGACCTCCGAAGCGGAAGAACGGCCGGATTGCCGTCTTCCCCTAGCTCCTCAGTACGCGCGGGGAGAAGGTTTCGGATGATTCGTGCCGCCTTCAAGCCAGCTCGAACCACGGCTCGCGCCGCCCGAATTTGGTCGAGAGGGCCGCGCCGATGCCGATGAAGGTGGCCACCGTCCAGGCCACCACTCCGAACCAGGGGAGGAACTTGACGGCGCCCAGCACCAGCAGGCCGACGGTGGCGGCGTTGAGCGGCCGGAAACGGCGCCGCAGGAGGCGGCTCGACACCCAGTCGCCCAGGGCGTAGAAGACGGCGACCATCCCCCACAGCTTGAGCACCACGGCGAGGATCACCACCAGGATCAAGAGCGGCACGCCGATCAGGCCGCGGGCGAAGGCGCTGAAGAAGAGGCCGGTGAGCACCAGGGAGACCACCCCCGTGAGCCCCACGAAGAAGCTGCGGAACGGCTCGCGGCGGATGCCGTCCGCGGTCTCCAGGAGCTGCCGGCCGCTGGCGGCGAAGAACAGCAGCAGCAGCGCCGCCCAGGCTGCCATCAGCGCCAGCTTCGCCCCCACCACCAGGCGCGAGGCGAAGCCAAGGCCGAGGCTCGGGCCTTCCAGCAAGGTCATCCAGGCATTGGAGGCCGTGGGGTAGGAGACCATGCGGCCGCCCGCGTGCGCCCCTGGAGCGGCGTGCACCGAGCCGCCCACGACGAAGATGTCCCCCCCGACCCGCGCGGTGGGAGTGAGGCGTACGTCCCCCCGCAGCACCACGACATCCCCCGTCACCTGGCCGGAGACCTCGACCGAGCCGTCCAGCGCGGCCACGTCGGCGAGGGCCTGGCCCTGGACGATCACGTCCCGCCCCACTCCCACGAGCTGCTGGCTGGTGATGGCTCCCGGCTCCAGGCGCAAGGCAGGCTCGCTCCGGGCGAGGCGTCCCCCGGGCGGAGCGGCCAGGGCGAGCAGCAGCGTCGCGGTCAGGAAGCTCACGGCGCCAATGGTATGCGAGGAACGCTGAAAAGCGAGACGCAGAAGCAGGAGAAAGGGGAAAAGCGGCTCAGCGGCCGCTCTTCATCCGTCGCAAGGTAGAAGCCGCCGCTCCCGCCGGCCGCCGCCGGCGCACCAGCGAGACGAGCAGCAGGTTGAGGCAGAGCACCAGGAAGCCGAAGGCGCCGAGGCTCACGGGCGAGGAGATGATCTCCCCGACGATCAGCCCGATCCCCTTCCACGAGGCGCCGAGGAGACCTGCCCCGGCCAGCGTGGCGGCGCGGAGCATGCCGCCCACGGCGTCCAGGGCGGCGAGGCCCGAAGGCGCCGCGGACGAGCCCGCCACCAGCAGACCGGCGACCAGCATCAGCATCGCCGCCACCGCCAGCGGGAAGCGCCAGGTGCGGGGCGCCCTTCCCTCCCAGCCCGCCGGCGGGAGAGCCGCCATCACCGAGTCGGCGAAATCGACGCGCACCGGCAGGGCCGCGGTCTCCAGCAGGCGCTCGAAGGCGATCAGCTCGTCGCGCTCCTGGCGGCATTCCTCACAGGTGGCGAGATGCTCTTCGAGACGGGCCTTTTCCCCGGACGCCAGCATGCCGTCGGCGTCCTGGTTCAGCCACTCGCGGTACGTGCTGTGATCGGGCCTGTTCATGGCAATTCCTCGCACCCTTCAATCGCTGAGAAAGTCGTGGAGCTTCTCCTTGAGCATCTGCCGCCCGCGGAAGAGCTTGTTCTTCACCGTCCCCAGGGGCATCTGCTTGAGCCGCGCGATCTCCTCGTAAGGGAGCTCGCCGAAGTGGCGCAGCAGGATCAGCTCCCGGTACTCCCACGGAAGGCCGTCGATCGCTTCCTGGATCGCGCCTCCCCGCTCCCGGTTGCGCAGCTCGCCGTACGGCCCGCGCTCGGGGGAAGGGAGATCCCAGTCACGGCTTTCGCCCTCCTCATCCTCCTGACGTAGGGAGACGACTTTCAGCCGCCGCCTGCGGATCTGGTCGATCGCCGCGTTCTGTGCCACCCGAAACAGCCAGGTTGAGAACTTGTACTGCGGATCGTACCGATCCAGCACCTGGTAGATCTTCACCAGGACCTCCTGGGCCAGGTCGTGCGCGTCGTCGGCGTTGCGCAGCAACCGGAACAGGTAGTTGACGAGCCGGCCCTGGTAACGATCGATCAGGTCGCCGAAGCGCTCCCGGTCTCCCCCGAGGACCGCGGCAACCAGATCCTCGTCGGTCTGCTGCTCGGTTCCCCGTGTCATGGGTGATTACGCAAAGGGCTGGCCAAGGTTTCAGGACGGCTCGAAGAGGCGGCTACCGGCCTTCGCGGCTCTGGAGCCACCTCCCCATGAGGAAGAGGACGCCACCCGCCGCCGCCACCGCCAGCTCCAGCCGGATCTGGTCGTACATCATGCCCAGGACCAGCGAGCTGCCGACGATGACCAGGGCGAGGACCTGGAGGAGCCAGCCGAAACCGGTCATGGGTGCTGGGCTTGGGGCTTGGCGCCGCCGGGAGGAGTGAGGTCCTGCCGCGTGGCGATGACACCCGCGGCCTTGCCCGTGAGCAACGCCAGCAGGTCGTGCTCGATGCCGTGAGGAGCGGTCTCCACGATCCGTCCCACCTCGCGGCCGTCGCGGCGCACGATGAAGGTCGGCAGGTAGCGGATGCCGTTCGCCGACACCGCCTCGGCGGGCTCCTTCTTCTCGCGGTCGACGGTGACATAGGTGACCTTGAAGGGGACAGCGCCGCCCACCTCGTCGAGGGCATGCCAGAAGCGGGGGACCTCCCGCCGGCTGTCGCCGCACCAGGTGCCGAGGAAGATGGTCACCTCTGCCCCCGGCGCCACGGAGGCGAGGGCCTGGGCCGCGTCGGCGTCCGGATGGGCCTCCACCTCGGCCTGCACCCACTCGGCAGCCGCCCCCTCGATCTTCTCCCGCGTCGCGGGCCCGACGAGCACGGCTTCCTCCTCTTTCTTGGCCGGCTCCTGAGCCTCGACGGCGGGCGTCTTCACGGTCAGCGGCGGCGGATCGGCGGCGCACACCACGGCCCCGGCCGCGAGGGAGGACAACAGCATCAGGAGGATTACGGATTTCATGGCCGGGAGTTTACCGCAAACGGGGCGGGGGGCGGCTCAAAAGAGTTTCCGGGTAAACTCTCCTTCGAGAGGGTCCGAGTCTCTTGGCGCGAACGGAGCGGCGATGAACGAACAGGTCAAGGATTTTCTGGAGCAGGGAGCGGCACTCCTCAAGGCCGCCGGGGCGCGGGAGGTGTACATCTTCGGTTCGGTGGCCGAGGGGAGGGCGCGAGAGGGCTCCGATATCGACTTGGCCGTGGTTGGCCTGCCGCCGGGAGTCTTCTTCACCACGATGGCGCGGCTTGCCGACCTGTTCGACCGTGTCGTGGACCTGGTGGACCTGGACGAGGCCAGTCCCTTCACCACTTATCTGCGCAGCAAGGGTCTCCTTCAGTGTGTGGCCTGAGCTGAAAGAGGAAGCGCAGCTAGGAGACCGAATACGGGCCGCTATATGACGTCGAGCGCCCTCGTAGACGGAGCGTTATCCGCCGCTTCCAGGCCCTCACTCCCCCAGCCCCTCTCTCCCAGCCTCCCCCCCGTCCGCCGGGAGAGAGGGGAGCCGGAAGCGCGTAGGGTACGCTTTTCGTATCCCGGAAGGCATGGAGGGTGTGCACACCCTCACGCCTGGGACGGTTTTGCTGTTCTCCCTCTTCTCCCGGCGGACGGGGGGGGGAGGCTGGGAGAAGAGGGCCGGGGTGATGAGGGCCCCGGCGGCGCAGCAATCGGTCCGATTCACATCGGCTTGGCGCAGCGGCATCGCACCATTTTCGGACTTTCCAAACACCCTCTTAAACCTTCTTGATCGCCTCCAACCTCATCTTTAGTTTCGGCATTTCTTCCGGCATTCTTATTCGTTTCAGCTCAGGTGGGACAGACCACCCGCCCAAGTAGAATCACGCAACCTGAGCCGTCGAAAGCCACCACCCCGGTCCCGCGCACCAGCAGGTCTCGTCCGGAGAGGCGTTGCGGCGTAGGGACTTCACGGCTTGGAAATCGTCCCGCTTGAACGCCTCCGTCAGCTTCTGCGCGGTCTCCTCGTCGCGCGCTCCCGTGCAGGGGATGAACGCCGCGCGGCAGAGGAACCTCGCGTCGAAACGCTCCGGCGCGGCGTGAGTGACCAGCAGCATTCCTCCTGCGCCCGCGGCCGGCGTCAGCGGCACCAGCATTCTCCCTCCTGGACGCAGGGCATCCAGCCAGGAATCGAGCGGCCCCGTGACCCCGGCGCAGACGTAGATCACGTCGCAAGCCGGCAGTGCGCCCTCCGCCGCTGACCGTTGATGAAGGGTCACCTGGGGAAAGTCCGCCAGGTTCGCCTTCGCCCGCTCGGCCAGGTCCGGCTCGATCTCATAGGCATCGACGGACCCGGCGGCGCCGGCGAGCTGCGCCAGGATGGCCGTGTAATAGCCGGTCCCCGCGCCGACGTGGACGATCCCCTCCCCCTCCTTCGGATTCAAGGCCGCGAGACAGAGGGCGTGGAGGACCGGCTGCCCATTGTTGATCTGCACCTCCGGCTTCAGTCCGACGGTGACGTCCTGGTACAGGAAAGCCGGATCATCGGTGGGAGTTTCGATATACCCCGCCGGAGTGAACACCTTCCACGGCCCAGGCCCCAGAAAGCGTTCCCGCGGCGTCGCCGCCAGGGCCGCCGCCAAACGGCTGCCGCGCGGCAACCCGACCGATGCGGTGATGAGGTTGGCGAAGAAGGTTCTGTGAGCTTCGAGGCGTTCCATGGGTTTTCTCCAATCCAATTCTCGTCAATTTGCCGCGGCCTGAATCTCCCCTCCCAGGCCGCTTTCGCGAGATCCGCCGAGCGCACGATATCCGAGATCGCCGGCCACCAGGTCCATGACCGCATGGAGGAGCATCGCTGGCCAGAGCGAGCCCGCGGCGAGCACGATGAGGGCAAAGATGAAGCCGACGATCGCCGTCCGGGTCACGTGCGAGCGCCCCATGTAAAGGTGAGCGAAGCCGAATACGATCGAGCTGATCACGACGGCGACGGCGGTGCCGGCCCAGACGCTCACGTACCACAGGACGAACCCCCGAAAGATCACCTCTTCGCAGATTCCTGCCGTGACCGAGAGCGCCCTGAATCCCCAGGCCTCGCCCAGGGTGCGGGGAAGCAGCAGCCCTCCCTCGCCCATCCGGCTGTACAGCCTATCGAGCCGCTCGGGCTTGGATAGGATCGCGCGCCGCTGACGGCCCATCAGACCGATATAGGCCAAGGCCAGCGCCAGACCGATCGCGAGCCGCAGCGGCGTGCTCACGCCCAGGCCGAGCCCGGCCCAGGGGCGCCCGTTCGCCGCCCACGCCGCGACGACGCACCCGGTGAGCGCCCACGACACGAGGATGCCGGCGAGATAGAAGCGCGCCCGCGCGCCGGGGACGCCGGCCGCCGTCGCGCGCTGGAAGCGCGGAAAGAACCACAGACAATCGAGGAGCGGCGAGACGACGCCGATGACGAAGACCAGAACGTGATCGAGCGCGACGTGCGATCCGAGAGCGACACTGATTCCTTGTGCAAGCATGATATCCTCCGCTTGGCCGTTCATGAAACCGTCATTATTCAACTTACCTTGAACAATGGCCGGCCGTCAAGGGGGTCGTGCCCAGGAGGTCGCAATGCCGAAGGCGAAGCAGGAGAGCGAGAGCGCCCAGCCGGCGCCGGAAGCCGGCCCCATCCATATTGGGGCGGGGCTGGAGCAGGTGCGGGCCCTGGCCCATCCCCTCCGGCTGCGGCTGTTCGAGATGTTCGCCCAGCGTCCGCGCACCACCAAGCAGGCCGCGGACGAGTTGGGAGAGGCGCCAACGCGGCTCTACCATCACGTGGCGGCGCTCGAGAAGGCGGGGCTGGTGAGAGTCCGCGAGACGCGGCGCAAACGGGGCACCACCGAGAAATACTTCGAGGCGGTGAGCCACAGCGTCATGCCCGAAGCGCAGTCGGTGGTCCACGGCGGCAAGCGCGACCACGCGGCGGTCGGCTTCGTGGTCTTCGACCAGGCGCGCAACGAGCTCGTGCAGGCGCTGGCCGCGGGGCCTGACGAAACGAAGACGCTGATGGCCGTTCGGGCCGTCGTGAGACTGTCACCTTCCCAGGCGAAACGGATGGGGAAGGAGTTGCGCGAGTTGCTCAAGCGCCTGGTGGCCGAGGTGCGCGAGCAAAGCCCGAGAACCCGCAAGAAGCGCAGCCGCTACTCCCTCACCATCGCGCTCGTGCCGGCGGACCAGGGCGCCGGCGACGACGCGTAGGTGTAGCCGTCAACCCGCCGCCGCCGGAACCGCCTTCACGGCCTGCACCTCGATCTCGATGCGCACCTCGTTGCCGACGAGGATGCCGCCGGCTTCGAGCGCCTGATTCCACTGCAGACCCCAATCGCGCCGGTCGATCTTGGTCTTGGCGTGAGCGCCCGCTCGCTCGCCGCCCCACGGGTCCTTGCCCCGTCCTTCGAAGGTGCAGTCGAGCGTCACCTCCTTCGCTGTGCCGTGGATGGTGAGGTCGCCGATGACCTTGAACTCGTCCCCCTCCTTGGCAAGCGCGCCTTCGACGCGCTTGCTGCGGAAGGTGATCGTGGGGTATTTCTCGACGTCGAGGAAGTCAGCCGACCGCAGGTGCGTGTCGCGGTCGGCGACTCCGGTGTCGATGCTCGCCGCGCCGATCTCCACGCTCACCGACGAACGGTCCGGATTCTGCTCGTCGACCTCGATCGTTCCTTTCACTTCCCTGAGGTGGCCGCGAACGGTGGTGAACATCATGTGCTTCACCGCAAACTCAACGCTCGAATGGGCCGGATCGACCTGCCACGCCGTGGTCTCTGACATGTTCTCCTCCTCGGTCGCTGTGTTCGTAGGTTGAACGAGACGATTCCGAGCGTGGGATCGGTGCAAATCGCGCGCCGCCCACTGAAAGGATGACGGCTTCCCTACTCCCCGAACGGCGCCCAGATGTTCTTCACCTGAATCGCCCGGCGGAGGAACTCCTCGCCCGCTCCCTGCTCAGGGTCGGCCCAGTCGCGGGAGTGGCCGTAGCTCACCCAGGTGCGCTTGAGGTTGCCGGTAGAGGCGCGCTCGACGGCGGCGCTCCCCTCGCGGCTGCCGAAATACCAAAGGCAGTCCACGTCGTCATGAGCGGCGAGCACGGCGGCCAGGGCGTCGCGGCTGCCGGTGACGATGTTGATCACGCCCGCGGGCACGTCCGAGGTGTCGAAGACCTGGTAGAGGTCCGTGGCCGCTAGGGGCCAGAGCTCGGAGGGGACGGCCACGACGGCGTTGCCCATCGCCACGGCCGGGGCCACGGTGGCGAGGAAGGCGAGGAGGGGAGCATTGTCCGGACAGACGATGCCCACGGTGCCGATGGGCTCGTGAACGGCGAAGGTGAAGTTGCGCAGCGGCGTCGCCTGGACCTCTCCGGCATATTTGTCTGCCCAGGCCGCGTAGGTGAAAAGGCGCTCGACGGCGAGGTCCACTTCGGCGCCCGAAGCCTCCGCTCCCGCCCCGGTCATCGCGTCGAGGCGGCGGACGAATTCATCACGCCGGGCGGCGAGGTTCTCGGCGGTGTAGTAGAGGATCTGCGCCCGCAGGTGGGCCGTGGTCTTCGCCCAGCCGGGAGCGGCCTTGCGGGCGGCTTCCACCGCGTTGCGGACGTCCTTGCGATTCCCCTCCCCCGCCTCGCCGATCAGACGCCCGCCGGGACCCAGAACCTTGCGGCTGGCTTCGCCGTCCGGGCGGGTCTGCTTGCCGCCGATATAGAGCTTGGCCGTGCGGTCGATGGGCGGCAGCCCCGCGAAATCCTTTTCATCCTCTTCCTCTGCGGCTTCTATCTCCTTCTCGGCAGGCTCCACCACGGGCGCCTTCTTCGCCTCCGCCTCCCACGCTGGCTGCACGTACTCCCACAGCCCTTCCCTGCCCCCCTCGCGGCCGAAGCCGCTCTCGCGGTAGCCGCCGAAGCCGGAGGCGGCGTCGAAGAGGTTGGTGCTGTTGATCCACACGGTGCCGGCCTTGACCTTGGCGGCCAAGTCGAGGGCGAGGTTGACGTTCTCCGTCCAGATGCTTGCGGCGAGGCCGTAGCGGGTGTTGTTCGCCAGCTCGATGGCCTCCTCCGGCGTGCGGAAGGTCATGGCCACCAGCACCGGGCCGAAGATCTCGACCTGAGCGATGGTGGCCGCCGGCTCCACCTCGGTGAACAGGGTGGGCGGATAGAACCAGCCGTCGCGCGGGCAGCTCCAGGAGGGCTGCCACATCTTCGCGCCCTCCTCCACGCCCTGGCGCACCAGCCGCTCGATCCGCTCGAGCTGCACGGGCGCGATGATGGCGCCGATGTCGATCGCCTTGTCGCGCGGATCGCCCACACGCAGCGTCTCCATACGGGCGCGGAGCCGCGAGTAGAGCGTTTCGGCGACGCCTTCCTGCACCAGCAGCCGTGAGCCGGCGCAGCAGACCTCCCCCTGGTTGAACCAGATGGCGTCCACCACGCCCTCGACGGCGCCGTCGAGGTCCGCATCGTCGAAAACCACGAAGGGGGACTTGCCGCCCAGCTCCAGCGACAGCTTCTTGCCCGTGCCCGCCGTGGCCTCGCGCAGGATACGCCCCACCTCCGTCGAGCCGGTGAAGGCGAGCTTGTCGATCCCGGGATGGCGCACGATCAGCTCACCCGTGCGGCCGTCGCCGGTGAGGATGTTGACCACCCCCGGCGGCAGGCCCGCGTCGCGGCAGATCTCGGCGAAGGCGAAGGCCGTGAGCGGCGTGAACTCGGCGGGCTTGAGCACCACCGTGTTCCCCATGGCGAGAGCCGGCGCGATCTTCCAGGCGAGCATGAGCAGGGGGAAGTTCCAGGGGATGATCTGCCCGGCGACCCCCAGGGGGACGTAGCCGGGAAGCTCGCGCGCCATGAGCTGCGCCCAGCCGGCGTGATGGTAGAAGTGGCGGGCCACGAGGGGGACGTCGATGTCCCGCGTCTCGCGGATCGGCTTGCCGTTGTCGAGCGTCTCCAGCACGGCGAGGAGGCGGGCGTTCTTCTGCACGTGCCGGGCGAGAGCATAGAGATGGCGGGCGCGGCCGTGCCCTCCGAGCTCCCACCACGGGCCTTGCGCCGCCCGCGCCGCTTCCACGGCGGCGTCCACGTCCGCGGTGCCGCATTGGGCCACGCGGGCGAGGGGCTTGGCGGTCGCCGGATTCAGCGTCTCGAACCACTCGCCCGAGGCCGGCCGCCGGAAGCCGCCGCCAATGAAGGGGAGGACCTCCCGGCCGCGCGCCTCCAGCCACGCCAGCGCCGGATCGGCGCTCTCGGGCGCCGGGCCGTACTCCAGGGTCTCGAAGATCTCGGCGATGGTGGCCATAAGTGCCCTCAGGCTAGGGGATGACGATACGAGGCCGAGTAGCGGCCCGTGGCGAAGTGCTCGAGCTGGCGTTCGAGGTCGCCCAGAAGGCTGGAGGCGCCGAGGCGGAAGAGGGCGGGGCGCATCCAGGCGTCTCCCAGCTCCTCCTTCATCAGGGCCAGCCAGTCCGTGGCGTGACGCGCGGTGGAGATTCCTCCAGCCGGTTTGAAGCCCACGCGGAAGCCGGTGCGCTCCTGGTAGTCGCGGATCGCCCGCACCATCACCAGCGAGACGGGGAGGGTAGCGTTGACCTTCTCCTTGCCGGTCGAGGTCTTGATGAAATCGGCCCCCGCCATCATGGCTACCCGGCTGGCCCGCGCCACGTTGCGCAGCGTCCCCAGCTCGCCGGTGGCGAGGATCGTCTTCAAGTGAGCCGGCCCGCAGGCCTCGCGGAAAGCGCGGATCTCGTCGTAGAGCGCCTGCCAGTTGCCGGTGAGAACGTGGGCGCGGCTGATGACGATGTCGATCTCCCCGGCGCCCGCCGCCACCGACTCGCGGATCTCCGCCAGCCGCAGAGGGAACGGGTTCTGCCCGGCCGGGAACCCCGCGGAGACGGCGCAGACCGGAATCCCCGAGCCGGCGAGCGCCTCCCGCGCCGTCTCTACCAGGTTGTGGTAGACGCAGACGGAGGCCACGCGAATGCCGAGGTGATCGGCACCGAGCGCCTCCAGCAGGTCCTGCCGCACGGGCTGCCTCGCCTTGGCGCAGAGCCGGCGTACGCGGCCGGGAGTGTCGTCTCCGGCGAGCGTCGTCAGGTCGATGCAGGTGATGGCCCGCAGGTACCAGGCCGCCTGCCACTCCTTCTTCACCGTGCGCCGCTTCGGCAGCGTCGCCGCTCGGCGTTCGGCGGCGCTGGTATTGACCCGCACCTCGCGCACCCAGTCAAGCTCCAGCGGCGTGCCGGGATTGCGCTCCTCGTGAACCTCAGGCGGTTTCGGTACCAGCGAAGGACGTTGGATCAGGTCTTGGACGGCCATGGCGTCGTGGCTCCACTCAAGGCGTGGAGCTTACCACTCCCGCCGGGGGGAGTTTCCAACGCCGTGGATCGGCAGACATCGCTTTGGATCTGGAGACGCCGGTTCGGCGTCTGGAGACATCGGCCTGGATCGCTGGACAATGGACTGACGTCCAGTGGCACCGGCCTGGATCCCCAGACAACGCCCTGGAGCTGGAGACACTGGTGCGATGTCTGGAGACGCCAGCCTGGATCCGTAGACATCGAGTGGATGTCTGGAGACACTGGCTTGGATCGCCAGACATCGCCCTGGATCTCCGGACACCGGACCGATGTCAGAAGACAGCGGCTTGGATCTGAAGACGGCGGACCGTTGTCTGAAGACATCGGCTTGGATCTGGAGACGTCAGACCGATGTCCGGAGACGTCGCCGCAGATCGCCTGGCAACGCTCCAGTGCCAACCGACGCCGGCCCGATGTCTGGAGACATCAGCTTGGATCGGCGGACAACAGTCTGGATCGCTCGGCGCTGGCCCGATGTCTGGCGACAACGGCGCGGCGTCTACAGACGCGGGCCGATGCCGGAAGGCTCTGAAGGAAAGGGGACAAAAAAGGGGGCGTGCCGGGCACGCCCCCTCGGTGTGTGGGGAGATTACTTGGTCGCGATGGGATCGGCGGCGGGCGGAGTGGACTGCGGCGGCTCCGGAG
This sequence comes from Thermoanaerobaculia bacterium, assembly GCA_036275055.1. Lineage (GTDB taxonomy): Bacteria > Acidobacteriota > Thermoanaerobaculia > Multivoradales > UBA5704 > DATARR01. The sequence continues at coordinate 63,993 of DASUEN010000276.1, forward strand.
TCTCGCCAGCCGGCTTTGCCTTGAGACCGCGGAACGGCTGCAGGCCGAACTCGGTGAGCTTCTCCGACCGGATGCCGTAATGCGCCTTCAACGCCTTGCGCAGAACGTTCGCCAGCCGGTCGCTCTCGGTGAAGATGGTCTTGAGTTGCTTGGAGGTTTCCTGCTTCTCCGCCCGGAGGGCTGCCTGCTTCGTCACCTTCTCGTCCGCCTGACCCGTCAGCTCCACGAGCTTGAGGCGGGTGGCCTCGAAGTCCTTGAGCTCGTCGACGTTGGCGGCCAGCGACGAATTGAGCCGCTGCAGCCCTCCCAGTTTCCCTGCGTACGTCCTTTCGGTAGCCATGGTGCTTCTCCTTTCCTAGCCCCGTAGGGCCTAAATTCCGGCGTCATTGCCGGAAGTCGTAACCGCGTCAATCACCGTCGCCTACGCGCATCCACGATCGCTGAAGAGTCCGTCCAGAGTCATTATAAGGTCACCATTTACTCTGTGACTGCGCCAACGGCGCTATAGTGCAATGGATTGTGGGGGCTGTCAAGGGGGCGCAAGATTCTTCGATCTCTCGTTGGGGTGGGATGGCGACGTCCAAAGGTGAGGAACGGCGGGCCGGCATCGCCGCTGCGGAGACGCCCCGCCGTCCCATGCCTACGAAAGGGTAGCGTAAACGGTCTGGGGCGTCTCTACGGGAACGTTGCCGAGATCGACCAACGGGCGAGGTTGTGGGAGCGTCTTCAAAAAAACGGCCCCGGAATCTCGACCTTGGGATCATGCCTGAACGGTCCGTAGAGACGCCCCAGACCGTTACCATACCTTTGCAGACCACGAAATCGCCGGGGCGTCTCAGGATCGGAGAGGACGGTCCCGCCAAGCGGCATCGGCCAGCGGCGGGAGGGACCGTCGAGGGGACCAGCCAGCGCGGGTGAGTATCCCGCGATAGGTATGTATTACTTGAGCGACGACTTGTGTTACAATGAAGCCCTGCTCCGAGAGATAGGGTTCTTCGAGTCCGCAGTGGAGGACAGGACCATGAGGACAAGATCACAAGCGTTCGCTGTCGGCACGGCGTTGGCCGTGCTGGCCGCCTTCCGACTCGCCGGCGCCGCCCAGGCGCAGCCGGCGTTTCAGGTCAGGGACATCGGCACCACGATCGATTCGATTCAGGATTGGGCCGACTTCGCGGTGATGGAAGGCGTCCTCTACTTCCCCTTTTCGGACGGCATCCATGGCCCCGAGGTCTGGCGCTCGGATGGCACCGAGGCCGGCACCCGGATTGTCAAGGACCTGTGTCCGGGGTCCTGCTCATCCTCGAACCCGAGGTTCTTCGTCTTCCGGCAACGGCTCTACTGGAGCGCCTGGGACGGCGAGCACCAGCTCCTCTTCGCGAGCGATGGCACGGCGGAGGGGACGGCTCCGGTCTTCGGCCCCGACTCTCCCGCCGCCGGCCGCCTGCTCGCTCCCATCGGAGAGATCGGCGGCGAGCTCCTGCTCGCGGCCCTCGTCCCGGGCCAGTCCGGAGGCGAGCTGTGGAAGACCGACGGCACCGAGGGCGGCACCGTCCTGCTGCGCACTTTCCAGGGCCACGGCGAATTGTCTTTCCCGTACCCGCAGGGTTCAGTCGGCGATGGCTTCTTGTTCCTCGCCGAGGATCAGGGGCACGGCACAACGCTGTGGCGGACGGATGGCACGCCGGAGGGTACCGTCCGGGTCCACTCCGGCACCCTGAGCGACCAGGTATACATCTTTGCGAGCGCAGTGGCCGGCCATCGGCTTTTGTTTCAGGCCGACAGCGCCGAGGCGCAAGGACTATGGGTGAGCGACGGCACTTCGGCCGGTACCCACCCCTTGCGCCCCAACGGGTTCTTCTCGAGCAATGCCATGGCCGCTGTCGGATCCCAGGTGTTCATCATCGGAGGTGGCGGCGGAATTGGCGGGTTGTGGAAAAGCGACGGCACGGATGTTGGAACTGTCCTCGTCAAACCGGACATCCCGGCCGTCGTCGAGATGGCCGCGGCCGGCAGCCGGGTTTTCTTGCGCGCGGGCACCGCCGACGGCCCCGAGCTGTGGGTGAGCGACGGGACCGGAGCCGGCACCGTGCGAGTCGCGCAATTCCCTACCGGCGGCGGGTTCCTTGGAGTGATCCCGGCGCTCAACGCAGTGGGCGACAAGCTTTTCTTCTTCGCCGACGACGGGGTCCACGGCTCGGAACCCTGGGTGAGCGACGGTACCTCCGCCGGCACCCACATCCTGGCGGATCTCACCCCCGGCCCGGCGGGATCGACCGCCTTGATTTCCGTCCGGCCCGGCGGCCTGAACGACCGCTGGATCTTCGCCGCCAATTCACCCGGCGGCTGGTCCCTCTGGGCGAGCGACGGCACGTCCGCCGGCACTTCCCGCGTGAGAAGTCTCGATGTCCAGACCTCGTCGTTCCCTGATCCCCTGGCCGACCTCAAGGGCACGCTGCTGTTCTCTGCGCCGGATGCGAAGGCCGGGTCGGAGCTCTGGAAGACCGACGGCAGCGCGGCGGGGACCCGCCGGCTCAAGGACATCGCGCCCGGGCCCGCAGGCTCCTACCCCCAGCCGCTGGCCACCCTCGGCGGCCGGCTGCTCTTCGGCGCCGCGGTCTCCTCCGGCTACTACCTCTGGACGAGCGACGGAACGGTGGCCGGCACGCAGCGGGTGCGCGATGGCGACCCGCTTCTCTGGACCTCTGGCATCAAAACAGCCGCGCAGGTCGGCAAGACGCTCTTCCTGATGGCGGCGAGCGCCACGCAGGCGGGGTTGTTCAGGACCGACGGCACGGCCGCGGGAACCACTTTTCTGCACAGCTTCGACACCGTCTCTCAGCATTATGCACGCCTGCTCACCGCCGCCGCCAACCGTCTCTTCTTCGTCGCCGGGCAGAGCGAAGAGACGCTGTGGAAGAGCGACGGTACGGTCGCCGGCACGACGCAGGTGGTGCCGGCCGGGCCGGACCCGGCCGACCTCCCCTTCCACCATCCGGACCACCTTACAGCCGTGGGAGCGCGGCTGTTCTTCTCCGCCCAGGACGACTTCGGCGTCGAGCTGTGGACGAGCGACGGCACCGCGGCGGGGACGCATCTCGTCGAGGACGTCCTTCCCGGACCCGGCTCCGGCTTTGGCTCCGGGTTCAGCCAGGCGCCAGCGTCCGCAGGCGGCCGGCTCTTCTTCGTGGGCGACGACGGGGTGCACGGCGCCGAGCTGTGGACGACCGACGGCACGGCAGCGAGAACTCACATGGTCAAGGACATTGCTCCAGGGGCTGCGACGTCCGAAATCGGCGAGCTGACCCCCGTGGGCAACCGGGTCTTTTTCTCCGCCGTCGACGGCGTCCACGGCCGTGAGCTGTGGGTCAGCGACGGCACCGCGGCTGGAACTCACTTGGTCTCCGATGTCCTACCCGGTCCCGACTCCGCCCAACCACACAGGCTCAGCGCCGTCGACGGTTTCCTTGTCTTCGCCGCCACCGACGGTGTCCATAGCGTCGAGCCTTGGGTGAGCGACGGCACCGCCGCAGGCACACGGATGCTCCAGGACATCGCCCCCGGCCCTCTGCCCTCCAGCCCGGATGGCTTCTTCGCCTCTGGCCGGTACCTCTACTTCAGGGCGAACGACGGCGCGCACGGCTTCGAGCTCTGGGCGATGCCGAGGACGGCCCTGCGGCGGCCTCACGGCTAGGGGGGTTCTGACAAGAGCCGCGCCCTGGGATGGCGACGTCCCGAGGTGAAGAACGGCGGGCCGGCATCGCCGCTGCGGAGACGCCCCGCCGTTCCATGGCCTCCGAAAGGGTAGCGTAAACGGTCTGGGGCGTCTCTACGGGAACGTTGCCGAGATCGACCAACGGGCGAGGTTGCGGGAGCGTCTTCAAAAAGAACGGCCCCGGAATCTCGACCTTGGGATCATGCCTGAATGGTCCGTAGAGACGCCCCAGACCGTTACCATACCTTTACAGACCACGAGGACGCCGGGGCGTCTCAGGATCGGAGAGGACGGTCCCGTTAGACGGCATCGGCCGGCGGCGGGAGAACCCGTCGAGGTCCTCGGTCACCGCGTCGCACCGCCCCGATTTCTGATCCGCACCTTCCCCAACTCGACCCCCGTGTAGTAGTGGGTGAGGATCTCGCGATAGGTGTGCCCCCGCTGGGCCATGCCGTAGGCTCCCACCTGACACATCCCCACGCCGTGGCCGAAGCCTTTGCCGGTGAAGAGCCAGCCGGGCTCCTGGTTCTTGGGCGCCAGGCGCTTGGCGGTGAAGAGGGTGTCCGGCACGTCCAGGGTCCAGCGCACGGCGAGGCCGTCCACTTCCTGGGTCTTCCCCTGGTCGTCGTAGATGCGGATCTTCCCCACCCGACCGGACTCACCCCGCTCCAGCACCTCGAAGCTCTGGAATGCAAAGCCCGGGAAGCGGGTGTTCACCTGCGCCGCGAGCTGCGAGTCGGTGCGATAGCGGGACCAGGAGCTGTAGGGGCTGCTGCGGTCGAAGGCGACGCCGTCCAGGTCCAGCTCCTGGGTGAGGGCGATCAGGCGGTCCCCCTGCCAGAAGAGGGTGAGGAGGTCTCCCGGTACCAGGTTGAGGCCGGCGCTGTAGAGCTCGCTCCCCTGGCGGCGGAAGGTGGCGACGGCCGTGGGCAGGTCGTAGACCTTGTCGTCCTTGCCGGAACGGACCGTGAGCTTGCCGTCGGCGACGGAGAAGAAGGAGACCTCTTCTCGCCGTACCACGTGCAGCAGCTCGGCGAGAGCGAGGAGCATCTTCTCGGTCTGCTCCGCGGAGAGCGGCTGATCCAGGGGCCCTCCGAGAAGGCCGCTCCTAAGAAGGTAGGCCGCGCGGCGGCGGTCCTCCTCGCTCCAGTCGGCCGGCGGATCAGTGAGGAGGTAGGCCACGTCCTCCGGCGCGAGGAACAAGCGGGCGTCGAGCGCCAGGTCAAAGGCGGCGGAGACGTAGCGCTGCACCTCCCGGCGGTCCAGGGAGGTGAGCGGCTCCTTGGGCGCGGCCAGGCCGGCGAGGAGCGCCAGGTGTTCCATCCGGGCACCGAGGGCGGCAGCGGGGGCCGAGCTGCCGGCCGCAGGCGGCAGGAGCCGGCGGGTCAGGCCGGCCGGGAACATCACGCCCGGCCCGAGATCGCCGTCGAGGCGTGCCATGCCGCTCTCCATGCAGGGGACGCCCTTCAAATAGGGATCGTTCTTGAGCGGGAAGATGACGTGCACGTCCTCGGTGTGGCCGCCGCAGGTCGAGCTGTAGAGGGCGTCCACCAGCTCGCCCTTGTAGAGGAGGACCTGACCGGCCGTCTCGGACACGGCGCGGTCGGAGAGCGGGTGCTCCACCTGCATGCCGCCGTAGACCTGGCAGCGGGGGGTGGCGCAGATGTCGTACCCCTCGCGGCTGAACTCGCCCATGTTGCGCAGGGTGTAGGTGCGGGCGGCCACGGCCTGGGCCTTGAGCGCTTCGAGCTGGCGGTAGAGCTCCGGCCCCATCTCGCTCGGCACCACGCCGCGGAGATAGTCCTCCACCGGCAGCTCGTTGATCAGGTTCAGGGCGCCGCGGTCGTTGAGGTAGACCAGCATCCGCCCGCGGTAGCGCTTCCCCTGCACCCGCACGCTGGGGCCGGAGAGGGGAGCCACCGAGAGCCAGCGGCCGGGATAGACCTGGGAGCTCTGCCCCTGGGTGAGACGCAAGGCGGGCTGGGTGACGCTCCCCCCTTCGTTGACCACGAAGCCGCCGGTGACGCCCATCGTCGTCAGGTGCTTCAGGTCGGCCTCGGCCGCTTCCCGCGTGGGGTAGTGCCCCACCCGGATGCGGTAGAGGTCGATGCCCGCGTCGAAGTAGGCGTCGCCCGGCTGCCCGGAGTCGCGCTCCAATCGTTTGGCGAGGTCTTGCGCCTGCCGCTCGTCGCGCAGCGCCGCCACCTGCAGCCGGTAGAACCCTTTCTGGGCCGAGGCCGCGGCGGGCTCCACCCGCAGGGAGGAGACGGCGGCCACCTCCTGCGTCTCGACCGCCACTTGCAGCGGCTCCTCGCAGCAGGGGAAGGTCACACCCTCGAGATCGCTCGCCAGTCCCACCTTCACCAGCAGCGGCTCTTTCTCGTCGTAGGGAGCCTCGGCCGGCGTCTCCTGCGGCACGACGGGCTCCCGCGGCGCCGGTTTCGGTTTCGGCTTCGCGGGAGCCGGCTGCACCGGGGCCGGGGCCGGCCGGGTTTTGGGCGGAGGAGACTTGGAAACCACCCTGGGAGGGGTTTTCGGCGTACAGCCCGCGGTCAGCACCAGCAAGGCGAGGACGGGAAGAAGCTTCGATTTCACGCGGTCTGCACCTCGGGCTTACGGCGGATCTCGCGCAAGCCTTCGCTACGGACCAGGGCCACCAGGGAGGAGGCGAGAACCATGGCGAGAAGCGAGCTGGGGATCCCTTGCAACAGGAAGAGCGCCACCCGGACGAGCGCCCGCAGCCGCGGCGCGCCGGTCAGGAGGACTTCGGGAACGACGGAAACGGCCAGATAGAGAAGAGTGAGCGCCAAACCCGCCGCAACCATCAGGAGGACGAGCGCGAAGACCGCGCCCAGGCGCCGGCCGAGAACCGCCACCCCCCTGCGGATCGCGGCGCGGACGCCCGAGCCCTCTCGCGCCAGGTCGGCCTGGGCGGCGTGGCTCAGGAGGCCCGCGACCAGGAAGAGGAAGCCCAAGGGAAGCGCGCCGCCGCAGCCGATCCCCAGCACGGCCTGCCTCCCCCAGACTTCTCCGCCTATGGCGAGGCTCACGAGCCACACCAGGACGGCGAATCCCAGCGGCAAGGCCAGGAACCAGAAGAGGACGAGCAGCCGGAAGAACCGCCAGAGGTAGAGCCCTCCCCAGCCGGAGAAGTCGCGCAGGCTGAAGGTGCGGAAGAGCAGCCGCTGCCGCCCGGGGCCCGGAAGTGCCTGGCGCTCCGCCGCCGCCAGCACGCCGTAGGCGCCGGCCTGGAACCAGCAGTGGACGAGGAGCGACAGGAGCCACACCGCCAGCACGGCGACCCCCGCCATCGCCACCGCCGAAGAGAGGTGGCTGAGCCGCGCCCCCACCAGCGCCAGCACCTGGGACGCGCGCCGCCCCGCGGCCAGCGCATCCGCGCCGAGGGCCACCACGGCGAGGGAGGCGCTGAGGGCCAGCAGGAGCACGAAGAGGAGCGATTGCAGCCACTGGAGGAGCACCAGCTCCCAGTTGGCGGCCAGGTTCGTCCAGCCGCGGCGCAGGCAGTCGGCGGCGGAGAGTCTCATCGCAGGTGCGCCCCGTGCACCGCGTGCTCACGGCGGAAGTCCTCCACGGCGTCGAGCACCACCGGCTGCGCCATCTCGTAGAGCCGGCTGACCAGCATGGGCGGCAGCCGATAGGAAAGCTGCGTCTCTTCCCAGATGGGCTCTTCGGGATCGCGCCCACGGTCGAGGTTTTCCTTCTTCTCCGGAGCCCGTTTTTCCGCCCGCTTGGGGCCTTTCGACCCCGGTGCTTCGAGGCGGTAGTTGGTGGTGAAGATCGTCGGCAGCCGCCGGGTGTAGCGGTTGTTGATGATGAGGTAGAGGATGTCCCGCACCCAGGGCGTCGTCTGCTGCGCCCCCAGCTCATCGAGGACCAGCAGCTCCGCCTCGGTGAGCGGATCGAGGACCTGGCTCTTCGACTCCAGGGTGCCGGGGTCGAAGGTGGCCTGGATCTGGTGGATGAGCGAGGTGAACTCGATGAACCGACCGCGGACGCGATAGCGGTCGATGACCTCGCGCAGGATGGCGGCGGCCAGGTGGGTCTTGCCCACTCCCGGCGGCCCCAGGAGGAGGAGCCCCGACTGGCGGAAGCCGCCCCCCTCCTGCACGAACTCGTCGACGTAGCGCTCGGCCACCGTGCGCGCTTCGAGGAGCTGGGGATCGACCCTCGCACGGGCGCTGGAGACGTGAAAATTCGCCAGCCGGCAGTGGCTGTAGCGGGCCGGGATGCCGGCCGAATCGAAGAGCCGCGGCACCACGTCGCGCTGCCGGCAGGCGCACGGCCGCGCCGTGCCCGCCCGGCCGTCGGCGACGACGACCCACCCCCGGCCGCCACATTCGGGGCAGGGCGCTGCGAGGACTTCACTGGCCGGCATGCCGAAATCGTAGCACGCCGGCCCTCAGCCGCCTCAGAGGTCGCCACCACCCAAGACCCTCATCACCCCGGCCCTCTTCTCCCGCCCCCTCGCCACCCCCCTCACCGGGAGAAGAGGGAGCCCCCACCCAACAGCAAGAACGGTTCGGTCAGGTTCCCCTCTCCCGGGGAGGGGGATGGGGTGGTCGGGAGAGGGGCAGGGGATGAGGGTCTTGGGCGGGGGCAAGATGCGGGTCTACCGCAGCTTGCTCAGCGGCCCGCTGTGGATCTTCACCAGGGCGTGCTGGCGGCTGGGGTCGGCCCGCCGCTCTTCGGCCTGCCGGCGGACGAACTCCAGCAGCCGGTCGACCTCGCCCTGCATGCGCTCCATCTGCTCGCGCATGTTGAGGATGACCTCGACCCCGGCCAAGTTGACGCCGAGGTCGCGGGTGAGGGTGAGGATGATCTCCAGCCGGCGGATCGCCTCTTCGTCGTAGAGGCGGGTGTTGCCGGCGCTGCGGGTGGGCTTCAAGAGCCCCTCCCGCTCGTAGAGACGGAGGGTCTGGGGATGGATCGCGTAGCGCTCGGCCACGACGCTGATCATCACGTACTTCTGGTCGGGTTTGCGCCGGCTGGCCATCAGCCGCCCTCCTCGCCGATCGTGACCTGGGTGGCCTCGCCCTGGAGCTTCGGGACGTGCACCCGCAGGACCCCCTTCTCGAAACCCGCCGAGATGCTCTCGGCGTCCACCGGCGAGCCGAGCTCGAAGGTGCGGCGGAAGGGGCCGTAGCTACGCTCCATGCGGAGGAAGCTGCGGTTTTCGGCCAACGGTTGCCGGCGGCCGGAAAGCTCCAGCCGCCGGTCCCGAATCTGCAGTTGAATGTCGTCGCGCCGCACGCCGGGGAGCTCGGCGAAGATGAGGTAGCCGTCCTCCGTTTCGAGGACGTCGACCGCGGGGGACCAGGTGCCCGGCAATCCCCCTTCGTGGTCTTCGTAATCCGAAGTGAGAAGCGCCTGCTCGAAGAGGCTGTTGATACGGTCCTGGATGCGGCCCAGCTCTTCGAGGTAGATCTTCTTCAACGGCGCCATGGCTTGAGGACCTCCCGCTTACTTCTCGACGTACTCCGCGTCGATGACCTCGTCCGAGGCGCCGCCGGAGGGGCGCCCCGCTCCCGCGGAGCCGCCCGGCGCGGCACCCGCGTCACCGCCGCCCGCCTGCTGCTGGCGGTACATCACCTCGGCGAGCTTGTGCGAAGCCTTGGTGAGGCGCTCGCCGGCTCCTTCCATGGCCGCGGAGTCGTCGCTCTCCAGGGCCTTCTTGGCGTCCGCCAGCGCCCTCTCGAGCTCGCCCTTCTCGTCCGGACTGAGCTTCTCCTTGTGCTCGTCGTAGGTCTTCTCGGTCGAGTAGACCAGACTGTCGAGCTTGTTGCGAGCCTCCACCTGCTTGCGCCGCTCCTGGTCCTCGGAGCGGTGCGACTCGGCCTCCTTGACCATCCGCTCGATGTCCTTGTCGTTGAGACCGCTCGACGCCGTGATGGTGATGTTCTGCTCCTTGCCGGTGCCGAGGTCCTTGGCCGAGACGTGAACGATGCCGTTGGCGTCGATGTCGAAGGCCACCTCGATCTGCGGCATGCCGCGCGGCGCCGGCGGAATACCCACCAGGTGGAAATTGCCGAGGGTACGGTTGTCCCGCGCCATCTCGCGCTCGCCCTGGAGGACGTGCACCTCGACCGACGTCTGGTTGTCCGCCGCGGTCGAGAACTTCTCGCTCTTGCGCGTCGGGATCGTGGTGTTGCGCTCGATCAGCTTGGTGAACACGCCGCCCAGGGTCTCGATGCCGAGCGACAGCGGGGTCACGTCGAGCAACAGCACGTCCTTGACGTCGCCGGCCAGCACGCCGCCCTGGATCGCCGCTCCCACCGCCACCACCTCGTCCGGGTTGACGCCCTTGTGGGGCTCCTTGCCGAAGAAGTCCTTGACCAGCTTCTGGATCGCCGGCATGCGGATCTGGCCGCCCACCAGCACCACCTCGTCGATGTCCTTGGCCTCCAGGCCCGCGTCCTTCAGGGCCTGCCGGGACGGCGCGATCGAGCGCTGGATCAGCTCACCGACGAGCTGCTCCAGCTTGGGGCGCGTCAAGCGGACGTTGACGTGCTTGGGGCCCGAGGCGTCGGCGGTGATGAAGGGGAGGTTGATGTCCGTCTCCTGCGCCGAGGAGAGCTCGATCTTGGCCTTCTCGGCGGCCTCCTTCAGGCGCTGCATGGCCATCGGGTCGTTGCCCAGGTTGATCCCCTGATCCTTCTTGAACTCGTCGAGCAGCCACTCGATGATCTTCTGATCGACGTTGTCGCCGCCCAGATGGGTGTCGCCGTTGGTCGACTTCACCTCGACCACGCCTTCGCCCACCTCGAGGATCGAGATGTCGAACGTGCCGCCGCCGAAGTCGTAGACAGCGATCGTCTGGTCCTTCTTCTTGTCGAGGCCATAGGCGAGCGCCGCCGCCGTCGGCTCGTTGACCAGCCGCTCGACGTTGAGACCCGCGATGCGTCCCGCGTCCTTGGTGGCCTGGCGCTGGGCGTCGTTGAAGTAGGCCGGCACGGTGATCACGGCGCGGTCCACCTTCTCGCCGAGATAGTCCTCGGCCGCCTGCTTCAGCTTGCCCAGGACCATGGCCGAAATCTCGGGCGGCGAATACTTCTTGCCCTCGACGACGATGCGCACGTCGCCGTTCTCCGCCCGCTCGACCTCGTAAGGGACCATCTTCATCTCTTCGCTCACCTCGTCGTACTTACGGCCCATGAAGCGCTTGATCGAGAAGATGGTGTTCTTGGGATTGGTCACGGACTGGCGCTTGGCCACCTGGCCCACCAGCCGCTCGCCACTCTTGGTGAAAGCCACGACCGAAGGTGTGGTCCGGTTCCCTTCGGCGTTGGGAATGACCTTCGCCTCGCCGCCTTCCATGACGGCGACGACGCTGTTGGTCGTCCCAAGGTCGATTCCGATGATTTTGCTCACTTGGCTCCTCCTCCTTCGTCATTCCTCAGGAAACGAGCCCGACATCCGTCAGGCTCTCCCCCGGTTGATCCCTAGTGTAGGACCTTAGTGGCTCGGTGTCAATTTTAAGCCACGCCCTATCTGACAAAGTTGGACGCAGATTTATTCCAGCCGTGAGCTCGCTGGAAGGCGGATACCCGGAATCAGTCGAGCAGCACCAGGGGAGCTGCCTGGGATTCCGGGGGGACGTTCAGCACCTCGGGGTCGAGGAGGAAGTTGCCGGTGATGGCCTCGGTGGCCTCGGTCCCGGGGACGGGCTTGCCTCGTGCCATGGGCTGCAGGGTGTAGCTTTCCTCGCTCGCCGTGTAGAGCAGAGGATGCCCCTCGGGGTCCTTGAGGTCGTCGCGGGAGAGGAACCCGGCCTGCACCAGGTCTTCCAGCCGGTCGGGGAAGCTCCCCTTGAGCAGGAACCAGGTCTTGGCCGCGCGGTCGATCTTGAGGTAGAGGGCCGCCCGCTGATCCCGCGCCAGGGCCGCCCGCTGGCGGTCGTGCCAGGGGAAGGGGACCATCAGGGAATCGGGCACCCGCCACACGGCGGCCGCCACCAGGAGCACCAGCAGCGCGGCCAGGGCTCGCCCGCCCCAGGGCGCGGTGACGCGCGCCGCCGGCTTGGGCTCGACCCGCATCTGGCGGAACTGCCCCGTCTCCTCCCCGAACGGCACCGGAGCCGCCGCGGCAGCCGGCGGCTGGGGAGGGGCCTCCAGGCGCGGCCCAGGGCGCGGACCGGGCGCGGGGATCGCGGCGGCGGGGAACGGAGCCTGGGGGATCGGCGCCGCGGCCCGGGGAGCCGAAGCCGGTGACGCCTGAACGGCCCGGGGAGGCGCAGCGGGAGAGGGCGGCTGGACGGCCCTTGGCGGCGGAGCGGGAGCCGCGGGCGCTGGGCGGGCGGGCGGCGGCGCGGGGGATGGAGCTGGGGCCGCGTGAATCAGCAGCTCCTCCACCGAGATCGGGTTGAACCCCTCTTCGAAAGAGACCTCGTCGCCGCTGTAGAACTTGAAGTCCCCCTCGTTCCAGCGCAGGAGCTGCTCGAGCAGCCGCCAGGTCTGGAGGCGCAGCGCCTGGAGGAGCTGCGCCCGCTCCAGATAGCGCCGCTCCACCAGCAGGTCGATCAACCGGCCGCCGGCGGATTGATGCTCGGCGGCGGCGCGGTGGAGGTCGGAGGCGGAGATCATCCCCTCCTTCACCAGCACCTGGGCGAGGCCCTCCTCCAGCGTCTGGCTGAGGGCGTCGGCGGCGACGATGCGCCCGTTCAGGAAAGAGATGGCGACGATGTCCTGCTGCCCCTGAACCGTCAGGATGCCGGTCTTCCGCTGCTGGGAGATCAGTTGCAGGATCTCCGGGAGCTTGAAGAGGTCTAGGGTACCCTCAACGGCCATGAGCACGGCCCCTCGGCCGCACCGCTCGCGCGGGCGGCTTTAGACTGCGTCGCGCAGCTCCCGCCGGAGGCGCAACCCGAGATAAAGCAAGAGACCCAGGATCGCTACGATCCAGGACGCGGTGTTTCCAGGATCATACCGCCAAGGGATGCGAACTCCGATCTTTCCGAGCTGTGGCAGCATCAGCAGGGCAGTGATGAGGAGGATGGCCAGGAACGACTTCCCCCCCTCGCCGATCTCGGCGGAGGCGAGACCCGGCAGGAAGACGCGGGCCCAGCGGTCGAACGCTCCCTCCGCCACCACGTCCCCCGTCCGCTCGTGGTAGCCGAACGGCCGCCGCGCCAGATGGAGGGCCACGGCGAGGAGGATCAGGCTCAAGGCGACGAACGGCGAGAGCCCCCGGCGCAGCGGGGTCGAGCCGCCGTTGCGGTCCTCCCCGCCGTGCCAGGTGGCCTGCAGGGCGCGGCGGATCTCCGGGATGCGAGCGAACCCTCCGGGCACCGGCACCACCCGCTGCGACTGGGACATCCAGGCTTGCACCTGCGAGCCGTCGATCTCCTGCGCCTTGGCGAGCGCGACTTTCGACTCGTCGAACAGGTACGAGTCGGAGTAGGCCTGGCTCAGGTTGAACTCGGCGGCGGCGCTGTGCGGATCGGCCTCCGCCGCCTTCTGGAAGCTCTGGATGGCGCCGCTGAAGTCCCCCTTGAGGTAGGCGTAGGCTCCGAGGTCGATCAGCGCGGCCGTGTTCCCCGGCTCCTTCTCCAACACCTGGCGGTAGAGGGCGCGCGCGAGCTCCCACTGGTTGAGCGAGCGGTGGACGTCCGCCAACAGGTGCTTGACGGCGACGTTGTCCGGCAGCACGGAACGCAGCACTCCGAGGTCGGAGAACAGGCTGCCGTAGAGGCGGTGTTGCTGAAGGCTCTGCATGGCCTGGGCGGGGGGCGAAAGCTCCACTCCCACGTACCGCCGCTGGAAGTCGATGACCAGCGGCGTGACTCCCAAGAGCAGCCAGAGGGCGATGAGCACGGCGCGCTCGCTCGCCGAGCCGTATCCCCAGAGGAGGACCGACCAGTAGAGGGCGAGCCAGAGCGGCCCGAAGGGGAGGACCAGGGGCCAGAGCAGGACCACCGCGGCGAGCCCCAGCGCCACCGGCCGCGGCAGCCGGCGGGCGAAGGTGTTCGCCAGGTCCCCGAACAGGGCATGCCCGCGGACCACCATCTGCACCGCCACGAAGAGGCCGCCGCTCACCAGCAGCAGCACCAGCACCCAGACGCCCAGGTTCTGGAGCCACAGGTAGCGCTCCAATGGGTGCTGGAAGAGGCGGGGATAGGCGCTCAGCCAGGCGAAAACGGCCCCCGGGACGTCGCGTTTCAGCCACTTCACCTGGGCCTCGGCGAACGCCGTCTCCGGCCGGTTGGAGTCGAACTGCTCGGCGGCGTCGAGGGACCAGCGGGCGCGGTCGAAGTCTTTCTGGCGCGCCGCCTGCACCGCCTGCGCCACGGCCCCCGCCGAAAGGTCCGGCAGGCGGGTCATCCCGAGCTGGTGGGCCGTCGACATTAGGTCGTTGACCGCCGCCTTGGCCTGCGCCGGGTTCTTCTGCACGACCCACTGGAGCCACTGCTCCTCGATCTGCTTCAGGGTCTGGCGCACCTGGGGAGTCATCTCGACCCCGGTCACCTGCGAGGAGGAGACGGACGCTCCCTGGGCACCGGGAGCCGTGAACAGGAAACCGAGGGCGGCCAGCGCCGCGACTGCGGCCTGGCGCCACCCCCGGAGCGATCGATCAGCGGCTCTTCTGAACATAGCGGACCCGCAGACGATACAGCAGGTCCTCCAGGAAAGCGGACTCCTCGGCCGTCACGTTCCCCAGAGTCTTCTGCCGCAGGACGTCCATCAGGTCGATGTGGAAGCGCGCCATCTCGAGGTTCTCCGCCGATTGGCCGTCCGGCAGCCGTGCGTCCCCCAGGTAGATGGGGACCGCCTCGGCGAGCATGGCCACCAGGTCGAAGAAGCTGGGGCCGCCCAGCTCGGGGGGCATGGCCGGCGGCATCTCGACTTGGGGGCCGGGCCCGGCCGGCCGCGGGGGCTCCGGCCGGCGCGCCTCGGGGGCTGCCTGGGGAGAAGCGGGGGGAGGCGCGGGGGCTGGCGCAGCCGGCGGCTCTGCCGCGGGAGCCGCGGTCGATTTTTCGTCGAGGAAACGGTACTCTTCCCGCAGCTTGCCGTCGGACGTGAACATCCGCTTGTCGGTGACCTTGATCTCCTTCTTCTCGTTCGCCACTTCGAACCGCTGCTCCTTTCTTGCCGGTCGCGACAGGATTTCAAGATCGTAGCAAGCTGGCGCGGCGAGCGATAGGTGACCTCATGCCTGAAACCCCGAACCTCCAGAAGCTCGTCGACCTCGTCGCCCGCCTCCGCGCTCCGGACGGCTGCCCCTGGGACCGCGAGCAGAGCCTGCCCGACGTCCGCGCCTACCTGCTGGAGGAGGCGCACGAGCTGGCCGGGGCCATCGACTCCGGCGACTGGGAGGAGCTGGCCGAAGAGCTGGGCGACCTCCTCTTCCAGGCCGCGTTCATCGGCCGCCTCGCCGAAGAAGCCGGAGCGTTCAGCCTCTCACAGGTCATCGACGGCGTCTACCGGAAGATGGTGGAGCGCCATCCCCACGTCTTCGGCGGCGAGGTGCTCGCCGACGCCGAGGCCGTGCGCCAGGCCTGGGAGCGGCGCAAGCTCGCCCGCGAGCCGAAGCGGGAGTCGCTCTTCTCGGGCGTCCCCACCTCCCTCCCCGCCCTCCTCGCCGCCTATCGTCTGACCCAGAAGGCGGCCGGCGTGGGCTTCGACTGGCCCGACGCCGCCGCCGTCCTCGCCAAGGCCGACGAGGAGATCGCCGAGGTGCGGGAGGCCCTAGCCCAGGGCGACAAGGCGGCGGTGCGCGAAGAGGTGGGAGACCTCCTCTTCACCCTCGCCAACCTCGCCCGCAAGCTCGACGTCGACCCCGAAGCCGCCCTCGCTGGCACCAACCGCAAGTTCCGCCACCGCTTCGCCAGAATCGAGCAGGGCCTGGCGGCGCAGGGGAAGACGGCGGCGCAGGCGACCTTGGAGGAGATGGACGCGCTGTGGGAGGCGGCGAAGGGGGAGGAGGACGCTGTTCCTGAACCGTGATCATCGGCAGGCGCATGCCCGCCGATCAATGGGAGAGGTCCACCACTGTAAGTCCTTCAAGGTCGGCTGCCTCGGCTTGACGGCGATCCGCAGAGACGAAAAGGTCCGGCTGGTAGATGAGAGCGCTCCCAACATGAAGGGCGTCGAGCGTCCGCAGGGGATGACGTTCCAGGCAGCGGAGGGCCTGCTCGAAGGCCTCTTGGGAGAGGTCACAGAGATCGGCGTCGGAAAGGTCGGCCTGCACAGCGGATTTGAGTCTCCGGTAGTCCCCCGAGGAAAGTCTGCCCTCGCGCACCAGCCGGCACAAAGTCGAGATCAGCTCGGGTACGACGATGACCCCAAGGGCATCCGCCGCAGCGCAGAGAGCCCTCACCTGCTCCGATCCCTCTTCCTCGACATAGCGCTTGGTCAGCGCGGAGGTGTCGAAAAAGACCCTCATCGCTTCTCGTTGCGGTCAGCCAGGATCTCGTCGCTGAGGCTCAGACTGCCCAGAGAGAGCCGGGTCTGGGGCGGCTTCTTCCAAGCCGGCATCGCCGCTTTGACCGGAACGATGTCCGCGACCGGCTGGCCGTTGCGGTACACGCGGACGGTCTCGCCGCCCTCGACGGCGTCGAAAAAGGTCTTAGCGTGGTTCCTCAGCTCGGTGAAGGTGGTTTCGCGCATGCCGCCATTCTCTCAGACCCGGAGGGCACCTGTCCATCCATCTGTACATCGGCGTACATCGCCGTGGGGAGAGAACCCGCAAATACACTCCCGGCCTGCTGACTCCGCTTCCGTCGTCGAATCCGGGGCTGAAGTAGAGAGACCAGGGATTTTCTACCCCTTGCAACGCAGCCCTCGATCCGGTCTCCGGAGAAAGGAGGATGGGGCTAATCCAGAATCGTGATACCGGCCAGTTCGCCCACTCGTTGAACCTCGGCATAGCCATCCCCGACGAAAAGCGGCAGGGGAGAATCGATCACCTCCAAGTCGCCCCGGAGGATGCGATCCCCAAAAAGAACCATGGCGAAAGAGGTGTCGAATTTCCGTGACACCCAGATCAGCCCATCGGCTCTCTCGAGCCGTAGATGGAGGGCCGCGGCCCACGCTGCCGTCCTAGCGTAATGACGGATTTCCGAGTCGACCAGCTCGGCGCGGCTGACTCCCAGTCTGCCCAGCCCATGCCCATAGAGCTGGATTAGGTTCAGATCCCGCCGCGACGCCACGGTGGAGACCTGCATCGGTTTCAGGGTCGAACGGCGAATGGCTCTGTCGGGCCCGCGCAAAGGCGCGTTGTGGAAGATACTCTCTGACAACGCCCCGTCGAGGTTGCTGGCGCCGTAGAGGGTGGGTACGACCTTGCCATGCGAGTCCAGGAAGGGGTGGAAGCGGCCATGGCCGAACCCCGGATTGAATTCGGTCGCTCCGAAGCTGCCGTCATGGCAGCGCACAAATCCGCGGCCGGCCGGCCAGGTCTCGACAAGAGGATCGAGAGTCGCCGGCTCGGGCGGCTCGGGAACGCGTGTCAGAAGAAAAGCCCCTCCGCCTCACGTTCTGCTGCTTGCGCGACCTCATCCGGTTCAGTGACCAGCAGGTCAACCGGGCGGCGTCCGTCGAGCCAGCCATTGCCCGATGTGAACCAGAGGGCGAGCTCCCAGTCTTTACTTTGGCCGCCAAGGGTACCGAGCACCCGGCCGATCACTGGCAGCGGCTGCCCCTTCTCACCGAACTGGTAAGCAGGAAAGTACACCCCACCGCGATGCGGGACCGAGAAAATCCGGCCTTCCTGTTTCCAACGGTTCGCCAGGGAAGCCTTGTTCTTCGCTTGAGAACCTGCAAGCGAAGCGATGTCGGCGCTGCTCAACACTCCGAATTCCAGGATCAGTTTTTCCCTCGCCTCAGCGTTGCGCCGCGCCTGCAGGACCACCGGCGGAGTGGGCAATGGGGTGTCAGGAAGCATGGCGTCGATCATCCTCTCGAACGTCCGGTGCTGCTGTAGCAACCTTTCGAGCACGGCCGCATAGGCAAAGAGCTCCCGACTCTCCTCGGCGAGAGCAGACTCCGCTTCAGACTCCCCCGATCGCTCCGCCGCCGTGCCGAGAGCCTCCATTTCTTTACCCTTCTCCACCAGCGCCTTGAAGAGGTCCTTGCCGCCTTCGCTCCGCGCATTCATCAGAGCGCCGAACCCTGCCAGGATCACACGGTGAAGGGTCCGTACCCTCTCGAGCTGGCTCGGCGGATTTCTGTCCATGGGTGTGCCTCCCGGGACGGCTCCCAGCGAAGACGCCGGGCTCCATGATGGAAATGATATCACCTAGACCTGATTGACGCCATCACTTTTTTGCGGCCGTCCTCGCCGGAGCCTCAGACTGCTCGAACACCTTCTCCAGATACGGCAACACGTTCCTCGCCACAATCTCCTGCCCGGCCGCCGTGGGGTGAACGCCATCCGCCTGGTTGAGGGTGGTGATGCCGCCCACTCCTTCCAGCATGAAGGGGACGAGAGGGACGTTCAGGTCCTGGGCGATCTTCGGATAGAGGGCGGCGAAGCGGGCGGTGTAGTCCGGGCCGTAGTTGGGGGGGAGCCGTAGGCCCAGGAGGAGGACGCGGGCGCCGGCAGCCTGGGAGCGGCGGACGATCTCCCGCAGGTTCTGGTCCATTTCGTCCACGGGGAGGCCGCGCAGGCCGTCGTTGCCGCCCAGGCCCACGACGACGACGTCCGGGCGCTGCTTCAGGAGCCAGTCCAGGCGCGAGAGGCCGCCGGCCGTGGTGTCGCCGCTGACGCCGGCGTTGATCACCCGTACGGGGTGACCCTCGTCGGCGAGCTTCCTGCCGAGGACCGCCGGATAGGCCTGGTCCTCGTTCAGGCCCAGTCCCGCGGTGAGACTGTCGCCCAGGAAGACGACCACCGGCAGCTTCTGCGCCGTCTGGGTACTAGAGGAAGGGGCGGCCGAGGCAGGCGCTGCCGCTGGAGCTGGGCGCGCGGCGGCCGCGCCGTCGCCGGAGACCCGCTGGCCGCAGGCGCCGGCCAGGGGAATAAGGAGAACGAAGGTGAGGGTTGCCAGCTTTCGCCACGTAGAGTCATTCATCCCACTTGAGAAAACCGCAACCCCGTCCTCTTATTTCCATGCGCTCGTTCCCATGAATAGTCCACGCATCGAGCTGCGCCAACTCACCCGCAGGCTCCCCTCCGGCGGCCGGGAGCTCACCATCCTGGACCGGGTGGACCTCTCCTTTCAGGCGGGTGAGTTCGCCGCCGTCCTCGGCCCTTCGGGGAGCGGCAAGTCGACCCTCCTCGCCCTGATGGCCGGTCTCGACCGCCCCACCTCGGGCGAGGTGTGGATCGACGGCACTCCCATCGAGGCGATGTCCGAGGACGATCTCGCCCTCCTGCGCCGGCACAAGATCGGCTTCGTCTTCCAGAGTTTCCAGCTCCTCGGCAACCTGACGGCGCGGGAGAACGTGCTCCTCCCCATCGAGCTGCTGAGCCAGCCCGACCCGGTGCGGCGGGCCAATGAGCTGCTCGCCGCCGTCGGCCTCGAAGGGCGCGGCCACCACTACCCGAGCCAGCTCTCCGGCGGCGAACAGCAGCGGGTGGCCCTCGCCCGCGCCTTCGCGGCCCGGCCGCCCATCCTCCTCGCCGACGAGCCCACCGGGAACCTGGACGGCGCCACGGGGAGGAAGGTCCTGGAGCTGCTGGTCGAGCTGCGCCGCCAGGAGGGCACGACCCTGGTGCTGGTGACCCACGACCCGGCCGTGGCTGCCCTCGCCGATCGCCGGATCCACCTCCTCGACGGCCGGGTGGAACGGGACGAGCGGCCCGAGCCCACCAATACACCCGTGCCCGCGGAGGCCGGAGCGTCCGCTTGAGCCCGGGATTCTTCGTCCGTACCCTGCTGCGGGAGTCCCGCGGCTCGCGCGGCCGGCTGACCTTCTTCATTGTCTGCCTGGCGGTGGGAGTCTCGGCCGTGGTGGCCGTGGCCGGCCTCTCCGCCAGCCTCGAGCAGGGGATCCGCCGCGAGGCCCGCCAGCTCCTCGCCGCCGACCTCGTGGTGCGCGGCAACCGGCCGATCCCCCCCGAGGTGGGCGAGGCGATCAAGGAATTCCCCGGCGTCCAGCGCACGAACCTCAAGGAGACGGTCACCGTGGCCTCGGTGCCGGGAACTGGCGGCCGGCCCGGCCCCAGCCAGCTCGTGGAGCTCAAGATCGTGGACGGCGTCTACCCCTTCTACGGCAAGCTGGTGCTGCGCCCTGCCCGCCCGCTCCACGAGCTGCTCACCCCCCAGACGGCGGTGGTGGCCTCGGAGCTGCTGGCCAAGCTCGGGCGCAAGGTGGGGGAGGAGATCCAGATCGGCGGCCAGCCGTTCCGCGTCGCCGGCACCGTGATCTCGGAGCCGGACCGGGTGAGCATCTCCTTCACGCTCGGTCCCCGCGTCTTCCTCACCGGGGCAGGGTTCGCCCGCACCTCGCTCAATGGGCAGGGGAGCCGCATCACCTACCGCGCCCTGTTCAAGATGCCCGAACGGTCGTCCCGCTTCGACTTGAGCGACGCGGCCGAGCGGCTGAGGCGCGCCCTACCGCCGGGAGACGCCTTCCGCGTCGAGACCTACCGCCAGGCGCAGCCGGCGCTGCGCGAGAACCTGGCGCGGATCGAGCGCTTCCTCGGCCTGGTGGCCCTGCTCTCCCTCTTCGTAGGGGGGATCGGCGTGGCCCAGAGCGTGCGCGCCTGGCTCGCCGGCCGCATGGACGCCATCGCCGTGCTCAAGTGCCTGGGGCTGCGCCCGCGCGAGATCTTCCCCCTCTACCTGGCGCAGACGGTGCTGCTGGGCCTCGCCGGCAGCACGGTGGGGATCGTGGCCGGGGCCATCGTGCAGCTCATTCTGCCACGCCTCTTCCCCGATCTCATCCCGGCGGAGCTGATCGATCCCTGGCAGCCGGTGGCCCTCCTGCGCGGCCTGCTGCTGGGGGTGGGCGTCGCCCTGCTGTTCAGCCTGCCACCGCTTTCGGCCGTGCTGCGCGTTCCCCCGGCCCGTGTGCTGCGGCGCGACGCCGAGCCCCTCCCGCGCCATCGCTGGGTGACGGCGGCCACGGTGTTGGCTTTGGCCCTCGGCGTTTGGGGGATGGCCGCCCTCCAGTCCCGCTCCGCCTTCCAGGGCGCCCAGTTCACGGGCGGCGTGGCGCTGGTGACGGCCTTCCTCGCCGGCGCCGCCTTCCTGGTAACCTGGCTGGTGCGCCGCCTGCCACGGGATTTCGCCACCCTCTGGCTGCGCCAGGGTCTCGCCGCCCTTGCCCGGCCGGGTGCGGCGGGGGGGAGCGCCATCGTCGCCCTCGGGCTCGGAGTGTTGGTGGTCCTCGGCATGTCGCTCGTTCAGCAGCGGCTCGCCGCCCAGCTTTCGGCGGAGATACCGGCCAACGCCCCCAGCGCCTTCCTCGTGGACATTCAGCCGGCGCAGTGGCCGGGAGTCGAGAAGCTGCTGCACGACTCGGGCGCCACCGGCGTCGAGTCGGTGCCGGTGATCATGGCCCGGCTCGCGGCCATCGACGGGGTCAAGGTGGAGGAGCTGGTGCAGCACCAGCGGGAGGGGGGAAATCGCCGCTGGGGGCTCAGCCGCGAGCAGCGCCTCACCTATATGAAGGAGCTGCCGAAGGACAACCGGATCGTCGCCGGCGCCCTGTGGAGCGATCCCGCGCGGGCCGAGGTGAGCGTCGAGAAGGAATTCGCCGAGGGCCTGGGGGTGAAAGTGGGCTCGACGCTGAGCTTCGACGTCCAGGGCGTGCCCATCGACCTCGAGGTCACCAGCATCAGGACGGTGAACTGGCAGACCTTCGGCATCAACTTCTTCCTGGTGGTGGAGCCCGGGGTGCTGGATTCGGCTCCGCAATTGCGGCTCGCCGTGGCGCGCCTTCCCAAAGGGGGCGAGCAGCGGGCGCAGGACGCCTTGGCCGCCCGCTACCCCAACGTCACCCTGCTGCGCATCCGCGAGATCCTGGAGAAGGTCCTCAAAGTCCTGCAGCGGATCAGCTTGGGGATCCGCTTCCTCGGCGGCTTCACGGTGCTGGCGGGAGTCGCCATCCTGGCCGGAGCGATCAGCGCCGGCTCGGCCCGGCGCGGGCGGGAGGTGGCGCTGCTCAAGACCCTGGGGATGACCCGCCGCGGTGTGGCGGCCACCTTCGCCGCCGAGTACGCTTTGATCGGCCTGGTGGCCGGTGGCATCGGCGCCATGGGCGGCACGGCGCTCGCCTACGGCGTGATCACCCGCGGTTTCCAGATCCCCTGGCAGCTCGACCCCATCTCCCTGGCCGTGGCCCTCGCCGGCACGGTCGTCCTCGCCGTCCTGGCCGGCCTCGCCGCGAGCTACCGGGCGCTGGAACGGCGGCCGATCGAGGTGCTGCGGGCGGAGTGAGGGCCGCAGCCCCCAAGCCCCTCATCACCCCATCTCCATGATCTCCTCCAGCCGGGCTTCGATCACGGGAAGGTCGTCCGGCAGCCAGGTCCGGAATCCCGCGCAGGCGAAGAGGGCTTGGTCGCCGGGATAGGTGGGGACGAGGTAGACGGGGAAGCGCTCGAAGATTTCTCGATCGGAACGGCGGCGGCGCTTCTGGGCGGCGGCGCGGCGCTCGGCGGCGGAGTCAAGGTGGCCCAGGAGCCAGTGGGTCGCCCGAAATTGGGCTACGGTGCGCTCGTCCGTAAGGCGCGGGGGCTCGGCCAAAACGGCTGGGATCGCCGGGGACGGCGGCGCTCCTCCTCCCAGCTTTCTCAAACCCCGGCGCAAGAGCTCCCGGGGGCCGTAGCCACGCCAGCGGATCTTGAATCCCTCCCAGGTGGTGGCAGGCGGCAGGTCAAGGATCGGGGGAGAGGGAGGAGCGGGGGCGCCTCCCTTCCCCGCCGTGTTGGCGATGTGGCCGGCGTAAGGGTCGATGCGCAGGATCTCGGCTCCGGGGTTGCTTTCGAGGAGCGCCTGGGTGCGCGAGGTCAGGGTCAGCATCACGGCCGGCAAGATCCGCTCCCAGAGGCCGGGCTCGTAGTTCTTGTAGGCGGTCAGGAAGGCGTTGCGCTCGAAGAGGAAGCCGCGGTTGTAGAGTCCCAGCAGGTCGCTGGTGGCCCCTGAGCGATGGTGGATGGTGGCCTCCGGGGCGAAGACGATCCGCTCGCCGCCGGACCACAGGCGCCAGCCCAAGTCCACGTCCTCCAGGTAGGCGAAGTAATCCTCGTCGAAGCCGCCCGCCGCGAGGAACGAGGCGCGGCGGACGAGCATGTTGCCACCGCAGGCGAAGGCGAGCTCGTCGCCGGCGGCCGGCACCCGGGCCTTCTCCAAAGGGCGGCGGAAGTCGAGCTGGAAGGCGTGGCCGTCGAAGGTCATGAGGCCGCGGCCGAAATCCAGGCGATCGCCGGCCCAGCTCACAATCTTGCCGGAGACGGCGGCCACGTCCGGAGGCGCCGAGCCGAGGGCCTCCACCAGAGCGCCGAGCCAGCCAGGCTCCGGCCGGGTGTCGTTATTCAAGAGCGCGACGGCATCGCCCTCCGCCGCCTCGGCCAACCGGTTGTTGCCGCCGCAGAAGCCCAGGTTCACGGGGCTCTCGAGGAGGCGCACCCGATGCCCTCGGGAATCCCGCTCCCAGCGCTCGCGCATCCAGGCGGCGGTGCCGTCCGTCGAGCCGTTGTCGAGCACGAGAACCTCCCAATCCACCCCCGGATCGTGCTGGCCGGCCAGGGCCTCCAGGCAGGTCTCCAGGTGATGCCGGCCGTTCCAGGAGAGGATCGCCACCGTGACCTTCTTCAGAGGGGTCACGCGCCTCCTCCCGAGGAACCGAGGCGGCGCAGGCGGCGGCGCAGGCGGAAGGCGAGGCGGTCCGGCGGGGCGATCGTGGCCAGCCGCTGGCCGAAACGCTCCTTGGTCTCGTCCACTTGTGGATCGCGGCAGAAGGCGACGAGCGGCGCCAGCACGCGCTCCCAATGGAAGCAGGCCGCGAGACGGCGAGCTCCCTCCTGGCGCGCATCCGGAGCATCGAGGGCTTCGGCTAGGGCGCTCGCCAGGGCCTCCGCGTCCCCGGGCGGCACCACCCAGCCGGCGCGGTGCTCCGCGAGGAGCCGGCTCATGGCTCCCCCCTCGCTGGTCACCACCGGGCAGCTCGCGGCCAGCGCGTCGAGGAAGCGGGTGCGCAGGGAAAGGCGGGTTTCCAGGCTGGGACGGTGGGGAGCCACCAGGAGGTCCACATCGCGCAGCAGGTCGTAACGCCGCTCGGCAGGTAACCAGTCCAGGGCCTGCACCTGCTTCCCCCACCAGCCAAGCTCACGGCAGCGGGCCTCGACGCGGGCGAAGAGGCGCTGGGGGGTGTTCTCCGGATTGGGATTACGGAGGAAGAGGAGCGTCCAGCTCTGCCCGACTGGCCGGTCGAGGCGCTCCAGAGCCTCGAGAAGGGTCCACGGGTCGTACCAGTCGTAGAGCCCGCCGAAGAGGAGGCGCCGCTCGCCGGGGGCGCGCGGGGAGAGCGCCGCGCGGTGAGGGGGAAGCTTCTCCGGCACGCCGAAGGGAACGGGGGCGATGAGGGTCGCCAAGTCCGGATCGCCCGCGATCCGCTCGGGATTGACGCGGCCGGCGGCGGTCAAGAAGCCGAGATAGAAGGTGCGCTGCTCTTCCGACGAGCAGAGGAAGAAGTCGCCGCGGGCCATCTGCAATCCCCAGGTGGCGTGGTCGTTGCGGTAGGGATCGAGCCCCAAGGTCTCGAAGTAGGCGAAGTTCTCGATCAGCCAAGGATCGTAAAGGTCGATGGCGACCGGCAGCCCCGGCATCTCCAGCAGGAGGTCGTTGGCGAGCTGCCCCTGGGCCACGGCGCCGTCGCAGTGGCCGAGCACCACCGCGAGGCGCCCGCGCTCGAAGCGGTGGATCTCGATGCCTCCGAGGCCGCCGAGCGCCGCCGTCTCCTCCGGCGCCGCGGGCGAGAGGAGGACCACGTCGATCCCCGCTCGCGGAAGCCGGCGGGCGAGCTCCAGGTAGCGGATGCCGATCCCGGCCATGCGAGCGCGGACCGGCTCGCTCGAAAGAAGGGCGATGCGGGTCATGACGGACGCCGCTGCAGCCAGGAGCGCAGCCGCCACGCGCGGGTCGCCTCCATCTCCTGGATCACCCCGTTCAGGCGCTCGATCTCGGCGTAGGTGCGGCCGAGATGGGCCGTCTGCTCGTCGATGGCGGCGCGCAGCTTCCCTTCCTGGTCGTAGAGGCGCTGGACGTCGGCCGTCATCTTCCCCTGGCCGTCGCGCAGGGCCGTGGCCTCGCCGTTCAGGGCGTGGTAGCGCTCCTCCAGCCGGGCGCGCTCGGCGGCCTGCGCGAAATATTCCTTGGAGAGATTGGCGTGGCTCCGCTCCAGGGAAGAGAAGTCCGCTTGGCGCGCGGCGAGCTCGGCCTGGCGCCACGCCAGGTCGTCCTGAAGCGAGGCGATCTCCCGCCGGGCGGCCGCCGCCCCCTCGCGCTCCGCCACCAGCTCGGCGCGCAGGGTATCGACGGCCCGCGCCAGCACGTCCGGCCCCAGCTTGGCGGCGTGCTTCGCGAGCACCCGGGCCTTCACCTCCAGGAAATCGCTGCGCTCCCGCGGGCGCTCGCCGAAGACGTGATGGCCGCCCCCCCGGAAGTGCCGGTACTCGCAGGTGACCTGGGCGCGGTGGTGGAACGGGGTGAGCGCCGACAGGCGGATCAGGAAGTCCCAATCCTCGAAGAACGGCAGGGAGGTGTCGAACGGGCCGGCCTTGGCGAACAGCCGGCGCTCGATGAGCAGGGTGTTGAAGGGGATGTAGTTGTCCAGCCGCAGCACGTCGGGATCGAAATCGCGGCTGTAGGGGAGCCGCCGCTCGCGGCAGACCCAGCCGCCGGCGGCGAGCTCGTAGACGGCCACGGCGGCATCGGTGTAGGCGACGCGCACGCCCGCGGCGCTCACCAGGCCGGCCAGGGTCGCGAGGTGCTCGGGCGTGGCGAGGTCGTCGTCGTCGAGGAAGGCCACGTACTCGCCGGTGGCGGCGGTCACCCCGGCCTGCGCCGCGGCGGCGCGCCCCTGGGTCTGGGCGAGGTCCACGCGCACGACGGAGAGGGGGTACCCCTCGGGCACGGACGGCGGGGCGCCGCCGTCGTTGACCAGCACCACCTCGGCCCGGCGGTAGTCGCCCGCGGCGAGACTCTCCAAGGCTTCGGCCAGCAGCTCCGGCCGGTTGCGGGTGCGGACGACGACGGAGATCCGTGGCCCCTCCTGCACCTCGGCCCCTTCAGAAAGGCCGCCCAGGTGACGGATGAGCTGGGCCGGGCTGCGGGTGGTGAAGTCCTCGCTCCGCAGGCGGCGGTAGGCCTCGGCCAGCTCCACCCCGGGGCCGAGACTCAAAGTGCGGAAGCGACGCAGCCCCAGCCCCGCGTTCCAGTAAGGGTGGCGCTCCTCCTGGCTGGCATAGGCGGCCATGGCCTGCGCCAGGCGCTCCTGCTCGGCGCTGACGTCGACCAGCAGGTCCGGGTGGCCCGGGTGGTTGACCTCGTAGAGGAAGATGCGCAGGTCGCGGAGCGGCTCCGGATTGTCCCCGGCGCGCACCGGCGCCAGCAGGCGGTGGAGGGCGGCGAAGGCGGCGCGGTGATCGCGGGAGACCTCCAGCGGCGAGGGAACGAGGAGGAGGTCCGGGCGCTGGGTGAAGATCGCCCGGCGGATCCCCTGCTCCGCCGCGTCGAGGTGGCGGTCGAGGGCGCCGTCCGGAAGGCCCAGATGATCGCAGCCCGCGAGCCCCAGGATCTCGCTCACCCGCGCCGCCTCCTCGCGCCGACGGCGGGCGTAGGCTTCCCGGTCCGCCACCTCCTCCCCTCCCCCGCTGCCGTCCGTAAGGAAGAGGACGCGCACCACGGCGCCCGCGGCGGCGAGCTGAGCGATCAGGCCGCCACATCCCAGCACCTCGTCGTCGTAGTGAGGAGCGAGGACGAGGGCGCTCGCGGCGCGGACGCGCTCGGTCCAGCCCGGCGGTTGGAGCGGTTCGTTCATCGGGATCTCATGAGAGGCTCGCGGCGGCCCTGCGCCGCTGCCAGAGCGAGCCCAAACCCACGGCGGCAAGGCCCAGCAGGCTCGAAACCATCCCTGCGGCGAAGCCCTCCGGATGGTATCGCAACTCGATACGTCCGGGGCCGGGCGGCACGGACACCCCCAGGAGGATGCTGCGGAAGGGCTCGACCGGCACGGGTTTGCCGTTCAGGGTCCCCTTCCAACCGGGGTCCCAGGTCTCGGCCACGGCGAGCTTCCCCGCGGACGCGGCGTCGAAGCTCAAGGCCCAGAACCCCGGGCTCCGCTCCTCGATCTTCACCTCTCCTTGAGCCCCGGTCGTAAAGCGCGCGAGCGGCATGAAGGTGGGGCGCTCGTAGACGCGGGCGTCCGTGCCGGCATAGGCCAGGGTCCAGCCGAGCCCCGGTGGCGCCTCCTCGGACGGGCCGGCCGCCACCCAGCGCACGCCCAGCCGGTCGAGCCAGGGGCTCCGCCAGTCGCGGATGGGCTGGAAGTAGACGGGATCACCGGCCCCCATCTGGGCGTAGACGCGGTCGTAGCGCTGGAGCTTCACCGGGCTGTCGCCACGTACGTCATAGAGACCGTAGACCATCGCCGCATCGGGGTGGAGCGCCGTTCCCAGCCCCGCGACCCGCTCCGATTTTCCCTGGAGGAAGCGGACGGCGCCGGTCTGCGGATAGAGCTTCCCCACCGGCAGGCCAGGATTGGTGCGGCCGTGGGCCGCCACGAGATCGATCACCATGAGAGCGGGGAGGAAGAGCCACACCGTCCAGCGGCGGCGCTCCGGCAGGAGGAGGGAGAGGGCGAGGAGAATGGCCAGGCCACCGATCCCCGCGATCCAGGCGGCCTCGCTCCCCAGGAGGCCGTACTGCCGCCAGTCCGCTGCGAAGCGCCAAGCCGCAAGGGCGAGAAGGACCGTCACCAGGGCGGAGCCGACCAGAATCCCCCGTCCCTTGCCGGCGAGCCACCGCTCGCAGCCGGCGGCGGCCAGTAGCGCGAGCCCTAGCTCCAGGCCGAATTTCATGTAGTGATGCAGCCCCCGGCTCACCACCGGCAGGGCATAGAGCACCGTCCCCATGCCGAAGAGGTGATAGGCCCCCACCAGGGCGAAGAGGGTCATCACCGCGATCCCCCGCCAGCGGCGGTCGCCGCGGGCCGCGGCCAGGCCGGCGGCGGCGAAGGGGATCGTCAGGGCGCCGGCATAGACCGCCGTGGCGGCGTAGTTGTAGGGACCCCACCAGGTGCCGTCGGCCGGATTGCCGAGGGCGTCGGGCAGCACGGCCCGCAGGAGGGCGCCGGCCACGGCGGCGAGGGGCGCAGGCGGCGAGGGCGTGGTGTGCATCCACTTGCCGCTGCGGGTGAGCGTCTCGTAAAGGGGGAGGATGTGAACAGCACTGATCGCCACCGCCGCCGCCCACCCCGCGGCGAGCTGCCCCCAAACCGCGAGCCAGCGCCCGCGCTCGCAGCCGCGGGCCAGCAGGTACATCCCGGCGAGGAGCGCCGTGAACACGGGGGTCTCAGGGTGCCCCCCCAGGAGCTGGAGACCGCCGGCCAGGGCGAGGCCAGTCCAGCTCCCACGGCCGTTCGCCAGGCGCTCGACGGCGAGGAGCACCCACGGCACCAGGGCGTGGGTGTTCCCCATGGGGAAGAGGACGAAGCTGGTGATCATCCCCGAGAGGGGGAAGACCAGGGCGGCGAGGAGCGCGGCCGGCCGGCCGAGCCCCAGCTCGCGCGCCAGCATCCAGGCGCCGCAGCCGCCGATGACGATCCGCAGCCACGGCAGGAGGATGAAGCCGAGCTGCAAGGGGAGGGCGGCGAAGAGCAGGTGGAGGGGGAAAAGCGGCGCACCCGAGCCGTTGCTCCAGTAGGGGCTGCCGGAGAACTGGTGGGGATCCCAGAACGGCAGCCGGCCGGCGCGCATCTCGTGGCGGAGGAAGAGGAGCCACGGCTCGACCTGCCAGGTGATGTCCCGCAGGTTGGGATTGCCCGCCGCCGGATTCGCGATCCCCTGCCAGGGAGCCTCCGCCGCCAGCGTCGCCGAGGGGCTGGGGATGCCGTCCGGGAGACGGAGCGCCGGCCACAGCAGCGCGATTCCCGCCAGACCGCAGGCCGCCAGGGGAATGCCGATGCCGATCTCGCGCCGCCGCCAGAGAAGGCCAGCGAGCGAGAGGAGGGCGAGCAGGGGAAGGGCGGGGTTCACCGCCGCCCCTCCCGAAGGTACACTGTCGCCCGCGCCGCCAGTCCCATCCGATTTGAGCTCCCCATGGTCTCAGCCGCCGATCTCGAACGCTCTCCCTGTCCCCTCTGCGGCAGCGAGGAGCGCCATGAGAACGTCTACGTGTTCCCCCCGTACGCCGTCGCCCGCTGCCGGCGGTGCGGGCTCTGGTACCTCCATCCGCGGCTGGCGGAGCCCGCCATGCACGCGCAGTACGAGGACGACGCCTACTTCGAAGGGGGCGCGGCCGGCTACTCCAGCTACCAGGCCCAGGAGCCGACGCTGCGTCCCACCTTCCGCCGCTTCCTCGCCGAGCTCGAACGGCGGGGGATGACCGGCGGCCGGCTGCTCGAAGTGGGATGCGCCTATGGCTTCTTCCTCGACGAGGCGCGGAGCCGTTTCGCGCACCGCACGGGCACCGACTACTCGCCGGCCGCCCTGGAGAAGGCGCGCGGCCGGGCCGACCGGGTGATCCTGGGCGGCACGGCGCAGCTCCCGGCGGGCGAGCTCTTCGACTGCATCGCCGTCATCCACGTCATCGAGCACGTCTACGATCCCGTGGGCTTCCTGCGCATCCTTGCCGGCCACCTTCGCCCCGGCGGCTGGCTCGTCCTCGCGACCCCCGACATGGGGAGCCTCTGGCGCCCCCTGATGCGCTACCGCTGGCCCTTCTTCAAGATCCCGGAGCACGTCACCTTCTTCGACCGGCGAACCCTGCCGGAGCTGCTGCGTCGCAGCGGCTACGGGGAAGTGCAGAGTCTCCCCTACGCCAGCGTCTTCTCCCTCGACCTGATCGGCGACAAGCTGGGTCTCCGGATGCCGGCTTCCCTGCGCGACCGCCAGCTCTGGCTCCCCGCGACCACCATCGCCGCCGCCGGTCGCAAACCTCAGACGAGATCGTAGTCGCCCATGGCGAAACGGAAGCCCGCGGCAGCCGCCACCGGGTCTTCACCGCCGCTCCGCCCGCGGCAGCCGATGAACCGGCGCTCGCCCGTGGGCGCGAGTTGGAGGCCGGCGAGCGAGCGACCAGGCCAGAAGCGCCAGGATCGCAGACCCGCCGACCGCAGATCCGCTGCCACCGCGAGCAGCGAAGGGTACCATTCACCCCCCGGCGGCAACCACAGCTCGGCCGCCCACGCCTCCTCGCCCACGAAGGCGAAGACTGCGAAGCCCTCGACGCCCGCCGAGCGCAAGCGATAGAAGCGATAGTAGCGGTGGGGTCGGGCGTAGTAGCGCCAGTTGAGGAAGGACGCGGAGCGGCGGACGCCGGAAACGCCACAGGCTTCCCACACGGCTTCGGCCCAAGGGCCGCAGGAGTCCCCCGTCTCGATCGCCACACCGGCCGAAGCGGGTCCCTCCGGCAAGGGGCCGCCCAGCTCCTCCACGACCGTCAGGGGCTGGTACTCGAAGACCCGTTCCCCCAGCCGGAAATGGCGCTCGCTGGGAAAGCCGAAGATCCAGGGCGCGTCGCCAGGGCGCGGCAGATCGGCGAGGAGCCGCTGTCCGAGCTCGATCAGGGCCGGCCGCAGACCGCGGCGCCCGGGGGTGCCGGCGAAGTCCACGAGCTGCCAGATGCCGGCGTCGCCCTTCTTCAAACGGGCCGGCAGGCAGAGCGCTCCGGCGTGGGCGAGGATCTCCCCACCTTCACCCACTGCCAACAGGCTCCGCGCCTCGCCCGGGAGCGTTTGGTACTTCCAGGTCCACTCCTCCGGCCTCCAGACGTGGCCAAAGCGGCCGGCGAAGAAGCTTGCCAGGGACGGGAGGTCCCCGGCGGTGGTGGCCCGGAAGGAGACGGTCACCGCTCGCCCCGGTGCCGCAGCCGCATCAGCACGACATCACGCAGCATGGAGAGCGACGAGCGGACGGGATCGACCCGAGAATCGGGGGAGTCGATCCAAACCACCCCGACCTCGGCGATCCGGTATCCACGCCGCCGCGCCAGCCAGATCAGCTCGACGTCCCAAGCGAAGCCTTCGATGGTGAGGGCCGAGAACAGGCTCCGCCCCACGTCCCCCGCCGCCAGCTTGAAGCCGCACTGCGTGTCGCGGATGCCGCGCACCCCCAGCGTCCGGATGATGAGGTTGAACGTCCGCCCCATCATCTCGCGATAGAACGGCTGATGCTGTCGCACCTGCGAGCTGGCCACACCACGGCTGCCGATCGCCAGCGGCGTGCCCTCGCCGAGTTGAGCTTCGAGCTTCTCCACCTCCTCGATGGGAGTCGAGAAGTCGGCGTCCGAGACCAGGACCTTGGCGCCGCGGCTGGCGACCACCCCGGTGCGCACGGCCGCCCCCTTGCCGCGGTTGCGCTCGTGGCGGATCACCCGCACGCCCTCGCCGGCGAAAACGGCGGCGACCTCCACCGTCCGGTCGCGGCTGCCGTCGTCGACCACCAGCAGCTCGAAGGGGCGGCCGCGACGATGGAGGTATTCCACGGCCCGGCGGAGCCCGGGTGCCAGCCGCCCTTCCTCGTTGTAGGCGGGCACCACGACGGAAAGGTCGATGCTGCTCTCGCTCATCTCAGCTCCTGCGGTTGCGAGGCCCGTTGCCGGGCCCAATCGACAGCCTCGTAAAGGCGAGGGGCCACGGCCTCCGGCCGGAACCCCTGACCGGCCTGGAGCCCCAACGCCCGCGCCCGCCGCCAGACGGCGGGTACGCCAAGCAAAGCCCGGGCCGCCTCGGCAAAGGCGCGGTCGTCCCCCGCCGGCACCAGGGCGGCGCCCTCCTCCGCCATCTCCACGGTCGAGGGGATGCGCGAGGCCACCGCCGGCACACCCGAAGCGAGCGCCTCCAGCAAGGGAAGGCCGAACCCCTCGCCTACCCGCGACGGCAGGAAGAGGAGGTCGCAGCGCCGTAGCGCCCTGGCGATCGCCGCCGGCGGCACGGCCTCGAGATAGCGCTCCGCAGGAAGCAGGGCCCGCTCCTCGGGCGATTGCGGCAGGATCGAGAAACGGAGCACGCGGGCGGCGATCCCCGCCTCCCGCAGGCGCCGGACTGCCCGCAGCCCGGTCGGCACGTCCTTGACCTCGGCCTCGAAGATCCCCGGCACGGCGATCCACGGCCGCCGCCTCGGCCCCAGCCGCCAAGCCGGCCGGAACAGGGAATCGAGCGGCGGCGGCGCCACCCGCCCCTCCCGCCCGAAGCGCTGCCGGAGGAAGTCCACCAGATGAGGCGAGACCGCCAGCGCCGGCATCGGCCAGGCGTAGACGGCCTCGATCTCCGGCCACACTGGGCGCAGATGGGCGAGGTCCCCTTCGTACCCCTGGCAGAAATGCGCCAGAGGACCGAGGCCGAGGCTCCGCGCCACCGGCAGCGTCGTCCAATAGGTGGCGATCACCAGGTCCTGGGCCGGCAGGCGGGGCACCCCCGCCGTGTGGTCGTGGTAGGAGACGCCGAGACGGGCGAGGTCGATCCACCGCGGCTCCGGCCCCTCACCGAGCACGGTCACCTCGTCCCCCCGCTGCCGCAGCAGGCCGGCGTGGTGGAAGACCACCTTGGAGCCGCCGCCCAGCTCGGGCAGGCCGAGGACGTAGGTGACGCGCACCTCAGCGCTCCTCTTCCAGCCGGCCGCGGAAGAGCTCCCGGCCGGCGGCATCCGTCACCTGCACAGTCAGGGTGGTCCCCGCCGGCAGCCGCTCCTCGACCTCCTGTGGTAGACGCCAGGGGCCGGAGGGGGGCTCCCGCAGGAATTCGGCCGCCGCGGGGAACCCTTCCGGATTAGGCGACACCTCCACCCAGAGCGGGAACGGCAGCCCGGACAGGTCGAGCCCGGCGCCGGGAACGGAGGGTAAGGACGGCGTCTGAACCGGAGGCAGCCGGCCATCCAGAGACTCCAGGGCCTCGGCGAAGGGCGCCCCGTAGTGGAGCCGCCGGAAGCGGCGGGCGGATTCCTCGAACCACCCCTGAGCCCGCGGTTCGCGGCCGGCGCTCTGGTTGTAGAGGTGGACTGCCTCGGCGTGCGGCACATACCAGGAAGGCACGCCCCGGCGCTCGGCGCGCAGCAGCCAGTCCGTCTCCTCGAAGAACAGCCGGTACCCTGCGTCGAAAGGCCCCACCTCCTCCCAGGCCTGGCGCGTCAGGGCGAGCAGGCTGCCGCTCAAAGAATAGCTGGGGAGAGGAGACCGGGCCTCCCAGTGACGGCGGGCATGGCGCCGCCAGCGGCGGCGAGCCCGTGTTCCCCGGGCCTCCCCCCGGCGCGCGAGAAGGGCCGCGACCTCCTCCCGCCGCCCCCGCCGCTCCGCCGGCGGCAGGAGCAGGCGCCGGCCGTCATCCCAAAAAAAGGCGGGGCCGGCGACGGCGGCGCCACTCTGCAACCGGTCGATCAGAGCCGGGAGGCAACCGGGGAAGACGATCACGTCGGGATTCATCACCACGAGCAGCTCCGCGCCGGTCGCGGCGATCCCCCGGTTCACCCCACCCGCGTAGCCGAGGTTCTCCCCGGGATCGATCCGCCGCACGGGCAACGCGGCAAGGCGGGCCCGCTCGTCCTCGTCGCTGCCGTTGTCCACCAGCAGCCACTCGGCCGCGAGGCCCGCCATCTCCGCCACGTCCGCCCGCAGGGCTGCGAGCGCCAGGGCCGCGAGGTCCGGCGTGTGGTAGTGGACCAGGATGACGGAGAGAAGCACGCTAGGCGGGCCGCGAGAGGGCGAAGGTGCACCCTCGGCAGAGGAAGTCCCGGGGCGCCTCGTCGAGGCCGTAGACCCAGCGCCGCATCAGCGCCAGAGCGGGACCGGTGAGCACCTCCTGCACGCTCTCGCGGGTCAGGTCGCCCACCACGTACTTGGCGTCGTAGTCCTCGCAGCACAGCACGCACTTCGCCTGTGGCGTGACGTGGAGGTGCTGGAGCGGCCGGGAGCCGACGTTGTCGCACCCGCACAGCTTCTGGGCGAGCGCCGCCGGCCGGTGGCCGATCTGCAGGTAGCCGGCGCGGTCCATGACCTCGAAGTACTTCACCTCGAACCGGCTGTCCGCGAAGCGGCGGGAGATCTCCTCGAAATCCCGCTTGTGGTCATCGTTGCCGGTGCCCAGCACCACCATGTCCATCTGCTCGGCCAGGAGCTTGTCGCCGGCGTAGTCGAGGTTGCGCAGCACCAACCCGAGATGGTCCCCCCCGCGCTCCCGGCGATAGCGCTCGCGGTCCAGGGTCGAGAGGTTGATGGAGAGGAAGCGCAGGCCGCCCAGCGCCACCAGCGCATCCACGCGGTCCGGGGTGAGCCCCGTGCCGTTGGTCAGCACGGCCGGGGGGAGACCCACCGCCTTCAAGGCGCGCACCTGATCGACGAACCGCTTGTCGGCCGTGGGCTCGTTGTAGTTGATCATGAACACCGCTTCCAGCGTATCGCGGTAGGCGGCGAGCTCGCCCACGATCCGCTCGTAGAGCTCGGTGGGCATGAAGTAGTCCTCGCGGGGCGCGATCGACACCGGGCAGAAGTAGCACGACTGGTTGCACACCGTGTGCGCCTCCAGCGAGACGTACTTGAGCCGGAACTCCTGCGACGGCTCGGAGCCCGCCGGTACCAGCCACCCCCCCGCCACCAGCCGGGCGCGCTCGTGGCCCGGCAGGGCCGCAGGGGACAAGCCGCTCAGCAGGCTCCTCAGGGCTTCGTAACCGGGCTCTCCTGCCGCCAGGGTGCGGTCCGTCAAGGGGTTATAAAATCGGTCGCCGCCAACGTGGAGAAACGGGTTCAGCATCTTCTGCGCCGGCTCTACGGCCGTGCGGACGGGGGGCTCGGCAAGGATCGGTAAAGTCGCGCTCTTCATGCGATTCGTCTCGAAGCAAGCATCAGACCCGGGCTACACTCCTGTGTACGGATGAGGGACGCCGGACGTCGAGGTCCCAGGCGTGGTCGATCCGCACGATACCGAAGGCGTAGGACGGGCTATGGACGGTGAAGACGTTCGGCAGGACCCGCTGATCGTAGACGTGCAGCCCTCCCTCGTCCATGAGGAAAATATATAAGGTGAACTCCCCCTTCACCAAAGGCAGGGCGGGAATCCGCAGCCGCACGGCGTACCGGTTGTCGCCGACGAGGGGTGGCAAGCCGTCCAGATGGGTGGCGAACGAGCTGACCTCGACCCCGTCCGAACGGTTGAGCCCCACCCCCAGGTGGAGCTCGCGGCGGGGGTCGTCCGCCTCGCACTCCACCTCCAGCTCCCAGGCCTCGCCCGGGCGATAGAGGGCGTCCGCGGCAGGCTCCACCAAGCGGGCGGCGCGGATGCGGGCCGGCATGCCGGACGCCCCCGAAGGCGGCGCCGGCTGATCCGGCCGATCCGTCTGATCCCGTGGGCCCGAGGCGCCCGCCTGGCCCGCTTGGGCGCTCTTCGCCACCAGGAAGTTCTCGTAGTCGCGCACCACGTCCGCCACCGGCCCCAACCCCTCCGCGCGGCCATGGCGAAGCCACAGGGCCCGCTGGCAGAAAGCCGAGACGTAGTACATGGCGTGGGAGCAGAAGAGGAGCGTCCCTCCCCCTTCGACGAAGAGGCGGAGCCGGTCCATGCACTTCTTCTGGAAGTAACCGTCGCCCACCGACAGGGCCTCGTCGATGATCAGCACGTCCGGCTCCACTTGGGTGGCGATGGAAAAGCCCAACCGCATGGCCATGCCGGTCGAGTAGACCTTCACCGGCTGGTCGATGAACTCCCCGAGCTCGCTGAAGGCGAGGATGTCCGGCATCTTGCGCCGTACCTCCTCCTGGGAAAGGCCGAGCATGGCGGCGTTGAGCACGACGTTCTGCCGTCCCGTGAACTCGGGATGGAAGCCGGAGCCCAGCTCGAGGATCGAGGCCACCTTCCCCCGCACCGCGAACGAGCCCGCCGTGGGGGCCGTGATCCCCGCCAGGATCTTGAGCAGCGTGCTCTTGCCCGCGCCGTTCTCGCCGATCAACGCGAGCCCCTCGCCCCGCGGCAGCGAGAAGCTCACCTCCTCCAGGGCGTGGAACTCGCGGTGGCGCGGCCGGCGGGTCACCAGCTCGCCGAGCCGGTCCCACGGGGTCCCATAGACCCGGTAGGTCTTGGTCAACCGGCCGGCGGAGACCGCCGCCTCGTCCTGCGCGTCACCCATCACCGCGATTGTACCTTCCTCTTGGAAACGAAAAGGGCCGCCGGTCGGTCGACCGACGGCCCCAGCTCATGGTGGTGTAAAACGGCGGGCTCCCCGCCTACCGCACCTCGCCCGCGATGAAGGCCGGATCGTTGGTGCCGGTGCTGACCACCTGGGCGGCGGCCAGGGCCTTGCCTGCCTTCACCACGATCTCGATGGTGAAGCCGTTGGGCACCCCAGTCTTCCTGAGCGGGTGCTGGGTGGGCGAGATCTGCCGGAGCTGGCCGGCACCGATCCTGACCCCGGGAAGGGTGCCCAGCACGGCGCCGTTGAGCCCGCGGTAGACGATGTCGTACACGCCGGTCGCCCCGGTCGGATTGAGCACCCAGAGCGTCGTCTTGTTGGCCCCGTCCTGGCGCAGGCCGACGAGGACCTCCTTCTTGGTGGTGTCCGCCGCGTCGGCGTCGCTCAGAGCGATCAGCGATTGGCCGAAACGCTTGGTTGGATGGGTGTTGTCGTAGCTCTCACCCATGGCGATCGGGAAGATGCCGTTGGGTGAGGTACTGGTCAGCGTCATGACGCCGGTACCGTTGCGCAGCCCGAACTGGCTGAAGAGCACGTTCTCCAGCCGCTCCGTCGTACCCGGCTGCAGCGTGACCTGCGTCGGCCTGACGCCGGCCTTGTTGCTGACGCTGGTGAACGTCATGGTCGTCTGGACCGGCTGGTCGCCGACGTTCGAGAGCAGCAGGTCGGTCTGCCAGGTGGACTTGGCCGCCCCGGCGCCCGTGAACGCCCCCAGCAGGTAGAGCTTCGCCGTCTTGTAGGTGCCCGGCTCGCTGAACGACGGGTCTCCCGTCGCCAGCCGGACGTTGGAGCCGAAGGGGAAGACCTGGGCGCCGGAAACGTTCCGTACCTCGACCCGGTAGTCCTCGACGTTGTTGACGCCGAAGAGGTCCCGGATCTCCTGCACCTGGAACTGCCGCTGATCGTGGCCGGAGAGCGTCAGGTCGTCGGACTCGGTGATGAGGCGGCCTGTCTTGTCGTAGAAGCGCAGGTGGTAGGTGGCCGGCGCGTCGCTGGGGTTGCTGAAGCCCAGGCTCGACTGCCGCTCCGGATTGTCGTTGAGACCGACCAGGAACTGCGACGAGGTGTCCGGCCCCGTGCTCGTGGCGCTTCCCAGGCTGCCCAAAGAGGTGCCGGGAACGGTCAGGCCGAACAGTTTGGCCCGCGTCTGGCCGCTGCTGTTGAACGAGGTGATGACCGGCTCGGCTTTATCGATGCCGGTGACGACGGTGATGAAGCCCGCCACGTTCTCGACGTTGAACAGGCTGCTCAGCATGTCGGGCGCGAAGAGCGTCGAGCCAGGCTGAAGCGTCATGGTGGCCTGCGGCGGATTGACGTCGGGCGTACCCCGCTTGCGGAACTCCAGCGTGACGTCCAGGGGAACCGTCCCCGGGTTGTAGAGATAGAGGTCGTTGGATTGCACCAGCGGGCCGCGGCTCTGGGCGACCAAGGGGAGCAGCGCCGTCTTGGTCTTCGGCGCCGGCGCCGGGCTGACGACGAAGCTGCGGGCCTTGCTGGCGGTCGACGCGCCCTTGGTCGTCGTCAGGGTGGCGGCGTAGGTTCCCGGCTGCGCCCAGGCATGCGAGACCTGCTTGCCGCTGCCGGTGCTGCCATCACCGAAGTCCCAGCTATAGGTGGTGGCGTCGGCGGCGCTGGCCGTCAGGTTGACCTTGACGGTCGCCTGCGCCTGGCACTGGTCGATGCCGAACTGGCTGGTGCACTGCGCGTCGGTCGAGAAGTCAGCCGACACCGGCGGCGGCGGCCCGACGTTGACGGTCTTCGACGCCAGGAGCAGGCAGGCCACGCTGGCGCAGCCCGGCGGCGAGATGGCGAGGACCACGTGGTAGGAACCCTGCTGCGCATAGGCATGCAGCGCCACCGTGCCGAAGCCCGTGGGGGAGCTGTCCCCGAAGTCCCAGCCGAATTGAGAGCCGGCCGGAACGTTGGTCGACGAGCTGCCGTCGAAGGTCGCCACCGTGGTCGCGGCGGGCGACTCCGGCGAAACCGTGAACTGCGCGCCACCGGTGTTCCCCCCACCGCCACCGCTGCCGGGTGCGACCGTGATCGTCTTCGCCTCGGTGCTCAGGCAGGTGGTGTTGAGGCAGCCGACCGGAGAGATGGTGAGCTGGGCGCTGTAGTTGCCCGCGGCGGAGTAGACGTGGGTGGCGGTCGCTCCGAAGGCGGTCGCGCCGTCCCCGAAGGTCCAACTCAGACCGGCACCGGCCGGAATGCCGGTGGACGGGCTGGAGTCGAAAGCTACCGCGTCACCCACTTTGGGCGCCGCAGGCGAGAAGTTGAAGTGCGCCGCCAGGCTGCCACCACCGCCGCCGCCATCGCCGGAGGTGATGTTGATGCTGGTGCTCCCCTGGGCGCCCGTGCAGCCGCTGTTGGTCGCCGTGATCGACTTGGAGCCGGTGGTGGCCCAAGTCACCGAGATCGGAGTGCCCGTCGCGGCGCCGGCGATGGTGCCGCCGCTCACGCTCCAGGTCCAGCCGCTGCTGCTCGCCGTGCAGTTGCTGGCGAAAGCCGAGAACGTGACGGCCTGGTTGGGCTGCCCCGTGCCCGGGCCGACGATCACGATCGACGGCGGCAGGCCCCCGGTGCTCACCACCAGCGGGCCGAGCACGGCGACGTTCTGCTCGCTGGCCCCCCTGCGCACCCGCAGGCAGGGCTGGAAGGTGCCCGTGCTGGTGTAGGTATGGCTGAGCACCGCCGAGGTGTGGCCGCTGTCGGTGAAGTTGCAAGTCGCCGCGCTGGCACCCAGGTGAGTCCAGTCGTAGTCCCAGAAGTCCGCGCCCTGCGAAGAGTCGCTGAACGTCACCGGCTGGCCGGCGGTGAAGCCGCAGATGCCGAACTGGCAAATCGCCTGGAAGCTGGCGACGAGCGGCGCCGTCTGGGTGATGTGGACGCTCACCGGCAAGCTGGCCGAGCCGCCGGGATTGACGCAGTTGGAGATGGTGACCTTGGCGTTGAACGTGCCGATCGCCGCGTAGGTGTGGGTGGGGGTCTTGCCGGCGACGGGATCGGTGAAGGTGTCCGTCTTGCCGTCACCGTAGTCCCAGACCACCTGCGTCGCGCCGTTGAAGGCCGGCGCCGTGAACTGCACCGTGTTGGCCACGAAATTGTCCGTCGTGGGCGCCACGCCGGTGATGTTGGTGAGCGCCGGCAGGGCGGTGAGCTGGATCTGCTTGCTCAGCACCACGCCGGTGGCATTGACGCCGTTCTTCACCGTGACCTGGCCCGTGTAGGTCCCGGGCGCCGCAGCCGGCAGGCTGGTCCAGGAGAACGTCGAGCCCCCGGGGACGACTCCCGGCGGATTGACCGTCGCGCTGCTCGGGTCGAGCACCTGCCAGGAGTAGGTCAGCGGCGGCGCACCGGTGACGTTGGCGGTGAAGGTCACCGCCTGGCACTGGGTGACCGACGCGGCCGATGCCGAGACCGTGCCCGCCGGATTCGGATCGAGAACGGTGACGTTGTGCTGCGCCAGGCTGCCGGGTCCCAGCAGGTTGCCGGCCGTCAGGGTGACCACCTTGGATCCTGCCGAGCCGAACGACACCGCCGGGTTCTGGACGATGGCGGTGAACGGCGAGCCGTCCTGGAAAGTCCAGGCCCAGTTGGTGGGAGTGCCCGAAGAGGTGTCGGTGAACTGTACCGGAGTGCCCGGGTAGATCTCCGACGGGCTCCAGGTGAAGTCCGACACCGGCGGGCTGGCGGTGGTCAGCTTGTGGATGTCGAAGATCGACCGCCCGGCGCGGTAGAAGTAGTCGCCGTTGAACTTGCCGGCGCGAGGAGTCACCAGGTTGAAGCCCGTCGGGCTGCCGCGGTAGTACCAGGTCCAGTAGCTGACGTTGGTGTTGACGGTCGCCCCGTTGTAGGTGGCGCTGCCCGGAATCGTCCGCTGCGGCGAGACGTCCTTGGGAGCCGCCGGGTTGCTGACGTCGAGCAGCCACTCCCGCTGCTGGCCGTCCTGGCCGCCGCAGGAGACGTCGCCGCCGACGTAGAGGAACGGCTTGCCGCCCGAGCTGCGCGAGAACGTCAGGTACTCCGTGCCGCTCTGCGAGTCGAGGGGCAGCGCCGAAAGCGGTGCGCCGAGGATCCCGCACGAGCTGGTGATACAGCTCACGTCGTAGATCGCCGTCTGCTTCGGAGTCGCGCCTGACTGGCCCAGGCGGGCGCCCAGGTAGTAGCTGTTCCCCTGCTGCCACATGGCGACGCCCTGCACCTGCCGGCCGGTGAAGAACCCCAGCAGCGCCGAAAGCTTGAGCTGCGGGTTGGTGGGGTTGGAGACGTCGTAGATCTCGAAGCCGCCCGAGCTGCCGTGACTGACCGCGAGGTAGTTGCCGACGCCATGCACGAAGTACGGCGTCTCGGAGGTCACGATGCTCCCCACCAGCACTCCGGGGCATGCCGCCAGCGCCGGGCTGGTGGCGTCCTCCAGACAGCCGTTGAAGGTCATGGCCTTGTCGAGGTTGAAGACGAAGACGCCCGGGGGCGAGCTGGAGGCCATGAAGGCGTAGTGGGTATTGCCGAGCGTCGCGGCGTAGACCGAGTCGCCGGTCTTGGACTGGCTCTGATAGACCGGCTTCGGCATCGTCTTGTCCTGCAGGTTGAAAACCAGCAGACCGGCGCCGTTGTAGCCCGCCACCGCAGCCATGGTGTCCACGCCCGGCGGCGCCGCGATGCCGCCGAAGACGATCTTGGACGACTCGCCGCCCGGGATGTAGGGGAAGGGCACCCCCGGGCTATAAAGCTTGGCCGTGACGTAGGTGGGGCTCGCCGGATTGGTGCGGCCGTCCCAGATGCCGATGCCGTGGGCCAGCCCCATGAGGATCCAGCCGTTCTCGACGTCGACGCCATAGAACCAGTTGCGGGCGTAGTAAAGCTCTCGGAACTCGTTGAAGTTGGTGGTGTCGCGCTCCGAAGGGAGCCGGCCGGTGTCGGCGGGCTGCAACTGGTCCCACAGCGTCGCAGGCGCCACCGTGGCCGGCGTGAAGCAGATCACGGCGCTGCCGGTCGAGTTGCGGATCGGGCCGCACCCGGAGCGGTCGATGCAGGAGGGATCCTGGGCCGCCACGGGCAGGGCCAGCACCAGCAAGAGCACCGGCAGGAGGAGGATCGAGGTCCGAAACAAGGCGTCGAGTCGCGGGGCGGAGGGACGGGGCTTGGTCATGAGGGTAACTCTCCTCTACCGTTGCCGGCACGACCGGGAGTCAACGGTTACGGCTTGGCGCTCTGCGCGACGCTTCTGCATCACTCCAGGGCATAGTGAGATCGCACTTTGAGCATACGCCATGCTCTGACCCTCCGGCGTCGTCGGGCCCAGGGCTACGGCGAAGCTGGAGGGGATGAACCAGAAACTCAGCTCTTCCAAACCGGTACCCGGAGCAGGGCCGGGGAACGCTTTGCAGGAGCCAAGGAAAGAAACGGGTGGGCCTGGGAGTACCAGGCCCACCCGCTCAACCCCTGGGGTCAGGGAACGAAGTGGTTCGGAGCGCAGGCGCTGTCGAGCTTGATGGCGTCGAAGCCCACGCTGAAGTGGCCGTTGGAATCCATCACCACCACCACCCAGGCCTGAGCCGAGGTGGGGTCGAACGGCGGATTCGGGTTGCCGGAGATGGTGGTGTTGAGGTCGAGGTAGAGCCAGCCGAAGTTGAACGGAACCGGGAAATCGGCGCCGTTGATCTTCGTGCGCTGAGCCTCAGCCGGGAACGGAATGATGCCCTGCTGCGGCGGCTGCGGCGAGAAGGGGAACGTCTGCGGCGTGTTCACCTGCTCGGTCTCGTCGAAGATGTCGATGCCCTCCTGGCCCAGCGGGAACCAGGTGGGACGGCCCGTGGTCGCCGGGCAGGTGAAGGCGATCTGCGAGGTCTTCGAGTCACGCCACACGACGTAGCTCGTACCACCGCTGAACGAACCACCGTTGGCGTAACGGCCGGCGAAGGTCGTGGCGAGCGGCTCGCGGTGGTCGCTGGCGTTCCAGGCGACGTAGCGGCCGTAGAAGGTGTAGCGGCCGGCCGTGGTGGTGGCCGGATCGGTCAGCGACGCCTCGATGTGGACCAGATCCTCGCCGTCGGCGAAGTTCTGGGCGACGTTGACGTAGAAGTAGTCACCCCAGAGGACGTTCTGGAAGGTGATGTCGTTGGCGAAGTACGCCGGATCGCTGGGCAGACGCAGGGTGCAGTTGTTCACCGTGTCAACCGTGATGTAGCCGCGGGCGATGTTGTCGCCGAGGCTACGGCCGGAGCACAGACCGCCGAAGAGCGGCGAGCCCTTGCCGGTGAGAGACAGGGCAAGGTGCTGCAGGAACGACGGCGGCAGCGGCGGCGGCGGCAACTGGCCGCTGCAGCTAGCGAAGTTGATGTCCTGCGACTTCGGGCCCTTCGGGCTGATCTTGTCGGTGGGATCCTGCCCGGCCGAGGCCGTCTGCGGCAGGGTGCCGGTGACCAGGATGTCGCGCAGGTTGATCGTCTGCACGTCATAGCCCGTCAGGTAGATGTTGAAGTCGAGAACCGGGACCGACAGGTCCGAGTAGACCACCACGTGAGCCAGCACCGCGGTGGCCGAGGCGTTGTTCACCGAGAACAGGGTGGTGAGCCCGTTCGGGTTGTCGAGATCCACCTCGAAATACGGCAGCAGCAGGGTAGCCGCCGGCACGTTATCGATGGTGCAGATCACAGCAACGGCCTGGCCACCCAGGGCCAACAGGCCCAAGAGAGCGAGGCACAATGCGGTTTTCTTCATGACAGACAATCTCCTAGGGTTAGTTTGCTGA
Organism: Thermoanaerobaculia bacterium; assembly: GCA_036275055.1. Lineage (GTDB taxonomy): Bacteria > Acidobacteriota > Thermoanaerobaculia > Multivoradales > UBA5704 > DATARR01. Next base: position 106,751 of record DASUEN010000276.1, read on the forward strand.
AGCTGAACCAAACGAAGCGATTTCAAACTACCGGTCTCCACTCTCCTCGGGAAGAAAATCACCTCCTGTTCAAAGTATAGAGTGCCGCGAACTTTATCGCATCTGGAGCGCTTTGTCAGCTCTTTCGCCAACCGCGGCTCCAGGGGTTCCTCGTCTCCTCGTTTTCCGCCGGAGGGCCACCGAAGGCTGAGCCCTCCCGCCCCACCGATGTTTTATGCCACTGCACTATAGGGGTCTCTCCCCGGGCTGTCAAGAGGCATTTTGCGTCTTTCCGCACCGCCCTCACTTTACCTCACTTCGGGGCCTCACTTGGGCCTCGCCGGCGTCGAGTCGGCCGGCACCGCGTGCCAGGCCCGCATCCCGCCCCCGGAGGTGCACAGGTCGGGCGCGAACATCGGCGAGTTCTCCCCTGCGAACTCGCTCACGATCTCGTCCTTGCCGTCGCCATCGAGGTCCGCCAGCCGCACGTGGTAGCCCCGGCAACCCCCCGGATAGGGCGGGATCCCCGAGCTCGTCTCGCGCGTGAAGCCTCCCTTGCCGTCGCCATAGAAGATCCAGGTGTCGCCATCGCCGGTCAGAGCCACCAAGTCCTGCTTGCCGTCGCCGTCGAGGTCGCCATGCGCCAGAGCCGAGACCTCCGTGCGCCCCTCCTCCACCGCCAGAGGCTGGCGAGTCCAAGTCCCGTCAGGGTGAGAATAGAGGACGTCGATCCCCGACCGCCAAGTGTTCTGCTCGAAGCTCAAGTAGCCTACCACAAGATCGTCCAGTCCGTCGCCATTGAAATCGGCCGCCGTCACCGACCGGATGTAGCTCCCCGGCCGGATCTGGTCGACCTCGATGGCGTTCCAGCCGCCATCCTCACGGGCGAGGTTGACCAGCGCGCGCCGTCCCTGGGTGTTCGTCCCCTCGGCGAAGTCCAGGCGGTGGTCACCGTTGAAGTCGCCCAGGGTGAGGTCGTCGCCGAAGTTCTCGCGGCCGGAGGTCCCCTGGTCCTTGCGCACCCAGGTGCCGTCCCCCTGGTTGATGTAGAGCAGCGTGCCGAAGGCCGTGGTCTTCAGGTCGGGCCGGGCGGCGCCCCCCGTCAGGTTCAGCCGCGGCCCCTCGCCCAGGGCGAGGATGTCGGGGCGCCCGTCGTGATTCCAATCGACGGCGACGAGGGCGCGCGACGAGAAGCCTGCATCGTCGTTGCCCGTCCCCGCCACGTGCAGGTCGAGCCCCTTGCTCCAGTTGGTGAAGTTCCCCTTGCCGTCGCCCAGGAGGACCACGAACCCCCGCAGGTGCATGGCGAGGGCGATGTCGGGCTTGCCGTCGCCGTTGAAGTCGGCCACCGCGGCGTCACCGTAGTCGTAGGGCAGCGGCGGATACTTGGCCTCGCTCCAGCGCCGCCAGTTCCCCTTGCCGTCGCCGAGGAAGATGACGGGGCTCCCCATCGACTTGCGGGCCGGCCCGTGGACGATGTCCGGATGGCCGTCGCCGTTCATGTCGGCGATGTCGAAGCCGTTTCGCCACTGGCCGCTGGTGGGCAGACCCTTGCCGAAGGAGACGAAGCTCAGCCGGTGCGCCTCCGGGATGTTCACCGTGTAGCTCGCCGCCAGCTTCTGGATCTCCTCCTGGGTCGGCGGGGGAGCGGTCACAGTGAACGCGCCCAGGCTCTTGTAGACCTTGTAGTAGAAGAACTTGTCGTCCTCCTTCGCGACGTCGACGGTGATGCCCCAGCGAGTCCGGATCTGATGGTCGTTCAGGCGCAGGAAGGGACCGTCCTTGTCGATCTTGTCCAAGAAGTACTGCTTGCCGTCCTTGTCCTTGAGCCACTTGCCGTCCGGCGGCTGCGGTCCGTAGCCGGGCTTGTCGTCGTCCGGCGAGGGGGCCGGCGTGGCCGCGGGCGCTGCACTCTTGGTCTTGGGCGGCTTGGCGGCGGCCGGCGCCGCTTTGGCGCGGGGCATGCCGCAAACGCCCAGGGTCAGCAGCACCGCCGCTGCCAGGGCGAAGACGCGGATCGAACGCCAATCCGCGAGCTCTCGGGTCCACTCCATACGCGAAGCTCCTTTCTCGAAACACCTCGGGACACCGCGCCCAGCAAAAACCGCACCAGATCTAGATTTCGTCCACGAAGGCGGTCTTCAGGCGTCTGAAGAGCAGGAGGCCGACGAAGAGTAGCATGACCGCCACCGCCGCCAGGGCCCCGGTCCCCGGCACCAGCGCCAGCCTACCGCCGAGCAGCGCTTGGCGGTAGAGCCCGACCAGCGGCGTGAGGGGGTTCAGGCGGAGCCAGGGCTGGAACCGCTCGGGCACCAGCGCCAGAGGATAGACGATCGGCGTCAGGTAGAACCACCCCGTCAACGCCATCCCCAGGATCTGCGCCGTGTCCCGGAAGAAGACGTGCACACCACTGAGGATCAGCCCCAGGCCCACCGTCAGGGCCACCTGCAGCGGCACCGCCAGCAGCAGGAGCGGCAGCCCGCCCCAGGTCAGCTCCCGCAGCACCGCCAGCACCACCAGGAAGATGAAGCCGGCGATCGCCTCGTGCAGCAGGGCCGCCAGCACCACCGCCGCCACCAGCAGCTCCGACGGGAAGCGCAGCTTCTTGACCAGGCTGGAGTTGTCGGTGATCGCCGTCGCCGCCCGCGTCACCCCCTCGTTCAAGGCCATCCAGGGGAGGAGGCCGCTGAACAGGAAGACCGAGAAGTGCCCCGTGCGGGTGCCCACCGGCGAGATCTTCATCACCGTCGAGAAGACGAAGGTGAAGAGCAGGAGCATCCAGAGCGGCTGCACGAAGGACCAGACGAGACCGAGCAGCGAGCCGGCGTAGCGCCCCTGGAAGTCCCGCCGGACGAGCTCTTTGAGGAGGAAGAAGTGATGTCGCAAGCGCATCTCCGAGGTCGGCGGCCGGCGCATGATGCCACAACCCTCTATATAAGAGGATGGGGACGCGGCGTGCCAAGGTCATTGACAGGCCCCGGGGGGCGGCGTAGTATCCACCTACATGAACCAGCTATGCCATTCTGACATAGCAGCAGCACGGGCAATGCCATCATGGCCGCACTCGACAAGATCCGCCAGGTCCAACTGGTGGGACGCAAGATCCGGGAGCTCCGCAAGGAGCGGAAGCTGACGCAAGTGGAGCTCTCCGCGCGCCTCGGCATCCAGCAGTCCGACCTCTCCCGCATGGAGAAGGGGGAGTACCGGGTCAGCTTGGACACCCTCTTCCGTATCCTCGCCGAATTCAAGATGAGCATCGGCGAGTTCTTCGAAGGCGTCGCGCAGGAGACCATCACCCCCCGCGACGTCCGACTCGTCCAGGACTTCAATGCCCTCCCCCACGAGGCCCAGCGCGAGGTCGAGGAGTTCATCGCCTTCAAGCGCAGCAAGAAGGATGAGGGGCAACAGGTTCATGCCTTGAGGGTGCACGGCGACCGGCTGGTGGAGAACGATGAATGACCACAGAGAGCTTTGAAGATCTGAAGAACCGCTGTGAGGAGGCCGTCCGCGCGGGCCGGCTGGAAGAGGCGGAAGGGCTGCTGGGTCAAGCCTTGAATTGGGCAAGGGAATATGGCGAGCCCTGGCAGGTCGATTTGGGAATCTGCAACCTCGCAGCGGTGACGATCGAGCTGGGCCACGGAGATGGTGAGTTGCCGCGGCTACGCGAGATCCTCCTTCGCAACGCCAACCCGCAGAACTGCCGGCTGGCGGCCTACAACATCTCCCGCCACTACGAGTTGGTCAAGAACTACAAAAAGTCGCTGTTCTACGCTCGGATCGCCCTCGAGCGGGCCGAGGCTCTGGGCCGGCAGGACTGGGTTGCTTCAGCCCACAACCGTATCGGTAACGTCATGCTGGCAGAGAGCTTCGTCAACGAGGCTTGCCAGCGGTACGAGACGGCCCTCGCTCTCATGCCGGACGACGAGGGAGTTTGGTGTGCCGGCATCCTTGGCAACCTGGGGTACTGCCGGATCCTCCAGCGCCGTCACGCCGAAGGTTACAGCTTTCTCTACAGGAGCCTGCGGATGCTGCGGCGGCTGCGGGCCGAGCGCTACTTGGTATCCACTCTCCTCGATCTCTGCTTCGCCCACCTCGAAACCGGGCGCCACCACTACGCCGAGCACTGGGGCTCGCTCGCCCTCGAGCTGGCCGAGCGCACTCAGCAGGGGGATTCGGTAAAGAACGCGCTGTACCTCTTGGGCGAAACGGCCCACCTGAGTGGAGACGATCCGCTTGCACGAAGCTATTTCACCCGGCTTCAAAGCGACTTCTTTCCGGACGAGGTCTACCTCCCGGGCTTCTTGATGACGGTCGACATCCGGAAGCTCATCAACCTGCACGCCTGAGCCTACGAGCCAAGTTATGAACATGAAAAGGTCGCTTCTTCTTATTCCGGTGCTTCTCGCGGGCCTCTGCGCTGCCCCTTCCTATGGACAGGACGGGACCGCCGCACTCGGCGCCGATGGTGAGGTCTATCTCCCAAAAGTGGGGGCTTATAGAGATCTCTTCCCGAAGGACCATGCCACGGCTCCAGGCAATACGGTACTGGCCGTTGACCTCATCCAGCCAGGTGCCCCTCCGCAGCGTCTCCTGGTACCTTTCACCACGGGAAGCGACGTTGAGAGCACGCCGGCCGTGCTCTACGAGGACGACTCGGACACGCTCTTCCTGCTGTGGGCAAATCAGGTCAATTCCATCAGCTCCGTCCTGATGCTGGCGAGCTTCGACGGCGCCCATTGGGGGGCGCCCATTCAGATCACGGGAAATCCCTTCTCCTCGAAGATGTCGCCGCAACTGGCGATCACCCGAGACTCTTTCCAACTCACGGACTCCAGTGGAAACCCAGCGACCCACCATCGCACCATCGTCCATGTCGCCTGGGAAGAGCAGACCGCGGCGGGTACTACCGACGTCCTCTACACCCCGGTAATTTTCGAGGAAGGCAACTATCTCGGCTGGGCACCTGTCTACAACCTGAACGACATGGTGGGCAGGACGCCGTCTGGTTCGAGCTTCGCGCCTCCGGACGTGCTCGTTCAGACCCCTGTCCTGCAAGCCGGACGTGACGCCCGGACTCTGGTCGTCAGCTTCGCCTCCGCCGAAACCCGTGCCCTCGCCGCTGTAGAGATCGACGTCCTGCCCGAGGAAATTTCGCTCCTTGCGGCCTCCGCCCGCGCCAATATCATCGATCTCGGCCGCAGCCTCTATCCCAACTACCTGCAGGTTCTCGCCGACAAGGCCTATGAGAACGTCATTGCCCAGGGCACGGCGTTCCACGACGATGTCATCGGTCTCATCGCAGGCAAGGTGCGAGATCAGATCCTCGCCAACCGGGGCACCGAGTCGTCGGACCTGACATCTCTCAGCGAAAATGCGCGGGCCAACATCATCGACCTGGGCTCTCGCCTTTCGGGCCGGGGTCTTCGGGACCGTGGCAGCAACGCCAAGTCGCTCATCGAGAGCACCGTCAGTGTCGATCCTGCCACGAGCGACTCGACAGCACCCTCGCACCTGATCCACTTCCGAGTCGCCGCCAACCGTCCAGCCCCCCAGGTCGGCTCGGCGGGGATTCAGCTCTTCCTGTCGGAGAGCGGCGACGATGCGATCGTCGCTTGGTCGGACACGGGCAAGCTCCTCTACCGCCTGAGCCAGGATTCGGGGTGGAGCGATCCGCGACAGATCACGCTCACGAGCTCGCTGGACGCGCCCCACGCGTACACCCTCCTCAAGCAGCGGGCCCGGAGCCGCTAGAAACAGCTCAGTCCCGCCTTGGATCTCAGCGGCGCGCCCCAGACGGGCGCGCCGTTTCGTCTTCCTGGAAGCTCTGCTCCCTTCCCGCCCTCCGCAGCTCGCGAACTTTGCTGCAAAATTCGCGAACTGCGGCTTCGGTTCGCGAATTCTGCTGCAAAACTCGCGAGCTGCGGTCCGCGGTTCGCCAACCGCGAGCCGTAGTTCGTCTTCCGCGGTCCGCGGCTCATGAATTCTCGTGAAAACTCGCGAACTTTGCTGCAAAATTCGCGAGTTTTGCAGCAGAAAATGGGACCCGGGAGCCACAGCAGGCGGTCTGGCTGCCAAAAATGACGAACCCGGAACGGCAGCTCGCGGACGCCGATGCCGGGCCCGCCGTCGCGACTCCGCAGGACGTCTCCTCTCTGCCGAGGGAAAGGAGTTGGAAGGTTGGGTACCCTCTCAGACCGAAGACCTGCTGATCTCCAGCGGCGTGGCCACCGGCCGCGCCGCGAGGACCTCGCCCCCTTCTTTCTGCAGCTCAGCCGCGATGGCGCTCCGGCGCTCCGGCGGACAGAGGATGGCGAGGCTGCCTCCGCCGCCGGCGCCACAGGCCTTGCCTCCCCAAGCGCCGTGGGCCGAGGCCACCTGAAGGAGGCGCTCCAGGACCGGTGTCGAAATCCCTTCCGCGAGCTGCCGGCGGTAGCTCCACTCGCGGCTCATCAGCTTCCCCACCCGCGGGAAATCCCCAGCCTCCAGGGCAGGAGCCAACTCGGCCGTGGTCTCGGCGATGCCCGCGAAGAGCGCGGACACCTCGGCTTCGCCGTCGAGCCGGCGCCGCACCACCTGCCAGTTGTTTCCCGCCGAGAAGTGGCTCTGCCCGGAGTAGACCACCAACAGGCTCTCTCCCAACCGCTCGAGGTCGATATCCAGAGGACGAACCCTCTCCCCTCCCGGCTCGGCGAGGATCTCGAGCGCCCCTCCCAGGAGGGCCGGATAATGATCCTGGAGTCCCGTGGGCAGCCCCATGAGCCGCGCCTCCAGGTCCCGCGCCAAGGCCGCGATCCGCTCCGGCGGCGAGGAGGGGCGGCCGAAGGCCGCCTCGGCGGCGGCCAGGAAGGCCACGGTCATCGCGGAGCTGCCGCCGAGACCTCCCCCGCGGGGCGATTCGCTGGCCAGCGAGACCTCGAACGGCGGCAGGGCCAGGGCTGAGGCGATCACTCCGATCAGATCGGTCTCTTTGCGCCGGGCCAGCTCGGCGGCCGAAGCCGCTTCCGTGACGCCTTCGCCGTGGCGCACGCGGTACCGATCGGAAGGACGCATCTCCACCGTCACGGCGAGGCTCACCGCCGTGTTGACCGTCCGCGCGCCAGGATGGAGCAGGCCGAGAGGCCAGATGTCCAAGGTGCCGCCGCCGAAATCGACGCGGCACCAAGCCCGAACGACGACCATTGGAGAGTTGCTAGCGCGCCACTCCGGAGCCGGCACGCTGCGGCGCGCCGCCGGTCGCGAGCTGAGCGCCACCCCGTTCGGCGCCGGGAAGATGGAGCGCGAGAGCCAGCTTCGCATCGCGCAACCCTGCCCGCAGCTCGTCCCGCCACGAGCGGAACGCGGCCAGACGGGTGCTCGGGATGGGCTCGTCGCGGACGCCTTTGAGCGACAGCGGATCGATCCAGCCGTCGCGCAGCTTCACCCGATAGTCCAGGTGCGGTCCACTCGCGAGGCCGGTGGCACCGGTGAAGGCGATGGTGTCGCCCTGCCGCACCCGGGCTCCCGCACGAATCCCCGCCGCGAACCGCGAGAGGTGGAGATAGCACGTCAGGTAGCCGCCCGGATGCTGCACCTTCACCACGTTGCCGCCCCCGCGGTCCCAGCCGGCGAAGCTCACGATGCCGTTGGCCGTGACCTGTACGGGAGTGCCCACCGGCGCGCCGTAGTCGACGCCGTAGTGCGGCCGGTACTCCCGGAGCACCGGATGGAAGCGATGAAGGCTGAAGACCGAGGTGATACGAGGGGAGTAGCGCAGCGGCGAGCGCAGGAACATCTTCCGCATCGGCCGCCCTTCACCGTCGTAGTAGACGCCCGAATCGCCGTAGCGGTAGGCCTCGTGCAGCCGCCCCTTGTTGTCGTAGGTGGCCGCGTAGACCGTGCCCACGTCGTGGAATTGCCCGTCGAGCTTGACCTCCTGGTAGGCCACCTGGAACCTGTCGCCCCGCTGCAGGTCGCGGTTGAAATCGAGGTCCCACTGGAAGACGTCGGCCAGCTTGTAGGCGAGAGCCGCCGGGCCGCCGGCCGTGCGGATCGACTCCTCCAGTGAGCCGGCCAGGGTCCCTTGCACCGAACGCATCTCGACCGAGCGGTGGAACGGCTGCCAGTCGCTCTGCCACTGCGCGCCATGGTGGACCATCTCGATGCGGCCGCTGCCGTCGAGCGTCATCTCGAAGGAAGCCAATGTCGAGTCAGGGTTGAAGAATGCCGAGTAGTGGTTACCGGCCTTGAGGCTCCGCAAATCGACCTTCTGCGCCAGGACGTTGGTGGCCGCACGCAGCTCGGTTCCCTCCAGTCCTAGCTTGCCGAACACGTCGGCCACCGTCTCGCCGCGCAACAGCTTCGCCTCTACCGGCACCCGGGCCTGGTCGATCCAGCGGCTGGCTTCGTTCGGCAGGACGTTGGCGGCGGAGAACTGGGGCCGGGCCGGCAGGGGGAAGGGCGACTTGTTGTGGGTTTCGAGGGTGCGAGTGGTCGAGAACAGCCCGGCGGCCGTGAGGATCAACCCGAGCGGTAGGAACCAGCGGAGGACTTTCGGGCCAAGGTGTATCCACTGTGACTGCATCCCGTGCAGACCTCCCTGGAAAGGAGTTCAAGAGTGCGCACCGAGGTGACGAACTGGGATGGCATCTTATACACGGCGGGGCGCGGGATGCAACCCCCTTTTTTCCTCAAGAGTAGTCTTAAGGACAAGGGAAGACCAGCGCTATTTGAGGAGATCCGCGATCACCCGGTCCGGGTCGTCCGGGAGCTTGCCGCGGTAGGCCACCTGGCCGTCCTTCACCACCAGCAAGCCCGGCAGGGTCGCCACGTTGTACTTGCGGGAGAAGAGCCCCTCGGAGTCCAGGCAGACCGGCGCCGCCAGTCCCTTGCCGGCGAGGAAGACCTCCACCGCATGGCGCTCTTCCTCGAAGTTGACGGCCATGACCCGGGCGCTCCCCTTCCAGCGGGTGACGAGGGGATTGATCCGCTGGACGACGTCGCGGGAGCGCGGCGACCAGGAGGCCCAGACGACTACGATGGTCGTCCCCCGCGACAGGTCACCCTCGCTCAGCTTCTCGCCGCCCAGGCACACCAGGCTCAGCTCCTGGGCTCCGGCGAGTCTCGCCAGCCCCGCGAGGAGCAGGAGGACGAGCGAGGCCCGGACGAGCGCTTTCATGGGAGAGGACCGAAGGAGGAAGTCAGTGAGGGCCGGCGGCCTGGCGGTGGGCGAAGCTGACGAGGATGCGGTGCCGAAGGCTGTCCGGAGCCGTACATCGGTAGGTCCGCTCGCGGACGATCCACAAGAGCTTGCGGGTATAGCCAACCTTCTTGGCGCAATCGCCGCACAGCCCGACATGGTCCCGGAAAGGGGCCAGCAGCTCCTCTTCCATTTCGTTGTCGAAGAACAGGAAAAGCGCCTCGCTGACCTGTTTGCAGTCCATCGTCCTTCCTCCGCGAAACCCAGACTCTACATGATGACGTTGCTCGTCCGGCCCCTGGGTGATCCCTCCAGTTGAAACTTGGGGCCTCGCCGGTATATTTCCGGCTGGCAGGCAGCCGGCAGCGCAACCGCGGCGGCTACTTCACGCTGGCGCTGCGGCTCCGCATCTTGGCCGGCTCGTCGCCTTCCCGCAGGTAGCCATGGTCGCGGGCGAACTCCAGCATGGCGGCTTCCAACAGCCGGCGGCCACGGTAGAGCCGGCTCATCACGGTGCCGACGGGGACGTCCAGGATCTCGGCGATCTCCTTGTAGGAAAACCCTTCCAGGTCGGCCAGCAGCACCACCATGCGGTAATCCGGCGGCAGCTTGTCGAGCGCGCGCTGCACGTCCTCGTCGAGGACGTTCTCCAGCAGCTCCTCTTCCGGATTCTTGAGCTGCTTGACGGCATCCTCGCTCACCTGGTTCTCGAAGGACTCTTCGATCTCGGCAAAATCACTCAGGGTCGGGGCCTGCTGCTTCTTGCGGTAGTTGTTGATGAAGGTGTTCTTCATAATTTTGAACAACCACGCTTTGAAGTTGGTCCCTTCCTCGAACTTGTCATAGTAGCGATACGCCTTGAGGTAGGTCTCCTGGACCAGGTCCTCGGCGTCCTCCGCGTTGCGCGTCATTCGATAGGCGGTGTTGTACAGTGCGTCCACGAACGGCATGGCCGCCGCCTCGAAGTTCCACCCTTTCTGGTGGTCTACGCTCTCTTTGGGCATGCTTACCCCCTTCGGCATTACCTCTACCCCCCGCGAGCTATACGCATAGACGGTGCCAACGGTTCACCTGCCGGAATGAAGAGGTCCCCTTACCCTCCGTCTGGAAGGAAAAGGGAACAGGGTGTCCTCGCAGAGTGACGCTCTCCAAGGACGGCGAGACGTGGGGCGGCGTCCTCTTTTGAGACCAGGGGAGCCCAACCCTCTCAGGCAGGGTCGCCGATTAGGCACATCGGGCGCCGGAGATGTGCCGAACCGGCCCGGTGATTGTACACCCTCCTCCTTCTTCGCCGGAAGAAAGAGGTAAGGTAGAGGCCGAGAGGAGCCTCATGCGCCGCCTGCGTCTGCTTCCCGACAACCCCGAGTTGGGCTGGACGCCCTACGCGTGGCTGATCTACACCTTCTCCTTCTGGTTCGCCGCCGGCCTCACGCGGGAGACGCGCGGCGAGTGGGCGGCCTCGATCCTCGCGTTCCTCGTTTTCCTCTACCTCTACTTCCGGGCCTATTGGCAGAAGAAGGATCAGGGAATCGTGGCTTGCGCAGCCGCCATCGTGCTGCTGGGCGTGCTGCTCGCGCCGGTGAACGTGGGGAGCGGCGTCTTCTTCGTCTATGCCGCCGCGTTCATGGGGCACCTCTCGACGGTGCGCCGCGCCGTGCGCGGCATGCTGGCGGTGGTGGCGGTGCTGGCGGCGGTGACCGTGGCCTGGGACCTGCCGCTCTGGTACTGGCTCCCCGCCGGCGTCTTCTCGCTGCTGGTGGGCGGCATCAACGTCCACTACCGGGAGGTGGGGCGCGCCAACGCCAAGCTGCGCATGGCCCAGGAGGAGGTGGAGCACCTGGCCAAGACGGCCGAGCGCGAGCGCATCGCCCGCGACCTCCACGACCTCCTGGGGCACACGCTGTCGCTCATCACCCTCAAGGCCGAGCTGGCGGGCAAGCTCGTGGAGCGCGATCCGGAGCGGGCCGGCCGGGAGATCCGGGAGGTGGAACGGATCTCCCGCGAGGCGTTGCGCGAGGTGCGGACGGCGGTGGCTGGTTACCGCTCGGAAGGGGTGCCCGCGGAGCTGGCCAGGGCGCGCCTGGCCCTGGAGGCGGCGGGGGTGAAGCTCGAATACTTCGCCGCTCCGGCGCAGCTCGAGCCGGCGCAGGAGACGGTGCTCACCCTCGCCCTGCGCGAGGCGGTGACCAACGTCATCCGGCACGCCGGCGCCGCCACCTGCCGCATCACCCTGGAGCAATCGGCAGGCGAGACCCGCCTGGAGGTGCACGACGACGGCCGCGGCGGCGCGGCGCCCGAGGGGATCGGCCTCGCCTCGATGCGCGAGCGGGTGGAGGGGCTCGGGGGGAGGCTGGAACGGCGGCTGGGAACCGGCACCTCGCTCCTCGTCACCGTGCCGCGCCGGCCGGCCCCTCCTTCTCCCGGGGAGGAGGGCGAGGAGCTGCGGGAGGAGACGGCGTGATCCGCGTCCTCCTGGCGGAGGACCAGTCGATGGTCCTGGGAGCCCTCGCCGCTCTCCTGGAGCTGGAGCCGGACATCGAGGTGGTGGGACGCGCCCACGACGGCCGCGAGGCCCTGGCGCTGCTGGAGGCGGCGCGGCCGGACGTGGTGCTCACCGACATCGAGATGCCGCACCTCACGGGCCTGGAGCTCGCCGCCGAGCTCAAGCGGCGGGGGAGCCCGGCGCGGGTGGTCATCCTCACCACCTTCGGCCGCAGCGGCTACCTGAGGCGAGCCCTGGACGCCGGGGCCGCCGGCTATCTGTTGAAGGACGCTCCCGCCGAGCGCCTGGCGGAGGCCGTCCGCCGCGTGCACGCCGGCCTGCGGGCCATCGACCCCGAATTGGCCGCCGCCGCCTGGGACGAGGCGGACCCGCTCACCGACCGCGAGCGCCAGGTGCTCCGCCGCGCCGCCGAGGGGCAGCCGAGCGCCCGCATCGCCGCCGAGCTCCACCTCTCGGAAGGGACCGTCCGCAACTACCTCTCCGAGGCCATCAGCAAGCTCGGGGCCGAAAACCGCGTCGACGCCGCCCGCATCGCCCGCCAAAAGGGATGGCTCTGAAAAACCCCTAAAAACATCCCATTCGCACCTTGACGCCAACGGTAACAGGAGTAGACTAGCGTCCCAAATCGGTCCATCAACCCGCACGGGCAGCGCAACCTGCGAAGCCTGAGCGGGGTCGCGATAGGGGGTCGCGATCAGTTTCAACGCGCAGATCTTCCGAGAAGGGGGAAATCCCGTCATGGTGAATCGCAACCTGTCTGGCTGGAGCCGGCTCCTGGGGCCGGCGCTCTTGCTCTTGCTGACGTCCTCAGTCCATGGGCAAGCTCTGCCGCAGATCGGGGAGGTCAAAGTCACGCCTCCCGGGAACGGGCCGGTCAACGTTCTGGTCGAATTGAAGCAGGCGCCGGCGGCCGTGATCTACGGCAACACCTTGCGCCAGAACGCCGGGCTGTCCAAGGACCGCGCGCAGGCGCTGGCCGTTTCCGCCGCCCGGGAGCAGATCCAGGCGGTCAAGGCGGAGCAGCAGAAATTCGACGCCGTGCTGGCGGGCCTGCCCGCCGGGGCGAAGGAGATCTACCGGGTTCAGAAGGCCTACAACGGTATCGCCTTCCAGGTCGACTCCTCCCAGGTCCCCGCCCTGCAGCGGCTGCCCGGGGTCAAGGCGGTGCACCTGATTTCCCTCGAGTACCCGACCAACTCCACCAGCGTGCCGTTCCTGGGCGTTCCCAACGTCTGGAGCAGCGCGCCGGCGGGAGTGACGGGCACCGGGATCCGCATCGGCATCATCGACACCGGCATCGACTATCAGCACGCCAACTTCGGCGGCACCGGCCTGCTGGCCGACTACCAGGCCAACGACACGACGGTCGCCGAGTCGACCGGACCCGCGACCTTCCCCACCGCCAAGGTGGTGGGCGGCACGGACCTGGTGGGCAACGCCTACAACGGCAACAACACGCCGGTGCCGGACCCCGATCCCATGGACTGCAACGGCCACGGCAGCCACGTGGCGGGCACGGCGGCGGGATTCGGCGTCACGGCGGCGGGAGCCACCTACACCGGCCCGTACGACGGCTCGGCACCGTTCGCCTCACTCCGCATCGGCCCCGGCGTGGCTCCCGGCGCCTCGCTCTACGCCATCCGGGTCTTCGGCTGCACCGGCGGCACCGGCGTGGTGGTGGCTGCCATCGACTGGGCCCTGGACCCCAATGGCGACAACGACATGTCCGACCACCTGGACGTCATCAACATGTCGCTCGGCTCGGACAACGGCAGCCTCAACGACTCGTCGGCCCAGGCCTCCGAGAACGCCGCCGCCACCGGCATGATCGTGGTGACCTCGGCGGGCAACGCCGGTGACACCTATTACATCGTCGGCAGCCCCAGCGTCTCCAGCCGCACCATCTCCACGGCGGCGATCGTCGACTCCGGCATCGGCGGCGCGGCGCTCAACGTGAACTCGCCTCCGGCCATCGCCGGCGGCTACGCGGCCTCGGCGGCCAACAGCTTCGCTCCCACGCCGGCACCCGCTCCCACGGGCCAGACGGCCAACATCGTCCTCGCCCTCGACGCGGCGAACGCCTCCGGGCCGCTGACCACCGACGGCTGTACGGCGCTCACCAACGCCGCCGCGGTCGCCGGCAACATCGCGCTGATCGATCGCGGCACCTGCGGCTTCCAGGTCAAGGCGAACAACGCGCAGGCGGCGGGCGCCATCGGCGTCATCATCGCCAACAACGTCGCCGGCGATCCCAACCTGATCGCCCTGGGCGCCACCGGCATTACGCCGGTCACCATCCCGGTCGTCATGATCTCGCAGGCGGACCGCAACACGATCGTCGCGGGGCTCCCCGCCAACGCCACGCTCGGCGCGGCGACCGCCGCCGACACCCTCGCCAGCTTCTCGTCGCGCGGTCCGCGGCGGGCTTCCTCGCCCGTGCGGCTGAAGCCCGACATCGCGGCGCCCGGCCTCAACATCACCTCCACCCAGACCGGCGTCACCTGCGCCTCGGGCTGTATCGTCACCTCCCCCTCGGGCTTCCTGCCGGGCAACCAGGCGCTGACCATCTCCGGCACTTCCATGGCCAGCCCCCACATGGCGGGCACCATGGCGCTGATGCGCCAGCTCCACCCCGACTGGTCGGTCGAGCAGCTCAAGGCGCTGGTCATGGACTATGCCCTGCACGACACCACCATCGGTGCCAACGGCTCCGGCCTGCGCTACGGCCCCGGCCGCATCGGCGCCGGCCGCGTCGATCCGGCGGCCTCCGCCGCGGGCACGGTGGTGGCCCTGAACGACGACGACACCGGCGTGGTGAGCGTCTCCTTCGACTCCATCCAAGTCGTGGGCTCGGCCACCGAGGTCAAGAACGTCCGCGTGCTCAACACCGGCTCCTCCACCGCCGCCTACGACCTGAGCATCGTCACCTACGTCGACGCGCCGGGCATCGCCTTCTCCCTGCCCAGCGGCACCACCGTCAGCGTGCCGGCGGGAGGATCGACGACGATCCCCGTCCAGATGGACGCCACGGCGGCGATGATGAACCACACCCGCGAGGCGACGGTGGCTCCGGGCCAGGCCGCGCCGTCGCCGCTCACCTCCCTCGGCACCCTCGCCCGCCACTGGCTGACCGAGGAGGCCGGCTACCTGGTCCTGAGCCAGGGCGGCACGCCCAAGCTGCACGTGCCGCTGTACATCACCAGCCGCCCGGCTTCGACCATGGCCGCACCGGCGACGATCCCGACTGGCGGCAACCCCACCGGTTCGACCACCATCCCCCTCACGGGCGCCGACGTCTGCACCGGCACGCCGGTGGCCGGCCCGAACTGCAGCGGCACCTTCCCGACCACCGAGGTGTCGCTGGTGACGCCCTTCGAGCTGCAGGTGGTGAGCCCGCGGAACCCGGCCTTGCCGAACTCTCCGTACGCCGACCTGCAGTACGCCGGCGTGGCCTACTCGGCGGCCTCCAACCTCCTGCTCTTCGGCGTCTCGACCTGGGGTGACTGGTCCAGCCCCACGGACGTCAGCTTCAACATCTACATCGACGCGAACTCGGACGGCACTTTCGATCGCGTCCTGTTCAACAGCAACCCCGGCACCATGGCGCTGCGCTTGTTCGGCAACAACGGCGCCACCAACCAGGACTCCTTCATCACCGCCATCTTCACCATCGCGACGAGCGGCGTCTCGACCTCGACCTTCCTCAACGCGGCGAGCCCCGCTTCCGTCGATTCGGCACTCTTCAACAACAACGTCATGGTCCTGGCGGCCACGCCGGCCTCGCTCGGCCTGCCGGCGGGAACCACCAAGTTCAAGTACAAGATCGTGACCTGCCCCGGCTTCGCGCCGCTCTGCCTGGGGCTCAACGGCTTCGACCTCGACGAGGCCAACGGCCCCTTCACCTACGACTACGCCGCCGCCAACCAGGGCCTCAACTTCGGCGGCACCGCCCTGGCGGTGGACATGAACGGGTCCTCGATCCCGGTGACCTGGAACACCACCAACATGACGAACAACGGCTCGCTGGGAGCCCTGCTCTTCCACCACCACAACAAGGCCGGCCAGCGGGCGCAGACCATCGCGCTCCAGGGCACGCCCACCACCGACCTCGCCATCACCAAGTCGGTGGCACCGGCCAATCCGACGCTGGGGCAGAACGTCACCTTCACCCTCACCGTCTCCAATGGCACCGCGACGGGCGCCACGGGCGTCCAGGTCACCGACCTGCTGCCCGACGGTCTGACCTACGTCTCGGACGACGGCGGCGGCGCCTATGACCCGAATACCGGCCTCTGGACCGTGGGCGCGGTCGCCGCTTCCGGCAGCGTCACGCTGCACGTCGTGGCCACCGTGGACACTACCGACATGGCCTGCAACCCGGCCCAGATCACCGCGGTCACGCCGCTCGACACCAACCCGGCGAACAACTCGTCCGGAGTCTGCGTCACGGCGCCGAACTCGGCCGACGTCGCCGTCACGGTGACCTCTCCCGCGTCGGTGTTCGTGGGCCAGACCATCCACTACCTGGTGAAGGTGACCAACAGCGGCGCCGATACGGCCTACTCGCTCAACCTCCAGCAGGCCATCCCGGGCTTCTCGATGCTTCCCGGCACGGCGTCCGCCGGCTCCTACAACCCGGCGACGGGCCTGTGGAACCTGGCCAGCCTCGGCAAGGGCTTCACGGAGACCCTCGACATCGCGGTGACCGCCCCCAACATGGCGGGCCCCCTCACCAACCAGTCCAACGGGACGGCGGGCACCGCCGATCCGAACAACGCCAACAACACGGCGAGCGCCGCCACCCTCGTGCTTTCGCCCGCCACCATCGCCAACGTCACCAAGACGGTGAGCGGCACCTTCTCCGAGGGTGGGACCATCACCTACACGATCACCATCCCGAACACCAGCACCTTCGACCAGCAGGACAACCCCGGCCATGAGTTCACCGACACGCTCTCGCCGCTGCTCACCCTGGTGAGCGCCTCGGCAAGCTCCGGCGCGATCACCACGGCCGCGAACACCGTGAACTGGGACGGCGTCATCACTGCCGGCGGCTCGGTGACGATCACCATCACCGCGCTCATTAACAACGGCGCCGGAGGCCAGACGATCTGCAACCAGGGCACCGTCTCCTTCGATGCCGACGGCAACGGCACCAACGAGTCGACGATCCAGACGGACGACCCCGGCGTGGGCGGCACTGCCGATCCGACGTGCTTCATCGTTCTCAGCACCCCCCAGATCCCGACCCTCTCCCCGGTCGGTCTGGCCCTGCTGGCGCTGCTCCTGGTGGGCGGCGCGCTGCTCGTCCTCCGGCGGCGGCAGGCGTAGGAAGCCCTTCACCGGGCGGGGATGCGATCCCCGCCCGGTTCGTTCCTCTCCTCTCAGCAGATTCCCTTGAAGGATACCTTCGACGCCGATGGCGCCCGGGATTGAAATCCTGGGCTACCAACGGTAGTCCCTGCGGGACCCATGGAAAACGACACCGCGGTCCCGCAGGGACTACCGTTGGTAGCCGGGATCTTCAGCCCCCGGCGGCAAGCGGGCTTGGAGTCCTGGCCCTGCGACTCCCCTACAGAACCGGCCGCGGGAAAGCCATGGTCACGGAGGTGTCGATCACGGGGTGGCTCACCACCATCACCGTGCGGTCGTCGTCCGGCGGTGCGTGGCGGCTGAAGGACTCGACGCTGGCGAAGATGGAGTCCACGACTTCGCGGGCGCTCTCTCCCTGGTGCTCACGGGCGACTTCCACCAGGCGCTCCAGGCCGTATTCGCCGAGCAGGCGCCCGTCCTCGTCCCGCCCCTGGGTCTCGCAGATGCCGTCGGTGTAGAACACCAGCATGTCGCCCGGCTTCATGATGACGAAACCCCGCTCATAGCTGGCGTCGGGGAGGGGCCCCAGCACCGGGCCTCCCTCCTCCATGTAGCGCACCGAGCCGTCGGCCGTGATGTGGAACGGCGGCGGATGCCCGGCGTTGACGTAGATGAACACGCCGTTCAATTCCAGCTCGCCGTAGAACATGGAGACGAAACGGCTGGTCAGCGTGGACTTGTGGATGATCTTGTTCATCCGCTCCACCGTGCGCACGATCTTGAAGTCGCGGGCGAGCCCCATGCGCAGCCCCATGTAGATGTCGCGCACCTGGAGGGCTGCGGGCAGGCCGTGCCCCGAAACGTCGGCGACCGAGAGGCCCAGGATCTTGTCGGTGACCGGGATGTAGTCGAAATAATCGCCCCCCACCCCCTCGATCGGCTCGGAGCGGCCGAAGATGTCGAAGTCTCCATACTCGGGGACCCGCTTGGGGAGGATCGACGCCTGGATCTTCCGGGCCTGCTCGAAGATCCCTTCCATGCGGTCGCGCCGGATCTTCTGGTTGACGCTGTGCCGGAGGATGCCGAGCGAGAAGAGGACGTCGTCCCGGTCGTAGCCCGGCGCGACGTCGAAGGCCAGCACGTACTCCTCGCTCCCCACCTCAATGGCCGCGAACCGCTGCACGCCGAGCTGGCTCTCCAGGTTGCGGTCGATGTTCGGGTCCTCGGCGTCCATGTAGACCGTGCCGTTCTCCAGCAACAGCTCGATGGGCCGGTAGGAGATGGGCACCTTGAGCCCCTTCGGCACCTCCTTGGCGGCGCCGAAGGTGGCTTGCAGCACGTAGTAGCCGCCGCGGCGCTGGTAGAGACGGCCGCCGTAGATCCCCAGCTCGTCGCGGAACTTGTCGATGATCGTCTCCAGCAGCGAAGGGATGGTCGCGCTGACCTCCCCGTCCCGGTCCATGGCTGCGACCACCTGCTCCACTTTCTTCATCAGTCGCTGGTAGTTCACCGGGCCCGCTTCGGTCGTGATCAAGGTGGGGTCTCCTTCCCGTTCGGCGTGCGTAACCTGCATTCTACTCCGGAGCGATGCCGAGCCCCCCCAAGACCCTCATCACCCCGGCCCTCTTCTCCCGCCCCCTCGCCTCCCCCCTCACCGGGAGAAGAGGGAGAACAGCAACAACGCCCCCTCCGGGTTCCCCTCTCCCGGGGAGGGGGATCTCGGGGGTCGGGAGAGGGGCAGGGGTGAGGGTCTTGGGCGGAGGGCCGGCTCCTACCCGTGATCGATCAACGCCATCACGATCCGGTCCTGGTCGCCATGCGGGTCTCCCCGGGTGCCGTTGAGGAGGATCGAGAAGGCGTAGGACTTGCCGGAGACGGAACGGGCGTAGCCGGAGAGGGCGGAGACTCCAGCCAGGGTGCCGGTCTTGGCGAAGACGTTGCCGCGATAGGGCGGCATCCCCAGCCGCCGCTTCCACGACTTCGCGTCCTCCTCTCCCGCGTACGGCAGCGACTGCACGAACTCGCTCCCCGCCGGGTGGAAGAACATGTGGCGCAGCAGCGTCGTCACCGCCCGCGGCGAGGCCTGGTTCTCGCGGCTCATCCCCGAGCCGTCCACCATGTGAAACTGCGCGGGGACGATGCCGATCGACGCCACCAGCTCGGCGATGGCCTTCACCCCTTCCGTCCAGCTCCCATGGCCGCAGCGCTTCGCTCCCACCTGCTTGGCCAGGCTCTCGGCGTAGAAGTTCTGGCTCCGCTTGTTGGTCGTACGCACTGCCGTCACCAGGTCGCTCTTGTGCACCGCCACCCGCTGCCAGACCGGCCCCGGGAGCTGATCCACCGGCCGCAGGGCACCGTCGATGGCGATCCCCTCCTCCGCCAGCGCCGCCCGCAGCGCGCCTCCGAAGTAGGCCACGGGATCGGGCACCGTGATCCAGGTCTCGAACGGCCCCGAGCTGACGTCGATCGTGCCGCGCACGGTCAGCAAGTCGTCCGTGCGGCCGACGTAGAGCTTCGTCCCCCGCCGCTTCTTGCGGGTCGAGGTCGTGTTGTCGACCCGGAAGATGGGAACCGGCGGCACGGTCTCGACGATCGCCGGCTGGCCTGCAGCCTTGCCGGGGGAAACCCGGACCAGAATGCAGTTGTCGCTGAACGACAAGGCGTCGATCGGCGCCTCGTACCACTCGGCAAGCTGGTCCCGCGGCCAGTCGGGGTGGATGCGCAGCGCTTCGAACAGGCCGTGCGCCAGGTAGAGATCGCCCGCGACCCGCCGGATTCCCCTCTCCCGCAGCGCCGCCGCCCAGGGGCGAAAGACAGCGAAGGGATCGCCCCCGTACTCGCGCCCGGAGATCTGGGGATCTCCCGAGCCCACCACCCCGAGGTCGCCCCGCAGCACTCCCTCCGCCACCGTGCCGCGCAGCAGGAACCTGGTTTCGAATTGGAAGCCGGGTCCCAGGGTGTCGAGCGCTGCCGCCGTCGTGAAGAGCTTGCTGTTGGAGGCGATCACCAGCGGCGCATCGGGGTTGTAGGAATAGACCGCCTGCCCCGTATACAGGTCCACGATCTCGACGCCCACCGCTCCCGCCTGCCGCTGCGCCCGCGCCACTTCGGCGGCGATCGACTGATCGAGGACCGATTGCGCCAGGCCCGGCGCGGCGGCAAGGAGGAAGAAGGAGAGCCCGAGGGACAGGGGTACGGAGCGGTTGCGGCGTTGCATCATCCTCGTGTCAGTCCCTCAAAAATCTTCTATTGGCTGGTTGTGGGTGACTTCAAATACTTCTCGAACCACTGCACGATCTCCACCGTCGACTGCACCCGGTTGGCCGTCTTGCGAAACCCGTGCCCTTCTTCCGGAAAGATCACGGACTTGACGGGCACACCCCGCTTCTGGAGCTCCGCCGCCACCTGCTTCGCCTCCACCAGGGGGACGTTCGTGTCGTTGGCGCCGTGGAGCACCAAGAGCGGCGCCTTCACCCGATCGAGCTTGTGGATGGGCGAAAGGCGCCGCAGCAGGTCCTTCTGGGTCACCGGATCGCCGTACTCCTTGGTCGAGATGGCGGCCATCCAGGGCTCGGTCTGGGCGAAGAAGGTCTCGAAGTTGACGATGCCGAAGAGGTCGGCCCCGGCGGCGAAGAGAGCGGGAAACTCGGTGAGGCCGGCGAGCGTCATGTAGCCGCCGTAGGAGCCGCCCATGATCCCGATTCGCTTGGGGTCGGCGATCCCCTGCTTCACCAGGTAGTCCACGCAGTCCTTGATGTCCTTGACTCCCTCCACCCGCAGCGGACCGTTGTCCAGGTTCACGAACTTCTTGCCGAAACCCGAGGAGCCGCGCACGTTGGGCGCGAAGACGCCGATGCCACGCGACAGCAGCGCTTGATAGGTGGAGTTGAACGCCGGCCGCTCCTGCCCCTCGGGGCCGCCGTGGAAGCTGATCACCACCGGTCCGGCGGGCGTGGGCGGCCGGTAGAGCCAGCCCGAGAGCTCCAGGCCGTCGTGGGCCGGGAACCGCACCAGCTCCGGCGCCTTGAGGGCCGCGAGGTCCACCCCCTCGTGCGGGCTGCGGGTGACCTGATGCAACGCCCCCTTCTCCATGTCGAGCACCCAGACGTCGGTCGGCATCCGGGCGCCGCCCACCGTGAAGGCCAGCCGCTTGCCGTTGTCCGAGAAGACGAGGCCGCCGGCGATCTCCCCGGCCAGCGGACCGATCGGCTGAGGCGTGGCCGGCTCCTTACGGAGATCGAAGTACACCATCTCGTCGCGGCCGGCGACGTTGAACAGCACGAAGGCGCTGGTGCCGTCCGGCGAGATCGCGAAGTCGTCCACCTCGGCATCGTCGCGCGAGGAGATCTTCCGGCTCGACGCCTTGCCGTCCTCCCCGAGGGTCAATTTGGCGAAGTACAGCTTGTCCGCGCCCAGGTTGGAGGAGATGTAGACCGTCGAGCCGTCGGGGCTGAACACGCCGCCGCCGAAGGAGCCCGGCGGATCGTGCGGCGTCAGCAGCGTGGTGTTGGCGGTTTCGAGGTCGACCAGAAAGAGGTCGTTGTCGCCGCGGCTCGCCACGCGGGCGAACACCGCCCGCTTGCCATCGCGGCTCAGGTCGGAGAGGAACGAGACGCCGTGGCTCACGGAGAGCTTGTGGCTCTTGCCCGTCCGGGTGTCGTAGATCCAGGGCTCGAGGGCCTGGGGATTGTCATGGCCCGAGCTGTAGCGCACGAAGCGGTCGCTCCAACCGGCGAGGGTGTTGTTCTCCTTGCCGCCGCTGGTGATACGCCGGACCTCCGAGCCGTCCGGGTGCATAAGGTAGACCTGCTGATTGAGCCCGCCGCCGGGCGCCACCAGCAACGCCAGCCACTGGCCGTCGGGGGACCAGGCGACGTTCGAGACCGGGTCCTCGAAATTACCCACCTGCTTCGGCTCCGCGGGCTCGCTGGCGGCGGTATCCACCTCCGCGATCCATACCTGCGGCCGGCCGCCCCGGTTGGAGAGGAAGGCCACCCGCTTGCCGTCCGGCGACAGAGTGGGCGAAAAGCTGGAGCTGACCTTCGCCATCCGTTCCACGGCAGCGGTCAGCGCGTCCTCCGCAGGAGCCGCGGGAGCCGCAACGGGAGCGGGAGGCTCCGCCGCGGAGGCGAGAGCCGGGAGGGCGAAGAGAGCCAGAACAGCCGGTAACAAAAGGCGGCGCATGAGACCTCCGATCTTCGAGCCGGAGCTAAGTCTAACCCGGGATGGGGCTGAGGACACAAAGGACGTCAAGGACATCAAGGACTCAAGAACGAGACGGCGTTTCCTGTCCTTGAGGTCCTTGGCGTCCTTTATGTCCTTAACGTCCTTGGTTCGGCTATGGACCAGTCCCCGGCACCGCCGCCTGCTGCGGATAGTAGATCGGCTCTTCGGGATCACGGTGCCAGTCGTACTCGGCGCCTTTCGCCGCCACCTCGGCGACGGCGCGGCCGGCGAGGCGCTTGACGAGGTAGAAGCCCATGTCGGTGCCGGCGGAGACTCCCGCGGAGGTCACGTAGCGGCCGGCGTCCGCCCAGCGGGAGACGTTGTCCCAGTGGACGTGCGGGCCGAACCCGGTCACCCAGGCGAACGAGGCGTGATTCGTGGCGGCCGGCTTGCCGTCAAGGAGACCGGCAGCCGCCAGTACTGCGGCGCCGGTGCAGACGGAGGTCATGAGCTCGACGCGCTGATCCATCGCCCGCACCCAGTCCAAAAGCGCTTTCTTCTCCTTGGGGTGCTTGTCGCTGAGCAGGACGCGCGTGCCGTAGCCGCCGGGGATCATCAGCACGTCGATCTTTTTTTCCAGTGCCTCGTCGCGGAAATAGTCCGGTGCCACGCGCGGACCGTTGATGCTCTTCACCGGCGCCGGTGCCGCCTGCTTCGCACCTTTCGGCTTGCATTCGTTGGAAATGAGCAACACCTCGAACGGATAGGGCGGCGGGCTCGCATAGTTCGTGCCGATGAAACGCGAAATGGTGAACGCCTCGACGAAACCCCAAACGTCGAGCGGCTCGAATCCGTCGAACACCAAAATGCCGATGCGCAGCGTGCGGGGAAAGCGATCGGTGTCACTCATGAGGGCTCCCTCCTTGAACGATCTCCAGGTGAAAACGCTCGCATAAACCACGGCGGCCCAGCTCCGTGAGACGGACCGCTCGGCTCGCCGCCGTCCGTTCGATCCATTGCAGCTCGAATAGGCGGACGAGGAGCGCAGCGCCCAAAGACCCGGCCAGGTGGTCGCGGCGCTCGCTCCAGTCGAGGCAGGTCCGCGCGAAGCGCCGACGCTCGGCGGCCGCGGCCGCCACGTCCACGCCGAGATCGGTGAGAAGCCGCGCGCCATCCGGCGTCAGCTCGTAATCAACCCCGCCCGGCACCAGGCAGCCCTGGCGCACCAAGGAGTCGGCGATCTGGACTCCCAGAAATCCCGCCAGGTGGTCGTAGCAGGTTCGGGCGAAGCGTAAGGCTTTTGCCGTCTGCCCCTCGCGGAAGGTGCGGGCCGGCACCGATGGCGCGAGGGTGGCGAGGGCTTCGAGGACACCCACCACGCTCGGGCTGGCGAGCCGATAGTACCGGTGGCGGCCCCGGCGGTCCGCGGCCACCAACCCGCCGGCAATCAGCTTGTCGAGGTGGTAGCTGATCGTCGGCGCCTTGACTCCGGCCTGCAGCGCCAGCTCGCAGGCAGGCAGCATCCGGCCGTCGCTCAACGCGAAGAGGATCGTCGAACGGGTGGAGTCGGCCACCAGCGCGGCGACCGGGGCGACCTGAGCGTCTGCATCCATAGTTCGATGACGCCTGAAATCTATCAAGCCTATCCTCCTCTCCACCGGGGCCGGATCGGTCCCGTCGAGACGAGAGGAGGACCTGAAGATGACGCCCGAGAGACCTTTCCCGCCCGATCCTGTCGCGGCTGTGACCTTCCCCGATCCCTATCCCTTCTACGCCGAGCTGGTGGCGAGGAGGCCGCTCTATCGCGATGATACGCTGGGCCTGTGGGTCGCGGCGAGCGCCGAGGCCGTTTCCACCGTGTTGGCGAGCGATCTCTGCCGGGTACGTCCGCCGGCCGAGCCGGTACCCAAGGCGCTGGTGGGATCGCCGGCCGGCGAGATCTTCCGGCAACTCGTGCGGATGAACGAAGGCCCGTTCCACGGCTCCTGCAAACAGGCGGTCGGACGCATGCTGGGAGCGATCGGCGAGGCGCAGGCCGCCGCCGCGAGCCGCCGTTGGGCCGCTTTCCTGGCCGAGGACGATCTCTCAGGCTTCCACTTCCGCCTGCCGGTGTACACGGTTGCGAGCCTCCTCGGGGTCCCGCCGGAGACGCTTCGGCCCGTAGCCGACTGGACGGACGATCTCGTCCCAGCCTTGTCGCCGGCGAGCACCCCTGAGCAGGTCGAGCGGGGCCAGGCGGCGGCACGCTCGCTGTTGGAGCTGTTTCGCTCGCTCTACGAGGGGGAAGCGGTTGTCGCCAACGCCATCGGTCTGCTCTTCCAGGCCCACGACGCGACGGCCGGCCTGATCGGCAACACGCTCGTGGCGCTGGGACGGCACTCCGGCGTGCGGGAGCGGGTGGCGGCCGATCCTGAGCTCTTGCCGGCCCTTCTCTTGGAGGTCCTCCGCTACGATCCGCCGGTGCAGAACACGCGCCGCTTCGTCGCCCGCGATGGCGCCGTGGCCGGCCAGACGATGCGGGAGGGTGATGCCGTGCTGGTCGTCCTCGCGGCGGCCAACCGCGACCCGGCGGCCAACGAGAGCCCCGAGCGCTTCGACCTCTTCCGGAAAGAGCGGCGGATCTTCACTTTCGGCGCCGGAACCCACGCGTGCCCAGGAGAAGCGCTCGCCCTCACCATCGCACGGGCGGGGGTCGAGCGCCTCCTTCAGACCGACCCTGACCTCGAGCGCTTCGCAGCCACCGTGGCCTATCGGCCGGCTGCGAACGTGCGGATCCCTGTTTCAGTCGCGCCTCCGTAGCGACTCTCCCGCCGGGCCGGCATATCATCCCCCGATGAAACCGAACCAGCGGGCCGAGGCCAAGGTGGTGGTCGTGGGGGCGGGGATGGCCGGTCTCTGCTGTGCCCTGAGGCTCCAGGAAAAGAAGATCCCCTGCGTGGTCCTCGAAGCGTCGGACGCTCCGGGGGGGCGCGTCCGCACGGACAAGGTGGAGGGCTTCCTCTTGGATCGCGGCTTCCAGGTGCTGCTGACCGCGTATCCTGAAGCCCGGAGGCTCCTCGATTACCGGGCGTTGCGTCTTCGGACGTTCGCTCCGGGAGCCCTGATCCGCATGGACGGCAAGCTCCACCGGATTTCGGACCCGTTCCGTCAGCCCTGGACGCTCCCGGCCACGCTCCTCTCTCCGGTGGGGAGCCTCAAGGACAAGATGCGGATCGCCCACTTGCGGCGCCACCTCTTCGCGAGCTCGATCGAGGAGATCTTCCAGCGGCCGGAGACCTCCACGCTGGACGCACTCCTCGAGCTGGGCTTCAGCGACCGGATGATCGGATCGTTCTTGCGGCCCTTCTTCGGCGGCATTTTCCTGGAGACCGATCTCGCGACCTCCAGCCGGATGTTCGAGCTCATCTTCCGGATGTTCAGCCAGGGGAAGGCCGCGCTGCCGGCTGCCGGAATGGGAGCCATCCCCCAGCAGCTCACGGACCGGCTGGCGGCGGGAACGGTCCGCCTGGGGGCTCGGGTGGAGGCGCTCGGAGATGGCGAGGTACGGCTGGCGGGCTCTGAGCGGATTCCGGCCGCGGCCGTGGTGCTCGCTACCGAGGCCCCTGAGGCGGCCCGCCTGCTGCCGGATCTCCGCCCTCCAGGTTTCCACGGTACCGCCTGCCTGTATTTCGCGGCGGACCAGGCACCGCTCTCGAAGCCCCTGCTGGTGCTCAACGGCGAAGGGCGGGGACCGGTGGACAACCTCTGCGTGCCGAGCGCCCTCGCTCCCGGCTACGCTCCTGCCGGCAAGGCGCTCGTCTCCGCCACGGTGGTAGGAGCGGCAGATGCGGACGAGAAGGATCTGGAATCCGAGGTGCGCCGGCACCTCGTCTCCTGGTTCGGCCCCGCCGTCCAAAGCTGGCGGCACCTGCGGACCTACCGTATCCCTCTGGCACTCCCCGCCCGCAGCTCGCTGGAGCCGGCGGCCCTCCCCGTCCGGCGCCGCCCTGGCCTGTATCTGTGCGGCGATCACCGGGAGACCCCGTCGCTTCAGGGCGCGATGGTCTCCGGGCGGCGGGCAGCGGATGCGGTGGCAGAGGATTGGGAATCGCGGCTCTGATCCCCAAAGTCAGCAGGATGGAAACGCCGCATGACGGCGACCGGGTCTACAACTGTGGGGGCTTGGCGGGTTCTTTCGCCGGCTCGGCGGCGCCCGCTTCCTTGTTCTTGGGGCCGAACAGGTAGTCGAAGGCGTCCACCGGCTTCTTGGCGGAGGGCTTCGCCTCCGGCTTGGGCGCCGGCTGCGCGCTCCTGCCGAAGAAATACTGGAAAGCGTCCACGCGCAACGCGGGCTTCACCGCCTCCGGCTGCGGCGCCGGGGCGGGAGCCGCGGGCGCGGGCTCCTTCACCGGAGCCGGAGCGGCCGGCACCGACGTGGGCTCCGCCGGCTTCACCGGAGTTGCCGGCTCTGCCTTCTTCCCCGCCTCTCCCGCCGGAGCAGCCTTGCCGTCCTTCTTGTCCTTTTCGTCCTTTTTCTTGCCGAAGAAGTACTGGAAGGCATCCGGCTTCTTGGCGGGCTGGGCCTCCTCGGTGGCAGGCTTGGGCTCCTCGGACGGCTTGGCCGGCTCCTGCGCCAGAGCAGCAACCGGCAGGAAGAGGGCGGCGAGGGCCAGGGGGAGCAGGCGGTGTGGCATGGTGATTCACACTGTACCAGGAAAAGCCGGCCCCGGTTGCTATGATCCACATGCCCATGTGTGAAGCCCATCGACTCCGCTTCAGCGCTCTCCTGGCGGGAGTGTTCCTCGCCCTCCCGGTCCGGCCGGCGCCGCCCGCTCCCTTCGTGGACCGCGCTGCGGAGTGGGGGCTCACGTTCCGCTACGACACGGGGAGCACCGGGCAGCTCTACTATCCCGAGATCGTAGGGGGCGGCGCCGCCCTCTTCGACTACGACAACGATGGCGACCTCGACGTCTTCCTCGTGCAGGGGACGGTGCTGGAGCCGGGGAAGGGCGCGGCTCATCCCATCGCCTCGGCCGGCGGGCGTCTTTTCCGCAACGACCTGATCGTCAACGGAGTGCGGCACGACAAGCCCCATTTCGTGGACGTTACCGAGGCGAGTGGAATCAAGGCTTCAGGCTACGGTATGGGCGTCGCGGCCGGCGATTTCGACAACGACGGCTGGGTAGACCTTTACGTCTTGAATTTCGGCTCCAACCAGCTCTGGCACAACAACGGCGACGGCACCTTCACCGACGTGACCCGCGCCGCCGGAGCGGACGATCCGCGGATGAGCCTCTCGGCCGCCGCCGCCGATCTCGACCGCGACGGCTGGCTCGACCTCTATATTGCCGATTACGTCGAGTTCTCGATCGATCACAACGTCGTCTGCTATGCGCAGAGCAGCCGGCGCGATTTCTGCGGGCCGTCCTCGTTCCCACCAACGCCTGACAAGCTGCTCAGGAACCGCGGCAACGGCACGTTCGAGGACCTCTCCCAGAAATCCGGAATCGCCGCCAAGGCCGGGCGGGGCATGGGCGTGGTGGCGGCCGATTTCGACGGCGACGGCCTCCCCGACGTCTTCGTGGCCAACGACGGCATGGAGAACTTCCTTTGGAAGAACCGCGGCAACCTCACCTTCGAGGAGGTCGCGCTGCCGGCCGGCGTGGCCGTGAACGCCGATGGCAAGGTGCAGGCCAACATGGGGATCGCCGCCGGGGATTACGACGACGACGGCGACCTCGACCTCTTCGTCACCCATCTGGACGGCGAGACCAATACGCTCTGGGTGAACCTGGGCGGCGGCCAGTTCGAGGACCGCACCCTCCAGGCCGGGCTCGGCGCGCCCAGCCTCCCCTTCACCGGCTTCGGCACCGCCTGGATCGATTACGACAACGACGGCCGGCAGGACCTCCTCGCCGTCGACGGCGCCGTGCGGCTGATCGACGCCCAGGCGCAGCGCGGCGATCCGTTCCCCTACGCACAGACGCACCAGATGTTCCACAACGTGGGAGGAGGCCGGTTCACCGAGGTGAGCCGCGAGATGGGCGAGCCCTTCCAGCGCGCCGAGGTGGGGCGGGGAGCGGCTTTCGGGGATATCGACAACGACGGCGACATGGACGTTTTGATCGTCGCCGCGAACGGGCCGGCGCGGCTGCTGGTGAACGAGGTGGGGAACCGCAATCCCTGGCTCGGCCTGCGCCTGGTGGGCAAGCCGCCGGGGGCGAAGGGAGAGCGCGACATGCTCGGCGCCCTCGTCGAGATCGTCCGCAAGGGGGCGCCCGCCCTGCGGCGGCGGGCCGCCACGGACGGCAGCTACGCCTCGGCGAGCGATCCGCGGGTGCTGGTGGGGCTGGGGGACGCGCCGGAGGTGACGGAGGTGCGCGTCACCTGGCCGGACGGCAAGAGCGAGGTCTTCCCCCCGCCACCGCTGCGGGCCTACACCAAGCTGCTGGAAGGCACCGGGCGCGCACCCGCGCCGCCCGAGCCGCCGAAAAAAGCGAGCCCCCAGCCGTGAAGCCCGCTCTCTTCCTGGCTCTCCTTCTCGTCGCAGTGGGGGCCATCGCGATCGGCGATCCCCCCGTCGCCTTCCCCGATCTCGCGCCGCTCGAAAAAGAGGTGGGAGAGCAGATCGCCGCCGCGCAGGAGAAGCTCACCAGCTTGGCCGGCGGCGAGACTCCGGCGCCGGACCTCGCCGCGGCCTACGGCAACCTCGGCATGCTCTACCACGCCTACAGCTTGGGGCAGCCGGCCGAGGCCTGCTACCGCAACGCGGCGCGGCTCCAGCCGGCGGACCCCCGCTGGCCCCACGCCCTGGGAGTCCTGCTTCAGGACGGGGGACGGCTGGAGGAGGCGGACGCCGCCTTCGCCTGGGCGCTGCAGCTTCAGGAGAAGGACGTTCCCGCCCTCGTCCGCCGCGGCGAGATCGCCCGCCTCCAGGGGCGGACGGACGAGGCCGAGGCCCTGCTCCAGAAAGCCCTCGCCGCCGATCCTTCCTCCTCCGCCGCCCAGGCTCTGCTGGGGCAGACGGCGCTCGACCGGCGCGACTTCGCCGCGGCGGTGAGACGCCTGGAGGCGGCCCTCGCCGCGGCACCCGGGGCGAACCGGCTGCACTACCTCCTCGCCCAGGCCTATCGCGGCCAGGGGGAAGCGGCGAAAGCCGGAGAGCACCTGGCCCAGGCGGGGCAGGTGGGGGTGAAGCCCGCCGATCCATCCACCGACGAGATCGAGGCCCTGCGCACCGGCGAGAGAATCCGCCTCGCCCGCGCCAAGACGGCCTATCAGAACGGCCGCTACGCCGAGGCCGCCGCCCTCTACCGCTCGGTGGTGGCGGACCGGCCGGAGAGCACCGAGGGGCGGATCAACCTCGCCGCCACCCTGGTGCAGCTCGGCGACCGCGCGGCCGCTGTCGCCGAGCTGCGGGAGGCCCTGCGCCGGGCCCCGGCCAATCCCACGGCCCACTTCAACCTCGGCACGCTCCTCGCCGCCGAGGGGCCGTCCGCCGAAGCCCGCGAGCACCTCGCCGCGGCTACCGCGGCCCTCCCCCAGGACGCCGAGGCCCACCGCGCCCTCGCCGAGGTGCTGAGGAACGGCGGCCATCCCGAAGAGGCCCTGGCCGAGTACTCCCGCGCCGTGGCCCTCGATCCCGGCGACGAAAGGGCGCGCCTGGGCGAGGCGGAGACGCTCGTCCGCCTGGAGCGCTACGGCACCGCCCGCGAGCGCCTGGAAGAGGGTCTGAAGGCGCTCCCCCAGAGCGGCCTCCTCACCCACGGCCTCGCCCGCCTCCTCGCCGCCTGCCCCGACCATTCCCTGCGCGACGGCGCCCGCGCCCGCACCCTCGCCCTCGCCGTCTGGCAGGCCCAGCCCACCCCCGGCCACGCCGAAACCGCCGCCCTCGCCCAAGCCGAAGCCGGCGACTGCGCCGCAGCCGCCCGCTGGCAACGCACGGCGCTGGAGGGGGCGGGCTCGCTGCCGCAAACCACTGTGCAGGCAATGCAAGACCGCCTGGCCGCCTACGAGAAGGGCGCACCCTGCCAGCCGTGAAAAACACGGACGAACAAGGGACCAAGAAGGACGAACACCAACAGCCGAGGCCCGAAGCTCCCTCGCCTTTTCCCTGTCCGTGTTCGTCCGCGTCAGTCTCTGTTCGTCCGTGTTCTTCACGGCCAGGAATAGGGGAGGGGGGTATCCTCGTTCCACCTACCGAGGAGGCCCCCCATGACCACCGTAATGGAGCCGGCGGCCAGCACCCGCATCACCCTCCCCGTGGAGGGAATGACCTGCGCCGCCTGCCAGGCGACCGTGCAGAAGGCCCTTCAGCGCCAGCCCGGCGTGCTCGACGCCTCGGTGAACCTGATGATGAAGAGCGCCGCGGTGACCTACGATCCGACGCGCACCGATCCGCAGGCGCTGGTGTACGCCATCCGCGAGACCGGCTACGGCGCCGAGCTGCCGCGCCCTGAGGAGACGGCTTTCGCAGAGCAGGAGGCCCGCGACCGCGCCCAGGAGGAGGAGTTCCACACCCTGCGCCGCAAGGCTCTGGTAAGCGGTGCCGCGGGCGTCGTGGCGATGGTCGTCTCCATGCCCCTGATGGTGGTGGGCGCCCACGCCTCCCACGGCACCGTGGCCGACCCTTTCATGCGCTGGGCCATGGAGTCCCTCACTCCGGCGCTGCGCGCCGTGATGCCGTGGCTCTACCGCGTCCCGCCGGCCGTCCTCTCATGGTCCCTCCTGGGGTTGACCCTCGCCGTCATGGCCTGGGCCGGCCGGCACTTCTACGTCCGCGCGTGGTCCGGCCTGCGCCATCGCTCCGCGGACATGAACACCCTGGTGGCCGTGGGCACGGGCGCCGCGTTCCTCTATTCCGTGCTGGCCACGGTGGCGCCTGGCTTCTTCACCTCCCGCGGCCTGGCGCCGGACGTCTACTACGAGGCGGTGGTGATCATCATCGCCTTCGTCTTGGCCGGCAACACCCTCGAAGCCCGCGCCAAGAGCCGCACCTCGGCGGCCCTCCGCTCGCTCGTCGCCTTGCAGCCCAAGACGGCCCGGGTATCCCGCGACGGGCAGGAAGGGAACGAGGTGGACGTGCCCGTCGAGCAGGTGGCGAGCGGGGACGTCGTCGCCGTCCGCCCCGGCGAGCGCCTGCCGGTGGACGGCGAGGTCGTCTCCGGCTGGAGCGCGGTCGACGAGTCCATGCTCACCGGCGAGTCCATGCCGGTCGAGAAGAAGCCGGGAGACCGGGTGATCGGCGGCACCTTCAATCGTACGGGCGCCTTCCGCTACCGGGCCACCAGCGTGGGCGCGGAGAGCGTCCTCTCGCAGATCGTGCGGCTGATGCGCGACGCCCAGAGCTCGCGCGCCCCGATTCAGAAACTGGCGGACCGCATCAGCGCCGTCTTCGTGCCGGTGGTGATCTCCCTCGCCCTCGCCACCTTCCTGATCTGGTTCCTGGCGGCGGATACGGCGCCCGCGGTGCGGGCCTTCGCCGCCGCCGTGGCGGTGCTGATCATCGCCTGCCCCTGTGCCATGGGGCTCGCGGTGCCCACGGCCGTGATGGTGGCGACGGGGCGGGGCGCCGAGCTCGGCATCCTGATCAAAGGCGGCGAGGCGCTCCAGCGCGCCGGGGACTTGACCACTGTGGTGCTGGACAAAACGGGCACCGTCACCGAAGGCACCCCGGCCGTCACCGACGTGCTCACCGCTCCCGGCGCCGCCCGCGGCGAGAACGAGCTGCTGCAGCTCGTGGCCTCGCTCGAAGCCTCCTCGGAGCACCCGCTCGCCGACGCCCTGATGCGGCGGGCGCGGGAGCTGAGCCTATCCCTCACGCCCGCCGAAGGGTTCCAGTCGATCACCGGCCTCGGCGCGGTGGGCATCGTCGGCGGCTCCTTCGTGGCCGTGGGGAACGAGAAATTGATGGACGAGTACGCCGCGGACGTCACCCCGCTGAAGGCCGAGGCCGATCGGCTCTCCGGCGAGGGGAAGACGCCGTTCTACGCCGCCATCGACGGCGCCCTGGCGGGTCTGCTGGCGGTGGCGGACCCCATCAAGCCCGCGGCGCGCGAGGCCATTGCCAAGCTCGCGGCGATGGGGCTCGACGTCGTCCTCCTGACCGGCGACAACCATCGCACGGCGGAGGCCGTGGCCGTGCAGGCGGGAATCGGCCGCGTGGTGGCCGAGGTGCTGCCGGACGGCAAAGTGGCCGAAGTCCAGCGCCTGCAGAAGGCTGGCGCCGTGGTGGCGATGGTGGGTGACGGCGTCAACGACGCGCCGGCCCTGGCCCAGGCGGACGTGGGAATCGCCATCGGCACCGGCGCGGACGTGGCCGTCGAAGCGAGCGACGTCACCCTGATGCGGGGCGACCCGCGCGGCGTCGCCACCGCCATCGCCCTCTCCCGCCGCACCATGCGGACGATGAAAGAAAACCTTTTCTGGGCCTTCGTCTACAACGTGATCGGCATTCCAGTGGCGGCGGGCGCCCTGTATCCGGCCTTCGGGCTACTCCTCTCTCCCATCCTGGCGAGCGCGGCCATGGCCTTGAGCTCGGTCAGCGTCGTCACCAACAGTCTCCGCCTCCGCCGCGCGCGGCTGGCCTGAAAGATCAGGAGGGCTCGAATGGAAGCGCTGACCTCGTCTCCCGAAACCCACGCCGGCTGCGGCTGCGGCGTCCAGGGTGAAAAGAAAGCCATCGGGGTCGATCCCGAGATCAAAGACCGGAGCCTGAAACGCCTGCGCCGCATCGAAGGGCAGGTGCGTGGCCTCCAGAAGATGGTCGAAGACGAGCGCTACTGCGCCGACATCCTCACCCAGGTCTCCTCCGTCCAGGAAGCCCTGAGGTCCGTGAGCCGCGAGCTGATGCGGAACCACCTCAAACACTGCGCCACCACGGCGATCAAGGCAGGCGCCGAGGAAGCGGAGGGCATGTACGACGAGCTGATCGAGCTGATTTACAAGCACAGCCGGTGAGGGCTTATCCTTCCAAGAAGGACAAATCCGGGGAAATCTGTCCTTCCTGGAAGGACAAAGCCCCCAGACCTCAATCCCCGCCCTTCAGTCCCGCCTTCTTCGCATAGTACCGGAACGAGCGGAAGCTCATCCCCAGCAGCTCGGCGGCCTGGGTCTGGACGCCGTCGGTGCGCTCCAGGGCTTGCACCATGAGCTGGGTGCGGATGGATTCGAGGTAGGCCTCGAGGTCCAGGCCGTCCTCGGGGAGCTGGACCAGGTCGGGATGGGTCCGCCGGTTGGTGAGGAGGTGGACGGGCAGGTCGCGGGTGGTGATGGTGTCCGCGTGGGAGAGGGCGAGGACCCGTTCGATCAGGTTCTCCAGCTCCCGCACGTTGCCCGGCCAATCGTAGCTCTCCAGGATCTGCATCGCTTCGATCGAGATCTGGCGCAGCGGCAGGTCCATCTGGCGGCTGTATTTCTGCAGGAAGAAATCCACCAGCAGGGGGATGTCCTCCCGCCGCTGGCGCAGGGGCGGGAGGTGGATGGGCAGCACGTTGATGCGATAGTACAGGTCCTCGCGGAACTCGCCCGTCTGCAGCCGCCCTTCGAGATCCTGATTGGTGGCGGCGATGATCCGCACGTCCACTGATTCTTCTTCCGTCCCCCCCACCTTGCGCACCACTTTCTCCTGCAAGGCGCGCAGCAGCTTCACCTGCATGGAAGGGGTCATCTCACCGATTTCGTCCAGGAAGAGGGTGCCGCGGTCGGCCTCCTGGAACAATCCTTTCTTTTCCTTGACGGCGCCGGTGAAGGCTCCCCGCTCGTGGCCGAAGAGCTCGCTTTCCAGGAGGTTCTCCGGCATGGCGCCGCAATTGATGGAAAGGAACCGGCGGCTCGACCGCGGGCTCGCGAAGTGGATGGCGCGGGCGATCAGCTCCTTGCCGGTGCCGCTTTCGCCGTGGATCAGCGCCGTCGAGGTGGTGCGGGCGATCCGCTCGACGAGGGAGAAGATCGCCTGCATACGGGCGCTCTTGCCGATGATGTTGTTGAAGGTGTATTTCTGCTCCAGCTCGCGCCGCAGGTAGACGTTCTCGTCCGCCAGCTCGGCCCGCTCCAGGGCCTTCTGCGCCACGATCTTCAGCTCTTCGACGTCGAACGGTTTCGAGATGTAGTCCGCGGCCCCCAGCTTCATCGCCTCGATGGCCGACTTGGTGGAGGTGTAGGCCGTCATCATGATCACTGGCGGCCCGCCGCCGCTCGCCTTGATCTCGCGCAGCAGGTCGAGGCCGTTGCCGTCCGGCATCAGGATGTCGCACAGCACCAGGTCGAAACCGTTTCTCTCCAACTGCTTGTGGGCTTCACTCACGGAGCGCGCGGTGGTCACGTCGTAACCGGCGCCCTGGAAGAGCAGGGAGAGGAAGTCGAGCATGCTCGATTCGTCGTCGACGATCAGCAATCGTACGCGCGGGCTCATGCCGGCGCCTCCGCGGAAACCAGGGTGACGCTGGAGTCTGCCGTCGGCAGCTCCACCGTGATAGTCGTGCCGGCCCCGGGCCGGCTGACGACGCGCAGCCGGCCTCCATGGTCCTGAACGATCCGGTAGACGATCGCCATGCCGATGCCGGTGCCGCCGTCGAAGAACGATTGGAACGGATGGAACAGGTTGGTGCGCTGCTCTTCGGACATGCCGCGGCCGGTATCGATCACTTGCAACCGGTACCATTCGTCCTGGAGCTCACCCGTCACCCGCAGGATGCCGCCATCGGGCATGGCCCGGAGGGCGTTGCGCGCCAGGTTCCAGAAGATCTGGCTCACCTGGTCGGGATCGGCGAAGACGCGGGCCGAAGGGGGATCGAGGTACACCTCCAACTGGTGGAGGTCCGAAACCTCTTCGCTGTTCTTGAGCAGCTCGACGTTTTCAGCCAGCAGGCGGGCGACGTCGAAGGAGACGCTCGACCGCTCGCGGGGACGGGCGAAACGCAGGAACCCTTTGATCGTGCGGTCCAGCCGGTGGCTCTCCTTGAGCAGGATCTCGATCAGCTTGCGCTGCGCCGCATCGCCCTCGACGGAGCTCGAAAGCATCTGCACGGACCCCGAGATGGCGGCGAGGGGATTGCCGATCTCGTGCGCCAGGCCGGCCGCCAGCTCGCCCACGGCCACCATGCGGTCCTTGATCCGCAGCTCTTCCTGCATCCGCCGCCAGCGGGTCAAGTCCTGAAAAATAATGATGTAGCCGCGGTGGTTCTCTTCGCCGTCGGTCAAGCGCGATACAGAGAAGCCCACGTAGCGCGTGTCGCTGCCGCGGACGACTTCCACCTCCGAACGCATGCGGCCGGTCTGCTCACTGGCGGCGGTCGCCTCGCTCCACTGGAGAGCGGTGAAGAGGCCGGATTCCTGGACCGGCCGGCCCACCGTCTCCGCCTCCTCGCGGCCGAGGATCTCCAGGCCCGCATGATTGGCGCTGGTGACGACTCCCGCCAGGTCGGTGGTGACGATGCCGCTGGTGATCGACTGGATGACGTCGCGATGCACCACCTGGAGGTCGGCCAGGTGCTCGCTCTTCTCCTCCAGGGCGAGCTCGACGCGGGTGACGTTATGGGCCAGGTAGTAGGTGAGGAGCGCCACGGCGTAGAAGCCGAAGCCGTGAACCGCGAGGGTGTACCACAGGCGCACCGCGGTGACCGGCTCCTGGGGAGTGAACGGCTTGAGCTTGCCGGAGTAGAGGAACAGGACCAGCCCGCCATAGAGCAGGAAGGCGATGCTCGCCACGGTGACCCCGGCTCGCCGGCGCAACAGCGTCGAGGCGACGGCGATGACGATCAGGTAGAGCAGCGAGAAAGAGCTGGTGGCGCCGCCCAGGAAGTAGACGAGGACGGTGATCAGGATCAGGTCGCCGATAAACTGGATGTAGGCCTGCGCCGTGGGGTGGCGCCGCAGCACGCGCATCAAGGCGATGTATACGAGCGTGGCGGCGAAGGTGGCGCCGGCGAGCACTGCCAGGACGAAGCGGGGCACGAGCTCGGCCTCGGCCGGCGACGTGCCGATCTGGAGCAGGAAATAAGGCAGCAACACGCTGACGATCGCCACCACGCGGATGGCGGTGTACCAGCGGAGCTGATTGACCAGCGGCGTCATGGGCGTGAGAGCCGGGGCGGTATGGCCACCCCGGCTGTGGGTCGCGCGGACAACCTTACCCGATCTTGGACAGAACCGAGTAGAGGGGCAGGTACATGGCCGCTACGATCGTACCGATGACGGCGCCCAACACGGTGATCATCACCGGCTCGATGAGCTTCAGCAAGCCGGCCACCGCGGTGTCCACCTCGTCCTCGTAGAAGTCGGCGATCTTCGACAGCATCTGGTCCAGGGCGCCGGTCTGCTCGCCGACGTTGATCATCTGCACCACCATCGACGGGAACACCTTGGTCTGTGCCAAGGGATCGCTGATGGTCTTGCCTTCCTCGACGCTCTTGCGCACCGCCATGACGGAGTCTTCGATGATGGCGTTGCCGGCCGTCTTGGCCGTGATCTCCAGGCCGTCCAGGATTGGCACGCCCGAGGCCGTCAAGGTGCCCAGGGTACGGCAGAAGCGGGCGACGGCGATCTTGCGCAGCAGCATGCCGACCACCGGGATCTTGAGCACCGCGCCGTCGAGGATGCGCCGGCCGTGGGGTGTCTTGTGCCAGCGGTTGAGAGCGAAGATGCCGAAGCCGATGACGATGGCGACCAGCCAGAAGTAATTGCCCAGGAAGGCGCTGGCGGCGAGCACGATGCGGGTGAGCAGAGGCATCTCGCCGCCCAAGCCGGCGAAGAGTTGGGCGAAGACGGGGATGACCCACTTCAGGATCACCACCACCACCAGGGTGGCGATGACGATGATCGACACCGGGTAGATCAGCGCCGACCGCACCTGGCTCTTGAGCTTGACCGCCTTCTCGATATAGACCGAGAGGCGCTGGAGGATGATGTCGAGGATACCGCCCGATTCACCGGCCGCCACCATATTGGTGTAGAGCGAGTCGAAGGCCTTGGGGTGCTTCTTCATCGAGTCGGCGAGCGTGGCGCCGGCCTCGACGTCGCCCCGCACCTGCTGGATGATCCCCTGGAAGGTGCGGTTCTCCTCCTGGTCACCGAGGATCTCCAGGCACTGCACCAGAGGGAGGCCGGCGTCGAGCATGACGGAGAACTGGCGGGTGAAGATCGCTACCTTCTTGTCGCCCACGCCGCGGGGGATGCGCGGGATGAGCTTGATCTCCCGCCCCTTCTCGCGCAGGCTGGTGATTTGGATCTGCTGACGGCGCAGCACCAGCATGGCCGCGTCGCGGGAGTCGGCCAGGAGCTGTCCCTCCTGAACCTGACCGGATCGGGACTTACCTTTCCATACGAAACTGGGCATCCTCAGGCTCCCTCGCTACTGCGACGTCAACACCGGGTTCAGCGAGGCCGGACCGCGGTTGATGATCTCCTGCAGCTCGTCCGGATAAGACGACCGGGCGAGCGCCGTCTCCAGTGTGATCATGCGTTTGAAGTACAGGGCGGCCAGCGCCTGGTTGAAGGTCTGCATGCCGTGCTTGGCCTGGCCGGTCTGCATCATGCCGTAGATCTGGTGCACCTTGTCCTCGCGAATCAGGTTGCGGATGGCGGAGCTGGGAATCAGGATCTCCATCGCCATCGCCCGCCCCTTCCCCCCCACCTTGGGGAGGAGCGCCTGGCAGACGATCCCCTCCAGCACCAGCGAGAGCTGGGCGCGGATCTGCCCCTGCTGATGAGCCGGGAAGACGTCGATGATGCGGTTGATCGTCTGCGCCGCCGAATTGGTATGCAGGGTGGCGAAGGTCAAGTGGCCGGTCTCGGCGATGCGCAGGGCGGCCTCCACCGTTTCCAGGTCGCGCATCTCGCCGATCAGCACCACGTCCGGGTCCTGCCGCAGGGCGGAGCGCAGCGCGGCGGTGAAGCCATGGGTATCCGCGTTGACCTCGCGCTGGTTGACGATGCACTTCTTGTGGCTGTGCAGGTACTCCACCGGGTCCTCGATGGTGACGATGTGCTCGCTGCGCTCGCGGTTGATCTTGTCGATCATGGCGGCGAGCGTCGTCGACTTGCCCGAGCCCGTGGGGCCGGTGACCAGGATCAGCCCGCGCGGCTTCTCGCACAACCGCTCGATGACGACGGGCAGCCCCAGCTCGCGGAACCCCTTGATCTCATAGGGGATCTGCCGGAACACCGCGGCGATGGCGCCACGCTGGTGGAAGATGTTGGCGCGGAAGCGGGCGAGCCCCTTGATGCCGAAGGAGAGGTCGATCTCCAGGTTCTCCTCCAGCCGGTGCTTCTGGTTGTCGGTGAGGATGGAGTAGGCGAGCTGCTTCGTCTCCGAGGGGGTCATCGGCGGCAGGCTCAAGGGGCGCAGATGGCCGTCCACCCGCACCTGGGGCGGCGAGTTGGTGGTGATGTGGAGGTCCGACCCACCCATCTCCACCATCGACTTCAAAAGCTGATTCAGTGTCGGCGGCATGACCAACAGACTCCGGCGGACGTTCTTTGGCTCCTGAACAGTTGAGACTGGAGGGCAGTCTACACCATTGAGGGAATAGATGAAAGGGCATAAGCGGGCGTTCGCCCTCCCGCGTTCCCTTTCTCAGTGATACAGGTTCCTCTTCTCCCCGGCCGCCATCCCCGGCGCCGAGAAATCCCCGTGCTCGCGGGCCCAGCGCAGCCGGTCGCGCAGGCCCCCCTGCCACACCGTCTGGAGGCGCGTGCCGCCCGGCCCGGCGGCGCGCTCCTCGAGCCGGTCGCCGGGGACGTCCGCCAGCCAGTAGATGACGGCGCCGCCGCGCTGGAACTTAACCCCGACCTTGCCGCCGGCTTGCAGGAGCTGCGACTGCAGCTCCGCCGCCGCCTCCGTGGGCGGCAGCTCCCCGCGCTCCACGATCGCGTACCCCGGAGGCGGGGAGAGGATCACGCCCGCCAGCCCGTCCCCCCGGCCACCGGAGCCCAGTTGCGAGACGAAGAACCAGCCGAAGGCGACGACCGCCCCGGCGATGACGAGAACGTAGAGGAGGGTCTTGGCGATCTTCATGGCGGCTCCAGGATACGATAGGGGATCGGGATCCTCAGCGGCGTACGAGAAGGCCGTGAAGAAAGGGACGAAAGGGACAGGAGGGACAACAGGGACGGCAAGGACAGCGCTGAGCCCGAAGGTCCCTCGTCCTTGTTGTCCCTGGTGTCCCTTATGTCCCTGTTGTCCCTTTCTCTAAGCCCCGCACAAATGGAGGCCCCGTGAGCAAGCCACCGCGAGACCTGCCGCCGAAGAACGCCATCGACCGCTTCATCCGCCGCTTCCATGGTCTCGCTCACCTGGTGGCGGTGCTGCTGCTGTACGCCATTGCCGCCCTGGGGCTGGGGTTGGCGCTCGCTCCGGCGCTCTGGCTGGGCGACCGGGCGCGGGCCCTGGCCGCTCCGCTCACGGGTTGGAGCCATTGGCTGGCGTTGGGATTGGGCGGCGGGGTCTGCTTCTTCGTCTTCGGCTTCGCGTTGCTCGCCGTGGTCGTGGTGCTCAACTGGCTGCTGCCCACCCGCTTCGCGGCGTTCCGCGGCAGCTATTACACCCTGGCCGCCGTGCCCTGGTTCGTCCACAACGCCCTGTTCTACCTGGTGCGCTTCACCATTCTGCCCTTCTTCACCTTCACCCCCATCGGCTTCTGGTTCCTGCGCGCCATGGGGATGAAGATCGGCCGCGGCACCCTGGTCAACTCGGAGTACTTCTCCGACCTGCGCTTCCTCACCCTGGGCGAAAACGTGGCGGTGGGCGGCAGCGTGCGGATCTTCGCCCACTACGGCGGCGGCGGACGCCTCACCATCGCGCCGGTCGAGATCGGCGACCGCGTCACCCTGGGCCTGGGGTGCACGGTCATGGGGGACGTGGTGATCGGCGACGGTGCCACCATCCTCCCGCACTCGGTGCTGCTGCCCGGCTCGCGGGTGGGGGAGGGCGAGGTGTGGGGAGGCGTGCCCGCCCGGCTGATCCCGCGCGAAGAAATGGAGCGTTTCAAGGAGGGGATTCACGGGGTGCGCTCGCGCACCGAGTGAATCGATGCGCAGGATTCAGAGCTTCTCGAGCCCCGGCGCTTCCAGGCTCACGGGGCCTTGCGCGATGACCTGCGTGGTCACGGGATGGCTCCCGCCGCGTCCCGGGACCTCCAGGGTCTTGGGCACGAGGTCAGCGGCGGCGAGCTGTTCCGGGGGGACTTTCTCGGCCACGTAGACCGCGAGGTCCCAGTCCCCCGACGTTTTTTCCGACGGCACGCGGCCGAGCCCGACGACGTTCTTCAGGCGCGACAGCTCGCCGCCGAAGAGGTCGAGCGCCTTGCGCACGTGCTCGGCCTTGGCCATCAGATCGCCTGGGTGACGATCTCTAAGCCGAGAGCGTCGAGCACGTTGGTGATGCGGTTGAAGATGCTGGTCGAGGGGGTGCCCGCGAAGTGGAGCCCCACGATCTCCCCCTTGGTGTTGAAGACGGCCGCGCCGCTGTCGCCCCCGGCGGTGTAGCGGGTGCAGAGCACCTGGTCGCGCAGGCCGACGTTGCCTTCGCCGCCCTCCGGCGTCGGGTAGGTGAGGGAGGTCCGGAACTCGACGTCGGTGATCTGGCCGGTCGTCAGGTCGGTGGTGCGGCCGCACTTCTTCACCGCCATGCCGCGCCGGAGGGTTTTGCTGATCCCCTTGGGCACGCCGATCAGGTTCACCGCCGAGGTGACGTCCGCCGGGTTCTTGACCAGGGCGATGGCGGCGTCGACGAGGTTGTCGAAGGCGTTGTCGCCGAACTTGAACGGCACCCACTCGGCGAGCTCGCAAATCACGTCGCCCGGCTGCACGCCGCCGTCGAACACGGAGGTCTGGAGGACGGCGTCTCCTTTCTTCCCGGTTCCCGAGTTGGCGAGCACGTGGGAGTTGCTGAGCACGTAGAGCTCGGGCTTCCCCTTCTTGCGTACCAGGCAGCCGAAGGTGCCGGCGGTGATCTGGAAATGACCGAGGCTGCAGCCGGGCATGGCGGGGCGATGGCGCGAGGTGTTGGCTTCGAGCTGCACCTTGCCGATCTCCTGGACGTCCGTCGCGACCGGCTCCTTCATCCCCGGCAGCATCACCTGCGCGGGGATCGGCGCATCCACCTTCTCGGGCGGCAGCTTCTTCTCCACGTAGACCTTGAGCGCGACCTCGTCCAGCTTCTGCCCCTTGGTGATCCGTTCGGCGATGCCGAACCCCTGGATGTTCGGATGGGTCGCCCAGGAGCTGGGCTGCTCCTCGGCGGCGAGGCCCGCGAATTGGAAGTCGCCGCCCGGGGCGGCGGCCGGCGGCGTGGTCACGAGGTCGAGGGCGCGGCGGAGGTTCTGGAGATTGCTCTTGGCCATGGCGTCACCTTGAAGTTTCGTCAATTATAGAGCTTTCTCACCCCGGTGTCTTCTCCTCCCAGATCCGGCTGAGGTGGACGATCACCTCGACGGCCTTTTCCATGTCCTGGGCCGAGACCCACTCGAAGCGGGAGTGGAAGTTCTGCTCGCCGGCGAAGATATTGGGAGTTGGCAGACCCATGAAGCTGAGCCGGGAGCCGTCGGTGCCGCCGCGGATGGGACGCTCGATCGGTTCCAGGCCGGCGCGGCGAACGGCTTTCCGCGCGTTGTCCACCACCTCGGGATGATGGTCCAGCACCTCCCGCATGTTGCGGTAGCTCTCCTCCACTTTCGATTCGAAAGAGGCCCCCGGCCAGTCCGCCACCGTCCGCCGGGCGAGCTCCGCCAGGAAATCCTCCTTCTCCTTGAGCCCCGGAGTCCGGAAGTCGCGGATCAGGAGCTTGACGGAGGTCTTCTCCACCCCGGCGTTGATCACGTAGGGGTGGACGTACCCCTCGTACCCCTCCGTGGTCTCGGGCGAGAGGCCGTCCTGGGGGAGGCGCGAGATGAAGTCGGCCGCCACCTTGATCGAATTGACCATCGTCCCCTTGGCGTAGCCCGGATGGGTGTTGCGCCCCTGGAAGGTGAGGGTCATGGCGTCGGCCGAAAAACTTTCGTATTCCAGCTCGCCGCGGGCGCCGCCGTCCATGGTGTAAGCGTACTTGGCGCCGAACTTCGCCACGTCGAAGTACTTGGTGCCGGTACCCACCTCTTCGTCGGGGGTGAAGCCGATGCGGATCGTGCCGTGGGGGATCTCGGGATGGGCCAGCAGGTACTCGGCGGCGGCCACGATCTCGGCCACGCCGGATTTGTTGTCGGCTCCCAGGAGGGTGGTGCCCGAGGCGGTGATGACGTCGTCGCCGGTCCGTTCCCGCAGGTAGGGGATCTCGGCGGCGCGCAGCACGGCCGTGGGATCGTCCGGCAACACCAGGTCCCCGCCCTGGTAGTTGCGGTGGACGATGGGCTTGACGCCGGCGCCGCTCATCTCGGGCGAGGTGTCCACGTGGGCGATGAAGCCGATGACGGGCACGCCGGCCTTTTTCGTCGTGGCCGGAATGGTGGCCATGACGTAGCCGTGCTCGTCGATCGCGGCGTCCTGAAGGCCCAGGGCCTCGAACTCCTCCACGAGATGGCGCAGGAGGTCGAGCTGTTTGACGGTGCTGGGATAGGTCTCGGAGGTCTCGGTCGACTGGGTGTCGAAGGTCACGTAGCGCAGGAAGCGCTCGACGCACGAGGTGCGGAAGGGAGTCTCGGACATGGCGGCCTCGTCTTCGGGGATGCCCCGGCTCCGGAGGAGAGCCGGGGGGCGCCGTCAGCGGCTGCCGGAAGGGTATCAGGGGCGGCCGGCCCTTCACCACCCGTCAATCGGGCCGCAGGCCGTGGTGTGCGTAGGGATCGTTTTCCCATTGGCGCAGGAGCGCAACCGTCCGCTCCACCAGGAGGGTGGTGGCGCTCTGCCGCTCGAAGGCCTCCTGGAGGAGCATCACCGCGCTCAGGGCCTCGCGGCGGATGCCCAGGGCGGTGAACACGGCCACCGCTTCGGCGACCAGCTTCTCGGCGCGGGCGGGGCGGTCCAGGCGCATCTGCACCAGGGCGGTGTCGAGGGAGGCCAGGGCGGCGGCGAAGCCGAGCCCCGCTTCCTCGAAGCCTTGCTTGACCTCCAGGAAAGCCGCTTCGGCGCCGGCCAGCTCGCCCAGGCCGTTGCGGATCCGCCCTTCGAGCCACCGGAGCTTGAGGACCGGGACCCGGCCGGCGCCCTGCATGCGATGGCGGTTGCGGAACATCAACCGCTTGGCCTCGCGGAACCGGCCGCAGTCCACGAGGTACCAGACGTGGTTCTGGAAGGCGTTGAAGGAGAGGTCGGGATCGCGCTCCTCGTCGATCGCCTCGAGCCCTTGCTGGTTCACCCGCAGGGCCTCCTCGGACCGGCCGCTGTAGTGCAGGTAGAGGGCCTTCTTGATCAGCACCCGCCCGGCGGCGTGGGCGTCGCCGCTCTCCTGGTAGAGGCCATGGACCACGTCGAAGGCGAGGAAGGCGAGATCGAACCGCCGCTGGGTGCCGAGAAGCGAGGCATGGAGGTCGTGGAGCCGCGCCGCCAGAGCGGTGGCGCCGGTTCCCCGCTCCACGACGTCGAAGGCCTGCTCGAAAGCGCGCTCCGCTTCCCAGAGGTCGTCGGCGGCGCGCAGGGCGTTGCCGAGCTCTCCCCAGGCGCGGGCCTGGAAGTCCGCCACCTGGCGCTCGCCGTAGGTGGCAGGGTCGAGCCCCTCGGCCACCGTCACCGCCATCCGCGCCAGGCGCACGGCTTCGCGCGGATCGTCATGGCGAACGGCCGAGATGCGCTGGAGAAGGGCCTCGCAGACGCCGAGCCCCGCCTCCTTGCCCACCGCCGCCAGCCCGTCCGCGCTCGCCAATAGCACCGAGGCTTCGCGGGCCTGACGCCGCTGCTCCTCCAGGACGCGCTTGAGGCGGATCGCCTGCTCGAAGGAGCGGGCCACCGGCTGGTCGTAGGAGGCCTCGCGTTGCGCCAGCGGCGCCTCCGGCACCTGGAGGCTTTCGCGCACCCGCCGGTTCCACCCCACCGCCGCCCGGCAGTCCTTGCACCCTGCGAGCAGATGAGAGAGGACCTCCCGTCGCCGTTCCTGAGTGAGGATGCCGCGTGAACCCGCCAGCAATTCCGCCGGCGTGAGATGCTCGCTCAAACCTGGCTCCTTCCTGCTCGAAAGCGTAGTTAGTTTGCCACCAAACCCTCGATTGCGCAAACTCGCCGCGCCTGGGGTCCGCCAGGGAGGGACGCAGTGGGCTACGTCCCTCGGCGGCAGGAGCCAGCCGGATCCGTCGCGCTAGTGCGACTTGCCGTCCGGATCGACGCCGCCGCCCTGGTCCGCTGGCTGTGACGGAGGTGGGGTGGGAGTGGGATCTGGACATCCGGCCGGTGGGCAGACGGTGTCCTTCTCGGCTCGCGAAGCCGGGCTCGCTCCCGTC
Source organism: Thermoanaerobaculia bacterium (assembly GCA_036275055.1). GTDB lineage: Bacteria > Acidobacteriota > Thermoanaerobaculia > Multivoradales > UBA5704 > DATARR01. The sequence goes on from DASUEN010000276.1 coordinate 151,227, forward strand.
CAGGTGCGAGCGAACCGTCCGAACCCGTCTCCCCACAGTGCCTCAAGCCAACGCCAGACGCCGCCGGTGCGTTGCGCCGTGCCGGCCTGAACGGGATTTGCGACGGAGAGGACCGCGATAATCGTCAAGGCGCTCAATGCGCGGCCGGACCTTCCCTTGAATAATTGTTTCACACTGGTCTCCTTTTCCGCGGAGCTCGCCCGAGCCTCCATGGCTCAGCAGTCCCGCGATTACGACAGTCGACATCCTAGAAAGATTTTTTTCGGACCGCTATGCATTGAGCCGCGCTGAATTTGTTAACTGAGGAACACCAATCCTGTAAATCTCCGAGTGCAGAAGCCATGCCGCCATCTCGTGCATGACAATTGATTGCTGGATAACGCGCAGTGATCAGTGGAAAATTGAGACCCAATGGCAAATCCGATCTCATGAGGGAAGTGAGGCCAGCCTAAAGAAAAGTTTTCATCCCGCGTGAGGGAGGTTATAGTCCGTCGCGACGACCGCCGCAGACCCCCGCCTCGTCCGCCTCACGGCGATCTGCCTGGCGCTCCCGGAAGCCGGACGGCTGCAGTTACCGCCTCGTCGCCCCGAAGCGGCTGGCCGCGCTCAGCGGTTGAACGGGCGGCCTCGCCGGCCGGAGCGATGGCCTGAGAGCGTAATTCAGATCGTAACAATCCACTCTTAGCCTACCCCCGCACTCGAAGCGCAAGGCAAGGGAGCCGGAGCCCCATCTCGCTCTCATACTTGCAAAGACTTGATTCGGCGACAGAGCTTGCGAAACGCCTAGATCTCCGGTAGATTGCCGAGCGTTTTCGTCATCGCGTACTGGGAGGGCCACCCCTGAAGGGTCGAGAATCCCTGCCGTTCTGCTTTGTCGTAACTCAACCTGGAGGAGTGGCATGTCTCGCATCGGGCTCGCTCTTTGGATGGTCCTCACGTTCTCGCTCGCCGCCGTACAGGCGAATTCTCAGCCACTGGTGAAGTCGGCGGTGCAGGTCGATCCCGGGAACACCAAGCTGACGGGCCAGGATTTTGGGTACAGCCTGTCGTACAACTGCAGCAACACCTCGGGCCCCTGCCTGAACGCCGAGGTCGACGACCTGCTGCCGGCACAAGTCCAGTTCGTCTCCACCGCGACGACGACCGACGTAGCGGCGGTCAACGTGACGCCGAATTTCATGGGCTCCGGCCGCACCCGGGTCCAGTTCGTGATGATCACTCCGCTCCCGGCGGGCAACAGCGGCAACCTGCTGATCACCGTCCACTTCCCCAACGGTTCGACGCCCAACGGCACCGTGGTCACCAACACGGCGGATGGCGTCAATCTCGGGGCCTCGCCGGGCACCATCACGACTCCGCCGGTGAACGTCACGGCCGTGGCATCCGTCCAGGTCAATCCCCAGAAGACTCTACTCACGGCACCGGCCAACCTGGACATGCCGGAGACCTACCGGCTGCGGATCTCGGTGCCCAACAACCCGGGCGCCCTGAACCTGACGGCCGTCGGCCCGGTGACCGACACGCTGCCGCCCGGCACGGTGTTCAACGGCGCCACCCCGGCGGCGGACTGCGAGCCGGTATGCGATGGCACGACACCCGCGACCGTCACCTGGACGAGCCCCTGCTCGGTGCCCATCACTCCAGGCGGCAACTGCGACATCCAGGTGAACGTCACTTTCCCCAGCTCCACGTTCACCAGCGGCACCAGCGTCACCAACAGCTTCACCTTCATGGCCACGCCATTGGGCCAGCCGGCTCAGAGCTTCGGCCCCGGCACGGTGACCCATACGGTCACCACCTTCGTGCCCAACGCGAGCGCCAACCTGTCGAAGGGCATCGCCGGTGGCAGCCCCAATCCGCCGACCCTCAATCAGACCTTCAGCTACTCGGTTGGGGTGTCGAACAACGGCAACGTGCCGCTGGACACGATGGTGGTCGTCGACACGCTACCCCTCCAGCTCATGCTCGCGAGCGTGACGACCGGCTCTTACAACGGGCTGGCGCCCTTCGCGGCCGGGATGGGCGTGCAGGTGACCTATGAAAAGAACACGGCGCCGGGCGTCTTCACCCTCTGGGGAAGCTCGCCCGCCGTCAACACCAATACGACGCTGACCACGCCTCCCCCCGGCCTCGGCGCCGGCGAGTACGTCACCAAGGTGAAGTGGGAGTATGGCCAGGCGCAGCCCGGGATGAACCCCACGGCGAACCCGGCGATCACCGGCAAGATCATCAACCCCAGCAACGCGGGCGCGCCGGTCGCCTTCGGCGACAACATCCAGAACTGCGCCGACCTCACGGCGGTCTACACGGCGGGTCCCACTCCAGTCTCCCGCAATAGCTGCAACAACTTCATCCTGAGCGGACCGTTCGCGCAGCTCGATCCGGCCAAAACCAACCTCTCGGGCGGGCCTTTCAACCCGGGCCAGACCGTCTCCTGGCGTCTGCACGTCCGTAGCGCGCCGCAGTCGAGCGATCCGGTGCCGCTCCAGTTCGTCGTCGCCACCGACCTGCTGCCCGTCGATCTGCTGTTCGTGAGCTGGAGCTTCGACGACCAGGGGACCGGCCTGCCGGCGCCGCAGACCTTCGAGCAGATCCCAAACTTCTCGGGCACTGGCCGCACCCTGTTGCGGTGGCGGTGGAACGCCGGCAGCGGCAACCTCGGGGTCGGCCAGGATGTATTTATCAACATCAGCACCACGGTCCGTAGCGGCGCGTCCTTCGGTGCGCTGTCCAACACCTTCTCCCTGGGGCACGACGCGCCCGGCCTCGGCCAGCGCTGCTCCGGCGGCACGCAGACCGACTCGCTGGATCTCGACGGCGACGGCAACACCGCCGAGACGCGGTGCGCGGGAACGGGGAGCGCCAACGTGGCCTCTGCCGCCCAGCTCGTCTCCAACAAGCAGGTGAAGGGAGTGTGCGACGGCGCATTCACGTCGACCTCCTCGGGCACGCTGATCGGCGGCTCCATCGACTACCAGCTCAAGGTGCAGAACGTCGGCACGGTGCCGATGCAGAACTTCGTGATCGTCGACATCCTCCCCTTCGTGGGCGACACCGGCGTGCGCGACCTCAACCCCCGCGGCTCGCAGTGGATGCCGCTGCTGACGGCCCCCATCGTGCCGCCCGCCGGGACGACGCTGTCCTACTCGACCTCCGGCAACCCGTGCCGTCCCGAAGTGGGCGTCTCGGTGCCCGGCTGCGATCCCCCCAACTGGACGACGGTGCCGCCGGACCCCATCACCTCGGTGCGCTCGTTCAAGGTCGAGTTCGGCAGCCGCGTGGTCGGACCGTTCGACTTCGTGTCCTTCAATTTCCACCTCACGGCGCCGGGCAACGTCCCCGCCGGCCAGAGCGCCTTCAACTCCTTCGCCTACCAGGCGGACCGCGTCGACGGCCTCGGTCAACTGGCGGCGGAGCCGCAGAAGGTGGGCATCGCGCCCGGCACCTGCGTCGCCGCCAGCCTCGGCGACTTCGTGTGGGTGGACGCCAACAAGAATGGCGTGCAGGACGACGGCCCCACCGGCCTCAACAACGTCTACGTGCGGCTGATCACCCCGGGACCCGATGGCGTGCCCGGCACGCCGGACGACGTGCCGCTGGCCTCGGCAGTCACCGCCAACAGCCCCACCAACACGCCGGGCTGGTACCGCTTCCCCGGCCTAGCGCCCGGCAGCTACTTCGTCTGCGTCACGCCGCCGCCGACGTTCGTCTTCACCACGGCGAACCAGGGGACGGACAACCTCGATTCAGACGCCAACCCGGCATCCGGCTGCTCGCCGGTGGTGACCCTGGTGGCTAATCAGGACGATCCGGACGTCGACTTCGGGCTCGTCGCGACCCAGCTCGCAGCCCTCGGCGACTACGTCTGGTTCGACCGCAACGGCGACGGCCTGCAGAATGAGCCGACGACGGATGGCGTCAACGGCGTCACCGTCAAGCTCTTTGCCGACAACGGCAACGGCGTCGCGGACCCCGCGACTGACGCTTTGATCGCCACCACGGTCACCGCGGACGACGTCTACGGCCGGCCCGGCTACTACCGCTTCGACGGCCTGATCCCGGGTCTCCAGTACTTCGTGCAGTTCATGAAGCCGGCGGTGGCGACCAGCTTCACGGCGCCCAATGCCGGCGACGACACGCAGGACTCGGACGCCAACGCCACGACGGGCGTGACGCCGCTCGTCACCCTGGCGCCGGGCGAGTACAACCCGACGATCGACGCCGGGCTCGTCGTTCCCTCCGGCAACCTCGCCCTGGGCAACCAGGTGTGGCTGGATACCAACAACAACGGCATCTTCGAGCCGCAGAACGGCGAGGTGGGGATCGACAACGTGCGGCTCGACCTTTATCTCGACGCCAACAACGACGGCCGGCCGACGCTCGACGAGCTCGTAGGCACGACCTTCACCGCCACTCAAGGAGGCTTCGCCGGCCGCTACCTCTTCCCCAACCTCGCGGCGGGCAACTACATCGTCGTCGTCGATCCGTCCAACTTCTCGGGTGGCGGCGCGCTGGCCGGCCTGGCCACGGCGACCGGCAACGATCCCGCGCCCGATCCGGACAATGACGTCGATGGGGACGACAACGGCACGGCGGTGGGAGCCTTGACCGCGAGCCTCCCCGTCACCCTCTCCTCGGGCGGCGAGCCCACGAGCGAGGACGGCAACGCCAACACCAACTTGACCGTGGACTTCGGCTTCATCGCCGCGGCCGCCGCCCCGCAGCCGAAATACGACTATGGCGACGCGCCGGACGTGACGGTCAACACCTCCACGAACGACTACAACACGACGGTGCTCGACAACGGCGCCCAGCATCTCCTGGGGGTCCCCAACGCCCCCTGGCTCGGCGCTTGCGTCGATGCCGACAACGGCTTCAACCAGAATCTCCAGGCGACGGGCGACGACCTCACCACCTCAGCGACGACCTTCGGCACCTGCGCCGTTCCCGGCGACGACGAGGACGGCGTCACCTTCACCGGCCCCTTCACGCCGGGCGGCACGGCGGCGTTCAGCGTCACGGCCGGCGGCCCCGTGCCCTGCGTCCTCAACGCCTGGGTGGACTGGAACCGCGATGGCATCTTCGGCAACTCGCCTGGCGAGCAGATCGCGGCCAACGTCAGCGTGCCGCTGGGGCCGCCCACGGTGCTCTCCCCCGCGGTGCCGGCCGGGGCCGTTCCGGGGCTCACCTACGCCCGCTTCCGCTGCTCCTCCGCCTCCAACCGCGGCCCCACCGGGCCGGCGCCGGACGGCGAGGTCGAGGACTACCTGGTGGGAGTCGTCGGCTTCGACTACGGCGATGCGCCGGCGAGCTACGGCACCCAGGGGGCCGGCGCGGCGCGCCACCAGGTTGATTTTTCCAATCCCTTCATGCTCGGCCGCTGCGTCGACACGGAGGCCGACGGCCAGCCGAACGCCACGGCCTCCGGCGACGACGGCGCGGCCAGCCCGAGCCGCATCGGCAACTGCTTCAACGACGAGGACGGCGTCACCTTCACCACCCCCGTCACCGCCTGCACCACGGCCTCGGTGGACGTCTTCGTAACCGCCGGAGCCGGCGGCGGCAAGCTCGACGCCTGGATCGACTTCGATCGCAACGGCACCTTCGGCGCCGGCGAGCAGATCTTCACCAGCCAGCCGGTGGCCGCCGGCAACAACACCCTCACCTTCCCCGTGCCGTGCAGCATCGCCGCGGGCGTCTCCTATGCCCGTTTCCGCCTTTCGACAGCCGGCGGCCTGGGTGCCACGGGCTCGGCGCCGGACGGCGAGGTCGAGGACTACGCCCTCGTCCAGGGCACCGTCGACTTCGGCGACGCGCCGGACAGCTACGGCACCACCCTCGCCCACAACGGCCCCTATCACCGCGTGGTCGCCGGCTTCTCCCTGGGTGCCACCGAGGACAGCGAGGTGGACGGCCAGCCCTCCGTGGGCGCCACGGGTGACGGCGCCGACGAGGACGGCATCACCCTACCCACCGGAGGCTTCGTCGCCTGCGGCTCGGTGAACGTGGGGGTGAGCCTCACCAACACCGCCGGCATCGCCACGCCGAAGCTCGACGCCTGGATCGATTTCGACGGCGACGGCGTGTTCAATGATCCGCGCGACCGGGTCGCGACGGGGCTCGCCCTGGCGGCGGGTGCCAACTCGCTCACCGTCAACGTTCCCTGCGACGCCAAGTCCGTCCTCTCCTATGCGCGTTTCCGCCTTTCCTCGACCGGCGTCGCCGGACCGGGGGGCACGGCGGCGGACGGCGAGGTGGAGGACTACGCGGTGACGGTGCAGGGGCTCGACTTCGGCGACGCGCCCGATCCCACCTACCCCACCCTCCTCGCCTCGAACGGCGCCCGCCACGTCGTCCTCCCCGTGGGGAACCCGACCCTGGGGAGCTTCGTGGATACGGAGCCCGATGGCCAGCCGAACGCCACGCTGACCGGCGACGACGCCAACGGCGTGGACGACGAGGACGGCGTCGTCTTCCCCGCCACCCTCATCCCCGGCGCGCCGGGATCGATCCAGCTCACGGCCGGCGCCACCGGCGGCATCGTGAGCTGCTGGATCGACTTCAACCGCAACGGCAGTTGGGGCGATGCCGGCGATCAGGTGGTGACCGACCTCCTGATCCCTGCCGGCTCGACCGTCACCCCCACCTTCGCGGTGCCCGTGGGCTCGCCCCAGGGGATGGCGCCCTCCCGCTGCCGCATCAGCTCGCAGGGCGGGCTGGGCGTCACCGGTCTGGCGCCTGACGGCGAGGTCGAGGACCAGCCGGCTCCCATCGGCGTCGAGCAACCGAAGATCGGCGTCTCCAAGCGCCTGGTCTCCGTCGAGCGCGACGCCGCCGACGCCCTGGCGTTCACCGTCGTCTTCGAGATGAAGGTCGAGAACCTCGGCAACGTGCCGCTCTCCGCCGTGCAGGTGATCGAGAACCTCGCCGTCACCTTCCCGGCACCCATGACCTTCAGCGTCAGCTCGCTCCAGAGCGCCGACCTCACGGTCAACCCCGGCTTCGACGGCAACGGCAACGACAACCTCCTGGCCGCCGGCAACACCCTGGCAATCGGTGGCTCTGGAACCATCACCCTGACCCTGGTGGTCCACGACCCGAACGCCAACCCCGGGCCGTTCACCAACCAGGTGACGGCGACGGCCACCAGCCCTGCCGACGCGACAGTCACCGATCTCTCGCAGGACGGCACGAACCCGGATCCCAACGGGGACGGCAGCGCCACCGACAACGACGTTCCGACCATCTTCGAGCTGCCGGTCGCCATCGCCCTGATCCCGACGCTCGACGTCTGGGGCCTGCTGGCCCTGGCGGCGCTGCTCGGCGGCATGGGTCTGTGGCGGATGCGGCGGCAGGCGAGAGGCTGAGACTGTACCTGACCCTCCGGACCGAAACGTTCGGAGGGTCAGGATCAGAGCTTCACGATCGTGATCTGCCGGCCCTGGTGCTCTATGGTTTCTTGCGAGCCGCGATGGGGAAGGGGCGTTGCGCCGGTGCGGCCGTCGAAGAGGATCAGGGTGCCGCGAGCGAGGCCGAGCCGCTCCAGATAGCCGATGAGTTGCTCCAACCCTTCCGGCAGGGGATCGGGCCGGCGGTCGCGCCAGACCTTGAGCTCGACGGCGAAATTCTCGACGCCGCCGGGATAGGGCCAGCGAACGCACAGGTCGATCCTCCCCCGGCCGACTGCGTATTCGCGGTCGATGAGGCCTCCCCCATTGACCACTCGCTGCAAGAACGCCATGAAGACGAGCTGCGCCGCCGCCTCGGAGTAGGGTGCCTGGGCGAGGAAGGCTTCCGCGTGCTGAGTCCAGAAGGTGTGGAAGTCCGCGAGCAAGAGATCGAATCGAAGGCGGCAGTCGGACGTGACGTAGGTGGGCCGCGGGACGGTGATCGATCTCTCGAGCAGAGAGGTGAGGGCGCGCGGAATGACCTCCCTGTAGATCGGGTTCGCGATCGTCAACCCTCCTGGCGTGGCTGCCACTAGCCCCAGGTCCTCGACGAGCCGGACGTCGTCGTCCAGCACGTCCGGCGACAGGATCTCCCCGGCGAGCAGCGGCTCGATCACCCGCCGCACGCGCGGCTCGCGCAGCCGGTCAACGAGGGAGTCGAGATGAGTGTCGCGGCGCTGGATGAGGATTTCCTTGGCCTGCTCTACAATCTCCGCAGTGACTGGGACCGCCGGGTCCGGCGCCAGCGCCTCGACGGCCTGCCGCGCCAGGGCGTTGACCAGTCACGGCTGGCCGCCTGTCAGCTCGAAGGCCAGCCGCTTCGCCTCAGGAGTGAAGACCTGGCCGGTATCCGCCGTGTGCTGCTCGTAGAGCTCGGCGACCTCTCCGGCGTTGAAATTGCGCAGAGTCAGCGACTCCACCTTGATGTTGAACGGCGAGGCGGTGCCGAGGCTCTGGGCTTCCGGCCGCGCTTCGAGTCGATAGTCGCGCACGTCGCGCAAGCCGACCAACGCCACCGCTTGGGGAAAGTTCCGGGGCCGCTCGGGGTAGCCGCTGCGAAGCTGCCGCAGGACCGAGAGGAGAACGCCGTCGAGGAGGGCGTCGATCTCGTCGAGGAAGAGCACCACTGGCCGCGGCGACTCCCGGGCCCACCGGATCAGGAGGTCGCGCAGGCGCGTCGTGGGATCGAGCGAGCGGTCTTCGGGCGGCGGGCGCAGCTCGGAGGGCAGGCGGATCTCGGCATCCTGGCGAAGCGTCCCGAGGACCGCCGAAATCCCGCTTTCGAGATCCGAGCCCGCCGCCTGGCCGGCCTCGCACGAGGTATAGAGGGCGGCATATCCCCCTTCGGCCGTGAGCGACTCGGCGAACGCCCGGAAGGCCGTGGTCTTGCCTGTTTGGCGCGGAGCGTGGACCACGAAGTAATGCGCCTGATCGATCAGCTTCCGGACCTCCGGCAACCGGCGCTCGGGCGGCAGCATGTAGTGCCGATCGGGGTCGCAGGGGCCGGCGGTATTGAAGAATTTCGCCATGGAGAAACCAGGAGATGAGGGCTGGTTCAATCTACCACGTGGCTCAGTGGATCGCCGACGCCTCGCGATCCCGGGTGCGACTGGTCCAGGGTTCCACCGCCGGGACCCTCAGCGTCTCCGGCGCGGCGCCGCCGCAGCCAAAGTCAGCGCCTGCCCCACCACCGCCGCCGCGGAAGCCCTGGACGCCACACGAGCCGCCTTCACCAGCACTCGTGAGACATTGGAGAGCCTCTATGGGACATTGTGGAGTGCGACGAGAGTCGGGAGGAGCACGCCTCAATGTCTCCTTGCCGCTCCGCAATGTGCCACCAGCGCGACGCAATGTGCCACCAGCACTTGGCAATGTGCCACCAACGCGACGCAATGTCTCTCCGCTGGCCCGAGGTGCAGGAGCGGCGCTGAGGACGGCAGGTGGAGCGTTCCGTAATGTCTCTTCGCCGCTAGCCGAAGCGAAGAGAGGACTCATCCTTGCTCCATCAGCGCCCGCCGCGCCCTCTCGACCGCCTCCACCGCCTCCCCAGGCGTGGCCGCAGCGCCGTGAGGCCAAGCGAAGCGGCGGATAACGATCCCTCCAAGAGGCCGCGCGGCGTCAGGTCGACAGCCTGCATGGAGCGAACGTCCCGCCACATTGCTAAACTTCCGGCTGACTCGTTTCTCAGCCGGAGGTCCCGTGCCGCCCGCGAAGCGCCGCTCCGCCTCGCCGCCTCGGAGACGCCCCACGGGGTTCCCGTGAGGTCGTCTCTACAATGGGAAGGCCTGACGCGCCGTTGTCGAAAGGCGAGCCCGGACACACGCACCCCCGCCGCGGGATACACTCCTCCGGCATGAGGCTCGAAACCGAGCGGCTTGCGCTCCGTCCCTGGCGCGAGAGCGACGTGGAATCGCTCGTCCGCTATGCGAACAACCGCAACGTGTCGCTCTTCCTGCGGGACCATTTTCCGTATCCCTATACCCCGGACGACGCGCACTCGTGGATCGGCCGCTGCCTGGCGGGAGCGCGGCCGCCGCAGAACTTCGCCATCGAGCACGCGGGCGAGGCGATCGGCGGCATCGGCCTCCAGCCGTTGACGGACGTCTCCCGCTTCACCGCCGAGGTCGGCTACTGGCTCGGCGAGCCCTTCTGGGGACACGGCTTCGCCACCGAAGCCCTGCGCCGCATCACCCGCTACGCCTTCTCGACTTTCGACGTCGAGCGCCTCGAAGCCCACGTCTTCGCCACCAATCCCGCCTCGGCCAACGTGCTGCGGAAAGCCGGCTACGAGCACGAAGCCATCCTGAAGCGCAGCGTTTTCAAGGACGGGCAGTTCATCGACTGCCTCCTCTACGCGCGGCTACGGGAGAGGACGTAGGCTGCCGGGCCTCACTCGCGATTCGACGTCCAATCGGTACTGGTGATCAGCCGGCTCCCACGCTTGGAGAAGAGGTAGCTCCACACCCATTGGACGAAGACGAAGAGCCGGTTCTTGAAGCCCACGAGGTAAAGGATGTGGACGAAGAGCCAGCCGAGCCAGGCGAGATAGCCGGTGAGCTCGAGGCGGCCGATCTTGCCGATCGCCTTGCGCTTGCCGATGGTGGCCAACTGCCCCTTGTCGAAATACCGAAAGGTTTCCCGGGCTTTGCCGTGCAGGGTGGCGAGGACGTTGCGGGCCGCGGTGCGGCCGGTCTGGATGGCCGCGGGAGCGAGGCCCGGCAAAACCTTTCCATCCCCGAGGTCGAAATGCGCCAGGTCGCCCGCCACGAAGACGTCGGGGAAACCCGGGATCGAAAGGTCGGGACCGACCTCGATGCGGCCGGAGCGGTCGAGCTTCACGCCGAGGGTGCGGCTGATCCGCTCCGCCTGCACGCCCGCGGCCCACAGCACGGTTTTCGCGGTCAGCCGCTCACCGCCGATCTGGACGCCGTTTTCGTCCACGAGCTCGACGAGCGAGGAGGTCCGCACTTCGACGCCCAGGCGCGTCAAGTCGCGGGCGGCGCGGGCCGCGAGGTCTTCCGGGAAAGCCGGTAGGAGGCGGGGGCCCGCTTCCACCAGGACGACGCGGGCGCTGGCCGGATCGATGCGCCGGAAATCCTTGACCAGCACGGTGCGGCTGATGTCCGCGATGGCGCCGGCGAGCTCGACTCCCGTCGCGCCTCCGCCCACGATGACGAAGGTGAGGAGGGCGCGCTGGCGCTCCGGATCGCTCTCGTTTTCGGCATTTTCGAAGGCGGAGAGGATGCGGCGGCGAATTTCCAGCGCCTGCTCGATCGTCTTCAGGCCAGGCGCGTACGGCTCCCATTCCGGTTTGCCGAAGTAGCTGTGCTGGGCGCCGCAGGCGAGGATGAGGAAGTCGAAAGCGAGCTCTTCACCGCCCGCCAGCCGCAGCCGCTTTGCGGCCAGGTCGGCGCTCTCCACGCGGCCGAGCTTGACGCTGACGTTGGCGGCGTCCGAAAACTGGGCGCGGACGGGGACGGCGATGTCCGCCGGGTTCAGGCCCGCGGTCGCCACCTGGTAGAGGAGCGGCTGGAAGAGGTGATGGTTCTTCTGATCGATCAGCACGACGCGGACTTCACCGCGGTGGGCCAGCTCCTTGGCGGCGTTGAGCCCGGCGAAGCCCGCACCGACGATGACCACCTCTTTCACGAGGACCGATCACCCTTCTTTCTTGGTGACGGTCAAGGTCGTCGTCATGCCTTTGATGGAGTGGCTGCCGATGGGGCAGTAGATCTTGTAGTCGCCGGGCTGGAGCGTGACCTTCATCTCGCCGGTCTGCTGCGGCGGCACCAGCTTCTCCAGCAATTCGTCGACGCCTGGGCCTTCGATCTTGAAGCTGTGGGTTTTCCTGCCGTCGTTGTGCAGGACGAAGGTCACCGGCCCGGCGGGGAGTGTCTTGGGCATCGCGATGGCGTACTCGCTGAGGTGGACGTCCACGCTGGCGGCCTTGGCGGCCGGAGGCTCTTCCCCGGCCGCGGCGGCCACGCCCATGACGAGCGGCGCGAGGCAACAAACGGCGAACAGCAGGGTCTTGAAGAGTCGGGGCTTGGTTTTCATGCGGTCGCTCCTGTCGGTCTCGCGGCAGGATAGCACTTCGCGGCGGGCCGAGAGCACCTCCGGCGTGCTACCCTATCGCGCCTACAACGTGGGAAGACCTATGAAAAACAAGCCTTTGCTCCTTCTCTTACTGGCTGCCGCCCTTCTCCTCCCCGTCCGGGGGGAGGCGGCGGCGCCCGCCTGGCCATCGCTCGGCGATCAGCTCCGTGCCGACACCGTGCAGCCGCACAGCGCGCTGGAGGCCCTCATTGCCGCCAACCAGGACTTTTCCCTGCTGCGGCCGGACGAGGTCAAGGACAAGATCCGCATCCCGCTCTGGCTGCGGGTGATCTGGCGCAAGGCCCATCCCGAGATGGAGTACACCCCCGGCGATCCCACGGGGGGCTACCCGTTCGTGCTCAAAGAAGTGCGCGAGTGGATGGTTTCCCACCAGGACCTGAAGCCCGGCCTGCCGGAGAAGGACGCGGCGCCAGGAATGGACGACGACGAAGAGGTGCCTCGGAAGAGCGCCACCGTCAGCGGCGAGCAGCGAATCTCGGGCACTCAGACGGCGCCGCGCAGCGAATCGGACATCCGCGTCAACTATTGGGACCCGATGAAGATCGTCGGCGCCTCGAACAACATCTCGGGCAGCGGCAGCCAGGCGCAGTTCTACTCGACCGACGGCGGCGCCACCTGGGGGCAGTCGAGCCTGCCGCTGCAGACGGGCGACGCCTTCCACTCCGATCCCACCGTGGAGTGGACCTCGGACGGCACGGCCTGGTCGACCACCATCGGCATCAACTCCGGCGGCAGCGTGCTCCACATGCGGGCCTACAAGTCGGTGGACAACGGCGCCACCTGGACGTTCGACGCCACTTTCTCCGGCACTCAGACGCAAACCGACAAGCAGATGATCTGGGTCGACCACAGCGCGACCTCGCCGTTCAAGGACAACCTCTACGCCATCTGGCACAACGGCAACCCGGCTTTCATGAACCGGCGCACCGGGCCGGCCGGCTCCTGGCAGACGGCGAAGCAGGTGAGCGGCGCCGAGTCGACGGGAACGGCGATCGGCGCCGACGTCAAGACCAACGCCTTCGGCGACGTGTTCGGCTTCTGGCCGACGACGGGCAACCGCAAGATCTTCGTCGTCAAGTCGATCGACGGCGGCGCCAACTACAGCTCGCCGACCCAGATCGCCACCACCATCGGCAGCTTCGACATCGGCGTGCCGTCGTTCAACAGCCGGCGGATCCTCATCTACGTCTCCGCCGCCGCCTACCGCACGGCGAGCAAGGACTTGGTCTATGCCTCGTGGACGGACTTGACCGGGGCGGCGGGGTGCAACGCCGCGGCCAACGAGCCGGGGGCCAACGTCGCCTCCACCTGCAAGAGCCGCGTCTGGTTCGCGCGCTCCGTCAACGGCGGCGCCAACTGGTCGGCGCCGGTGATGGTCAACAACCAGGCCTCGCTCAACGATCAGCTCAACCAGTGGCTGGTGGTCGATGAGACGACCGGGGCGCTGGAGATGATGTATTACGACACGGTGGGCGACCCCGGCCGTAAAAAAGTGGACGTCTGGCTCCAGTCGTCCTTCGACGACGGCGTCACCTGGTCGCCGGCCATGAAGGTGACTTCGATGCAGACCGACGAGACCACCGCCGGCGCCGACTCGGGCAACCAGTTCGGGGACTACAACAGCATCTCCGGCATCGCCGGCCAGTTCTTCCCCTCCTGGACCGACCGCCGCAACAGCGGCCACGAAGAGATCTGGACCGCGAAGGTGACGGACGTGGCCTGCACTCCCACGGGCGCGCCGGCCATCGGCACCGCTACGGCGAGCGCCCCGAACCAGGTGCAGGTCACCTGGGGGAACGGCACGCCGGCCTCGACCACCTTCAACGTCTACCGGGCGAACGGCACCTGCGCCGCGCCGGGCCCCTTCACGCGCGTCGCGAGCGCCCTCGCCGGCTCGCCCTACACCGACTCCACGGTCTCGGGGGGCAGCACCTACGCCTACCAGGTGAAGGGAGTGGACGCCACGGGCAACTGCGAGTCCGTCCCCTCCGGCTGCGTCCAGGCCACGGCGACCGGCGCCTGCATCCTGCCGCCGAGCTTCGCCGGGCTCACCAGCGTCACCAGCACGGCGGCGGCGACCTGTGGCCTCAACCTCTCGTGGACGGCCGCGACGACCACTTGCGCCGGACCGATCACCTACAACGTCTATCGCTCGACCTCGCCTGGTTTCACTCCCGGCCCCGCGAACCTGCTCGCCGGGGGCGTCAGCGGCACGGGCTACACGGACGCCTCGGGCTCGCTCGCGAGCGGCGTGACCTTCTTCTACGTCGTGCGGGCCGTCGACGCCTCGAACGGTCTGGAAGAGACCAACTCCGTGATGCGCAGCGCCGCGCCCACCGGCACCACCGTGAGCACGCTGACCGAGACGTTCGAGGGACCCGGCGGCTTCGACGTTCCGGGCTGGGCGCACAGCGTGCTCTCGGGGACCAATGACTGGGTCTCGTCCACGGCGCAGGCGAAATCGCCGACGCATTCGTGGTTCTCGGCCAGCGAAGCCGACGTCTCCGACCGGGTCCTCGTCTCTCCGGCCTTCGTGGCCCAGCCGAGCTCCACCCTCTCCTTCTGGCACACCTTCGCGTTCGAGAGCACATCCTCCTGCTTCGACGGCGGTACTCTGGAGGTCTCGACCAACGGCGGCGCGTCCTGGTCCGTGGTGCCGGACGCGGCCTTCACGGCCGGTCTCTTCAACGGCACTGTGAGCACCAGCTTCTCGAACCCGATCGGCGGCAAGCGGGCGTGGTGCGGCGGCACGCTCGGCGCCATGACGCAGGTCAACGTCAACCTCTCGTCCTTCGCCGGCTCCGGCACCCTGCTGCGCTGGCATGAAGGCGACGACTCCAGCACCGTGGCCACCGGCTGGTTCGTCGACTCGGTGACCCTGACCAACGTCGGCACCTGCACCGCGCCGAGCAGCCTCTTCAGCGACGGCTTCGAAAGCGGCACCCTCGGAGCGTGGAGCGGCACGAGTCCGTAAAGGCGCGGGATCCAGACGGTGTTCTAGAGAGGGATCTCAGGCGAGGCCCATTTCTTCGAGGGAGTGGGCGGAGAGAAGACGTTCCGCAAGCCCGGTCAGCAGGTCGAGGGAATCGATTGCCTCGACCCGGCGGCGGACCGTCTCGGGCAAGGGGCCAAAGCGCTTCCCGAGTTGGAGGAGCAGGACTTTCCTGACACCCTGCCGGGTTCCCTTTTCCATCCCTTCCCTGCGCCCCTCCTCCCGGCCCATCGCTTGCTGCTTTTCCGACCAAGTCATCGCCACGGCCCGTACCTCCTTGTTCTCTCTGCGGGAGCGAAGCGCCTCGAATTCCGCAACCTCCCGCGGTTTCAATTGTAGATAAGTTTCCACGCAGTCGACAAGTAGGAATCCCGATACGCACCCTCCTCACCAGAGTGCGCAGGGCTCCGGTGACCAGGACAGGCCGGCCGGGCCGCGAACCTGCTAGGCTCTCTCCCCGGGAAGTCCCCAGCCTCCGGCAACGTTCTCCTGAAGCGGACCGCGGGCTGCCTTCCCGCGTCCGCAGCCACTCAGGCGTTACCGTCATGCCATCTCTTCGCGCCCTTGCCGATCGTTTGCCCTCGTGGAGCCGCCGCCGGTGGCTCCTCGTCCTGGGTGGCGTCGCCCTGGTGCTGGGGATCGCCGGGATCTTCATCATCCGGCCGTTCTGGAAGCTGTCGAGCCACTTCGAGGAGATCACCTTCCGCCAGCCGTCGCGTCTCTATGGGCGGGCCACCCGCTTGTTCGAGGGTCGGAGCTACTCGCAGGAGCTGCTGACCGCCAATCTTCAGGGGGAGGGGTACCGTGAGGACACCTCCTCCCCCGAGCTCCCCGCCGGCCGCTACCGGCGCTCGAAGGCGGGGCTCGCCATCCACCTGCGCAGCTTCCCCCTCCCCGACGGCAGCCGGGGAGGGGGGCTCGTGGAGGTGGCGTACGAGGGGAACCGCATCGCGGCGCTGCGCCAGAACGGCAAGGCCGCGGAGTCGGTGATCCTCGATCCGCCCCTCATCGCCTCCTACTACGGGGAAGACCTTCTGGAACGACGCCCGGTGACGCTCGCCGAGGTGTCTCCGGACCTCGTCGCCGCCGTCCTCGCCGCCGAGGACGACGGCTTCTACAAGCACGCCGGCTTCTCCGTCTCCGGCATGGTCCGCGCCTTCTGGGTGGACGTCCGCGGCAAAGGGCGGCGCCAGGGCGGCAGCACCTTGACGCAGCAGCTCGTCAAGAACCTCTACCTGACGCAGGAGAAGACCCTGTCGCGCAAGAGCCAGGAGTTCCTCCTCGCCGTGCTCCTGGAGATGCGCTACGACAAGAAGCAGATTCTGGAGGCCTATCTCAACGAGATCTACATGGGCGGCGGCAACGGCGTCTCGCTGATGGGGATGGGAGCCGCCTCCCGCGCCTTCTTCGGCAAGGACGCAGGCCAGCTCGACCTCGCCGAGGCCGCGACGCTGGGCGGCATGATCCAGTCGCCGGCCAATTACTCCCCTCTCCTCCATCCGGACAAAGCCAAGGAGCGGCGCGACTGGGTGCTGGGGCGGATGGCCGAGCTCAAATTCGTTCCCCAGGAGCGGATCGACCAGGCGCTCAAGGAGCCGATGGCGGCGGCACCCGAGCCGGTGGTGCGCCGGCGCGCTCCCTATTTCGCGGACTCCGCGGCCCTCGAAGCCTCCCGCCGCTTCGGCATCGAGGACCTGGAGGACGGCGGCTACGTCCTCTTCTCCACGCTCGACTGGCAGAGCCAGAAGGTGGCCCAGGAGGCGGTGAGCTGGGGGCTCGACGCCCTCGAGAAGGGGTACCAGAAGGGGCACAAGGGGGAGGGCCCGATCCAGGGCGCCCTCATATCGCTCGATCCGGAGACGGGGGGGATCCTCGCCTATCTCGGCGGCCGGCAGTACGAGGGGAGCCAGTTCGACCGTATCGGCCGCGCCCAGCGCCAGGTGGGAAGCGCCTTCAAGCCCGTGGTCTACGCCGCCGCCTTCGAATCCGGCAAGGCGACGCCTGCCACCCTCCTGGAGGACGAGCCGCTGACGGTGAACGAAGCCGGCCAGCCCGCGGCCTGGAACCCCAAGAACGACGACGGCGAGTTCCACGGCCTGGTGACGGCGCGCACGGCCCTGGAGAAGAGCTACAACCTCGCCACCGCCCGGCTCGCCATGGACGTGGGAATGCCGCGGGTCATCAAGCTGGCGAAGGCCATGGGGATCACCACCCCCATGGAGCCCTACCCGTCGATGGCGCTCGGCGCCGCCTCCATCGCCCCGCTGGAGCTCGCGACCGTGTACGCCACGCTGGCCAACGGCGGCGCCCGGCCGCCGGTGCACGAGTTGGTGGCGATCCTCAACCGCAAGGGCAAGCCCGTCGAGGGAGCGCCGCTCCCCAAGGCGGAGCGGGTGCTCTCGCCACAGACGGCCTACCTCGTGACCTCGCTCCTCCAGGGGGTTCTCATCCGTGGCACGGCCGGCGGCGCGGCAGGGGGAATCAGCGGCGAGCTGGCGGGCAAAACGGGCACCACCAACAAGCAGCGGGACAGTTGGTTCGCCGGCTACGCTCCGGAGCGGACCACGGTCGTCTGGGTGGGCTACGACGACAATTCACGCACCCGGCTCGGCGGCGCCCGGGCGGCGCTGCCCATCTGGGTGCGCTTCATGGCCCACGTGGCCCCGCCCGGAGGGTATGGCACCTTCCGCCAGCCGGGAGGGCTCACCTCGGCGGCAATCGATCCCACGACGGGCCTGCTCGCCACCGAGTTCTGCCCCGGCGTGCTCACCGAGGTCTTCCGCGACGGCGAAGCGCCCACGGAGCTCTGCAACCGCCACCAGACCTGGATGGACACGCAGGTGGCTGCCGGTGGAGGCGAGCCCGGCACGGCGGGACCTGCGTACGACGACGCCAGGGCCGCGAGCGAGGAGCGGAAGCCCGCGGAGGAGCAGCCGCGCGTGAACCCCTTCCGGCGCTGGCTGCAGCGGGTCTTCGGGGGCGGCAACAAAGAGAACAAAGACAAGGACAGGGATCGGCGGGGGGAGGAGCCGCGAGACCGGGAGGGGCCTCCGCCGCCGTAGGGGACGCCCCCCGCCCAAGACCTCACTTCCCCACCGCCGAAGTCACCCGCGGCGCCAGGTACTCCACCAGCTTCCTCCTACCCTCCTCTGTATAGTGGAGAGGATCTCCGAAGTCGGTGTCGGCCCAGGGGATCTCGCGGCTGGCGTCGGCCAGGGTCCCCACGCCTTCGGATCCGAGACGGCGCAGGACTTCGTCGAGCTTCTCGAGCTCCCTGGGGACGGCTTCGGGGGCGAGCCCCGGGTACCAGCCGGCGAGCCAGGTGAGATCGGCCGCTCTCGCCGTGGCACGAATCCGCACCGGTTGGGTCACGAGGAGCACGGCCGCTCCCCGCGAGCGGGCGAGGGCCGCGTAGGAGCGGACGTTGCGCTCGAAGATGGCGACGCTCTCGGGTGCGACGTGGTCCCGCCGCGGCTCGGGGGCTCCCGCGGTCTGGTCCAGGGCCTTCCAGGGATCGGCGGCGCCGCCTCCCAGGTCGCGCAGCTTCTCGATCAACAGCGAGCGCCCGAGCCAGGGGAGGGGAGGGAGGTCGAGCCCCAGGGCGCGCCGGGAAAGCTCGGCATGCCCCTGCTCGTATTGGGGATCGAAGGGCTGGTGCGAGGCCGGCTGGAGATCGTTGGCCCCTTGATAGAGGATGGCGAGATCCGGCGCGAGATCCAAGTCGCGGATGGCCAGGGAGATGACGTTCTCCTGGCTCGTCCAGCCCGGAAAACCGGCGTTCCAGACCTCGATGGGGCGGCCGGCGGCGGCGAGCCGCGCCTCGAGGCGGCTCGGCCAGGCCGCGGCGTCACTTTCGGCCAACACGTCGAAAGTCGTCGAGCCGCCGGAGACGAGCACGCGGAAGACTCCCGGCGGTTTCGCCTGGGGGCGCTCGGGCGAGCGATAGCCGAGACGGTTGAGAATCGCGCTCTTGCCGAAGACCTCGGCCCTCCCCCCTTCCCGCGGGCCGGTGTTGAGGAAGGCATGGCGGCGATAGATCCGCCGCAGCACCGCGATCTGCTCCTGGAAGGCCGCAGCCCGCGTCCGCGGCCAGGCGCCGTGGCGCAGGCGCAGGGCGATACGCAGGCCGGCTTCGCCGAAACCCAGCAGCAGAAGGGCCATGGCGGTTCCCAGCAGCAGGCCGCGGAGGGTCTTGGACGGGGCGCTCACCAGGAGAGGAGTCTATCCGGAATATTCCCTCCCCCCTTCGCGCTATGATCTCCTGCTCTGCCCCCACGGGAGCGTGGTTCCTTGGGACCAGGTAGGAATCCGGTACTTCAAGACGCAGAGGTCGCTACCGCCACTGTAACCACGACCGCGGGTTGCGTGCTTAGGAGGTAGGATAGGATTCCCGCATGCGAAGGAAGGAAAAATGAAGACCGAGGATAAGCCCAGATTCTTGCTTGCAGCCGAGGAGTTGGCGCGGCAGAGAGGCACGGACGCGCAGGAGATCCTGCGCCAGGACCGGGAAGCGGCCAGAAACTCCGGCTATCCCGGACCCGACTGCCTGGTTCCGGATGAGATCGAGACCTTCTTCGCCGACCCGGACGCCCTCGAGGCCGACCGGGCGGAACACGCGAGGAACTGTGCCGGCTGCTCGGCGCTCCTGGCCAGTGCCGAGGTGAACCCGGCCGAGATCGAGAGGCTCCTGGCAGAGGTCAGGGCCCGGCCCCGGGTACCGCCAAGCCTCATCCTGGTACACGGAGGGGCCGCCGGCCGGCCGGAGGTCGCGGAGAGCAGCCTCGGCAGAAAGGTAGCGTGGGCGGTGGCAGCCCTCGGCTCGGTCTTCTTCGCCTTCAGATCGATCCTGCGCCACTTCAAGCGACCTCCTTCCCGCGCCGAGCACACGGCCGCCGAGCCCGAGGAGACCCTGGCGCCAATCGCCGCTGAAAAGATGTAGGCAGGCCGGTTCCGAAGCGGGATCGGAACGGACCGATGGGTCCGTCCCTGTCCTTCCGCTTGCCGTGACTCCCTTCAAAACGACATTCTTTCCGAATGATCGCCGCGGGCTCGCCGCCCTGCCCTCCCGGGGAGGCGGATCATCAGGGCGCTGCTCTCGATGAGGATGCGCAGGGCGCGAATCAGGTCCAGATTCTGGTGCACCGTCGAGGTTTCCTCGATCAATCGCCGGAGCTCCCGGAGGAAGCGCTTGCGGGCTCTCCAAAGGCCGACCTTGTGTCCACCCGGGTTCACGAACACCGGGGAAGCGCCGCGCTTGGCCAGCCCATGGTTCTCGAGCCCATAGCTGTCGATCAGCAAGTTACGGTCGCGGTCTCTCATCGCGTTAATCGCTCTGCCGATGTAGCCGCTCAACGCGTGGGCCATCTCCTTGTAGTGGATCGCCATCAGTATGTCGGCCTGGACGACCGGCGCCGCCACGCCGGCGACCCGGCGCCGGCTCTCCCGGACGTAGCGGGCGCGCACGCGGTTGAGCGCGCGCTTGAAGCGGATGGAGACCTCTTTAGCACCGATCTCGGGGTCTTTGAGGGCGCGCAACTCCTCGACGACCGCCTGCGAGACGATCTCTTCGCCGTCGTCGACGGTCAGCAAATGCCGGTACTGGCGGTAGTCGAGCACATAGGCCAGGCACCGCGAATGAAGGCGGTGAAAGGACAGGTTACGATGGGTTCCGCCCCTGAGCTCGGCGAGGTCCGAGTCGCTCAGCAGGGGGGAAGCGTGTCCGGTAGGATCCATAATTGTCTGCTCCTCTTATCGCGCGCGGCGACGGTCAGCTCGCCCGTTCAGTCCCCACGAGGGTCGACGGGTTTCCTGCGTGCGAGCAATCCAGACGGAGGCCTGGAAGCTGGCTCCTGTTGCAGGACCAGAGTCCAGGCGGTGAGCAACAGGTGAGCGAAGCGATCACTTTCGAGTTGCGAAGGATCGAGCTCGGGGGCCCGACCTTCTAAGTCTGCACGATCTGGTATCAACATGGTGGTTGCTCCTCGCAACTTGAGCCTGCGGTGAGTCAGAATGGAAGGTCGGCGCTTCTGGCTGCTTTCCGCCGGGATCCGGCCTCCCATCCCGCGTCTGGCTGCCGCGCCAACTCTTCCGCCGCTATCCAGAATCCGGACTTTTCGTTGGTCATCGTTCTCACCTCCTGCTGACCAGAATCGCGGAGGCGGCCAAAAGATTACACCCTGGATCCGAGGAGGTCTCGGAGGAAGGTCTCAGAGGAGATCTTTGAGGGTGGGGCTGCGCCGCAGCTTCGCCCGGATGCGGTGGAGCCGGACGGCCGCGTTGTCGGTGGAGATCCCCAGTCGGCCGGCGATCTCATGCAGGGAGTAGCCTTCCAGGCTCAGCGCCAGCGCCCGGCGCTCCTCGGACGGCAGGGTTTCGAGAGCCCGCTGCAGGAGCTGGCGGAGCTCGACAGTCTCACCATGAGGTGTGAGGACGGGCTCGCCGAGCTCCGCGTCGGGGGCGCCGAGGAGGCCCTGACGCCGTTCGGGTAAGAGTTCGTGACGCTGGAGGATCGTCACCACGTTCCGGGTCACGACGCTGAGATAACGGCGGAAGTCGTCCAGGTCGGTCAGGTTGTGAAAGGGGCAGTACTTGATCAGCCGAAGGAAGGTCTCCTGCACGGCCTCTTGGGCGAGATCCTGCGAGCCATTCGTCCGGCGGTAAGCCACAGCGTAGACGAAAGGGCGAAAGCGGAGATAGAGCGCCGTCCAGGCCTCCTCGTCGTCCCGGTTTCCGGCGAGGCGCAGGAGGCTGCTCTCGATCCGCCGGTCGTCCATGGGCGGGCTTCAGCTGCGTCGAAAGGCGGCATCGATCGCGGCCGTGATGGCGAACTGCGGGTGAAGTCTCCGGACAATGTCCTCCCGCTGCTCCGCAGCGGGCTTCCTGCGCTCCTCGATCGCCTCCCCGATGATCCCCCAGATGAGCCGGACCGCCCGGTCGGAGATGATGGCGACACTGGCCGGATCCGCCGACCGCTTCTGACGCTTCAAGGAGTAGACGATCGTGCCCGCGACGTAGTCGCCCAGGCTCATGACGTCGCGGCCTCTCCGGGTCCAGCTCCAGCCGCGGGCGTGGAAGGCCTCTTCCTCCACTGCCAGGTTCAGCTCGTCGCACTCCTCCATCCTAACCAGGCGCAGGCAGGTCTCGATGAACTCAGCATATTCCTCCGGCGGGAAGCCCCAGAAGTAAGGGAGCCAGAGGTTGGCGGAATGACCTTTGCCGACGAACCAGCCGCTGTGCTTGAACTTCCGGTGCACGTTGTGGATGCGGAACTCGCTCGGGCCCAGGGAGCGGCAGAGGTGGCAGGCGTCGCGCAGAGCGCCCGTCTCATGGATGAGCTCTGGAGGACGCTTGAAGCCGATCCTGCCGGCGCGGCCCCGGCCGAGCCGGCTGGCCAGGGAGATGACGCCGTCCCGCAGGCTCCGCTCGTTCGTGAGGTCGTAGAGGGCCCTGGGATTCTCCTTCAGCTCCTCGGCCCAATCGAAATGGGCCGGCAGCGGGCTGCCGGCGAAGACGACGCGATCGAACAGGTTTCCAGGCCGTATCATCAATTGAGCCGCGATCCAGGTCCCGAAGCTATGGGCGATCAGGTGCGGGCGGACCCCCGAGTTTACGATTTGCTCGGAGAACTGCTCCGCGACGGTTTTGAAGGCCTCGCTACGGAGCCGGGGGATGAAGATCTTCAACCAACCCAGCCGCCTGAACTGGGGGTAGGGCAAAGGAATGCAGCGAAAGTGCGGCTCGAGGACGCTCGCCACCTGAGCCTGCCAAGCGCCAACTGAGTTGATGCCATGCAGGGTGACGATCACGGGCCGGGAGCTGGACATGAATACGGGCATTCGAAGTAGGAAAGACAGTTGAACAGTTGAACAGTTGAACAGTTGAATGGTATAGGCCGGTCTGGTCCAGCGTCAAGCTGAAAGGAATGAGCATCGCACTTCTGCAAATAGAGAATTGCCGATATAAAAAGCGGCCGGCTCGAAGCCT
This sequence comes from Thermoanaerobaculia bacterium, assembly GCA_036275055.1. GTDB lineage: Bacteria > Acidobacteriota > Thermoanaerobaculia > Multivoradales > UBA5704 > DATARR01. Next base: position 174,267 of record DASUEN010000276.1, read on the forward strand.
CACCTAACAGAGTGACCAACTCACGCCGCCCGATCTCCGAGACCGGTGTGTCCCTCCATCGCGGCAGGAGATGGACGCAAAGCTTTCGAGCACCTTCTACGACTCCATCTGGGGATCAATAAGGCGCACGACCCGGGGAAGGGGCGGTCAGGCTCTTGCGCTATGATCTCCTGCTCCGTCCTTGCCGGGAGGCCGCCGGAATCGCCCATGGTGGTCTCCTCGGAAGGACGGAGAGACAGTTCGTATGTCCGAACCTCTAGCCATCCAGGTCGAACGCGCCCGCACGCACAACCTCAAGGGGATCGACTGCCGGGTGCCGCACGGCGCCGTCACGGTGGTCACCGGCCCCTCGGGTGCGGGCAAGTCGTCGCTCGCCTTCGACACCATCTTCGCCGAGGGACAGCGGCGGTTCGTCGAGTCGATGTCCACCTACGCCCGGCAGTTCCTGGACCAGATGGAGCGTCCGCCCGTGGACGCCATCCACAACGTGCTGCCGGCGGTGGCCCTCGAAGCCAAGAACGCGGTGCGCAACGCCCGCTCGACGGTGGGCACCATCACCGAGACGCTGGACGTGATGCGCCTCCTCTTCACCCACCTCGGCGTGGTGGAGTGCCCGCAAGGGCACGGCCCGGTGCGCACCTACACCCCCGAGGAAGCGGCGGCGGAGCTCGCCTCCGGCGCCGCGGGCGATCCGTTCACCCTCGTGGTGCGCCTGCCGCGGCCGAAGAAGGGGGCCACCGACGCCCTGGGCGAGCTGATCCGCCAGGGATTCCAGCGGCGGCTCAAGGGCGCCGAGGTGGTACGCATGGAGCCCGGCGAGGCGTGGCCGGCGCGGCTCGATCCCCTGCCGCTCGTCCTCGGCCGTTTCCCCGCCAAGGCGGATACGGCGGCGCGCATCCTCGACACCCTGGAGCAGGGATGGCGGATGAACGGCGGCAAGGTCGAGGCCCGTGGCGGCGATCGGCTGCGCCTGTTCAGCCGCGAGCTCTCGTGCCCGGTGTGCGGCGAGACGGCGCGGCGCCCCACGCCCCCTCTCTTCTCCTTCAACTCCCCGCTCGGCGCCTGCCCGGAGTGCCAGGGGTTCGGCCGCGTCATCGGCATCGACCGCGAGCGGGTGATCCCCGATCCCCGCCGCAGTCTCTCGGAGCGCCCCATCGCCCCGTGGAACACGCCGGCCTACGAGGAGCTGTACGACGAGCTGCTGGCCGCCGCGAAGAAGAAAAAGATCCCCCTCGACGTCCCTTGGGCGGACCTCCCCGCCGCGGACCGCGAGTGGATCTGGAGCGGCAAGGGGAGCTTCGTCAACCTGAACGACTTCTTCCACTGGCTGGAAGGGCGCACCTACAAGGTGCACGTGCGGGTGCTGCTCGCCCGCTACCGCTCCTACGAGCCGTGCCCGGAGTGCGGGGGCACGCGCCTGCGCCCGGAGGCCGTGGCCGTGCGGCTGGAGGGGAAGACCCTGCCGGACTTGACCGGCATGAGCGTCGAGCAGCTCCGCGGCTGGCTCGTCTCGCGGCGCTGGACGCCCAGGCAGCGGGAGGTCGCCGGTTACCTGATCGCGGAGCTGACGGAGCGCGTCGAGGTGCTCCACCGCGTGGGGCTCGACTACCTGACCCTCGACCGCCAGGCCCGCACCCTCTCGGGGGGCGAGACGCAGCGCATCCACCTCGCCGCCGCCCTGGGCTCGGGGCTCACCAGCACCCTCTACGTGCTCGACGAGCCCACCATCGGCCTGCATCCGCAGGATAGCGAGCGCCTCCTCTCCCTGCTGCGCGACCTCGCGGCGCGCGGCAACACGGTGCTGGTGGTGGAGCACGACCGCACCCTGATCCGCGGCGCCGACCACGTGATCGACCTGGGACCCGCGGCCGGCGAGCACGGGGGGCAGGTGGTGGCGGAGGGGACGATCGACGATATCCTGGCGCACGAGGAGTCCCTCACCGGTCGCTACCTGCGCGAGCGCCCCCCCACCCAGGCGCGGCGGCACATGGCCCGCTTCCGCCGCGAGCAGGGGTGGGAGACGCTCTCCGAGGAACTCTCGGCGCTCCCCCGCATCACCATCCGCGGCGCCCGCGCCCACAACCTCAAGAACGTGGACGTGGACTTCCCCCTCGGCGCCCTGGTGGCGGTGACCGGCGTTTCGGGCTCGGGGAAGTCGACGCTGATCGAGAACGTCCTCTATGGCACCTACCAGCGCTCGCGGGGCGTGGTGGACGTGGAGCCCGGGGAGGTCGACCTGCTGGAGGGGCTCGGGGCGCTCGCGGACGTCACGCTCGTGGACCAGCGCCCCCTGGGGCGCTCCAGCCGCTCGAACCCGGTGACCTACGTCAAGGCCTATGACGAAATCCGCAACCTCTTCGCCGCGACGCCGGACGCGCGGGTGCGGCGGATCACCCCGGCCCATTTCTCCTTCAACGTCGAGCGCGGGCGCTGCCCGGCTTGCCAGGGGACGGGGGTGACCGAGGTGGACATGCAGTTCATGGCGCCGGTGACGGTGCCGTGCGAGGTCTGCCAGGGGCACCGCTTCCGCCCCGAGGTGCTGGCCGTGCGCTTCAAGGGGAAGAACATCTCCGAGGTGCTGGACCTGACGGTGGAATCCGCCCTGGCGCTCTTTGCCGACCACAAGCGCCTGGTCAAGCGCCTGCGGGTCCTCTTGGACGTGGGCCTGGGCTACCTGCGCCTGGGGCAGTCCACCTCCACCCTCTCGGGCGGCGAGGCGCAGCGGCTCAAGCTGGCGAGCTTCCTCGACCGCCCGGCCGCCGAGGGGAAGCGGCTGTTCCTCTTCGACGAGCCCACCACCGGCCTGCACCTCGCCGACATCGACCTCCTCTACCATACGCTGCGCCGGCTGGTGCAGCGGGGGGATGGGGTGGTGCTGGTGGAGCACAGCCCGGACCTGATCGCCCGCTGCGACTGGATCGTGGACTTGGGGCCCGGCGGCGGCGTCCACGGCGGCGAGGTGCTCTACTGCGGCCCCCTGGAGCCGTTCCTCGATCACGCCCCAGGCCCCACGGCGGACGAGCTGCGCCGTCATCTGCGGTGGCCGGGAGAGGCGGCGTGAGGGTCCCTCGCCATTCCCCCGCCCAAGACCCTCATCCCCTGCCCCTTCTCCCGCCCCCTCGCCACCCCCTCACTGGGAGAAGGGGTCCCGGTTGGAGCTGTCTTGCCGTTCGTCCCTGGTGTCCCTGCTGTCCCTTTCGTCCCTTTTGGCTGTTCTCCCTCTTCTACCGGCGAGGGCATGCGGTGGATTTTTCGCAGGGGGTGGAGGTGTTCTCCCAAGCGGCCACCGGTTGCGGCGCGGGAGCCGGGCCGCTAGGATCAGCGCTTGAACATGGAAGCCATCGAAGCCAATCGCCTGCCTGAAGACACGGTGCCCGCAGCAGTGGGGCGGTCCTCCCATCCCATCTGGTGGTGGCTGGGGACGTTCGGCGGCGCCTTCCTCGGCTGCGTGCTGCTGGTGGCCGTGTGGGCCAAGGCCCTGGACCCGGCGGCGTTCGCGGAGCAGATCCGCACCGAGGGGCTGGACGGTTTCCTGCCGGCCCAGGCCGTGGCGCTCGTCGCCCTGATGCTCGAAGCGGGGCTCGGCCTCGCCCTGCTGCTGGGGGTGCGGCGCCTGTGGGTGCTGGTGCCGGCGACCCTCCTCGTGGCCTTCTTCGTCTCCCTGACCGGCCGTGCCTGGTGGCAATCCGTCCATGGGCTGCGCGACCAGGCCGCCTCGTGCGGCTGCTTCGGCAACCTGGTGCAGCGCACGCCCGCGCAGGCCTTCTGGCAGGACCTCGCCCTCCTGGTGCCCGCCCTGCTCCTGGCTTTCGTGGGGCGCGAGCGGCCGGTGACGAGGTTCCCGCGCTGGCGTACCGCGGCGGCGGTGGCGGGGGCTCTGCTGGTGGCGGGCTTCGCCTGGAAGTCCCCGGAGCTGCCGGTGGACGACCTCGCCACGCGGCTGCACCCGGGCGTGGTGGTCAAGGAAATTTGCGCCGGCGACGCGGAGTCGCGGACGTGCCTCGACTCCATCGTGCCGGAGCTGGCGACGGGGCGCCACCTGGTGGTGATGGCGAAGCTCGACGACGCCCAATTCACCAAGGCCATCGACTCCCTGAACGCCTATGCCGGAGACCACCGGCACCCCACGCTGTGGGTGCTCTCCCCCACGACGCCGGAGAAGAAGCGGGCCTTCTTCTGGAAGTGGGGACCGGCTTTCGACGTCCGCGAGACGCCGCCGGAGATGCTCCGCCCCCTCTATCGCCGTCTGCCCCGTTCCTTCATGGTGGAGGACGGGAAAGTGACTCGTACCTTCGGCGGGCTGCCGCCCCTCGATTCCTGACCGCTTCCCCCTGAAAGGTCCTCGACATGAAGCACGTGACATCCGCTGCTCTGGCCGCCTTCGCCCTGCTCGCCGTGCCCTTCGCCGCGCGCGCCCAGGGAGTCGTCCCTTCGGACAGCGTCCTGCGGGGCTTTCAGCCCACCGGCGAGTACAGCCTGTTGGTCGACGGCAAGCCGGTGTCCGCCGAGATCTACCAGAACGACCGGCTCCCCGCCATGCTGATCATCTCTTCGTCCTTCCCCTCGCCCGTGCTGCTGACGCCGCGCGCCGGCACGGCCGAGACGGTGAACCTGATGAAGGTCGCGAAGCAGAAGGACGGCTCCGTGGACCTGCTGGCCGACGCCATGCTGGCTCCCCTCGGCAAGTTCCAGACCGAAGGGGAGAACGTCCTCTTCACCTACCAGGCGAAGAGGGCGAGCCTCAATCCGCGGCCGGCGCTCCTCGGCCTCAAGACCAACGCCGACCTCAAGGGGTACCTCCCCGAGTACGTGCGCGGCGCCAAGGGGTACACGCCCAACGCCGCCGCCATCGCCGACCTCAAGAAGCGGAGCACGCCGGTGACCGTGCGGGTCTACTTCGGCTCCTGGTGCCCCCACTGCCGGCAGCACGTGCCCATGCTGCTCAAGGTGGAGGACGAGGTGCAGAACCCCAAGATCAAGTTCGAGTACTTCGGCCTCCCCCGCGATTTCAAAGATCCGGAAGTGACGAGGGTCGGCATCAAGGCCGTGCCCACCGGCGTCGTCTACGTCAACGGCAAGGAAGCCGGGCGGATCACGGGCGACGGCTGGGGCTCTCCCGAGGTGCTGCTCAACAAGATCATCGCCGGTCCCACGCCGGTCAAGGGGAAGTGATCGATCTTCATCGGAGGGAAGTAAGGGCCGCCAGGGGATCGATGCCGCCGTTGTGCCACGCGGCGTCCGCCGACTGCAGCTCGCCGGGCGCCGCGAAGCGGGAGATCCCCAGCTCCCGCAGCCGCTCCTCCAGGCTCCAGGCGGCCTCGCCCGCCAGCGCCGCCCCCTGCAGCCGCCCCTGCCACGATCGCAGCACCCGCGGTAGGTTCGAGAGGTCCGCCAGGGGATGGACCCGCACCGTCCGCAGCCCGGGTGAAGGGCGCAGCTCCGGGTTCGGGTCCACCACCACCGTCCCCTCCCGGGGAGCGAGCTCCGAGTGCCAGAGCCCCCGCATCCCGGCTTCGAGCCGCAGGTGCTGCACCCCCACCAGCGCCGGCCGGGGAAGAGGGCCGGGGGGTAAGCGGCGGGCGAGGTCCAGAAGCTCCCCGGCGAGAGCCTCCGCCAGCGCCTCGGCGTCCCCGTCCGTATAGATCGCGGCGATCGAGAGGCACCCCCGCTGATCGAACAGGGCCACATCCCGCGCCAGCCCCTCCGCCGCCCGCCGCGGGTCCACGTCGTGGCTCACCACGGCGAAGCTGGTCTTCGGGCCGTAACCGATGACCTTCCCCGGCGCCCGCCGTTGCAGGTCTGCGAGCACCTCGCGTCCGCCGTAGGCCAGCACCGTCCCCACTCCGGCGAGGATGGGCTCCTCCAGCTCCTCGTTGCCTCCCTCCCAGGTGGCGGCGGCCACCGCGCTCCCCAGGCGCGGCTCGTGGCGGACCAGGGAGGAGAGGAAAGCCGGCGCGAACAGCGGCTCGGCGGAAGGGGATTTGAGCAGCACCGGCCGGCCCACGGCGAGGGCCGGCAGCAGCGGCTGCACAGCGAGCCCTGGGAGGTTCGAGGCGAGGACGGCCAGGACCGGGCTACTACCGGCCGGCGCCGAGTGCCCCGCAGCCCGGGCGAAAAGCGCCGCCGCCGGCTCCCGCCGCACGCCGCCCAGCACGGCCTCCAGCCCGGCCCTGAGCCCCTCGCGGGAAAGGCCGCATAGCCTTGCCAGGGCGGGATCGAGCGCCCGCCGTTCGAGCGAGCCCGGACGCAGGAAGACGGCCACCGTCTCCCCCCAAGCGGCGAGGAGATCGTCCGCCGGGATCTCCCGCAACGCCGACTCCCCTTCCTGGAGCGTCGATACCAGCCGGCCGAGAGATTCCGGGCTCCAGCGGACCGCGCTGTAGCGCACGTTCGGCAGCGGCTCGACGGCGCGAAACGCCGGAGCGCGGAAGCGAAGAGGCAGAAAAACGTCGCGGAGCATTTCAATCCATTATGATGGTTGAGAATTGGAAGCAAACCTCATGCACGCCACGGTGAGCCACTTCGAGATCCCGGCCCACGACCTGGCCCGGGCTGCCCGCTTCTACCGCGAGGTCTTCGGCTGGCGGGTGGAGCCTCTCGCCTGGGAGGGGCACCCCTATTTCACCATCCGCGGCGCGAGTGGCGAGCCCACCCCCGCCGGCAAAGAGGGGATCGACGGCGGCCTGCTGCCCGTCGCCGCCGGAGCGGAGCATCCCCTGCTGGTCATCCACGTCTCCGGCGCGCCCCTGGAGCACTGCCTGGAGAGGATCGTCGCGGCGGGCGGCTGGATCGATCAGGGCGCCCGGCCCATAGGTACGATGGGGTTCTTCGCCCGGTTTCGCGACCCGGAAGGGAACCTGCTGGGGTTGTGGCAGACGAGCGCTTAATCAACGGACTGCCATTCCTCCCGGGCGACTCCAGCCTGCCTCAGGATCCGTGTCAGAAGATCGGCACTGATTTCCTGGCGATGAGGATTGGGTATCGCCAGCCTGATCTCACGGCGCGCCATGAATTCATGCCGTCCTCCCGTAAAGGGACCCTCGAAGCCGAGCCGACGGAGCCGTCGAATCAGCTCACGCCGGCTGATAGGGCCAATCCTCGTCATGCCGGACGGGGAAACTCGATGACGATCTCGCCCATCGGGGGGATCGGGCGACCCCGGTAGATGCTGAAGAAAATCCAGTCCTCGAGGGTCTGGATCAGACTGCGACGGCATTCTTCCAGAGTCTTTCCCGTCGCCCAGACTCCCTGGATTCCCGGAATTTCTCCGTAATAGGGCTCTTCATCCTCGATCTTCTCGTACACAGCTCGCTCGAGAGCCGCGGTCAGGTAATCGAGCAGCATATGGCGCCTCCTCGTCTCTGACTTTACCAGTCCACAGGGGCTCGGGCCAAAGGACCAAGCCTTATCCACTCCGCAGCTCCTCCACCACCAGCGAGCATCCCCGCAGCTCCGCCCCGGCGGCCCGGCCGAGGAGCCGGAACCCGTCCCCCTCCGAGACACCCAGGTCCTCGGTGAGGAGGTGGACCGCCGAGCCCAGGTTGGCGAGGTCGAACACGGCGACCAGCCCCGGCGATCCGGGAGGCGCCGCCGCGAGCGTCTCGGGGTCCAGGATCCGCACCCGCACCCAGTGAGGCGCGACGAAGAGGTCCAGATCCTCCCCAAGGAGAGCGCGGGTGTAGCACTGGCTGGTCAGCTCGGTCATCCCGTACTCCCGCACCACGGCCTCGGGGGGCACGCCCAGCCAGCTCTGGACGCGGGCGAGGAGGTCGTGGCGGCTGACCTCGGCCGTCCGCCCCTTGAAACCGCCGGTCTCGAAGATCGCCGTCCCCGGCGGCAGGCGGAACCGCAGGTCCACCTTCTCCAGCGCCTCCAGCCACTGGACGAGGGCGAAAGCGGTCGCCAGGATCAGGACAGGCCGCCCCTCCCGCTGCCGGGCCGCCACCCACGAGCGGGCCTTCACGGCCTCCACGCCCCGGGGGCCGAAGGGCGTGGCGCTCTCCGGGCTTCCCCAGCGGGAGAGGACGTGGTCCGCCATGAACGAGAGGCTGGAGTCCGGGAGCTGCTGGCGCGTGGGGATCAGAGAAAGGATCGGCAGCTTCCCCCCGGAGGCCACGAACGGAAGGCAGAAGGGAGGGAACGAGGCGTCGATCACCTCGCGATAGAGGTCCGGAAACGGCTGATGGTGCTCGCTGCGCGCCTCGCCCTCGGTCGTGCCGCTGCTGCGGAAGACCTCCACGGCGGGTGCGGCGGCCAGGGTCATGGTCTTGAACGCCGCGGCCGGCACCGGGGGCACCTGCCGCCAGTCGCTCACGGTCTCCGGCGTGGCCCCCCGCCGCGCGCACAGCCGACGGTACGCCTCGATGCGCTCGAACTGCCACGCGAAAGCCGCGAGGGCCAGCTCCTCGAAGCCGGCGGACTCGGGGGCACTGAGGAAACGGGAGACGCGGTCGCGGATCACGCCGGGGATTTTGTCACGGGAGGCGGATGCCCGGCAGATCGGATGGAGCCGACCGATCCGACGGATCGGTCCGATGAAGCCGTCAGCCCCGGCCGAACTTCTGGTACAGTACCCCCCGTACCGAGGAGCCCATCATGGCCGAAGCCTTTCCCTACGAAAAGAAGATCGAAATCGACAAGCCGCCGCGGGCCAAGGCGCCGAAGCAGCTCGCCGTCATCGACCAGACGGGCTGCACCGGCTGCGAGGCCTGCATCTCCTTCTGCCCGGTGGATTGCATCGAGATCGTCCCCGGCCCCGTCTACCGCGACTTCATGAAGCTGGTGGAGGTCGACCTCGAGCGGTGCATCGGCTGCCAGCTCTGCGCCCGCTACTGCCCGTGGGAGACGATCGACATGTGGGGCTACGAAGAAGGGGTGGGCCTCGCTCCGGAGAAGACCGTGCGGTCGCTCATCTACGACTACGATCCGGAGATCATGCACGAAGCTGCCGAGGCCCGCGTGCGGCCTGACGGCACCTCTGCCGCGGCCGCCCCTTAAAGCGGCCATTCCCCGCAGGATTTTCCTCCACGGAGGGTTCCACACACCGAGGTGGCGACCGAATCCGTAACGGCGGCGGCCGTCGATCCGGGCTGGGAGGCGCTGGCCAGGGTAGCCGCGGGGGACGCGGACGCCTTCTCTTCGCTCGTCGAAGCTCATCAGGAGCGGTTGCTCCGCCTCTGCGAGCGCCTGCTGGGCGATGCCGAGGAGGCGCGCGACGCCGCCCAAGACGTCTTCCTCAAGGCCTATCGCAAAGCGGCGGAGGTGCGGCCCCAGGGGCAGGTTTACACCTGGCTCTACCGCATCGCCGTCAACCACTGCCTGAACAAGCTCCGGCGGCGCAAGCTGGTGCGCTTCCTCCGCCTGGACAAGGACGATCCGGAGGAGCGGAACGCTCCCGCCTTCGATCCTCCGGACGCCGCCGCCGATCCCGCCGCCGCCCTGGAATCCCGCCGGCGCTGGAGCGCCACCCAGAAGGCCATCGCCCGCCTGCCGGAGAACCAGCGGGCGGTGCTGGCGCTGGTCCGTTTCGAAGGACTGTCTTATAAACAGGCAGCAGCGGTGCTGGAGATCACGGAAGGAGCGGTCGAGAGCCGCCTGGTGCGGGCCATGCGGCGGCTCGAAGCAGCGCAGGAAGAGACGATCTCGCGGGTTTCACCCGCAGAGGGGACACGATGAACAGCAGCACCGAACACGATCAGACGCTCCCCCTGATGCGTCTGCTCCATGGCGAGCTTCCTCCCGGGGAGGTCCGGGAGCTGCGGGCCCGCCTGTGGCGCGAGCCCGGGCTGGCCGAGGAATTCCAGCGTCTGGAGCGGACGTGGAGCGGCCTCGAGCCGCCACCCGCCGCGCCCGTGCCCGTGGGATTCGCCGGCCGCGTCATGGCACGGGTGCGTAGCGAAAAGAGCGGCGGCTCCCTCTCCTGGTCCTCCGCTCCCGCCTGGGTGCGGGCCACGGCGGCGGCCTCCCTGGTCGCGGGCGCCCTTTTGGGGATCGGCGTCGGCCGGAGCTGGCCGGCGGCCGACGCGCATACGCAGGATGGCGCCATCGCCGGCCTCAAGGTCTCCTCCGGCGAGGAGCTGAGCCTGGCCGCGGGCTACTGGAGCCTGATCGACGATTCGACAGGAGACGCGGAGGCCCGGCCATGAGGCGCTGGTGGCTGGTCATTGCCCTCCTCCTCTCGGTGGGGCTCAACGTGGGGATCCTGGCCGCCATCACCGCCCGCCGCCTGGGGAATCCGCAGGGGCAGGGACAGAAGCCGCCGGCCGCGGCCAACAACCCGGCGGCCGATCCCCTGCCGCGGCTCCCCCGTCTCGCGGACCGCCTGGGCCTCGAAGGGGAAGAGCGGCGGAAGTTCCTGGACATCCAGTGGAACCTCTATCAGGAGACCAGCCACCTGCGTCTTCAGCTCGGGGAGGTCCACCGCCACCTGCGCCACGAGCTGATCCAGCCCCAGCCGGACCGGGCGCAAGTGGACCGCCTGCTGGACGAGTCGAGCCGCGTCTACCTGGCGCTCGAAAAATCGCTGGTCACCAACATCCTGGCGACCCGCGACCTGCTGGGACCGGAGAAAGAGAAGCAGTACCTGCGCCTGATCGGCCAGCTCCGCATCCCCAATCCCGGAGGCTTCGGCCCCAACGCCGGCCTCGGTCCGAAGCGCCCCGGCGCCCGTCAGCAACAAAAGCTCCGTCAGCGCCTGCGGCAGCAGCGGTTGCAGGGAGAAGGCCAGGAGGGGCCGCCGTAGGGCCACGTCAACCCTGATCCTTGACGCGAAGGATCAGGGTTGATCACTCCAGACTCTTCCTGAACCGCAACGAAGCCAGCGTCAGCACCGTCAACCCGATCCCCAGCAGGGCCAACGCCTCGGGCCAGAGGACGCCGAGCCCCGAGCCTTTGAGGAAGATGCCGCGCAGGACGTTCGCGTAGTAGCGGACGGGGATGGCATAGCTCGCGATCTGGAAGCCGTGGGGCATGTTCTCGACCGGGAAGATGAGCCCCGAGAGGTAGATCATGGGGACCATGAGGACGAAGACGCAGAGCCCCATGGCCTGCTGCATCGTCCGCACCAAGGTGGAGACCAATAGGCCCAATCCCAGCGTGGTCAGCAGGAAGAGGAAGGTGAGGAAGCCGAGGAGGAGGAGAGAGCCGCGCAGGGGGACGTGGAAGAGCCCCGTGACCAAGCCGGTGACCAAAAGCATATCCAGCAGCCCCACCACCAGGAAGGGGATCAGCTTGCCGAGGACGAGCTGCCAGGGGCGCAGCGGGGTGACGCTCAATTGCTCCAGGGTGCCGATCTCCTTCTCCCGCACCACGGCCATGGAAGGGAGGATCATGGTCACCAGCATCAGCACCATGGCAATCACCGCCGGCACGTAGAACCAGCGGCTCTTCAGGTCCGGGTTGTACCAGACCCGCGGGACGAGCTCGTAGCGCCCTGCGGCCAATCCAGGCATTCCCGGGACACGGCGCGCGGCTGCCATCTCCGCTCCGGCGCCGGCCAGGATCTGCGAGGCATAGCCCAGGCCCAGCCCCGAGGAGTTGGCGTCCGTGCCATCCGCAATCACCTGGACCTTCGGCGCGCGACCGGCGCCCACGGCTTCGCCGTAGCCGGCGGAAATCACCAGGGCGAGCTGAGCCCGCCCTTCGATCAGCCAGGGATCGATCGCCGCCGGGCCGTCCTCGGCGCCCACGAGGTCGAAAGTGCCGCTGCCGGTGAAGCGCTCGACCAGGGCGCGGCTCGCCGGGGAGCGGTCCTGATCCACCAACACGAAGGGGACGTGCACCACGTCCAGGTTCGCGGCGTACCCCAAGGCCAGGAGCTGGACGATGGGGCCGATCACCATCGCCGGAATCATCTTCTTGTCCTGCCGGAGCTGCAGGAATTCCTTGACGATCACCGCCAGCAGCTCGTGCACGTCATACCTCCTTGCGCGACAGGCGGACGTAGGCGAGGCCCATCACCGCCATGGCGTAGACGACGAGGAAGGCCATGTCGCGCGGATAGGATTCGAGTCCCGCGCCCTTGAGGATCACTCCCCGTAGCACGACGTTGAAGTAGCGGGCCGGCACGGCATAGGTGACGATCTGGAGCGCCCGCGGCATGGAACGGATAGGGAAGATGAAACCTGACAGGAAAATCGCCGGCAGCATGGAGATCAAGGCTCCGCCCTGGAACGCCACGGCCTGGGTGTCCGCGACCGAGGAGACGAGGAGCCCCAGACCCAGGGCGCCGATCAGGTAGACCAGGGTCGCCGCGAAAAGATGGAGATAGGGGCCGGCCACGGCGATACCGAAGAGGAAGCGGGCCGCCGTCAGGATGAGCACCGTGGCAATGAGGGAGATGGCGAGGTATGGCAAGGTTTTGCCGGCGATCAATTCGCCGGGTTTCAAGGAGGTCACGCGGAGCTGCTCCATGGTCCCCCGCTCCTTCTCCCGCACCACGGAGATGGCGGTCGAAAGCACGGCGGTCAGCATCAGAATGAAACCGATCAAACCGGGGACCAGGAAGCGGGTGGACTTGAGCTCCGGGTTGTACCAGACGCGCGGCTGATAATCGATCGGCGCGAGCTGCAAACGGCCGCTCGCTTCAGCCAGCTCCTGGACGTTGGCGGCGGAGACCAGGGCCGAGGCGTATCCCAAAGCCGTGGTGGCCGTGTTGGCGTCGACGCCGTCGAGGATGAGCTGGAGCGGCACGGTCTTCCCCGCGGCGAGGTCCCTCCCCGCCCCCTCGGGGATCACCAGCACGGCGCGCGCCTGTCGCCGCTCGGTGAGGCGGCGCAGGTCGGCCCCGGCGGGGAGGTCCGCCACCTCGTCGAAATACGTGGAGTTGACGAAGGAGGCGACGAGCTCGCGGCTGGCGGCGCTTTTGTCGTTGTCCTCCACGGCGAGGGCGACGTGGCGGACATCGAAGTTCACGGCGTAGCCATAGAGCAGGAGCATCATGCACGGCACGCCCAGGAGCATCCCCAGGCTCAAGGGATCGCGGGCCGACTGAAGCAGCTCTTTCCAGGCCACGGACCACACTTTCCGTGGGCTCATGACGCGCCCTTCCCCTGGGCTTCGATCGAATGGATGAAGACGTCTTCCAGCGAGGGGACGATGCGCTCCGCCGTGGCCGGCGTGTTCCCGTCTCCCTCCAATAGAGCGAGGATGCGCCGCCGCCCTTCTTCGGGATCGTCCACCACCACGTGCAGCCGGTCGCCGAAGAGGGAGGCCTCGTGCACCCAAGGCTCTTTCTCCAGCCGCTCCTGGGCTTCGAGGTAGCGGGGGCAGGTGACCTCCAGCACGGCGCGGCCGGCAAAAACCTTTTTGAGCTCGGCGACGGACCCCAAGGCCACCAGCCGCCCCTGGTCGAGCAAGGCGATGCGGTCGCAACGCTCCGCCTCGTCCAGATAGTGAGTGGTGACGATGATCGTAACCCCGTCCGCCGCCAGGGAATCGATCAATCCCCAGAAGCGGCGGCGCGAGATGGGATCCACGCCTCCCGTGGGCTCGTCGAGGAACACCAGCCGCGGCTTATGCAGCAGAGCGCAGGCCAGGGCCAGCCGCTGTTTCCAGCCGCCGGGGAGGGAGCGGGTGACGAGGTCTTCCTTGCCGCCGAGATCCGCCATCTGAACGGCCCAGGCGAGGCGCTCGGTCTTGGCGGCCCCGCGCAGACCATAGACGCCGCCGAAAAAGTTGAGGTTCTGGCGCACGGTCAGCTCGTCGTAGAGGCTGAAGCGCTGGGTCATGTAGCCGATGCGGCGGCGCACGCCTTCGGGATTGCGGGCGATGTCGATCCCCAGCACCTGGCCAGTGCCGGAGGTGGGAGTGAGAAGGCCGCAGAAGAGGCGGATGACGGTCGATTTCCCCGCGCCGTTGCTCCCCAGGAGGCCAAAGACCTCTCCTTCCTTGACGTCGAAGGAAACCCCGTCGACCGCCACGAAGGCGCCGAAGCGCTTGGTCAGTTGTGAGGCTTCCAGGGCGGGTGGGGCCATGATCTATTTCCCCACCGCCCGGTCGAGGTTGGCGAGGGCGACCCGCACCTGGGTGGCCGCCGCGGTCTGGTCGAGGCCGGCGCGCAGCAGGGCGGTCTCGGAGTCGAGGAGCTCGGTCGAGGGAACCACTCCCTCTTGATAGCGGTCGCGGGCCACCCGCACGTTCTCCTTCGCGGCGTCCAGGTTGCGCGCGGCCACGGCCAGGGCCGCGCGGGCGGTCGAGAGATCGAGGAGCCGGGAGGTGACCTCCAGGCGAAGGCGCAGCTTCAGATCCTCGACCTGCCGGTCCAAGGCGTCGGCCTGGGCGGAGGCCTGCGCCGCCGCGGCTGCCGCACGGCCGCCGTCGAAAGCCCGCACCGCCACGGTCACTCCGGCGCTCCAGGTGCCCCGGAATTCGTCGCGCGGCGGCAGGATGCGCGGGTTGGGATCGGCGTAGTCGTAGCCCAGGGAAAGGCTCGCTTGGGGACGAGAGATCGATTTCTGGATCTCGACTGCCGCCCGTGCGGCCTGGGCGCGGGCCTGTAGAGCAAGGATTTCCGGTCGCACCGCGAGCGCCGCCGTCACCAGGGTCTCGGTATCCACAGCGCCTGCGGGTGGCGCGGTCAAAGCTTCCACGGGCTCCACCCGCGAGCCGGGAGGAAGGCCCACGAGCCGGATCAGGTTTTCGTTGACCACCGCCGCGGAGTTTTCCGCCTGGAGGCGCGCCAGCTCGGCCCGGTCCCGCTCCACCTGCACGGCCAGCACCTCGTTGGAAGCGGCCGTGCCCACCTCAAATCGGTTCTTGGCGTCCTTGAGATGGGCCTCGAACGTGGTCTCCGCCTCGGTGAGCACCCGCGCGCTCTCGCGGGCGGTCACCAATCCCCAATAGGCCGTTTGGGTCTCCAAGAGAAGGTCGTTGAGGGCGCCGGAGCGGTCCTGGGCCGCGGCTTCCCGCTGCCGGCCGGCCACGGCGATGACGCTCTCGATCCGCCCGCCGGTATAAAGCGGCAGAGAGGCGCCCGCGTGCAGCCGGTAATTGTTCGGAATGTTGGGGAAGAGCGTGCGCGTGCCGAGCCCGGGCAGCGTGAGGCTGAACGCGTCCACGTCGGAATTGCGAGTATATCCCCCGGAGAGATCGATCAGAGGAAGACGCTCCGCGAGGGCGCCCTGCTTCGCCGCCTCGGCGGCGGATTCCAGGGCGGTGAGCGATTCGAGGCGCGGCGAATTCGTACGGGCGCGCTCCAGGGCCTCCGATAAGGTGAGGCGAACGGTGTTGCCGGCTGGGGCCTCAGCGGCGGCAGCCAATCCGGAGATCGGTCCTAAGGCGGCGAAGACAATGAGGATTCTGACGTTCATAACCTTTTCACCTCACCTGCGCAACAGGCGCTTCGTCCGCCTCGATCCGCGCAATGAAGACGTCCTCCAGAGTCGGCAGCACGGGGCGGACGGCCTCCACCTCGATACCGTGAGCCGCGAGGTCCGCCGCCAGGCGGGAGGCCGCGGCCTCGGCTCCGGCGTGATCGATTCCCTTGAGGGTCGCGTGCAGCCGCTCGCCGAAGGACTGGACGTCCGCCACCTCGGGCAGCTCCCGCAGGCGCTCCGAGGCCTGCCGCTTGGGACGGGCGAGGATCTCGATGATCGTTTCCCCGGACTCCTGTTTGAGATGCGCCGGGGCATCGACCGTGAGCAACCGGCCGTGATCCATGAGCGCGATCCGCTGGCAGCGCTCGGCTTCGTCGAGGTAGGGCGTGGTGGTCAGGAGCGTCAATCCCTCCCGCTGCAGGTGGGCGAGGATCTTCCAGAAATCGCGGCGGGAGACGGGGTCGACGCCCGTGGTGGGTTCGTCCAGCACCAGCAGCTCCGGCGTATGGATCAGAGTGCAGGCGAGAGCCAGCTTCTGTTTCATCCCTCCCGAAAGACGGTCCGCCAGCCTGTCGCGGAATGGGGTCATGCGCAGCAGATCGAGCAACTCGTTGCGCCGCGGCTTCCACCCCTTCACCCCGTGGATCGAGGCGAAAAAGGCGATGTTCTCGTCCACCGTCAGGTCGCCGTAGAGCGAGAAGCGCTGGGAGAGGTAGCCAATCTTCTGGGAGAGCCGCGCACCCTGCTTCACCGGCTCCAGGCCGCAGGTGCGAACGGTGCCGGCGTTGGGAGCCAGCAAGCCGAGGACGACCCGCAGCGTCGTCGTCTTGCCGGCGCCGTCCGGCCCGATGAGGCCGAACATCTCGCCCCGGCGGACGTCGAACGTCACGTCCTCGGCGGCCACCAGCGAGCCGTAGCGGCGTGTCATCCCCTGGACGGCGACCATGGATCCGACCGATCCGTCCGATCCGACGGATCCGTCCGATTCTGGCAGTGCAGCCGAGGCGGTCATGGCTTCGCCTTTCCCGCCGGAGCCGCCACGTGGAACCGGGCCTCGGCAGGCATTCCGGGCTTGAACAGGCCGTCCTTGTTGTCCAGGCCGACCTTGACCTTGTAGACGAGCTTGACGCGCTCGTCGCGGGTCTGCACGTTCTTGGGCGTGAACTCCGCCTGCGAGGCGACGAAGGTGATCCGCCCCTTGCGGCTCTGGCCGTCATCGGTGACCACGTCGGCCTCCTGGCCGATGCGGATGCGGCCGAGGTCGGCCTCGCCCACGTAGACGGTGAGCCAGGCATCTGCGAGGTCGGTGATCACGCAGAGGGGCGCTCCCACTTGGAGGAGCTCGCCGGCCTGGGCGATCTTCTCCGTCACCACGCCGGTGGTGGGGCTGACGACGGTGGCATCTTTCATCTGTTGCTCGAGCTGGGCGATGCGGGCGTCGGAGATTCCCACGCGGGCGCGGGCGGATTCGATCTCCTCCGGCCGGCTGCCGTTCTTGAGGCGGGTCAAGGCCTCCCGGGCGCCCTTGAGGCGGGCGGCGGCCATGTCGCGCCGGGTGCGGGCGTCGTCCCGCGACTTGGTGGTCCCGGAGCCGCGATCGAGGAGCCCCTGCACGCGGTCGAGGTCCTTCTGGCTGCCGTCGAGATCGGCCTCGGCCTGGGAGACCTGGGCGGCGCCCGCGGCGACGTCCTCCTTGCGTGAGCCGGCACGCCGCAGCGCGAGGTCCGCCGCGGACTGCTCCCTCTCGGCGCGGGCCTGATTCACGGCGAGGGCGATATCGGTGGTGTCGATGCGGGCCAGCACCTGGCCGCTCTTCACCGCGTCCCCCTCCTCCAGGGCGAAGTCCTGCAGCCGGCCGGCGACCTTGGTGGCGATGCGGACGTCGGTGGCCTCCACGTGGCCTGAGGCCGTGAGGAGGTTGGGATCTTTCTTTTCACCATGGCACCCGGCGAGGGCGGTCACGGCCAGTGCGGCGGCAAGGAGGGAGCGGTTCATGGATCAAGTCTCCGATTGTAGGAGGGACGCCTTCTGAAGCCGGGGATCGAGCGACCGGGCCAGCCGCTCCAACGCCGCCGGCTCCACCGCGCCGAGCGCCTCGGCCTCGACGGCCGAAAGGTCCCACCCGGCCTGGCGGAACGCTGCGAGGACGCCAGCCGGATCAGCCCGGAACCGCCCCCGCATTTCTTCGTCCGTCACCAGCTTGCCGAGCAGGACTTCCACGCTCTTCTGCGACATCGGGCTTCACCTCCGGGAGAGTGGTATTCCACGGAGCGTGCCAGGGGAGGCTTCCAGGGTGAGCCTATGGGCCCGAGCCTGGAAGGCTGCGGGGAAATCTACAGGGTGTCGATTTATCGACAGGTTGTGAAGAGAAGAACACGGACGAACAGGGACCAACAGGGACTTTCAAGGACGAAAACCTGAAAGTCCGTGTTGGTCCGTATCAGTCCGTGTTCGTCCCCCGCCCCCTACAACCCATACTTCTCGATCCGGCTATAAAGCTGCGCCCGGGTCAGCCCCAGCAGCCGAGCCGCCTTCGACTTGTTGTTGCCGGCCTGCTTGAGGGCCTGCTGGACCCACGTGCGCTCGATCGCTTCGAGGTCGATGCCGCCCGCGGGGATCTCCCCGGCCGCTGGAGCGGGGGGCGGCTTCTCGAGGGACATGGGGAGGTGCTCGCTGGTGATGAGGCCGCCTTCCGAAAGGATCACCGCGCGCTCGATGGCGTTTCTCAGCTCGCGGACGTTGCCCGGCCAGGCGTAGGCGAGGAGCTTGTCGCGGGCCTCCCGGGAGACTCCCGCGGCCGGCCGCCCCACCTGCTCGCCGATCTCGCGCAGGAAAAGCTCCAGCAGGGGCGGCACGTCCTCGGGGCGCTCGCGCAGGGGCGGCAGATGGATCTCGAAGACGTGGAGGCGGTAATAGAGGTCCTCGCGGAAATCCCCGCGGGCCATGGCGGCGGCGAGGTCGCGATTGGTGGCGGCGATCACCCGCACGTCCGCTTTCAACACGCGGCTGCCGCCAAGACGCTGAAACTCCCGCTCCTGGAGGACGCGCAGGAACTTCCCCTGCACGGCGGGGCTCATCTCTCCCACTTCGTCCAGGAAGAGGACGCCTCCCGCCGCCTGCTCGATCTTCCCTGGACGGGTGGCCACGGCGCCGGTGAACGCCCCCTTCTCGGAGCCGAACAGCTCGGACTCCAGGAGCTGCTCCGGCAGCGCCGCGCAATTCAAGGCCACGAACGGCCCCGGCGCGCGGGGGGAGGCGCGGTGGAGGAAGCGGGCCAGCACCTCCTTGCCGGTGCCTGATTCGCCCGTGAGGAGAACGGTGGTCTCCGTGCCCGCGACCTTGGCGGCGAGGGCGAGCGTCTCCTTCCACTTCTTCGAGACACCCACCGGCTGGTGGCTCCCCCCCTTCGCCTCCAGCTCCCGGGTGAGGGTCACCACCCGCTCCTCCAGGCGCGCCGCCCGCTCCCGCGCCTCGGCGGCGCGCTGCTGCTCCTCGGCCAAGCGCTGGTGGGCGAGGGCGAGGGCGATGTGGTCCGCGATGCGGCGGGCCGAGTCTGCATCCCCGGCCGTGAACCGCCGCGGCTCGCGGGAGAAGAAGAGGAGGGCGCCGATGGTTTCCCCTTTGAGCCGGACCGGAATCCGCAGCAGCGAGCGGATGCCCAAAGCCAGGTGCTTCTGGATGCGCTCCAGCGGCAGCACCACCTCCACCTGCTTCTCCTCCGGCGACTCGGCGGAGTGCAGGACGATGCGGGCGCGGCCCGTGGCCGGATCGATCTCGGCGTAGCTCGCGATGGTGAAGTCTTCCATCACCGAGCTGCGAATGACCTCAGGGAGGCGGAACTCCGGCTCGGCCGTCTCACAGCCGTCCGAGGCCGCGTAGACCCGGGCATGGGTCCGCTCCTCGTTGAGGATGCCGAGCTCCAGGAGGTCGAAGGGAATGACCTCGCGGGCCAGCGCGGAGACTTTCTGGAAGACCTCGCGCACGTCGAGCGCCTCGGCCAGGGTGGGGAGAAGGGCCTCCAGGGCCTGGGCTCGGGGGCGACGATCGGCTTCGGCCGGCGCCGGATCGGCGAGCATGGCACCGATTCTATGCCGGTTCACCCTCCATCCCGCGCCCCCTGCCGGTACGACCGCCGCTCGAAAAGCTCGCCGCCGTATCGCTCGCCCACCTTCACGTAATCCCGGTGGAGACGCTGCCGCAGGAGCTCGTTGGCAGGCATTTTCCAAGTGTAGACCGAGTCGATGGCCAGCCGGTTGAGCCGCACCCGCATGCTGCCAGGCCCAAGGGCTACGCCGTCGAGCTGGGGGAGCTGTACGCCCTCGCGGAAGCGGATGGGGAAGTAGGGTAGCGTCGCCTCGTAGTTGTCCCAGTCGACCAGCCCCTTCTCCAGCGCCACGTAGCCCGTGGCGTGGCTGAGCACGTCGGCAACGTCCAGGGCATCGGTGTTGCGGCGGAAGAGGAGAGAGAGGACCCGCGAGCTCGGCCGCACCGGTTCGAGCCCGGCGACGAACTGCCGCATCTCCTCACCGAGCACGCGGTACCAGACGACGAGGCAGCCCAGGTTCACCAGCGCGGCCACCACCAACACGGTGATTCCCGCGGCCCTCCCGCGCGATCCCAGCCTGGGCGCCAGCCAAGGGATCAGAAGGAGATAGGGAAAGAGGCTCAGCCGGCCGGTCAGCAGATAACCGCCCGACATCCCCTCAGGAGCGAAGAAGTAGAGGCAGACCGCCAGGGCGACGAGGAGTAGGAAGGCGTCCTCCGGCCGCGGCCCGGGCCACTTCCCCTCCCGCCGCCGCAGAGTCTCCCGCCAGAGGGTGAGGATGGTGAGGGCCAGGAGGCCCCATGCCACCGCCGCGGCCAGAGTGCGCTGGACCTCGCTGAACGAGAACAGCACCTGGGGCGGCACGAGGAAATTCAGCAGATCCCGATAGGACTTCGTCACCGGCACCGTGTCGCTCCCCAGCGCCCGGAAAAACCAGAGCGGCAAGCCGATCTGCGGCAACAGGATAGGGACATGCAGCAGATGACGCCGCCAGCTCTCCCGCCGCAGCGTCGCCAGCCAGAGCACCGCGATGGAAAGGAGGGCCAGGATGAGGGAGAGGACGTGGGAGAACCAGCACAGCCAGAGCAGGAGGTTGATTTTCGCCGCGAAGCGGAGATTCGGCTGGTCCCGGTGCCGCCACCAGAAACCCACGGCGAAGAGGTAGAGGGCCACGCCGATGGAGAAGTTGTAGAAACCGAATTGGAAAAACTGATTGTAGGGAAAGAAAAAGGCCAGGAAAGCCGGCCAGCGCTCGCCGGGGCGCACGGACCCCGCGAGATACCAGGCGCCCCCGAGGAAGAGCAACATATAGCCGCTCACCAGCAGCTTCTCGGCCACCAGGGGCGGCACGGCGAGCATCAGGAGGGCCATCACCCCGTGGTCCGTCCAGTTCGGATAGGGGAGGAGCTTGACCTCGTAGTACTGGTGGAAGAGAGGATATTTTTCGACGTTGCCGTACTGGCGAATGACCCAGGCGTTGTAGGTGTGGCACGGCCCGTCCGTGGTGGGGAGGTAGCGAACGGTCCAGAAGGGAATGACGTACAGCAGCGCCAGGACGAAGAACAGGCGGCGGACCCAGGCGGCGCCCGCCGGTTCGCTTCTCGCCGTCATTCCTCCTGAGCCCTGGCCTTGAACCGCTCCCCCACCCGCCGGTACGCCTCGCGGAAGGGCACTCCCTCCTCCATCACCAGCCGGTAGGCCTCCTCGGCGGCGTTGAGGCCGGGGTCCAGGCGAATCCGCTCGGGGTGGAAGCGCACCTCGGGGATGGCGGCGGTGAGGATGGCGAGGGTCTCCGTGGCGAGGTCGATCCCGCGGAAGAGTGGTCCCTTGAGAATCTGGAGGTCGCGGTGATAGCCGGAGGGGAGCTTGGCGGTGACGCTCAGGGCCTCGAAGAGGCAGGCTTGAGCCGTCGCCGTCCGCCCCCGGACGAGCTCGAAAACGTCGGGGTTCCTCTTCTGGGGCATGATCGAGGAGCCGGTCGTCAGCGAAGGCGGGAGGCTCACGAAGGCGAACTCGGCGGTGGCGAAGAGCACGAGATCCGCGGCCAGCCGGCCGAGGTCCTGCATCAGCAGGGTGAGCTCGAAGAGGACCTGCGACTCCGCCTTCCCCCGCGAGAGCTGGACGGCCGTCACCGGCTCCTGGATCTCGGCGAAGCCGAGCTTGCGGCGGGTGGTCTCCCGGTTCAGCGGCAGGAGGGGGACGCCGTAGCCCGCGGCCGATCCCAAGGGGTTCTTCTCGATGCGCCGCCCGCAAGCTTCAATCCCCAGGGCGTCGTCCCGCAGCTCGGCGGCGAACCCTGAGGCCCAGAGGAGGACGGAGCTGGGCATGGCCTGCTGGAGGTGGGTGTAGCCGGGGAGGACCGTCTCGGACTCCCGCTCTCCGAGACCGTCGAGGGCGGCGGCCATCTCCTGCGCCCCGGTCGCCAGGGCCGCGACCACGTCCATGAGATAGAGGCGGAGGGCGGCCAGCACCTGGTCGTTGCGCGAGCGGCCGAGGTGGACGCGGGCGCCGGCCTCGCCGATCCGCGCCGTCAGGCGGGTCTCCAAGGCCGTGTGGACGTCCTCGTCCTCCAGGGTGATCGCCCAGACGCCCTCAGCATGCTCGTCCTCCAGCTCCTCGAGCCCGGAGCGGATGGCCTCCAGATCGGTCGCCGCCAGCAGCCCCACCTCGTGCAGCATCTCGGCATGGGCGATCGAGGCGCGGACGTCGTAGGGAACGAGGCGCGCGTCGAGGCGATGGTCCTCGCCCGCGGTGTAGCGCAGGACGCGGCCATCGAGCGGCTCGCCCTTGTCCCACAGGCGGCTCAAGCGGCTTCCTCTTCTCGCATCTCCGCGTATGCTCTCACGAAACGGGTGTAGAAGCGGGAGCCCTCCAGGATCTCGCTCTCCAGGACGAACTCGTCCGGCGTGTGGGAGCGCTCCGTGCGCCCCGGCCCGCACTTGAGGGCGGGAATCCCCTCCATGAACACCAGGTCCGAAAGGGTGGCCGAGCCAAAGAGGCGCGCTTCCGGCCGGGCGCGCAGGGCCGCGGCCACCAGCGGCTCGCTCTCCGAAGTCTCGCGGGGGAGCAGGCGATCCGAAAGCACCCGCACCTCGCCGGCCACCGCCCGCTCGATCCGCTCCACCACCTCGCGGCGCCCCAGGGCCGGGGTGATGCGCACGTCGAGCAGCGCCTTGGCCTCCCCCGGCACCACGTTGCGGGCCGTGCCCGCATGGAGCTGGGTGGGCTCCAGGGTGACGGGGCCGAGCTTCGGATGGGGCGGGCCGAAGTCAACCCGCTCCAGGGCCACGAGGTCGTGAGCCAGCCGGCGGGCGGCGTTCTTGGCTCCCAGGGCCGCGGCGTGGGCGGCGTGGCAAGTGTCGCCGTGGGCGATCAGCTCCAGGACCATGAGCCCCTTCTGCGCCACGGCCACGTCGAGCCCCGTGGGTTCCCCCACCATGGCGGCGTGGGGAGGCGTGCCGCGGCGGGCGAGCTCGGCGAGCACGGCCTCGGTGCCGGTGCCCCGCGTCTCCTCCCCCTCCACCAGGGCCAGGGCGAGGGTGAAGGGCAGGTCCGCCTCGCGAAAGGCGAGGAAGGCCGTGGTCATCGCCGTCACCGCGGCCTTGGCGTCGTTGGCCCCCAGACCATAGACCCTCCCCTCGACGGACTCGACCTCCCAGGGGCTCCGCGTCCAGCCGGGGGCCGGCGGCACGGTGTCGAGGTGCGTGTCCAGGAGCAGCAGGGGGCCGCGGCCGAGGGTGGCGAGGAGGCTGTTGCCGATGCGGGCCGCGGCGATGCCGTTGCGCTCCAGCAGGTCCGCCAGGAAATCGGCCAGATCCGCCTCGCCTCCGGAGACCGAAGGGATGCCAGTGACGGCGCGGTGCAGGGCGAGGATCTCACGCTCGGGGAGCATCTCAGGAGGCTCCGCCGGCAAAGGCGGGCGCCGGCGGCTGCCCCGCGGCCTGCTCCGCCGGGGAGAGAACGCCCACGTCCGCGACCACCAGGGTCCCCACTCCCTCGTTGGTGAACACCTCCGTCAGCAACCCATCCGGCAGGTCGTGGGAGAGGATGTGCACCCGCCGCACGCCGCCGTGGATGGCGGCCTCGATGGCGGAGGTCTTGGGGAGCATCCCCTTGACCAGCCCGCCCTCGTCGCGCAGCCGCCGCAGGCCGGCGAGGTCGGTGTAGGAGACGAGGGAGCCGGGATCGTCCGGCCGCTCCAGGATACCCGCCGCGCCGGTCAGGAAGAGGAGCTTCTCGGCTTTGAGCGCCACGGCCAGGGCCGAGGCCACGGTATCGGCATTGATGTTGAGCAGCGTGCCGTCGTCCGCCGCCGAGAGGGGGCTCACCACCGGCACGTAGCCCGCGTCGAGGATCGCGGTCAGCGGCTTGGGATCGACCGCCGCGATGTCGCCCACGAAACCGTAGTCCACCAGCTCGTCTCCCACCCGCACCGGCGGCCTTTTGCGGGCCTGGATGAGCCCGCCGTCGACGCCCGAAACGCCCACCGCCGGCACTCCCAGCTTGCGGCAGACGGCGAGGAGCTGGGTGTTGACGGCGCCGTTCAAGACCATGGCGGCCACCTCCAGGGCCTTCTCGTCCGTCACCCGCCGCCCCTCGACGAAGCGGGCCTCGGCGCCCAGGGCCCGGGCGAGATCGGTCGACTGGTTCCCCCCGCCGTGCACCAGGACGACGCGGATCCCCACCTGGTGCAGCACGTCCACCTGCTCGACCAGGGCGCGGGTGGTGGCGTCGCGTTCCAGCGCGCCCCCCCCGGCCTTGAGGACGAAGGTCTTCCCCTTGAAGATCCGGATGTACGGCACCGCGTGCTTCAGGGCCGCGGCCTCGGCCGTCCGTTGACCGACGTCTTTCATCGTTCGTCTCCTTTATCCCCGAAGCAGGCGGTAGAGCACCGCCATCTGCGCCCACATGCGGTTGCGGGCCTCGTGAACCACCACACTGCGCGGCCCGTCCAGCACCGAATCTTTGACCACCACGTTGCGCCGCACCGGCAGGCAGTGCATGAAGCGACAATCCGGCGCCGTGGTGGCGAACCAGTCCTCTCCTACGCACCAGTCACGCAAGCCGGCGCGAAAATCCGCCTCCGCCTCGGGGCGGCCGTAATGGAGCGGCGAGGTCCACGACTTGGCATAGATCACATGCGCCCCTTCCAGGGCTTCGCCGCGCTCCGCCGTCTCCCGCACGGAGCCGCCGGAGATCTCCGCCGCCCGCCGCGCCCGCGCCATGACCGGCTCGGGGAGACCGAACCCCTCTGGGCGGAGCACGGTGACCTCCATCCCCCGTAGCGCCGCCATGTGGACGGCCGCCGCCGGCACGGCCAGAGGAAGGGGCTTCGGGTGCCAGGCCCACGAAAGGACGAATTTGCCCCCCTGGGCGGGGATGCCGAGATCGTCCATCGTCTTCCAATCCCCTAACGCCTGGCAGGGATGGTTGACGGCCGACTCCATGTTGACGAGCGGCACGGGGCAGACCTCGGCCATGTTGAGAAAGGCCGTATCCGCGAGGTCCGCTGCCAGGTCCGTGCCCCCCGCGAAGGAGCGGATGCCGAGGGCGTCCGCGTAGCTCGCGAGGACGGGGATGGCCTCCCGCACGTGCTCGGCGGCGGCGCCATCCATTACCACCCCGTCCCGGGTCTCCAGGATCCACGTCCCCTGCCCGGGGGAGATGACGAACGAGCTCCCCCCCAGCCGCGCCATCCCCGCCTGGAACGAGGCGAGGGTGCGCAGCGACGGATTGAAGAAGAGAAGGGCGAGGATCTTCCCCTTCAGCGCCTCGGGCTCGGGAGAGCGCTCCAAGCGCACGGCGAGAGAAAGAAGATCGGAGATCTCCTCCCGTCCGAGCGCCGCGAGATCGAGGAAGTTTTTCAAGGGCGGACCTCGGAGAGCGCCTGGGCGAGCGCCGCGACGTGGGCCTCCTCCAGCACGAGGGGAGGCAGGATGCGGACGACGTTGGGATCGGCGCTCGTCCCCGCCAGGATCCCTTTCGTCAGCAACTCGTTGACGATCTCCCGCGCCGGCCGCGTGGTCCGCAAGCCCAGGAGGAAGCCCTCGCCCTGAATGCCGGTCACCGGCCCCACCTGGCAGGTCTCGCGGATGAGCCGGGAGATCCGCTGCACGCGGGGGAGGAGGCCGTCCTGCTCGATGGCGCCGATCACCGCCTCGATCAGCGCGCAGGCCAGGGGGCCGCCGCCGAAGGTGGTCCCCAGGTCCCCTGACTTGAGCCCCTGCCCCACCTCATCGCTCACCAGAACGGCGCCGGCCGGAAAGCCGCCGGCGATCCCCTTGGCCGTGGTGAGGACGTCCGGCGTCACTCCGTAGGCCTGAGCTGCGAAGGGGTGGCCCGTCCGCCCCATGCCGCACTGCACCTCGTCGAAGATCAGCAGCGCCCCGGCCTCGCGGCTGAGCTCGCGCACTGCGGCGAGGTACTCCGCTCCCATCTCGACCGCGCCGGCCATCCCCTGCACGGGCTCCAGGATGACGGCGGCCACGTCCGGCCCCAGAGCCGTGCGGAGGGCGTCCGGGTTTTTGACTGGCACGAAGGTGACGTCGAACGGCGTCCTGGGAAAGCCGTACCACCCCTGCGCTTTCCAAGTGACGGCCGCCGCCGCCGCCGTACGGCCGTGGAAGGAGCCTTCGAGCGCGATCACCCGGCTCCTTTTCGTATGGCGAAAAGCAAGGCGCAGAGCGTTCTCGTTCGCCTCGGCGCCGCTGTTGACCAGAAACGCCCGGGACAGCCCCGCGGGTCCGAACCCCACCAGCCGCTCCGCCGCCCGGGCGCGCACGGCCAGTGGCACCGAGTTGCTCTGGAAGAACAGCTCCTCGGCCTGGCCGCCGAGGGCCGCCAGCAGCCGCGGATGGCGATATCCCAAGAGGGCCACGGCGTGGCCGCCATAGAAGTCGAGCAACGCGCGGCCGTCGCGGGTGTGGACGGTGACTCCCTCGCCCCAGACCGGCTCAACGGGGGTGTGCGCATAGACGGGCAGCAGCCACCGGGCCTCGTCCAGCTCGGCCTGGAGGGTGGGTGCGACAGCGGTTTCGGTCATCGTCATCATCTCCTTGTCTCTCATACCCACCCCACCCCCGGCACCCTCAATCCCGCCGCCTCCGGGAACCCCAGCAGCCGGTTCATCCACTGGATCGCCCCGCCGGCCGCGCCCTTCACCAGGTTGTCCAGCGCCGAAAAGACCACCAGATGATCGCCATCCACCGCCACGGAGAGGCGGGCGCGGTTCGTCCCCACCACGTCCTGGAGGCGGGGCGGCTCGGGGAGGACGTCCACGAAGGGCGAGGCGGCGTAGAACGTGGCCAACGCGTGGCGCACCTCGTCAGCCGTCTGCGGCCGGGTGAGGCGCCCTTGGATCGTGGCGTAAATCCCCCGCGCGAACGGTCCGGCCTGGGGCACGAAGTGGATCTCCGCTTCCACTCCCGAGGCCGCCGTCGCCAACGCGCGCATCTCGGGCTCATGCCGGTGCTTCAAAGGGTTGTAGGCGAAGATGTTGCTTCGCCGCGCCGGGTGATGGGTGGTGGCCGTGGGCGTCCGCCCCGCGCCGGTGCTGCCGGTGATGGCCACGACCGAAAGGCGCGGCTCCACGAGCCTCAGCTTCAAGAGCGGCACCGCCGCGAGGAGCGTCGCCGTCACGAAGCAGCCGGGGTGCCCCACGTGCCCCTCCGGCGTCTCTGCCAGGTGCTCGGGCACGGCGCAGCGGAACTGGGCCAGCCGGTCCGGCGCGCCGTGGGCATGACCATAAACCTTTTCATAGGCCGCGGCGTCCGCGAAACGAAAATCGGCGGAGATGTCGACGATCTTCATCGCCGTCCCCGCCAGCTCAGCCGTCGTCAACAGCTCGTCGAGGAGCGGCGCCGCGGCGCCATGAGGCGCGGCGCAGAGGATGGCGAGCGTGCCGTGCCCTTCCACGAGTCGCGGCAAATCCTTTCGATCCGAGAAGCTCAGGTCCGGAAAACAACCCGCTAGATGCGGGAAGGCACCCTCCACCGCTCCCCCCGCCTGGCTTTCGGAAAGCACGGCGAACGGCTTCAAATGGGGATGGCCAGCCAGGAGCCGCAACAGCTCGCCAGCCACGTAGCCGGTTCCTCCCAGAATCAGCGTGGGAATCTCCCCGTTCACCGCGCGGCTCCCTGAACTGCCGGCACGCTGAGCTTCAGCACCTCCCGCACCCGGCCGGCCAGCTTCTCCCCGTTCGTCCGGGCATTGATCGCCGGCACGCCCAGCGCCTCCTCGATGATCTCCGTCCCCGCCAGGTTATCCGTGGCCGGGCCGGTGACTGCCACGGGCTCGATGCCGAATCGCTCCCGCAGCATGCGCACGCCGCCCCAGGCCGCCACCGGATCATTGGCGGCGAGCACCACGGCGCTGAAGGCGGCGCGGATCTCCGCGTCCTCCAGAATGGCCGCGACGCCGTAGGCTCCCAGCAGGCCATCCCCCAGCTCGGCCACGATGACGTCCGGCCGGGCCGCGGCGAGGTGGGTGATCAGCGTGCGCGTCACCGCAGGGGCGTTCACCGGCGTCGTGGAGACGATCCCCAGATCCGTGAAGAGGCCGGTGGTGCGCGCCCCGGCGTCCTCCATGGCGAGCGTGTCCCGCCGCAGGGAAACGCCGGTCGCCTTGAGGCCGTCCACCAGGAAACCGCCGTGGCTCAAGTGGCGCACCAAGGTGCAGGCGGCGGCCGTCTTGCCGCAGTTCATGCACGAGCCGACCAGGGCCACGACGGGCACGCCGGCCGCGTCGAGCGGGGCGGCAAGGTCCAGCGCCTCGCTGCCGATGCGGGCGGCCACGCCGATCCGCTCGCCCAGGTAGGGGAAATGGAGCACGGCACCCAGCACCTCGCACTCGAAGGGCGGCCCCAGGTCCGGATTCACCGAATCGCAGATCCCCAGCACGCCGCCCATGTTGAGCAGGTGGATCGTGTCCCCCGGCGCCAGCCGCGCCGGCAGGTGGCCCGAGTAGCCGAAGAGGGCGTGCCGGTGGCCGAGAGCTCCGGCCACCACGTCCCCCTTCTTCACCTGCGCCATGCGGCCACTGGGAAGCTCGAGCTGGCTGTAGGTGGTCTTGTCGTTGCGCACCCGCACGGCCACCACCACCCCCTCCTCGCAGGGGATGTCCGCACTCACCCGCACCTCGCGCTTGAGCTGGCAGGCGCGGGTGACGGAGGCGATCTTGTCCAGAAGCACGGTCTTCATGGGGTTCCTCCTGCGCCTGCCATCCGGGCATACAGCTCACCCGGCAAAGAGACGATGCGCGAGAACCCCCGCGCGTCGGCCGCCGTCCATTCGCCCGCGGCCTCGCCGTAGATCCCCCGCGAGGCGTCCCGCAGCGAGAAGGGGGAAGAAACACCTTCGACGAAAACCTGCCCCGGCCGCAGCAGGAGATGGACCTCGCCCGTCACCCGCTGCTGGGAGGAGAGGAGCAGGGCTTCGATATCCCGGCAGACGGGATCGAGATGCTGCCCCTCGTGCACCAGGTCGCCATAGACGGCGGAGACGGTCTCCTTCATGCGGAGCTGCCGGCCGGTCGAGGTGAGCTTCTCGAGCTCCCGGTGCGCCGTGAGCAGCACCTCGGCGGCCGGGGCCTCGAAGGCCACCCGCCCCTTGATCCCCAGGATCGTCTCTCCGAGGTGGATCCCCCGGCCGATGCCGTAGCCGGCGGCAAGGGTCTCCACCTTCTCGATGAGCGCAACGGGCGAAAGCGTCTCGCCGTCCAGCGCCACGGGCACACCCTGATGGAAACCGATCGTGTGGCGCGACGACGCGAGAGGCTCGTCGAAGGCGCCGCGGGTGAGCACCCAGGCGGAGTCAGGGATGGAGGCCACCGTATCCAGCGTCTCCTTGCCGCCGATCGTCACCCCCCAAAGGCCACGGTTGATGGAATAGGCGGCGCCGAAGGAGGGAACGGGGAGCCCCCGCTCCTCCAGATAGGCCACCTGCTCCGGCCGCGGACGGGGGGTATCCCGCACCGGCGCCAGAATCTCCAAGCCTGGCCGCAGCGTGCGCAGGGCCACCTCGAAGCGCACCTGGTCGTTGCCGGCGGCCGTGGAGCCGTGGGCCACCGTGAGAGTTCCCAGCCGCTCCGCCGCCTTCGCCACCTCCTGCGCCTGGAGCACCCGCTCGGCGCCGACGCAGAGGGGATAGACCTGCCCGCGGCGGACGTTGCCCATGATCAGAAAGCGCAGCACCTGCTGGAAATAGGCGTCCCGGGCATCCACCAGGAGATGATCCGCCGCTCCCAGGGCGCGCGAGCGCGCGGCGAGCGACTCCGCCGCCTCGGCGTCGATGCCGCCCGTGTTCACCGTCACGGTGACCACTGGCCTGCCGTGGGTCTCGGCAAGCCATGGGATGCAAAACGACGTGTCCAGCCCGCCCGAGAAGGCGAGCACGATGGGATCGGACATGGCCTTACCCCTCCTTGAGGAAGCCTTTCAGCCTCTGGATCAGTCGCCGCTGGTCGCCGGCGGAGGCTGTCGCCGCGAAGACTGTATCGTCGCCGGCCATGGTCCCCACAAGCTCGGGCCAGCCCGCCCGGTCCATGGCGAGGCCCACGGCCTGCGCCGCTCCGGACATGGTGAAAACGACGGTGAGATAGGGTCCCGACGGCTTCAAGCCGCGCAGGAAGTGGGAGACCTCGGCCACCCCCGGATCGCGCTCGCCATGCTCCGCCGGCCGCGCATACCGGCCGCCGATCCACGCCACCCCGAGGTCCCGCAGATCGCGGCTGACGCTCGACTGCGTCGCCGCGATCCCCCGCTCGCGCAGCAGATCCACCAGCTCCCCCTGGCTCCTCACCCGGTGGCTGTCGAGGATCGCGAGGATCTCGTGCTGGCGGCTTTCGCGGTGTTCGTGGTCGTGGGGCATGGGCGCAGTCTCATTGCAAATCCATGCGCATGATAGCGCATGAGGGGCGTGGAAAGTCAAGAGGAGGTCAGTCAGAGGGATTGCGATAGAGTCCGCATGATGGCATGATTATCGTGCCGTCATGATTAGGAGGCAGCATGAGCGAGGATGTCATCAGCAGCGAGATCAAAACCGTCGGTAAGAGCGGCCAGATTTCCCTTGGCAAGAGCTATGCCGGTAAGACTCTAAGTCTTGAGCGACGAGCTGATGGCAGCATCGTCTTGACCGCAGTCGCGCTTGTTCCCGAAAGCCAACTCTGGATGCTGCAGGAGCCACATCGGTCCGCCATTGCCAGAGGGCTGGCATGGGCCGCGGAGAATCCCCCCGCTGAGTCGGACCTGGACGAATTGGTAGAGCGAGCCTTGAAGAACCGGAAGGGTGGGCGCCCCCGTGGCGGCTCGCGGTAACCGTGTTGTTCTGGACCTGAACAGTGAGGAGTTTCAAAAGACCTTCTTGGCGCTCGAAACCGCGGAATTGAAACAGGTGGCGGCAACGCTCAGCCGTTTACGAGGCATGGACTGGAACACTGTCTACAGCCACAGCGGCCTTAACTGGGAGGCAGTCGTCCTCTTCAAGGCTCCCAACGGATCGAAGGCGTACTCGCTGCGTCTTAGCCAGAAGATAAGAGCGCTGGCCTACCGCGATGGGGATCTCCTTCGCTTCATGTCTCTGCATACAGACCACGACTCAGCCTACAAGCGCTGAAAGATTCGGTTCAGTATTCCCGCTCCCAGTCTCCGCCCTCTTGAGCCACCTCTCCCGCCGGTTGGAGTACCTCTGGCGCCAATCGCTCAGCCTCTCCCACCGGTTGGGCTCTAGCTCCCGACGTTTGGGAGCTACTGATCGGCGTTTGGACCCCATCTCCCGGCGTTTGGACCGCATCTTCGGGCTTTTGGACCCCATCGATCGGCGTTTGGAATGGATCTTCCCGCGTTTGGGAGCTACCGATCGGCGTTTGGACCAGATTTTCCGGCATTTGGACTCCATCTCACGGCGTTTGGACTCCATCTCCGGAAAAGCCCCTCCAAACGTCCTCCGGAAGGAGCCTACGGAGGATAAATCGAGCCCAACGGCCGGCGGCTGCGACCCAACCTACGGGATCGGAGAGCCTACTTGGTGGTGACGAAGACCGTAGCGCCGTGGCCTTGCAGTTTGACGCGGCCGGCTTCGATGGCAACGACCGTGAAGCCCTGAACGACCTCTCCCGGAGCCACGACCCGCGCGTCGAGCACGGCAATGGGGTGATCCGCCGAGTAGGCGATGCCGTTGAGCTTCAAGACGCCGCCACCAGGAACCGGAACCTCCGCTACATAGGTCTTGCCGTCCACCAAGCCCCCGGAATCCGCAGGGGGGGCGGGGGGCGGCGCCTGGATGGGCGCGGCCACCGTGGGCACTGGAGCCGGAGTCGAAATCGGCGGCGGGGCCAGCCGCACCTCATCGGCCGAAACGGGGGGAGCGGGGCTGGGCTCGGCGTGCGGAGCCGGAGGCTGTACCACAGGCTGTGGGGTCTGGACCGGAACCGGACTCGGTTGGACGTCCAGAGTCCGCGGGGTTGGAGTAGGGACGGGAGGAGCGGGCTTGCTCTCTTCGATGACCGGGGGCGCCGGAGCCGCTGTCGGCGGGGCTGGAGCAGGCGTCGCGGCCGGCGTTGCGACCTGAGCCACCTGGACCGCGTCTTTCCGGGACCGGGAGAAGGGACCCCAGCCGCCGAGGTAGACGATTCCGAACACCACCGCGGCCAGGATGCAGCCGGCGCCGAGCCCCGCCAGGAGGGGCATCAGGAGGTTCCGCCGCTCCGGCGCGTCCGCGGTTCCGACCGCGTAGGGAAGGCCCTGCCGGAGGGAGTCCTGCCTGGCGGCTTCCTGTCTCGCCTTCTTCAGGGCGTCGCTGATCAGGCTCATGTGAAATCCCCCTCGAGCTCGCGGATGGCCCGCCGCACCTGCTTCCAGGTCAGCAGGTCCGTGCCGTCCACGAAGCCGGCCAGCAGCGCCTTGTCACAGACGGCGTTCACCAACCGCGGAATTCCCCCCGAGTAGCGGAAGACCGAGCGGATCGCCCAAGGCGTGAACGAGGGGCGGCCGTTGGCCCCCACCACCTGAAGCCGGTGCTGGATGTAGCGGGCCACCTCGAAGCGCGACAGCGGCGTCAGATGGTAGCGGACGGTGATCCTTTGGCGGAGCTGCCGCAAGGACCGGTCGTTCAGCTTGTCGCGCAGCTCCGGCTGGCCGAGGAGGACGATTTGCAGCAGCTTGCGCTGGTCGGTCTCCAGGTTCGAGAGCAGGCGGATCTCCTCCAGCAGCTCGGCCCCCAGGTCCTGGGCCTCATCGATGAAGAGGACCACGTCCTTGCCGGCGGAGAGCTGGTCGAGGAGGAAGCGGTTGAGCGCCTCCAGGCATTCGACCCGGTCGTCCCGGGGCTCCAGTCCCAGCTCGGTGAGGAGGGTGCGCAGGAGCTGCGAGCTCGTCATGCACGGATTGAGGATCAGCGCCGTGACGTAGCCCGGCCCCAAAGCTTCGAGAACCGCCCGGCAGAGGGTCGTCTTGCCGGCCCCCACCTCGCCGGTGACCTGGATGAACCCCTTGCGCTCCCGGATGCCGAACAGGATGTGATTGAACGCCTCGCGGTGACGGTCGCTGAAGAACAGGAACCGCGGGTCCGGCGTGATGTTGAACGGCGGCTCGCGGAAACCGTAGAACTGGTCGTACATCTTGAGGGGACTCTCTCACAAAGCGGGCGGCAGGAGCCCGATCAGAGTTCAAAACCGGGGCGCGCGGAGGGCGAATTCCTGGAGATCTCATATGGTGTTGAGAAAGTGCAGGCCGCGGCGACATGACGTCCAGCAACCTCGGGGACGAACCGTTATCCGCCGCCGCGAGGCCCTCACTCTCCCAACCCTCTCTCTCCCAGCCTCCCCCCCGGCCGCCGGGAGAGAGAGGGCTAAAACAGCGCCTCGGGCGGTCTTGCCATTCTCCCTCTTCTCCCGGCGGATGGGGGGGAGGCTGGGAGAAGAGGGCCGGGGTGATGAGGGCCTCGAAGCGGCGGATAACGGTCCGTCCACGAGGTCGCTCGACGTCATGTGGATCTTCGAGACACCCTCTTACATCTCTGTATACGTCAGGGAAGGGGTTGGGCGTCTAATCCTCCCCCTCCTCCTCCCGCATCTCCACGATCGTGTTGCCGGGAGAGGTCTTGGCCCCGAGGCTCTCCCGGAACGAGGCCAAATCGGGAAATCGGGAAGCTCGGACCGCCTCGAGATCCCGGACCGCCCGAGGGTCGAAATATCGTTCTCCACAACGGAGACACACCCTGGCAGAAACCTTACACCGTGCCGTGTAACGATCCGTCGAGACGAGCTCCTCTACCTCCTGATCTTCGAGGTCCGTGCTTCCGCAGTGGAAGCAGCGAGTCAGAGCCGTCATCTCCCTACGGCGCCTTCGTCGCCGGGGCCGTCCCGGCCTTCAGGTGCTTGTCGTACCAGGCGATGTAGCGCTCGTAGCGGTCCTTCTGGTAGCTCGGCTTGCTGATGCCGTGGCTCTGATTGGGGTAGATGACCAGCTCGGTCTCGACTCCCAGCCGGCGGAGGGCCTGGTAGAGCTGCTCGGAGTTCAGGGTCGGCACGTTGACGTCGTTGCCGCCGCAGAGGATCAGGGTCGGCGTCTTCACCTTCTCCACCTGGTAGAAAGGGGAGATCCTGATCCATAGGTCGGTGTTCTTCCAGGGGAGGCCCAGCTCGGCCTCCCACTCCTTCTGGTAATGGTCGGTGCCGTAGTTGGCGACGTGGTTGGACTCGCTCGCTCCCGAGGTCGCGGCCTTGAAGCGGGTCGTCTTGGTGATCACGTAGTCCGTCAGGATGCCGCCGTAGCTCCAGCCGCCGACACCCAGGCGGTCCGGATCGGCTACGCCCATGGCCACCGCCTGATCGACGGCGGCCATCACGTCCTCGAAGTCCTTGTGCCCCCAGTCGGCCCAGATGGCGCGGCTGAAGTCGCGGCCGTAGCCCGTCGAGCCCCGGGGATTGGCGGCGACGATGGCGTACCCCTGGGAGGCCA
The DNA here is from genome assembly GCA_036275055.1 of Thermoanaerobaculia bacterium. Lineage (GTDB taxonomy): Bacteria > Acidobacteriota > Thermoanaerobaculia > Multivoradales > UBA5704 > DATARR01. The sequence goes on from DASUEN010000276.1 coordinate 208,579, forward strand.
GGATCTGCCATTCGGTCTGGAACGCCGTGTTGTACTGAGCCGTGGGGCCGCCGTGGATACGCAGGAGGGTGGGGAGACGCTCCCCGGGTTTCGCATCCGGCGGCAAGGTCAGGAAGGCATCGATCTTCGTGCCGTCGGCGCTCGTCGCCTGGATGCGCTGCACCTTCCCCAGACGGATCCCCTTCAGGAAGTCGTCGTTGACGTGGGTGAGGGGACGCAGCGCTCCACCCTCCACGACCGAAACTTCGCTGGGCCGCTGCGGCGTGCTCTCCAGCACCACCAGCTCGCCCTTGGCGCCGACGTCGAAGGTCTGAATCGAGCGCTCGCCATCCACGGTCCGCTCGACCGGCCCGCCGGCAGTGGGGACACGGGCCAGGTGCTCGTTCCCCCCTTCCTCCAGAAGGAAGTAGATGAATTTGCCGTCCGGCGAGAAGTGAGGGTCCTCGACGTTGCGGTCGAGCGACTGCGTGAGGAGCCGGGGCTGCCCTCCCGCCACCGGCACCACAGCCACCGAGTTGGTGGCGTACCAGATGTCCTTGGGATCGCCGCCCGCCAGGTAGACGATCGACTTGCCGTCCGGGCTGAAAGCGGGCGAGCGGTCCGTGCCGGGAGAGGTGGTGACGGCCCGCGGCGTCTGCCCCGCCTTCGCCTCCACCACGTAGACGTCGCTGTTGTCGTTCGCGTCCGGCTCCTGGGTGCGGTTGCTGGTGAAGGCGAGCCAGCGGCCGTCGGGGGACCAGTTGGGGTCCGAGTCTTCGTAGGCGCCGGAGGTGACCTGGATGCTCGTCTTCGCCGCCACGTCGTAGACGTAGAGGTGCTGGCGCAGCTCCCGCAGGTACCCCTCGCCGTCGCGCTTGAACTGCAGCCGGTGGATGACGATGGGCTTCGGCGTCTTGTCGGCTCCCCCGCTCCCGGCGCCCTCGGCCTTGTCATCGTCGTGCTCGTCCGGATCGACGTCGCCCACCACCAGCGCCAGGCGCTTGCCGTCCGGCGACCAGGCGAGGTCGGACACGTCGGACTTGTAATCGGTCAGCTTGACGGCTTCGCCCCCGCGGCGATCTAGCAGCCAGACCTGCGCGTGCTTGCCGTCCCTGCCGGAGAGGAAGGCGAGCCAGCGGCCGTCCGGGCTGAAACGGGGACGGCTCTCCGCCTTCGGGCTGGAGGTGAGGCGCACGGGCGCACCGCCCTTGAAGGGGAGCATGTAGATATCGGAGTCGGAGTTGTCCTCCTTGGGATCGAGCCACCTCACCGTGTAGGCCACCCACAGGCCGTCGGGGCTGATCCGGGGGTCGCTCACGGACTTCAAGGCGAAGATGTCGTCCACTTTGAGGGGACGGATTTCCTCGGCGGCGGCCAGGGGAAGGGTCAGCAGGGCGGCCAGCGACAGGCCGGAAAAGACAGTAGAGCGTCGGTTCATGGCAGGCCTCATTTGTAAAAGACGGGTAATCCTAGCAGGTCCGCTCTCCGTCCTCACCCCGGTTTCGGGTAGAGTACCGACGCTTTTTTCACCTGACTCCGTTCTCGGACCGAAGGAGATCGCATGAAGCGCACGCCCGCCCTCGCCGTCCTCTTGCTTCTCGTCCTCTCCCTCCTTCCCGCCTGGGCGCAGGAGCCCGTTGACCTCGGCATGGTCAACCGCATTCGGGAAGAGGGCTTTCACCGTTCGCAGGTCATGGACACTGCCTACCACCTGACCGAGGTCCTGGGACCCCGGCTCACCGGCTCGCCGGAGCTCAAGGCGGCGAACGACTGGACCCGCCAGCAGTTCGAGAAGTGGGGGCTGGTCAACGCCCACCTCGAAAGCTACCCGTTCGGCCGCGGCTGGAGCTACAGCGCCGTCCAGGTGCGGATGCTGGCGCCCCGCACCGTCCCCCTCTTCGCCCTGCCCAAGGCCTGGTCGCCAGGCACCAACGGCCCCTTGAAGGGCGAAGCCATGAAGGTGGAGATCAAGTCCGAGAAGGACTTCGACCGCTACCGCGGCAAGCTGGCCGGCAAGATCCTGCTGACGGAAGACCCCGACAAGTTCGAAGAGCCGGAGAACCCGGCCTTCAAGCGCTACTCCGCCACCGACCTGGAGAAGCTTGCCGGCTACCGGATACCGAACGACGACACGCGGGCGGAGCGGCGCAAGCGGGGGATCGAGCGGACGAAGTTCCGCAAGGCTTTCAACGAGTTCCTGGAGAAGGAGAAGGCGGCGGCCACGGTCGATCCGAGCGGCCTCACCAACGGCATCATCCGGGTCAGCAGCGGCGGCTCCTACATGCCGGGGGAGGACGTGGGTTTGCCGGCCGTGGTGATGGCCGCCGAGCACTACAACCAGCTCCTCCGGCTGCTGGACAACGGCGAGAAGGTCCAGCTCGAGATCGACGTCGCCGCCCGCTACCACGACGACGACCCCAACGCCTACAACACGGTCGCCGAGATCCCGGGCACCGACAAGAAGGACGAGATCGTCATGGCCGGCGCCCACCTCGATTCCTGGCACGCCGGCACGGGTGCCACGGACAACGGCGCCGGCAGCGTGGTGGTGATGGAGGCGGCGCGCATCCTCAAGGCCCTGGGCGTCAAGCCCCGGCGCACCATCCGCTTCGCGCTGTGGACGGGTGAGGAGCAGGGGCTCATCGGCTCCCGGATGTACGTGAAGCAGCACTTCGCCACCCGGCCCGAGAACAAGGACCCGAAGGAGAAGGACCTGCCCGAGTTCTTCCGCACCGACACCTGGCCGCTGCAGCTCAAGCCTGAGCACGCCAAGGTCGCGGCCTACTTCAACCTCGACAACGGCACCGGCAAGGTGCGCGGCATCTACATCGAGGAGAACGCCGCCGTGCGCCCCATCTTCGAAGCCTGGCTCGCGCCGCTCAACGACCTCGGCGTCACCACCATCACGCCGCAGCCCACCGGCGGCACCGATCACATGTCCTTCGACCGCGTCGGCCTGCCGGGCTTCCAGTTCATCCAGGACGAGATGGACTACGAGAGCCGCACCCACCACACCAACCTCGACACCTACGACCACCTCAAGCGCGACGACCTGATGCAGGCGTCCGTAGTGATGGCAAGCTTCCTCTACAATGCTGCCATGAGGCCGGAGCCCCTGCCGCGCAAGCCGCTGCCGCAGGAGCCGCCGCCGCCCAAGAAGAAAGCTGTTGAGGAGGAGAGCAAGCCGTGAAGACACGCCGTCTGGGGAAAAACGGGCCCACCGTCTCGGCGATGGGCCTGGGCTGCATGGGGATGTCCGAGTTCTACGCCGGCAGGGACGATGAGGAGTCGCTCGCCACTCTGGAGCGGACTCTGGAGCTGGGGATCAACTTCTTCGATACGGCCGACATGTACGGTCCCTACACCAACGAGGAATTGATGGGACGGTTCCTGCGCGGCAAGGTGCGGGACCGGATCGTGCTGGCGACCAAGTTCGGCATCGTCCGCGATCCCACCAATCCCCAGGTGCGCGGCATCAACGGCCGGCCGGAGTACGTCCGCCAGTCCTGCGAAGGGAGCCTCCGCCGCCTGGGGGTGGAGACGATCGACCTCTACTACCTCCACCGGGTGCCCGCGGATACGCCGATCGAGGAGACCGTGGGCGCCATGGCCCGCCTGGTCGAAGAGGGGAAGGTGCGCTTTCTCGGCCTTTCCGAGGTGAGCCCGGCAACCTTGCGCCGGGCCGTAGGCGTCCACCCCATCACGGCCGTGCAGAGCGAGTACTCTCTCTGGAGCCGCGATCCAGAGGACGGTACCCTCGCGGCCTGCCGCGAGCTCGGCGTGGGCTTCGTGCCCTACAGCCCGCTCGGCCGAGGCTTCTTGACCGGCCAGATCAAGAAATTCGAGGATCTGGAGGCGGACGACTACCGCCGCCACTCCCCCCGCTTCCAGGGCGAGAACTTCCAGAAGAACCTCGACCTGGTGAAGCGCATCGAGGAAACCGCGGCGGCCAAGAAGTGCACGCCCGCCCAGCTCGCCCTTGCCTGGGTGCTCGCTCAAGGAGACGACCTAGTGCCGATTCCAGGCACCAAGCGCCGCAAGTACCTGGAGGAAAACGTGGGCGCCCTGGATGTCGAGCTGACGGCGGGCGACCTGCGCCGCATCGACGAGATCGCCCCCAAGGACATCGCGGCGGGGACGCGCTATCCCGAGGCGATGATGGCGGCGGTGGGGCGGTAGGCCGTTTTACCCGCCTTCTACCCCCCCTCCACCTCCGCGCACCGGGGCTCCACCCACACCTTGCCGTCCCGCGCCGTGAGCAGGTAGGAAGCTTCGGGGCCCCAGGTGCCGGCGGGGTAGATGGGCAGGTCGGAGTGCCCCTGGTCGGTCCAGTAGTCCAGGATGGGCATGACGATCTTCCACGCCTCCTCCACTTGGTCGCGGCGCATGAACTGGGAGGCGTCGCCGTTGATCACGTCGAGCAGCAGCGTCTCGTAGGCCTCGGGCTCGGGCATCTTGAACGCCTCTTTGTAGCTGAAGCAGGTCTCGACCGCGGCGAGGCGCATGTTCGATCCCGGACGCTTGGCCTGGAAGCGCAGGGCGATCGCCTCCTGCGGCTGAATGCAGAGGAGCAGGCGGTTCGGCTCCATCTCGCCGATCGCCGAGGACGGGAAGGCCTGGTGCGGCACCGGCCGGAACTGGATGCAGACCTCCGAGGCGTGCACCGGCATCCGCTTGCCTGTGCGGAGATAGAACGGCACGTCCTGCCAGCGCCAGTTGTCCACGAACAGCTTGAGGGAGACGAAGGTCTCAGTCGTCGATTGGGGGTCGACGCCGGTCTCGCTACGGTAGCCGGGCACTTTCTCGCCGTGGACCAGCCCCGGCCCGTACTGCCCCCGCTCGACGAAGTTGTGCACGTCCTCCGGCTTCAGACGGCGGACAGCCCGCAGCACGTCCACCTTCTTGTTGCGCAGCTCGTCGGCGTCGAAGGAGACCGGCGGCTCCATGGCGATCAGGCAGAGGATCTGCGTCAGGTGGTTCTGCACCATGTCGCGCAAGGCGCCCGCGTGGTCGTAGTAGCCGCCGCGGGTGCCCACCCCCTCCTCCTCGGCCACGGTGATCTGTACCGAGTCGATGTAGCGGCGATTCCACAGCGGCTCGTAGACCGAGTTGGCGAAGCGGAAGGCGAGGATGTTCTGCACCGGCTCCTTGCCCAGGTAGTGGTCGATGCGGAAGATCTGCGACTCGTCGAACAGACCGCCGAGGAAGCCGTTGAGCTCGCGGGCGCTTTCGAGGTCGTGGCCGAAGGGCTTCTCGAAGACGAGGCGCGAGCGTTGCGCGTCGGCAAAGCATCCGGAGTCGTGGAGCTGCTGGGCGATGAGCTGCATCGCCGTGGGCGGCGTGGCGAGATAGAAGACGCGCGTCGCCGGCTTGCCCGCCTGGACATCGAAGCCGGCGAGGTCGTCGTTCAGCTTCTTGAACGCCGTGGCGTCGGAGAAGTCAGCCCGCAGGTATTCGACGTGGGCAGTGAACTTCTGCCAGGGGTCGTCCTCGGCCTTCCCCTGCCGGCTGAAGCGGTCGACACCCTCGCGCAGGTGCTGGAGATAGACGGCCGGGTCCGTCTCCTTCATGTCGAGGGCGACCACCTTGAACGGCTCGGAGAGCGATTTGTCCAGCCAGAGGTTGTAGAGGGCCGGGATCAGCTTGCGCCATGTCAGGTCGCCGCCGCCGCCGAAGATCACGAAGGCTGTCGGATTGGTAGTTTTCCCCACGCTCGCTTCTCCTTCTTCGTTAGACGGAAAGTCCCAACGCCTCGAAGGCCGCCTTCGTGCCGTCGAGGTCGCGATGCCAGACCTCGTGCATCCCCAGCCGGCCGGCCACCTCGACGAACATATGGCGGTCGTCCACGTAGACCACCTCCTCCGGGTCGGCCTGGGCCACGTCCAGGGCGATACGGAAGATGTCCTCGTCCGGCTTGCGGAAGTGGACGTAGCTCGACACCACGAAGACGTCGACGAATTCCTTGAGCGCGAACCGCCGGATGCGGTCTTCCGTCAGCTCCCGCCCCTCGTTGCTCACCACCACCACCCGCAGGCCATTTCTCTTCTTGACTTCCTTGTACATCTCGATCATCTCCGGGAAGCAGCGGGCCTGCCCCAGCATGAAATCCACCACCTGCTGCTCGCTGAAGCCGCGCGGTTCCCAGAAGACCACCCGGCGCAGGTACTCGGAGAGGCTGATCTTGCCGGCCTCGTAGGTGTCGTAGGTGAGGTGGTGGCGCTCGTCCATCTCCGCCGCATCGATGTCGAAATGAGAGGCCACGAGCTTGCGCAGCCCACGGTCCCAGCCGTTGGTCAGCAGCACGCCGCCCAGGTCGGTGAACAGGTAGTGAATCTCGCTCATCGCGACTCTCCCGTCTCTTCCAGCCGGGCGGCGGGGGCCGCCGCCAGCAGATCGTTCATCGTGCTCCGGCCGGCCTCGGGGGTGATCACGCCTTGGAACCCGCGGGGGAGGTAGGCCACCATCCAGGCGCGGCGGTCCCCTTCCCGCACCTTCACCCGCTGGCTGTCCGTGATCGGGGTACCGAAGGGTCCCTCTTCGTCGGCCAGCAGCGGCTTGCCTTCGAGGTTGAAGGGGCCGCGCAGCGATTCGTAGCTCTCGCCGGCCCGGCCCGCCCGCAGCACCACGGGCGGCGTGAAGCTCCCCTCCGCCACCACGCAGCAGGGGACGGCGAGCTCCACCGAAAGACAGTTGTTGAGGTCCACCAGCGGGTGGATCGCCGGCAGGTCCTCCCCCTTGAGCACCCGCCGCAGCAGGGCCTCGGAGGACGGGCGGTAGCGGGTGGGATCGCACCCCGCAGCCCGGAAGAGGCTCCGCATCGCCGCCACCGTGGGATCGATCGGCAGGCTCTCGGCCGCTCCGAAGCGGGAGCGGGCCCGCTCGCTCACCTGCCGGCGCAAGGGGGCCAGGGTCTCCTCCCGGCCGGGAAGGAGCTCCAGGTGAAACCAGAGGAGGTCCCAGCCGTCCAGCTCGAAGCGGGCGGGAAAAGGCGCGGCGTCCATGGCGGTGGATCTTGACACAGGCGGCGGCTCAGCGCGCCAGGAGCCGGGACGAACACGGACGAGCAGGGACCAGCACGGACGAAAGACCCTTTCAAGATCCGCTGTTCGTCCGTCTTTGTCCGTGTCTGTCCGTGTTCGTCCGTGCTCTTTTCAGTGAGCGTGGAACCGCGCTTCGAAGCGGCGGATCCTTTCCATCACCGAGGGCGTCTCGGCGGCGAGGCGATGGGGGCGGCGCCAGGGCTGGCTGTGCAGGCGCTGGCGGCGGCCGAAGATCTCGGTATCGGGGCGCAGGTCGGCCCCGTGGTGAAGGTCCTGCAAATAGTCGACGACCAGGTCCACGGCCAGCCTGCGGTGGGCGTCGCCGGGGTCCACGTGCCGCGGAATCGGGGGTTTGGCGGGGCGTTCGAACATCTTGGGCTCTCCTGCCTACATGTATACGGATCAGCCGGCCCCGCCATCCAAGGAGCAGGGCCTCAACTGTTAGAGCGCTCGAGACCGCGAAAAGTTTCGGGGTCGTGCTCAGGTCTTCTGCCATGCAAGCTCCTAGCCGGCCGGCAAACCGCTGCGCAGGAGCACGGCATCCCGGGCATGCTCGACGTCGAACCAGACGACGCCGTCCCGGCCACGCCGTTTCGGCCAGGGCCCCGCACCCTCATAGGGGAGTGAGGTCAGCGCGAGCTGCGGTCCCACAACGGCCTGGCCTGTCGAGAGATGGAGCGTCCAGAGCCGCCAGACCACAGTCCCCCCGGAACCGCGGGTCACCACCCGCAGCCGATCGAGAGCGGGTTGATCGGCCACCAGGACGGTGCGCATGCCGGCGAAATGGAAGCGGCGGACCTCGGCGCCGGTGCCGGGGTCGAGGAGCCGCAGGTCGCTCCCCTCCGGGCTCCTCTCCAGCAGCGCGACGCGCCCGTCGGGCAGGAACGACGCCCGGGCGCCCTCGCCGCCTAGACGGGCGACGAGAGCTCCGGTGGCGCCGTCACGCAGCTCCAAAACCTCGCGAGTGCGCCACAGCCCGCGCACCCCCTGTGGGCCAGGCGTCCAGGTCACCATTCCCTTCATCCGCTCGTTGGGGACTGTGGTTTCCGTCAACTTGCCTGTGGCCACGTCGAGATCCCGGATCGAAAGCACGACGCCGTGCGGACGGTTCGATTGTGGATACCAGGAAGAGTAGAGCCCGAAGAAGCGGACCCGGCCCGGGGCGGGGAACTCGACGGCCTCCTGCTGGAAGAACCAGTCCCGGCGGGCGACGGAAGCGAGGAGCCGGCCGGAGCCGATCTCTATCACCATCAGCCGGTCGGTGTGGCTGATGGCGACGTAACGGCTGTCGGGCGAGATGGCAAAAGCCGCCACCCTCCCCCGCACGACCACTCCCGTGGGCCGCGGCGAGGCATCTGGGCGGCGGAGGTCGAGGGAAAAAAGCTGGACCTCCGCCACCCAGGGCCGGATCGGATCGCCGCCAGCCACCTCCAGCCAGAAGGCTCGCCGCCCGTCCGCAGAGAAACGCGCCTGAGTCGTCACGTCTTTGGAAAAATTGCCGAAGCCGGCGCGGAGGGTCCGGCCGGAGCCGACGTCGAAAAGGAATCCCGGAAAATATCCCCCGCGGTGAGCGGCCTGGCCGTAGAGGGCAATCCAGGAGCCGGCCGGGGACGGCACCTCTCCCTCGACGGTCACCAGGTCCTCGATCGCCGGCGTCTCGAACCACCAGGTGTATCCCGCCAGGACGAGCGAGGCCGGCAGCAGAACGCCCCAGAGGACCATCGACAGGGCGCGATGGCCGCGCCGCAGATCCGTGCGTCCTTGGATCACCTGCACGGCGCCGGCCGCGGCAAGGGCGATCAGCACCGTCACCAGGAAGGCGATCTCCAAATGTTGGAGGAGGGTGAAGCCCGAGAAGGGCACCGCCCCGTAGCGCGTCCAGGCCACCACCCCCGCTCCGTGACGCGCCAGGGCTCCGAAGCAGGCCCAGGCGATGGTCGCCGTCACCCCCAGCGCCATCACGTCGAGGAGCAGCCAGGGCGATCGGGAACGGAGGATCACACTGGCCGCATGGGAGGCGGCGAGGACGAGACCGAGCACCCCCAGCCAGGCCGCGAAGAGCTCGGAGCGACTGAGCACGACCCCGAAGGTCGCTCCCCAGGCGCCGCTCGGATCTGGGACGGAGCCCAGCAGCGACGTGGGGAGGAGGACGAGGATCCCCGCCCCCGCCGCCAGCACCGCGGCCGCCGCCAGCTTGCCGCCCCAGATCGCCGCCCCCGGCAGCGGCCGGGAGAAATAGAAGCCGAACCGGCGCTCCACGAGGTCGCGGGCAATCACCGTACCGCCCAGCAGCACGGCCAGGACGAAGCTGAGGACGAGCGCCAGGCTCATGGCGGTGCCGTTCCTCAGCTCAGTGGGAGAAGCCGCCGGCAGCCCGGGGAAGAGCGGCATCGCGAGCGGCACCAGCCCCAGGACCAGGGCCACCACGAAGAGCAGCCGCCGTTCCACGATCTCGCGCTCGAAGACGGCCAGAAAACCTCTCATCGTCCTGCCTCCGGCTCGCCCGTCAGGGCGATGAAGATCTCCTCCAGGGTGAGCGCCGAAACCTCCGGCCCCCCCTCGGCAGGCGAGCCCAGGCGCTCCTCGTCGTAGCCTGCCACCACGGCCTCGGTCCCCCAACTGTGGGCAGAGACCGCGACGGGTGCGAGATCGCTGAGCTCGGGCGCCTGCGCCGGGAAGCTCAGGCGGCGGAAACGGTGCTTGAGGACGTCCATCTCCTCGTCGAGCACCAACTTTCCCCGGCTCAGAATGGCGACCCGGTCGGCGATCTTCTCCACCCCCGCCAGGTCGTGGCTGGTGATGAGCACCGTCGTGCCGCGGTCCGCGAGCTCGCCGATCAGCTCCTCGAACACCGCCTTGCGGGCCACGGCGTCGAGCCCCAGGGTGGGATCGTCCAGGATAAGGAGCCGCGGCGCGCCGGCGAGCGCCAGGGCGAGGGCCACCTGTGCCCGCTGCCCCTTGGAGAGCCGGCCGAAGGGGACCTTCGCCGGCACGCCGAACCGCACGAGCCGCGCCTCGACCCCCGCGGCGTCCCAACTCGGATAGAGGCGGGAGCAGAAGCGCGCGACCTGCTTCGCGGTCATGGTGGGGGGCATGTCCGGGTCCTCCGGCACCACGCCGACCTCCGCGAGGATGGCGGCACGCTCCGCCCACACCTCCCGTCCGAGGAGGGAAACGCGGCCGGCCTCCGGCTTCTGCTCTCCCAGCAGGCAGCGCACGAGGGACGACTTGCCCGCGCCGTTGCGTCCCAGCACGGCATAGACCGACCCTTCCGGCACTGCGAGCGAGACGCCGTCCAAGGCCAGCCGGTCGCCGTAGCGCACCGTCAGCCCTGCGAGGACGATGGGGTTCATTCCACTTCTCCTTCAGCGGGTCCTGCGGCATTCCCGTCGCCGTCCTGCAAGCCTTGCCAGGCGTCCTCGAAGGTGTCGACGGCCTCCTCGCGGCTGGCGCCCAGGGTCACGGCGACGCTGGCGTAGCGCCCTGCCTCTTCCTTGAGCCGGTCCGTCCGGCGGCTATCGGAGACCGGCGGCGGCGCCTCGGCGACGAACGTCCCCTCTCCCCGGCGGACGGTGAGGACCCCCGCGTCCGTGAGCCGCTGATAGGCCTTGAAGACCGTGGCGGGATTGACCTGCAGGTCGCGGGCGAGGTCGCGCACCGAAGGCACCGCCAACCCGGACGGCAAGACGCCGCGAGCCACCAGGTGCTGCACGCCCTCCTCGATCTGCCGCCAGATCGGCCGGGCGTCGCGGGGATCGATGCGCAGGGGCAGGGGCATGGAGGCTTAGCGTATCATGCCCATCGTACACCTCTCTCGTAGAACCACGGCCCTCGGCCCCCCAGGCGGGCAAGGCCGACCTCCTTTTCTCAACGCTCGAGCCGGCCTTCGGAGCGTCACGATCGCCTTTCGTGGTGCTCCTCCTCCCTTGCGGAGCGCTCCACCTCCCCGGAGGTAGCGCTCCTCCTCCCTTTCACGACGCTCGACCTGGGCCGCGGAACGCACCACCTCGCTTTTCGGATGCTCTTCCTCCCCTGCGGAGCGCTCCACCTCCCTGGAAGTAGCGCTCCTCCTCCCTTTCGCGACGCTCGACCTGGGCCGCGGAACGCACTACTTCGCTTTTCGGGCGCTCTTCCTCCCTTGCGGAGCGCTCCACCTCTGCTTCTAAACCCGACGGATACACCGGCGTGGTTAGTAGAGGCAGGGGTGAGGGCTTGGGTGGGGGTATCACCGCATCCGAGGTGGCCGCCCTGCTGAAGCGAGAAAACCCTTCATTCGCCGGGTGCTGTCGCCCGGATAACACCCACGGCTCGACCATCCTTGTCAAGCAGCACTGGGGTATTTTTTATATAAGAAGCTTTCCAGGTCGGCGCGTTCCTGAGCATGCTCGACGGTGATCGACACCACCTGCCCCTCCTCGTCGACCTCAATGAGAGTGTTCTCATCAAGGTCACGACTGTCGGCCACGGTTCGTTCCTTGAACGTGATCTGCAGCGTGTCGGTGTCCTCGAAATACTCAACTCTCATCATCGTCCTCCTTGAACCGCCGATCGAAGAACGCGTTGTGAACGGTCTGCCGGTCTTCCAGGAGAACGACCCGGAGGTACCGGCCTTCAGCCTCGTCGATTCGACCCCACAAGCGAATCCTACCATCCGCCTGGAGGTGCTCACGAAGAGGGTTCCCGATCACGCGTTCGATCCATTCCGTTTCAATCTGACGCCGATCTGGTCGGTCGCGGTTGTGGAGGAAGTACTGGGTAAACTTCATCGCGGGCTCCGTTCAGCCCCCTAGCAGCTCCATCGCCTTCCCCATCGCCTCTCCCGGCGGCACCAGGTGCTTCTCGCGGTCGCGCCGCAGGGAGACTTCGACTTTCCCGTCCGCCAGGGACTTGGCCCCCACGGTGATGCGCACGGGGATGCCGATCAGGTCGGAGTCCTTGAACTTGACGCCGGGGCGCTCGTCGCGGTCGTCGAAGAGGACGTCCGCCCCTTTCTCCTGGAGCTGGGCGTAGAGGTCCTCGGCCGTGCGCTTGACCGCCTCGTCCTCGGGATTGACGGCGATGAGCAGCACCTCGAAGGGGGCCAGCGGGCGGGGCCAGACGATGCCTTCCTTGTCGTGGTTCTGCTCGATGGCGGCGGCGACGGTGCGGCCGATCCCCAGGCCGTAGCAGCCCATGATCATGGGATGGTCGTTCCCCTCCTCGTCCGTGAAGTTGCAGCCCAGCTTCTCGGAGTACTTGGTGCCGAGCTTGAAGATGTGCCCCACCTCGATGCCGCGGAACAGCTCGAGGGTGCCGTCGCAACGCGGACAGGGATCGCCGCCGGTCACCAGCACCAGGTCGGTCCAGTCGGACAAATCCACGTCCCGCCCCCAGTTGACGTTGACCAGGTGAGCGTCCGCCTTGTTGGCGCCGGTGACGAAGTTGGTGAGGCCGCGGATCGAGTCGTCGGCCACGATCTTGACGTCCTTCAGCCCCACCGGTCCGGCGAAGCCCACGGGCGCGCCGGTCGCGGCCCGTACCTTCTCCTCGCTCGCGAGCGTCAGGTGCTCGACGTCGAAGTGGTTGAGGAGCTTGACCTCGTTGACCTCGCGGTCGCCGCGGATCAAGGCAGCCACCAGCCCCTTCTCGGTCTCGTAGATCAGGGTCTTGACCAGCCGCTTGGGCGACACCTTGAGGAAACGGGCCACGTCCTCGATAGTGTGCTTGCCCGGCGTTGCCACCTCGGCCATCTCCTGGGGAGGATGAGCCTCGCCGGCCGGCTCCACCTTGCGGGTCTCGGCCTTCTCGACGTTGGCGGCATAGCCGCAGGAGGGGCAGCGGACGACGGCGCTCTCGCCCGTATCCGCCACCACCATGAACTCGTGCGAGGCCGAGCCGCCGATGGTCCCCGTATCCGCCTCCACCATGGTGTAGTCGAGCTGGCAGGCCTCGAAGATCCGGCAGTAGGCGGCGCGCATGGCCTCGTAGTCCTGGTCGAGGCTCGCGGCGTCGGCGCCGAAGGAGTAGGCGTCCTTCATCAGGAACTCACGGCCGCGCATCAGGCCGAAGCGGGGGCGGATCTCGTCGCGGAACTTGGTCTGGATCTGGTAGAGGTTGAACGGGAGCTGGCGGTAGCTCTTGACGTCCCGCCGCACCGTGTCGGTGATCACCTCTTCATGCGTGGGGCCGAAGACGAAGTCCCGCTCGTGGCGGTCCTTGATGCGCAGCAGCTCCTTGCCGTAGCGCTGCCAGCGGCCGGACTCCATCCACAGCTCCGCCGGCTGGATGCTGGGCATGGACAGCTCGACGGCGCCGGCCACGTTCATCTCGCGGCGGACGATGGCCATCAGCTTCTGGAGGCTGCGCCAGCCGAACGGCAGATAGGTATAGATGCCGGCCGCGACCTTCTTGATCATGCCGGTACGCACCATGAGCTGGTGGCTGATCACCTCGGCGTCGTTGGGCACCTCGCGGGTGGTATACAGGTAAAAACGCGTCCAGCGCATCGGCTCCTCCGCTCAGGATCGGGATCGGAATTGCCGGCCCCGAAGGGGCGACATTGTACATGAGCCGCCTCTGCGGGAGCGTGAACCCTGATCGCCTCCTCGCCTGGGATTGAAATCCCGGGCTACCCACGGTAGTCCCTGCGGGACCGCGAAGATTTGGGCCCCGCAGGGGACACCGGCGGTAGCCAGGGATTTCAATCCCTGGCAACGGGGGCCGCAGATCTCTCCGAAACGGTAGAGCGGAACAGGGGGAGGGGTTCCGGGAGGACGACAGGGGTGCAAAGTTTAGCCGGCTCCTACTTCATCCGGCTGCTCCGGCGCGCCCGCTCGATGAGGCGCGTCGAGTCCTTCATGCACTCCATCATCTTCTCTTGCAGGGCCTCGCCGCGCTCACCCAGGGTGCGGGCGTGGGCGAGGACGCCGCGCGCCCGGTCCTCCTCGCCGTGGGCCAGGAGCGCCATGCCCAGGTGGGTGAGCGTGGTGGACGACTGGCCGAGCTCGCTCGACCGGGCCAGGAAGTCGATCGCCTTGTCGAACTCCTTGCGCTTGTAGTGCACCCAGCCCAGGGCCGCCAGGGGGAACTGCTTGATCTCGTCCGGCGCCAGGTCCACGGAGCGGCGGGCGTAGTCGAGGGCCTCGTCCAGGTCCTCCTCCATCTCCGCCAGGTTGTAGGCCATCTCGTAGTAGGCGATGGACTTGGTGAAGTTCGAGTTGCCTTCGCCCAGCAGCCGCTCGCCGATGCGGTTCCCCTCGCGGAACTTCCCCTGGCTGCGCATCGCCTCGATCAGCGCGGCGTAGGCCGTGGCCTTCAGGGTCTCGCCGGGATTCAGGTCCAGGACCTTGCGAGTCACCGCCTCGATCTCCTGGCTGCGGTTCATGTGCAGGCAGAGGAGGGCGTAGGACATGAGCAGGGTGGGGTTCTCCGGATCGAGCGACAGGGCCCGCCGGTAGCAGGTGTGCGCCTGCTTCAGGTTCTCCCGGGCGCGGAAGTCCTCGCCCTTGCGGAACCACACCTCGGCCTCGCCGCCCACCTGCGGCAGGGGGCTGCCGGCGTGGCCGGAGAGGTAACGCACCAGGTCCTGGTACTGGAGCTTCTTGGGATTCAGCCGCTGGGCCTGGCGGAAGGAGTCGAGCGCCTTGCGCGTCCAGTGGCGGTCGAGATAGGCGAGGCCCAGCAAGTGGTGGGCCTCCTCGAAGGCCGGATCGTGCCGCACCGCCTCCTGCAGGTAGTGCAGGGACGCCGAGAGCTTGCCCATCTCGTAGAAGCAGCTCCCCAAGAGGAACAGGGCCTGCGGGACGGGGTCCACCTCCACCGCCCGCTCCAGGAAGAGGACGGCCTTGGCCAGGTTTCCCTGGCCCGCATAGACGGCGCCCAGGCTGAAGTGGGGGAGGAAGCTGTCCGGATAGATGGCCACGGCCCGCTTCAGGAACTCCTCGGCCCGGTTATGGTCCCCCCGCTCGTAGAGGATGACGCCGCTGTAGACCAGCCCCTCGTAGTGGTCGGGCTTGACCTCCAGGACGCGCGAGAAGTAGCCGAGCGCCTCCTCGGTGTCCCCCTCGTTGAAATGGGTTTCGCCCAGGAAGTAAGCGAGCTCGTAGTTGTCGCGGTCGAGCTTGTAGGCCGCCTCCAGCGCCGCCACCGCCCGCTCGACATCGAAGGCGAAGAGGGCGTACTCGGCGTCCTCCAGGTGCTGGAGGAAGAGCTTGCGCTTGTCGCCGTGATGCAGGGCGGCGATCCGCTCCTTGATGGCCAGGAAGCGCTCCCGCTTCTCCAGCGCCAGGAGCTGATAGTCCATCTTCGTTTCCCAGAGCTCGCCCCACTCCTCTCCGGCGATGACCTTCTTCTTCTCCAGCAGCTCGCGCAGGGCCGAGAGGCCGGTCTGGTGGATGAGCATGTTCTTTTCCTGCTTGTGCAGGGCGCCCAGGACCTGGCGGACGGTCTCGGCCGTGCGCTTGACCGCCTCCTCCAGGATGGAGATCCGCTCCAGCAGGTGCTCGTCGAAGGAGAAGCTCTCTTCCGCCGACTCGTCGTAGGAGTCGTCGTCCTCACGCAGCGAGCCCGAAAGCACCAGCAGCTTCTGGTGACAACGGACGCAAAACTCATGGTCGTCCCGGTTGGGAGCGCCACAGACTTGGCAGTACATTCTTCTTTCCTATCCTCCCACCGCCGCGCTCGCCGTCAGCCCGGGCCGTACTCGTAGAAGCCGCGGCCGGATTTCCTCCCCAGCCTCCCTGAGTCGACCATCTTCACCAACAGCGGACACGGCCGGTACTTGGGATCCCCGAAACCGTCCTGGAGCACCCGCAGGATGT
Organism: Thermoanaerobaculia bacterium; assembly: GCA_036275055.1. GTDB lineage: Bacteria > Acidobacteriota > Thermoanaerobaculia > Multivoradales > UBA5704 > DATARR01. The sequence continues at coordinate 224,396 of DASUEN010000276.1, forward strand.
CCAGGCAGACGTCCAACCCGATCAGGTCGGCCAGCGCCAGCGGCCCCATGGGGTGGTTCATCCCAAGCTTCATAACCTCGTCGATCGCCTCCGCCTTCCCGACTCCCTCGTAGAGGCAAAAAATGGCCTCGTTGATCATCGGCATCAACACCCGGTTGGAGACGAAACCGGGCGCGTCGTGTACTTCCACCGGCGTCTTCCCCATCCGCCGCGACGCCGCCTCGACCGCCTCCCAGGTCTCCTGGCTGGTGGCGAGGCCGCGGATGACCTCCACGAGCTGCATCACCGGCACGGGGTTCATGAAGTGCATGCCGATGACTTTCTCCGGCCGCGACGTGGAGGCCGCCAGCTTGGTGATGGAGATGGAGCTGGTGTTGGTGGCGAGGAGGGTCCGCGCCGGACAGACGCGGTCGAGCTCGGCGAGCACCTGCTGCTTGACCTCCAGCCTTTCCACCACCGCCTCCACCACCAGGTCGGCCCCTTCCAGAGCGGTGAGCTCGCCGGCCGTGGTCAGCCGGGCGAGGGCCTCGTCGCGCTGCTCCGCAGCGAGCTTCCCTTTGCCGACGAGACGCTCGTACCCTTTGCCGATCTGCGTTCGTCCCCGCGCCAGCGCCTCCGGCACGGCGTCCACCAGGATCACTTCGTATCCGCTCTGGGCGGCCACCTGGGCGATGCCATGTCCCATCGTGCCCGCGCCGACTACACCGATCGTCTTGATGGACTCCATAAGAATAGACCTCTTCCGTAGGCGCCGCAAGAATCAGGCGGAAGCCGAGCCTATGAGATCGGGCGCCGGGGGGTCAACTATCTCTCGGGACTATTTCCTAGGCACAAGGCCCACCGCCAGCTTCGGGGGCGCGGCCTCCCGGAACAGCTCCAGGTCCCGGGCGGCCCTGATAGTCAGCGGGCTCCCCGACTCCCGGTAGCACTTGTACCGCTCGGCCAGGAACAGCTCGTCCCAGGGAACGTGGGGCTCCAGGGCCCCGATCGCCTCGGCGCACTCCCCGGGCTGGCCCAGCTCCCGGGCCATCCAGATGCGGGTGACGCGCCGTTCGCCGTCGAACATCCGGGTGGCGAAGGGCGTTCCGAGGATCTTGAAGAGGCGGGCGGCAAGGGCGTGGTCCGCCCGCGCCAGGGGAAGGATGAGGCGGAACGAGCGCTCCACCAGGGGACGGTACACCCACGGGTCGCGCTGATAGGCCTGGAACGCCGCCAGCAGGTGCTCCCCCGCTTCCTGCGGCCGTTTCGCCGCGACGTGCCAGCGGGCGAGGATCAGCTCGGCCTCGATGGGCTGCACGCGGGCGAGCTCGGCCGCGACCTCCGGCGTGCGGGGGTCCGCCCCTTCGGCCAGGCACTGGCCGATGAGCAGCAGGTCCGCATGGGAGCGGGGAGGCTCCGGCTGGCTGAACCAGCGGGCGCAGGCCTCGGCGGGCCGGCCGAGGGCGGCGGCGCGGCGGGCCGCGATGCGCAGGGCCGCGGCGGGGTCCATCTGGGACACCAGGTTGGGCGGATCATCCTCCCAGTAGACCGCGCGCGCCGCCCGCATCTCCTCCACCCGCGACCAGTCCAGAGGTGCGCCGGTGGTCGCCGGCCGGTCCTCCTTCCTCACCTCGGCCAGCTTCAACAGGTCGCCCGTCCGGAACAGCCCGAAGCGGCCGAGGTTGCGGGCGAAGCCGAACTCGAGGATCGAGCGGTCGTCGGTGTTGAGGGCGTCCCCCTCCGCCTCCCGCACCGCGTGGGCGAAAGCGGGCGAAGCCACGTAGCCCGCGTAGAGCCCCTCGACGCCCCCCACTCCCCAGGTGCGCGCGAGGGCCGTGCGGTAGGGCTCGCCGGCCGTCCGCGCCCGCACCCGGTCGAGATCGTGCACCACCGGCTGCTCGCTGGCCATCAACAGCAGGTCGCCGCGCTGGATATGCCAGCTCTCGACGGCCGGGAGCTCCGAGGCCAGGGTGGCATAGGCCGTGCGCACCACCTGGGCATCCAGCTCGTAGCCCTGGAGCCACTGCAGGAACAGGCCGCCCGGGCGCAGCCGGCGGCGGACGGAGCGGTAGAAATCGGCGCTGAAGAGGCTGGCCACGCCGGCGCGGTATGGGTTCGAAGGCTCGGAGAAGATGAGGTCGTAACTTTCCTTCGTGGTGAGGAGGACCTCCCGGCCGTCGCCGGTGACCAGGTGCACCTTGGGATTGGAGAGCACGTCCTGATTGATCTGCGAGAGGACGCGGGCCACGTGGACGATGGCCGGCTCGAGCTCCACCACGTCCACCCGCTCGACGGTAGGCACCCGGGCCAGCCACCCCGCGGTGCTGCCGGTCCCCAGGCCGATGACCAGCACCCTCCGGGCGCCGGGGTGCACGAGAGCCCCCACCAGTCCGCTCGTCACCTGGGTGGGAGCGTCCGCCAGGGCGCTGCCGTCGGACTTGCCGTTGACGACGAAGGAATACTCCTCCGCGAGGTCGAGGGCGACGCTGCTCTCGACTCCATCCGCCTGCCAGACGACCCGCTGGCGCGTCCCTTCGATGACGTTGTGGATCTCGTTCGGCCCCGTCCAACTGGTCGTCGATACCCGGCCGGCGCCGATGGGCGAGTGCCGCCAGAACGCTGTCGGCCCCATGGCGAGGCAGCAGAGGAGACCCGCTATACCCGCCGTCACCGGCAGCAGAGCGGCGCGGCGCGGCGCCCCCGCGCGCCGGCCGGATCGCCATCCCAGGACGATCGCGACCGCGGCCAGCCCCAGAAGCAGCAGCGCCACCAGCCGCCACACCCCCGTCGCCGTCAGCCACGGGATGAGCCCGAAGCCACCGGCGATGGAGCCGGCGATGGCCCCCAGAGTGTTGGCGGCATAGGTCACCCCCACCTCGCGCCCCACCTGCCGGCGTCCCGAGCCGAGGAGGGCGATGAGGAGAGGGAACTGATAGCCGGCGACCACCGCCGCCGGCAGCACTACCAGCACGGTCACCGCCGTCCAGGCGCACACCAGGGCGAAGAATCCGGCGCCTGCGAGCGGGCGCAGCAAGGCCGCCAGCACCGCGATCTGGTCCCCCATGGCGAAGGGCACCGCCAGGAGCAGAGCCTCCAGCGAGCAGGTGCCGGCGAACGCCAGCAGAGTGGGACGGCGGGAGCCCTCCCCCGCGCCGTAGAGCAGCCCCCCGGCGCCGATCCCCAGCAACGCCACCGCCAGGATGAGGCCGAAGGTGTAGGAGGACCCTCCCAAGAGCGGCCCCAGCATGCGGTACCACACCAGCTCCATGAGTAGAAAGGAGAAGCCCACCAGCGCCGCGGCCACCGGCACCAGCCAGCCGGAGACGGCTTTTCCGGCGGTAGTATCTTCCGGCGGCTCCGGAGCGGCGGCGCCGGCCGGCGGCGCTTCCTTCCCCTCTCCCATCTCGCGCGCCATGCCACGCGCCGCCAACACCACCAGGAGATTGAGCAACGCCGCGATCCAGATCGACTTGCGGATGCCCAGCACCTCCAGAGAGAAGAAGGTGGTGCCGAGCGTCCCCAGCACGGCTCCCAGGGTGTTGACGGCGTAGAGGAGCCCCACCACCCGCCGGCCGGAGTCGGCGCTACGCTCCACGGCCCGCGCCACGGCCGGCAGTGTTCCCCCCATGAGGAAGGTCGGAGCGGCGAGCACCAGGGTCGAGAGCACCAGGCGAACCACCGTGCTGCCGCCGAGCCCCAGGCGCGCGCTCCCCCCCATCGAGATGTAGAGCCACTGGGCGAGGGCCACCAGCCAGGGCGAGAGGCCCGCGCTCACCGCGATTCCCGTTTCCAGCGTCGCATACAGGCTCAAAGGTGACGGATGGCGGTCCGCCCGCCGTCCCAGGAGCAATCCGCCGAAGCCCAGCCCCGCCATGAAGATGGCGAGCACCGCCGCCGACGCCGCCGTCGACGCGCCGAAGACCAGCCGGAACATCCGGAGCCACGCCGTTTGGTAGACCAGGGCGCAGAAGCCGGAACCGAACAGCAGCAGCGCGACTCTCCCCACCGGGGAACGCATGTCGAAGACTCCCAAGGTCAAGAACCGGCGCCTAAGGTATCAGATGCAGGCCTCTCCGCCGGCAGCAAGGACGATTTCGACTCGACCCCCTCGGGCGGCGGCCTCTACCTGGCGAGTTGAGCCGACCGAAGACTGTCCCGCCTGGTGCCCCTGGCGGCACTTCATGACTGGACAAGCAAAACAGTCAGCCTCATCCACCGATTCCTGTGGCTGACCTTCGATCGACGATTTTGGCTTTCTTAGGTTTTCTTTAGCTTCGAGGCGGCGAGAGACGGTTTTCGCCGCCTCTTTCTTTGCCTCCTCGGAGAAAGCGGCTCTCCCTCCGGCGCTTGCAAGCTCAGGTAGAAAATTCTAGAATTTGGGGGGAATTCTATACTCCCTGGAGGTGCTCCTTGGGAATCAGCATCAAGAACGACCGGGCCGAGAAACTGGCTCGACAGGTGGCAACCGAGACCGGGGAGAGTCTCACCGAAGCTGTCATCCATTCCCTAGAAGAGCGGCTGGAGCGCCTGAAAGGTCGTCAATCCGCACCCGATCTGGTCGAGACACTGATGGCGATCAGCCACCGTTGCAGCTCTTTGCCCGATCTCGACATGCGGGATGCGGACGAGATCCTTGGCTATGACGACAGGGGCGCCTTCCACTGATGGTCATTGATACCTCGGCTCTCCTCGCGATCCTCCTGGGAGAGCCCGAAGCGGAGCATTTCGTTCGTTCGATTGCCGCCGATCCAAAATGCCTCGTGAGCGCCCTCTCGGCGCTTGAAGCAGCCATCGTGATCCACTCACGGAAAGGGCCCTTCGGCGTCCGTGAGCTCGACCTGCTTCTCCACGCAGCAAAAGCAACGATCGTCAGCTTTGACGCCGACCAGTCTCTACTCGCCCGCTCGGCCTATGAGAAATTCGGCAAAGGTCATCACCCCGCTGCCCTGAATCTGGGCGATTGCTGCAGCTATGCCCTCGCGCGCTCGTCAGGAGAGCCTCTTCTCTTCAAGGGTAATGATTTTTCCCAGACTGACGTGGCGCAGGCAGACCACTCCCGATAGAAGTGGTCTTCTTCACAAACCCCGCCGCACCAGATCCCGCGTAATCTCCGCCACCGTCGGCGCGCCTGCCAGGGTCATGGCGAGGTCGAATTCGTCGCGCAGCAGGCGCAGGGCGTGCGCGGCGCCGGCTTCGCCGTCGGCGGCGAGGCCCCAGAGGATGGGCCGGCCTAGGAGGACGGCTTTGGCGCCCAGTGCCAGGGCTTTCAACACGTCCGTGCCCCGGCGGATACCGCCGTCCATCAAGACCTCAATGGAATGGCCGTGGGCGGAGAGGGCGTCGGCGATCTCCGGCAGCACGTCGAGGGTGGCCGGCGAAGTATCGAGCTGCCGGCCGCCGTGGTTCGAGACCACCACGCCGGCGGCTCCCGCCTCGGCCGCGCGCAAGGCGTCGTCGGAGCGAACGATCCCCTTGACCAGCACCGGCAGGGTGGTGATCGACCGCAGCCAGGCCACGTCCCGCCAAGTCAGAGCCGGGTTCAGCAGCGCGGCTACATAGGCGGCTAGCCCTGAGTCCGCGGGGACCTCCGGCACCTCGCCGTAGCCTTCCGGCAGCATGTTGGCCACCGCCAGGCCAGGGGGCAGGCGGAAGCGGTTGCGCACGTCCCGCTCCCGCCGGCCGAGGAGCGGCGCGTCGACCGTGAGCACCAGGGCCCGGCAGCCCGCGGCCTCGGCCCGCCGCACCAACCCCTCGGTGGCCTTGCGGTCGCGGTAGACGTAGAGCTGGAACCACACCGGGCCGGAGGCGGCGGCCACGACGTCCTCGACGCGGGTGTTGGAGAGGGTCGAGAGGATCATCACCGTGCCCGCCGCTCCCGCGGCCCGCGCCGTGGCCCTCTCCCCCTCGGGAGTGGCAAGGCCATGGAAGGCGGTGGGGGCCACGAGGACGGGCATCGACAAGTGCTGGCCGAGCACCGTCGTCGTCAGGTCGCGCCGGGAGACGTCCACCAGCACCCGGTAGGCGAGCGAGATGCGCTCGAAGGCGGCGCGGTTCTCGCGCAGCGTGACCTCGTCGTGGGCACCGCCCGCGTAGTAGTCGTAGGCCTCCCGGGAGAGCTTCTCGAGGGCGATCTTCTCCAAATCGAAAACGTTGACCGGTTCCATTCCGCTCCCTCCGCCAAGAACGGCGTCCATTCCGTCTGTCAATCGTCCGGCTTCTCCCCCAGGCTACCCCGCTTCAGGTATTGCCGGAGGCGATCGATGAGGAAGGCCTGTCCCTCCTCATTGGTCGTGGCGATGAAGATGGTGTCGTCCCCAGACAGGACACCCGCCACCTCGGGCCAGTCGCCCGCGACGATGGCCTCGGCCACCATCTTGCCTGCGTTGGGGCTGGTCAGCATCACCGCGAGGTTGGGACCGGTCGGCCGGAGACCCTGTACGAAGCCGAGGACTCCCTCGAAATCCCCAGCCCCCACTTCCCGCCAGGGCTTCAGCACGTAGCGCCCCTTCACCCGCTTGACCCCCAGGTCCTGCAGGTCGCGGCTGATACTGGACTGGGTCGCCTTGATCCCCATCTCCGCCAGCAGCTCCACCAACTCGGCTTGGGAAGTGATCGACCTCTTCTCGGCGATGAGGTCCCCGATCACCTCCAGCCGCCTCTTCTTCTCCCGCGTCATCGGCATGAGACTGTACCCCCTTTAAAATGTGGATCTTATCGCATTCCTTCGGCACCGAGGCCGCGGTTCGTGCCTCTACCGGCTGGATCGTGGCAGAATGGCACCTAGTCTTAGAGAGAGCGAGAGCGGCCACCTTGGACCTGGCAGAACGTCTTCACGTCTGGGCGCGTCCCGACCCGGCTTCGGCCCGGGTCGGACGCGACGGGGAGCTCCTGGCGGCAAACGTCCGCATCTGGGCCGCGGCCATCGCGAGCCTGCTCCCCCTGGCAAACATCGTCTTCCAGCCGCGAGAGGTCGAACCCTGGATGGGCCTCGCGGGCGTCACCTTGACGGTTCTCCTGGGACTCGCCGTGCGACGCTTCGCACGCCGGTCGGTACCACCCCGGTGGCTGGGGTTCGTCACCTGCATCCTCGACGTCAGCTTCGTGAGCCTCGCCCACCTGGGGCTGGCCGCCGGCGGTCAGGCGGTCGCGGTCACCAACAGCAAGGTCTTCTTCAGCGTTTACTTCGTGGCCTTGGCATTCACCTGCCTCCGCCAGGACGTGCGTATGTGCCTCGCCGCCGGGCTGGCTGCGATGCTCCAGTACAGCGCTCTCGTCGCCTGGATCGTGGTGCGCAGCGAAGCTTCAGGCATACCCCTTTCGAGCCCTGGCTACGGCACGTTTCGCTGGGACAACCAGATCGGCCGCCTGATGCTCCTCGCCCTCGCCACCGCCGTCAACGTCGCCATCGTCCACCAGAGCCGCGACCTGCGGCGCCAGCGGGACCAGGCCGAGGAGGCGAATCAGGCCAAGAGCGAGTTCCTGGCGAACATGAGCCACGAGATCCGCACCCCTTTGAACGCCGTGCTGGGCATGATGAGCCTGCTGCTCGAGACGCCGCTTTCGCCGGCCCAGCGGGAGTACGTGGCCACCGCCCGCAGCAGCGGCGCAGCCCTGCTGGAGATCATCAACGACATCCTGGACCTCTCGAAAATCGAGGCCGGCAAGCTGGGCGTCTCGAGCGCTCCGTTCCTGCTGCGCGGCTGCCTGGCCGACGCCCTGGGGATCCTGACCGCCAAGGCGGAGGCCAAGGGGGTGGCCCTGCGCTGCCGGGTAGCGGACGGCGTGCCTGAAGCGCTCGAAAGCGATGCGGCCCGGCTGCGGCAGATCCTCGTCAACCTGCTCGACAATGGCATCAAGTTCTCGACCCAGGGAGAGGTGCTCCTGGAGGTCGAGGCCCGAGCGGAGAAAGACGGCCAAGCCGAGCTCCTCTTTGCCGTGCGCGACACGGGAATCGGCATTGCCGCCGACAAGATGGGCCGGCTGTTCAAGCCCTTCAGCCAGGCGGACTCGTCGATGTCCCGCGTTTATGGCGGCACCGGCCTGGGACTGGTGATCAGCCGGCGCCTTACGGAGTGTCTCGGCGGACGGATGTGGGTGGAAAGCGAGCCGGGGCGGGGCTCGACGTTCTTCTTCACCATCCGCTGCCGCCCCGCGCAGGCGCCCGCTGCCCAGTTGCTCGCCGAGGCCGGCGGCCTCACGGACCCGCGTTTGGCCGAGCACCTCCCCCTGCATATCCTGCTGGCCGAGGACAACTCCATCAACCTGCGGGTGGGATTGCTCATGCTCGAACGGCTGGGCTATGTGGCCGACGTCGCCGGCAACGGGATCGAAGTCCTGGAGGCCCTGCATCGCCAGCCGTACGACGTGGTCTTGATGGATCTCCAGATGCCGGTCATGGACGGCCTGGAGGCGACCCGGCGAATCCGGGCCGAGCTTCCCCGGGACCGGCAGCCCCGCATCGTCGCCATGACCGCGAACGTGCTGCGCGAGCAGCGGGAGGCGTGCCTCGCCGCCGGCATGGACGACTTCGTGCAGAAACCTGTCGGGCTCCCCGAGCTGCGGGCGGCGCTGGCCCGCTCCGACAGCGCGACGGAGCTCGCCGCCCTGGCGACGCCCAAAGCCCCGCCGGACGGTCCCCCCCCGCTCGATCCCACCTATCTCGACGGCCTGCGCCGCCTGGGTGAGCTGACCGGCCGCCCCTTGGTGCGGGAGATCGTCGAGAGCTTCCTGGCCGAGACGCCCCGGCGCCTGGGACGCCTGCGGCACGCCCTGCTCCACTCCGACGCCCAAGCCCTCACCTTCGAGGCCCACAGCCTGAAAGGCAGCAGCGCCCAGATCGGCGCGCAACGGATCGCCCACCTGAGCGGGGAGCTGGAACAGAAAGGAAAGGACGGCGATCTCGGCGAAACCGCGGACCTCCTCGCCGAGCTCGAGCGCGAGACGGAGCGGACGCTGCCGCTCCTGGAAGCGGCGTCGGTGGGAGCGGGGAGCGGTTAATTCGCGCGATCAATCATCTTCGTCCTCGCGTTCCGTTTCTCCCAGGACGATCCGCTCGATCGCCAGCCGCGCGACGACGTCCAGCGGATCCACGACCGGCCGGCCATGAAGCTCTGCCGCGCGCAGGGCCATCGAGATCTCGGTGCAGCCGAGGAGGAGCACCTGGGCCCCGAGGCGCTCGACCAGGACGCCTGCTGCTTCTTCGAGCCTCGCCCGCGCTTCCGGGCTCCCGCCGCCGAGCTTGATCGCCTCCAAGTCACGGCCGCCGTAGATGGGTTCCATCACCAGCCGCCGCTCCAGGTCCTCTCCTTCTTCGGTGTCGAGCAGGCTCACCGGGCGGAGGCCACGCTCCGCAAGCGGCAGGTGGTAGAGACCGCTCGCCAGCGTACCACTGGTGGCGAGGATGCCTACCGTGGCCCCTGGGTGGTGGCGGGCGAGGAAGGTCACCGTCTCATCCACCAGCTCCATCAGGGGAAGGGGGGAAAGCGGGCGCAGCCGCGGGAGGACGAAGTGCGCCGTATTGCAGACGATGATCGCAAAGCCGGCCCCCGGAATCTCCTCGCCGTCTTCCGTCCGCCGCGAGGTGAGCCGGTGGAGGCTGCGGAGCAGCCAGGGGAGCGGGTCCGCGGCATTCCCCGCCAAGGCCGCGGTGCGGTCGGGCGTCTGCGGCGCCGAGCTCAAGATCCATTCGGGAAAATCCTGCTCGGTGCGCACTCCCCCATGCTCGCGAGCCGCCAGCAGCAGGCGGCGCTCGAATTCGACGTGGGAGAAAGGCCCAAGCCCGCCCACGATGCCAAGGATGGGACGCTCCGACATGGCGCCAAGTATATCGGCCTACGGGGCGATCTCCTGGCGCACGAAGGGCGAGGTCATCGCGGCGAGGAGCGCGGCATAGTCGAGGTCGAAGGCCACCTCGTCTCCCACCTCGAGGCTCCCGGGCGGGAGGCGGCTGGCGTCGAGGATGACGTGGTCGCTGCTGGAGCCGAGAATGGCGAGGTCCCCACGGGGCTCGAGGCCCGGCACCCAGGTGTCCTGCCGGCCCAGGGCCACGATGACGCGCGGCAGCTCGCCGCGGTCCACGAAGACAGGTACCTTGCCGAAGGCGTCCTGGCAGATGGTTCCCCGCGGCACGGTGGGCTTGACGTTGGCTTCGATCACCTCGGCCGTCAGCGTGAAGGCGTCCGTATGGAGCCCTGGCACGGCGTGCCTCTCCAAGGTCTCTCTCCCCAAGAGGAGGAGCTCGCCAAGGCGGAGGTTGTTGACCCTGGAAGGTTGCGCCGTCGTGGTGAGCCAGCGGTGGTTCGCGGAGTTGCCGCCGGAGATGACCGGGAGGCGGCGATCGAAACGTTTTTCGAGGTCGTCCGCGAGCTGGGAGAGCGCGGCCATGTTGCCGTCGTCCGGCGCGACTCCGCCATAGCAGGCGAGGTTGCAGCCGATCCCCAGCAGGTCGAGGCCCGGCAGCTCGATCGCAGCGGCGAACAGGCGCGGAGCGTCCGCTACGGGCACCCCTTCGCGCAGGTCGCCCAGCTCGATCATGAGGATGATCCCATGGCGCCGGCCGGCGGCCACGCTCGCGGCGGAGAGCGCTCGAAGGGTCTCCAGCTCGGTGTTCAGGCTGACGTCCGCCAGCCGCACCACCTCCGCGGCGCGGCTCGGCGGGGTGCGCAGGAGGACGAACCGCGCGGCGATACCGGCCGCGCGCAGGCGCGCGAGGTTTTCGAGGCGGGAATCCGCCAGGGTTGCGAGGCCGCCTCGAACGAAGGTGCGGGCGATCTCCGGCATCCCCAGCACGGCCTTGGTGACGCCCGTGACCTCCACGCCCCGGCGCGCGTACAGCGCGCGGACCTGCCGCACGTTGTGCAGGAGCTTGCCAAGGTCGATCGTCAGACGGAGCATGGGTCGAAATCGATCCATTCGTCGTTCACCGCCGTCACCGCCCCTTCGGCGTGCTCCAGGAGCAGGCGGAAGAGGGGATAGCGGAGGTCTTCCGGCACGTCGCCGAGGTCCGAAGCGTCGCCGTCGAAACGGAGCTTCATCATCTCGGAATGGCGCGCCGCCCGGTACGAGCCCACCATGGCCGCCGGCAGCACGCCCTTTTCATGGAGCAGGAACGCGAGATGCTCCAAGGCGTACGGCTCCTGCCAGGTGCCCTGCTGCGGCAGCTCGCGCAGGCAGCGCTCGACCTGCCCGGGCGAATAGCCGCAGGCCGCCGGATCGCCGCCGAAGGCCGTGAGCACCGCCATCACCCCCACGCACTTCTCGCATCGTCCGCACGGCCACATGCGCCCCCCGGCGGGATGGGCACGGTGGCAGGACGTCTGGAGCCTCAGCATTTCCGGGTAGCGCCGCAGGAGCTGCTTTTGGATCAGCAAGCCGGAGAGCGGGCGCAGGATGGAGAACGGCCGCACGTTCCACCCCTTGCGGCGGAAGTACTCGCCGAGGTAGAGGTCGAAATAACGGCTCTGATCATACAGGCAGAAGTAGTGCTGGATGCCTTCGTGGGAGCTCCGCACCGTGGTATCGAGCTCGTTGCCGGTGACCAGGCGCCCGATGCCGCGTTTCTTCAGCAGCGGGAGGATGCCGAAGAGGAAAACCGGCACCGTCCACACCCGGATGGGATAACCGGGCCAGTTGTGCCGCGTGTAGCCGGGTTTCACGAACGGCAGATGGCGCAGCAGCCAAGCGAAAACGCGATCGGAGCTGGTCCACACCCGCGCCGTGTTGGGGACCCGGGCGGCATAGTGCCGGTAGGCGTTGAGCGCCGTGAACCAGTGCTTGCCCGACTCGTTGACGAAAACCGGATGGGTCTCCTGTCCAAGCTCGGCCAGGATCTGGTGGCTCAGCAGGCTGTCCTTGCCGCCGCTGCTCAAGACGGCGGTCCGCGACTCGCTCACCTCCCAGGCCGGAGCCGCCGCGGCCGAGGCGGCGTCCGGAAACCGGAGCTGCGCCAGCAGGTAGCTCTCCAGCCGGACGACGGGGACCTGCGCGACCCACGAGGTGAAGAACGGCTTCGGCCGCAGGAGCTTCCGCACGTAGACGTCGCGGGCGGCAAGGGCGGCCATCTCGGTGAGGAACGTCCGGTCCGCCGCGTCGAAGGGGCCGTGGAACACGATCTCGCGGCAGAAGAGGCCGTAGTTGACCGCGACTTGGGCCGCGATGAGAGCCGTCAGGTTCTCTTCCGCTGGGTCGCCGGCCAGGCCGAAGACGTCCTCCTCGTAACGGTAGACGAGCTCGCAGGAGTCGCTCCTGCCGTTCTGGTGGATGATGGTGTACGGCGCCACGAGGCGCCGCGGCTCGGTGCGGACCGGCCCCACTTCCAGGCGGTCGATGAGCTGCAACAGGCTCAGGTCTTCGCTCGCGGGCTCGCTTGGGCTCATGCTCGGCGGTAAGCTTAGCAGGAAGCGGGATCTGGACTTGGGCCGCGGCGAGGAGATATGATCCGGCCGTTCAAGACACAACCCCCCGGGCTCCAACGAGAGGAACTCCATGCGGCCGGTGATCTACGTGAATCCGTACCTCAGCACCGAGGGCCGAATCGGGCGTATGCCGCTGCGGGAGGAGTATGCCCTCACGGCCCGGTTCTTCTTCTGCGGCCTCATCGACCGCACCCACACTCTGGACACCGGGTTCCCCTACCAGGTGATGGACCCCATCCCTTCGCCTCAGGCGTCGACGCCGAGCTTCGGCGAGATCTCCGACGCGGTGGGCCGCGACCTGGTCGCCAAGGCCGTGGCGGACGGCAAGCCGCTCCAGGTGCTGTGGTCCGGCGGCATCGACTCGACGCTGGTGCTGATCTCGCTGCTCAAAGCGGCGGAGCCGGCGGGCCGCACGGACCTGCTGGAGGTGGTGCTGACGATCGACTCCGTGCAGGAGTATCCGGAATTCTTCGCCCGCTTCATCCGCGGCAAGCTGCGGTGCGTGCCGGCGTCCCACCCCGTCTTCAGCTACCTGGACGACGACAAGATGATCGTCACCGGCGAGCACGGCGATCAGCTCTTCGGTAGCGACTATCTCTCGAAGTACGTGCCCACCGGCACGGCGTGGCTGCCGTGGGAGGACGTGCTGCACCTGATCGTCACCGGCAAGCTCGGCGATCCGCGGCAGGCGGAGCGGGTGATCGACTACCTGCGGCCGCAGATCGCCAAGGCGCCGGTGCCCATCGTGACGCTGTTCGACCTCTACTGGTGGCTCAACTTCTCGCTCAAGTGGCAGCACGTCACCTTCCGCACGGTGATCTACAAGCGGACGAACCACCGCAAGACGTACGAAACGCTTTATCATTTCTTCCGCGACCCCCGTTTCCAGGTCTGGTCGCTCTCCAATCGCGACCAGGTGATCGGCAGCGACTGGGCGAGCTACAAGCAGGTGGCCAAGGAGGCGATCCTGGAGTTCACGGGGGACGAGGACTATTTCGCGAAGAAGACGAAGATGGTCTCGCTCCAGGGGTACTCGCAGACCACGGAGGCCAACTGGGGCCGAATGCGGGAATTGATCTACATGTGTGACGACTTCCAGCCGCGCTACGAGGTCTGCGCGCTACGCGACGACTGGGAGCATTGACCCGACAGGAGCCGCCGATCATGATGAGCGTGACGACGTTCGAGGTGACGCCCCATTTCGCCTATTGGGATTGTTACTGGGGAGAGTTGATGCGCGACGGCGATCCGCGGTTCCCGACGATCGTCTACGGCTTCGACAGCGTCTGCGAGCAGAACGCCGGACGGCGAACGGAGGAGGTCGCGATCCCCGCCGTGGGCGCTTGCTACGGCTACGTCGAATCGGGAGAGGTCACGGTCCGCGCGAGCGACGGCGGCCACCACGGCATGACGCTGGGGCCGGAGATGTTCTTCTCGACCGCCAACGGCGCGCGGGTCCGTTTCGCCGTGCCGGGGCGCATCGTGGTGATCCAGGCCGTGGGCTACCGCGGGTTCAACCTCGGCGGCGGACCGATCGAGGAGCGCGGCCGGCTGCGCTACATCGACACCTGCTCCGACACGGTCCTCGTCGCCTCGCCGCTCCTGGGCGATCCGTGCCTCAATCATCTCCACTTCCCCACCGGCGTCGACCAGACGGAGCACACGCACCCCTCCACCCGCGCGGGCATGATCGCCCGCGGCGGCGGCTGGTGCATGACGCCGAGCGGCCGCTACGCGCTCTCGCCCGGCCGGATCTTCCACATTCCCCGCGACGGCCGGCACCGCTTCGCGACCGAAGGCGGCGCCTCGATGGACGTCATCGCCTACCATCCGGACTCGGATTTCGGCCCCACGCACGAAGAGCACCCGATGGTGAACCGCACTTGGGTGGACGGCCGCAAGATCGACAACACCACGGGCCGCCACGCCGAGGCGAACGTGGTACCGGGGCGGGCAGGGGTCGAGGTGCCGGCGGAATACTGGCCGCAGCCGGCGAGCTGACCGCCGTCGAGCCTCACGGCAGCTTGAGCTGCACGGTGGCCTGCGCCTCGCGCTCCTCCCGCCCCCGCCAGCCCACGGTGGCGTTGATCGTGCGCAGGTAGGGGTCCGGGTTGAGGGCCTCGTCGATGACGTCCATGTCCCCCGTCACCACGATGACGTCCTGCTCATGGCGGAGGTCCCTTGCCACCTGGACGGCCTCGGCGGGTTTGGGAACGATCAGGGTCAAGACTCCGGCGCCCAGGGCGTCGATCTCTTCTTTCACTTTTTGCGGGTCCTGGCCGTCGAGCGCCGCTTTCGTGACGATCAGCACCCGGGCGAGCTTCACCAGCGGCGCGAGGACGGCTCGCGCCGGGCGATCCTTGGTGACGCCGACCACGAAGATCTTGCCCCGGTCGCCGAAGCGGCGCTCGGCCTCGGCCGCCACCGCCGCGACTTTGTCCGGATTGTGGGCGATGTCGGCGTAGAGCCCTTCCTCCACCTGCCAGAAACGGCCGGGGATCTGGATCGTCTCGAACGACTCCACGGCCCGCGCCGGATCGAGATCCGGCAGGAGAGCTCGCAGGACTTCGAGGCAGAGCGCCGCGTTCCACTTCTGATGCGCCGAGGACAGGAAGGATTCGGGAGCGGCGGCGGCGAGCAGGCGCTCCAGCGCTTCCACGTGCGCGCGCTCCTGGAGGTGGCAGGGGGCGCCCACGCTGCGGCAGACCGCGGCGATCAGCTCGCGCAGGGCCGGGTCTTTCTCGCCAGTGAAGAAGGGGATTCCGGGGCGGGCGATCCCGGCCTTGTCCAGGGCCCGCTGCCAGGGGGTGTGCCCCAGCTCCTTTTCATGATCGCTGCCGACGTTGGTGAGCACGGTGGCGGCGACCTCCAGCGCGGTCGTCTGATCGTAGCGCCCGCCCACCGCGGTCTCGACGGCCGCCCACTCGACGCCGTGCTCTTCGAAAAGGGCGAGGGCGACCAGGATGTTGACCTCGTGAAAATAATGGACGTGCTCCGGCCCCTGGAGCGCCAGCTCGATGCACAGCGGGCGGATCCGCGTTTCCCAGGCGCGGGTGACCTCGCCGCGCTCGACCGGCGTCCCCCCGATGCTGAACCGCTCGCGAAAATCGAACAGCTCGGGGCTCGAAAAGGCACCGGAGCGGCCGGCGAGCGCCAGCCCGGCTTCGAGGAAACGGCAGGTGGAGCCCTTGCCGGCGGTGCCCGCGACCTGTACGAGACGCGTGGGATGACCGGCCGGCCACAGCCGGCGGATGGACCTCTTCAACAGCTCGTGCCGCGCCAGGCACGCCAGGATCCATTCACAGTGATAGATCTCGTCCACCGTGCTGTAGTAGACGGGATCGAAAGGGTTTCCCATCGCGCTCCTCCCCAGGTCTATACGACCACGGCGGGCGTCATGTCGAGATTGATGCAGCTCGAGCCGCGAACGGACCGGACCTCGCCGTTCAGAAAGCCCACGCGCACCTCGAAAGGGTGAGCCCCGTCGCCGCCCTCCGGCGTGAGGCAGGGCACAGGCTCAGCCGGGAAGTACTCGTGCGCCATGTAGTTGTCGCGGCTCTGTGCGAAGATCGCCGCCAACTCGTCCGGCGACGGCTGTATGACGACGCCGTTGCCGCGATAGTTGTCGAGCGGCTTGAGCACCAGGTTCTGCTCGCCGCCGAAACGCTCGCGGACCTCCCGGGCATCGCGGAAATCCGTCAGCCGCCAGGCCTTCAAGGTGGCTCGCTCGAGGTTTTCCACGTCGGCCGGAGCCAGGCCGAACGAATCCTGCGCGAGCTGGTGGCAGACGGCGAGCAGGCGCTTGTCGCCGAGCCGCGCGCCCAGGGGGCTGGGGAAGAACACCTCCGGTCGCCTTTGGAAGAGAGCGGTGTAGGGAGCGAAAAGGACCGGATGATCCCGCCAGGTGCGGGCGATCAACAGGTTGAGGACGACGTCGTAGCGCTCGCCGTCCCAAACAGGAAATCCTTCTCCATCCATCCCCACGGCGTCGGCGAACACCACCCGGGCCTGGACGCCGTGCCGGAGGAAAAACGACTCGACGTAGCGATAATGCGGCAGCAGCTCGCGGCTGGAGGCCGTGGGGTTGACGGCGATGGCGACCCGCCGGTCCCGGTCGCCCTCCGTCACCGCTGCGACCACCGCCTGCTCGAACCCCGCGTTGAGCTGCAGGAGAGTGGGAGCTTCGAACGCTTCCAGGAACGTCCGCTCCATCAGCTCCAGGAGGCCGAAACGCCCTGGAGGGTTGAAGTTGACCTCGATGATCTTCTCCTCGTCTCCCCGCAGGTGGAAATCGACGCAGCCGAAGTAATCGCGCTTCTCCAGCGGATGCCAGGGGAGGAACCACGGCTCGCGGGCCGACTCCTCCTGGAAGCGCGGCGATTGCAACAGGCGGACGACCGAGCGGACGGTCGCGAAAATCCTTTCCAACCGCCCCTGCGGCAGGAAGAGCGGCGTCGTGCTGTAGGTGTAGCGGTGACCGATCGCCGCCGCGATGCCGTCCACGTACCGCTGGTAGCGGTCCGGCCGGTAGCGCGCCTGGAAGTCGTCGAACGCCGGGGCCACGGTCAGACCTGCCTCAGGGGATGCTGGCGGGTGAAGCCCGCCACGGTCTCGCGGACGAAGTCGAGGCAGCCCTGAAGCACCTCGCCATGCCGCTCGTGGAGGATGACGAGGTTCCGGTTCTGCGGATAGGCCCAGCGGCTGACGTGGGCGATGCCGAAACCGAGGTGGTGAGGGTCCTTGAGTTGTGCCTTGCGCGGCGCGTCCCACAGCACAACGGCGGGGATCGCGAAGGCGGTCGCGATGTGGCTGGGTCCGCTGTCGAAGCCGATGTAAAGGTCGCTGGCCCAGGTCAGCGCCATCGACTGGCGGACGGTCGAGGGCAGGCTGAGCACCGGCAACTCTTTGGTCTGGCGATCGTCGTGCCCGGTCTGGAAGAGGCCCACCTCCGCCGAGAGCGCGTCGATGACCTCTCGCCACCGTTCCAGGTGCCAGGGAGAGCCCGGTGCGCTGGAGGAGCGGCCGTACGGACACAGACAGACCACGGGGCGCTTCAGATGCGACAGGGCTTCGAGCCCCCAGCGCATCTCGGCGGCGGTGAGGTACAGCGAGCCGGCGAGCCGCCGCGGACGCACGCCATAGGGCGCGCAGATGTTCTCGATCACGTGCCCGAACTGGCAGTAGTTATCCATCTCCTCGCTCAGCTCCTCGAGGATGTGCGGGTCGATCTCCTCGGCGTCGACGATCTCGGCGACGAAGGGATTGTGCTCCCAGATCGGGAAGGTGAGCTCCTCCTCGGGATGCCGCCCGTAGGCCGAGTCCGTCGGCCCGGTGAGCAGCCGGAGCGGGCGGCCCAGCCGGCGCGCCACGGCTTCGACCAAGGGCGTGTAGCAGATCTGGCTGCCGAGCCCCATGTAGGACGGCACGGCGAGGTCACAATGATGGCGGGCCGCATGGAACC